>CAYOIZ010000021.1:0-93168 GCA_964404165.1 uncultured Binatia bacterium (SeqCode) | reverse complement strand
CGCGCAGTCGGTGCCGGGCGGCAGCACGCCGCGCGCGATGTCGCGCCGGCAGGCGCCGAGGAGCGCCAGCGAGCGGCCGAGCAGCTGGCGTCCGGCGCTGGCCGCGGCGGCCTGGCATTTGCGCTCCGGCGATACCGCCGCGCGCGCGGACGCGGCGGAGGCGACGACGAGTACGACGGCGACGAGGTGGCGGGCGCGACGGCGGGTTTCCACGCCGTTCGGTGTACGGTCGCCACGCGACGGGCGTCAACACAAAGTTGTGAAGCCGCGTCGCGTCAGGAGCTCGGCACCATCGCATCCGCGATGGTCACGTCGCCCATGCCGAACGGCCCCGGATAGCCGGTCAGGGCCCGGCTCGTCGGCGAGGCATAGAAGGTGGCCATCGTCAGCGAGCGGATGCCCCCATAGAGGGCGCGCTTCAGCTCGATCCCCGACTCCGCGAGGTCGGTGACGACGGCGCGCTGGCCCCCGATCGTGAGCGACGTGAAGGGCCGGACCTTGCGCACCAGCGGCCAGATGCCGAACTCGAGGACGAGGAGCGCCTGCGACAACGGTCCCGCCAGTCCCGGCGATCGCGCCAGGATGGCGTCGGCCGCGGCGGCCGGATCGATCATCCGGGCCTCGATCAGCGCGGCCCCCCGCGGTCCGATCAGGGTGCAGGCTGCGGCATTGAAGACGGCGTAGGTCCGCGGTGTGAGGACGACGAGCGTCACGTCCGGTGGCGGTGGCGTGCCTCCGCCGCAGCCGGCCGGCAACAGGCCCGCGCCGGCGATCAGCGCGGTCGCTTTCAGGAACGCGCGGCGATCGAGCGCCGCCGCCGCGGTGTCGAGCGACGTCATGCGCGTCCCCGCGCGACGATCCCGCCCGCGATGCGGAGCGCGTTCGCCATGATCGTGATCTGCGGGTTCACGCCGGTGTTCGACGGCAGCGTGCTCGCGTCGCAGACGTAGAGCCCGCGTACGCCGCGCACCGCGCCGTCCTCGTCGCACACCGTGCCCATCGCGGCGCCGCCGAAGAGATGCACGGCGTACACCATCGAGAATCCCGCCTGCGTCAGCGTCGCGGCGTCGAGCGCGGCCAGGTCGGCCTCGGTGCGTACCGCCGGGAGGCCGTCGACGGGCAGCCACACCTCCTCCACGCCCGCGGCGAGAAACGCGCGCGTCGTTTCACGGATGCCGCGACGCAGCCGCTCGATGTCGTCGGGCACGAGGTCGTAGGTGACGGCGCCGTCGGCGTCGATGCGCCCGCGCGTGCGGTCGTGGTTCACCACCAACGCCCGTGCGAGGTGGGACAGCTGTGCCATGCGCTCGGCGTGGACGGCGCCGAAGCCGGGTAGCGCCGTCGCCGTCGCCACCGGCATGACCGACACGTTCTCGATCATGAACCCGGGGCCGCGGTGGCCGGCGACGTCGCTGAACTCGCTCACCGCGTAGCCCATCGTCGGCCCGTAGTAGCCGTGGATCGGCTCGGCGCAGCGGGCGGTGATGTGGACCGTGGTGTGGAAGGCGACGCCGTCACCCGCCGCCACGCCGGATCGCTGCAGCAGGGCGGGTGACTCGAGCACGCCGGCGGCGACGCAGACGAGCGGCGCCTCGACGTCGAGGGTCGTTCCGGTGCCGCGCGTGGCGGTCACGCCGCGCACCGTGCCGCCCTCGATGCGCAGACGCTCCACCCGCGTGTCGGGCAGGATGCGCGCGCCGGCGCGCTCGGCGCGCGGGATGTACGCCAGCAGCGTCGACTGCTTGGCGTTGCTCGGGCACCCGAAGTTGCACAGGCCGAGGTTGACGCAGTCGCGCACGCTGCGCGGCGTGGGGCCGGCGGCCCAGCCCAGCTTCGCCGCACCCACGGCGAGCACCTCGGCGTTCCTGCTCTGGTGGGCGCGATCCGTCGGCACGGCGTGGACGTCGGACCACACCTGGTCGACGAGTGGCGCCCAGCGGTCGTCGGTGAGACCCGAGAGCCCGTGATCGTCGCGCCAGTGGGCGAGTATCTCCGGTGGGGTGCGGAAGCAGAGGGCGTCGTTGATGACGGTCGAGCCGCCGACGCAGGCGCCGGCGTAGAGGGCCAGCGAGTTGCCGGCCATGCCGAGCTTCCAGAGGCGCGCCGTCATCTCGCCCTCGTCGCCGGTGAAGTCGCCGGCGCCGTAGCGTGATCCGGCCTCGAGCACGACCACCCGCATCCCTGCTTCGGCAAGGAGTGCGGCGGTCGGACCGCCCCCTGCGCCCGTGCCGACGACGACGGCGTCGGCGCGCAGGGTGTCCGTCATAGGCGCTGGTGCAGCTCGGCGATGCCGGGGCACCCGACCAGCGTCGCGAACTCGGGGTGGGTGCGCTCCTGGGTGAGGTGGAACCCCATCTTCTCGTAGGCGCGCTGCGCCGGCGTGTTGCCCATGAGGATCGCGATCTGGGCGTCGGCGTAGCCGCGGTCGCGCCCGAGGGCGAGGATGTCGCCGAGGAGCCGCTCGACCAGCCCGCGGCGGCGGAACTCGGGTCGCGTCGCCACCCACTCGACGATCCAGGTGCCGTGCTCCTGGGCGGGCGTGCACGTCATGAAGGGGGCGAGGCGGGTATTCGACTGGTCGATGTCGGCCTGGCTCCATCCCATCGCGATCAGGGCGGCGTCGATGGCGGGATCGGTGGGAGCCACGAGACCCGGATCGTAGGCGGAGAGTGCGGCGGCGGGGGAGCCGTCGACTTCGGCCAGGAGGAAGCCGCGCGCCGAGCAGAACGACGGCGGCGTGGCCACGGCCAGCCGCTCGAGCACCGAGAGCACGCCGTCGGTCGGCAGGGCGAGCGCGATGTCCCACGCGCCGCGCGTCAGGTGCGAGCGAGACGCCGCCAGGATGGTCGAGGCCACGAAGGCGGCGTCGTCGTCACGAGCGGCTCGAACCAGCGTGGCCATGGTCGTGCGGGACGGATAGCGCCGAAGACACCAACGGGGCAAGGCGCGACTCTGAAGGCGCCTTCACGGCATCTGAACGCCGCATCCCATGTCCGCGGTCGTCGACGTCGCGATGCACGCCCCGTCGAGCGGGCTCGGCCGGCGCCGATGGCACATCGGTTGCTCTTGCGGGCGAGGGGGCATCGATATGCGGGCTCGCGTTGCACGGAAGGTTCTCGGCCTCGTGGCCGTCGTCCTGATGCTGGCTGCCGACGCGCAGGCCGCGTCGGTGCTCTCCTTCGTCGAAGCCGAGCCGCTCGGCCTCGGCGAACGTCCGGAGGACGTCACGGTGAGCCCCGACGGCGCGCACGTCTACGCGGCCGATCTCGTCAGCGGCGTGCGCGTCTTCTCCCGCGACGCGTCGACGGGCGCGATCACCCCGGTCGAGGTGGTCGCACCCGCCGCCCTCCGCGTCGTCGTGAGTCCGGACGGTGGCCACGTCTATGCGACCAGCAACGGCCACATCCGCGTGTACTCGCGAAACGCGAGTACGGGGGCGCTCACGCTCGCCCAGACCATCATCGATGGCGTCGCCGGTGTCACCGGCATCGGATTGATCGGCGATCTCGCGTTCAGCCCGGATGGTGCGCACGCCTATGTGGCGGCACGGGACGGGAACACGCACTACGTCACGCACTTCGCGTGCGATGCGGGCACCGGCAGTCTCACGTTGGTCGACGCGGTGTCGGTCGCCAATACGAGCGCCGTTCCGCTGCTGGTCGTGGTGAGTGGTGACGGGACCACCGTCCTCGCCACCAACCTCGACGAGGACGACACCGTCACGGTCTTCGCTCGAAACGGTGTCAGCGGAAGCCTCGTCGCGCTCGAGACGATGCGCAACGGCGTCGCGGGCGTCACCGACATCGCGTACCCGATAGGTCTGTCGGTGTCCCCCGACGGCGCGACCGTCGTCGTGTCGTCGTCGAGCGCCCGGAAGCTCCTCGCCTTTCGTCGCAGTCTCGCGACCGGACTCCTGACCTTCGTCGAGGCGGCGTCGACCGGCTACGGGCCGAACGCATTCAGTCCGGACGGCACGCGAGTGTTCGACGGCGTCTATGCGAGCGCGCTGCGGGTCTTCGCGCTCGACCCGTCGACGAGCGATCTCACGCTCGTGGACGTCGCGGCACAGGGCGTGAACGGCGTCACCGGCATGACCGGCAACAGCAACGTCGCGGTGAGCCCGGACGGCAGGCACGTGTACGTATCGTCGATCGCGCAGCCGGGTACCCAGGCCTCGGTGGTCGTCCTGCGTGTCGACTGCGGGAACGGCGTCGTCGATGCGGGCGAGTCGTGCGACGACGGCAACGGACGCAACGGGGACGGCTGCAGCGGTACGTGCGTCCTGGAGCCGTGCTGGACCTGCACCGGGACGCCGAACGTGTGCGTACCCGCCGACGGTGTGCCGTGCGACGACGGCCTGTTCTGCAACGGCACCGATACCTGCGCCGGCACCACCTGCACGGCGCACGCCGGCGACCCCTGCGCCGGCGGCTCGCAGTGTCAGGACGTCTGCAACGAAGCCGCCGACGACTGCATCGCCCCGCCGGGCACGCCGTGCAACGACGGTCTCTTCTGCGACGGTCCCGACGTCTGCAATGCCGGGTCGTGCCATCCGGCGTCGCCCCCTCCGTTCAACAACCCGTGCATCTTCCGAGCCGAGCCCTGCGAGCGCGCCTGCAACGAAGCGACCGACGAGTGTCGCGTGCCGGATGGCACGTCGTGCGACGACGGCGTGTTCTGCAACGGCGCGGACACCTGCGCTGCCGCCGTGTGTGCGGTGCACGCGGGCGACCCCTGCGCCGGTGGGGCGGTGTGCCAGCGCACGTGCAGTGAGCCCTTCGACTCCTGCGTCGCGCCCGCCGGCACCCCGTGCGACGACGGTCTCTGGTGCAATGGAGTGGATGTCTGCAACGGGTCGAGCTCGTGCATCAGCGCCGGTGATCCGTGCGCCGGCGGCCCCCCGTGCCACGACCAGTGCGACGAGACGACGCACGGGTGCGACGTTCCCGACGGCGGCGCGTGCGCCGACGGGGTGTTCTGCAACGGCGCCGACAGCTGTGTCGCGGGGGCGTGCCTCGCGCACGCGGGTGATCCCTGCCCGACCGGGCCCGAGTGCGACGACACCTGCAACGAGCCGGCGGACTCCTGTGCCGCCGCGGCCGGCACGCCATGTACGGACGATGGACTGCCGACGCTGGACGTCTGCGACGGGGGCGGCGAGTGCAGCCACGTCGGCGTCCCTGGTGACGAAGACGGTGACGGCGTGGGCGATGCGACGGACAACTGTCCCTCGGTGATCAATCCGTCGCAGGACGATGCGGACGGTGACGGCGTCGGCGACGTCTGCGACTACAACTGCACCGGCGGCGTCGGGGCCACCATCGCCGGCATCACGTACGCGGGCTCGGCGACGACGGGCAACGAGCTGGCGGGGTCGCCGGTCGAGATATGTGGCGCCGGATGCTGCACCGTCCGCACCACGGATGCGGGCGGTGCCTACAGCGTCGCGGGCCTCCCGCCCGGCACGTATCGCGTCCAGGCGAACGCACCGGCAGCGACGAGCTACCTGCCGGGTGCGATCGTGGACATCGTCGTGTCGGGGACCGACGTCTCGAGCGGCCGGGACATCGTCCTGAAGCCTCCGCAGCCGCTGCCCGCCGACACCACCGTGCCGGGAGCTGGCATCGGGTTCGATGGCATCCCACGCGTCGGCGGCGGGAACGTCACCGTGGTCACGACGGGCTGCGCCGGCGGCACGGCCGGGTATCACGTGCGCGAGACCGGTGTCCTGATCGCGCAGGGGGACATGCTCGAGACCCCGGCCGCGTCGGGATCGTACCGGGCGGTCATCCCGCCATGGATGCGCACGACGTACGTGGCGCTGATCGAGACCACGGTGACCTGCCCCGACACGTCGATCGAGGAGAGCGACTTCAACGTCTACATCGACCCGAGCGGATACGTGCGCAGCCGGTCGGGCGCGGGCCTTTCCGGCGTCACCGTCACGTTGCTGCGGGCCGACGAACCGCTCGGGCCGTTCACGGTCGTTCCCGACGGCAGCGCGATCATGGCACCCACGAATCGCACCAACCCCGACGCGACCGACGCGACCGGGCACTTCGGGTGGGACGTGATCGCCGGGTACTACATCGTCCGTGCCGAGCGCGCCGGCTGCGTGGTCGAGACGCCGGTGCTCACCATCCCGCCGCCAGTGACCGACCTCGACATCCGGCTCGACTGCCCGGATCCGTTCATCTGCTACAAGGCGAAGCGGACGGCGAAGACGGCCGCGTTCACTTCGCGCACCGTCACGCTGGCCGATCAGCTCGGGGCCGCTGCGGTGATGGTCAAGAAGCCGGCGCAGCTCTGCGCGCCGAGCGATCTCGCGGGGACGGACCCGACCGCCCCTGCGCACGCGGGTCATCTGGAGGCCTACCAGACGAAGCGCGCAACGTCGTTCGCGATGCTCGATGCGGTCGCGGCGACGGACCGGTTCGGCACGCTCCGACTCAAGGTGATCAAGCCCGAGGCGGTCCACGTGCCGTCCGGGGTCGCCACCACGCCCCCGGCGGCTCCACTCGCGGATCCGATACTCGACCATTTCCAGTGCTATCGGATCGGATCCGCCAAGGGCGCGCCGCGGTTCGTGCGGGTGACGGGCGTCGCGGTGGGCGACCGCTTCGGGGATCGAACCGTGGACGTCCTGAAGCCGCGACGGCTCTGCCTCACCAGCAGCAGGAACGGCGAGGATCCGGCCGCGGTCGATCGACGGGGCCATCTCCTCTGCTACGTGGTCAAGGAGTCGAGCCTGCCGCGGTTCAGCCGCGTGAGCCCGCTCTACGTCGCGAACCCGTTCGGTGTGGAGACCCTGGACGCGTTGAAGCCGGCGGAGCTGTGCGTGCCCGCGGAGGTGACGCGGTGAGCGCCCGATAGGCGGTCTCCCGATCCTGTCGCGGCTTGAAACTCGAGCCAGACAACATCCAGGTCGAGAACGCGGGCCTCGAGGTCGTGCGCGCGGAGCGTCGGATTCCCGCTGGCGATGCACGGCGGACCGCTGTGGGAGCCGCTCTGCTACGCCCAGATCGGCGGCCTGTCGCTGGCGACCTTCATCGAGCTGCTGCTGGCGAAGGTGTTCTACGCCACGACGGTGCAGGACCTGAAGCTGATCGACTGGGCGGAGAAGCCGGCGGAGGGGGCGGAGGTGGCTGCGGCTCCGGAGGTTCCGGTGCGGACCTCGCTGCTCCTCGTACACGGTTTCGCATGCTATCGTCGCCTCGTGGCGCACGACCGCTCGAACTGGCCGATCCGGCGCTATCAGCTCGGTGCCGAGCCGTCCGACGATCTGAGCGCCATGGTCTCCGCCGAGGATCGACTGCGAATGATGTGGCCCATGGCGCGCGAGGGCTGGGCACTCGCTGGTCGTTCGCTCCCGGTCTATCGACGCAGCGAGATACCCATGCGCCTGTATCGCGCGGGCGAGCGGCGTGACGAGGAATGCACCCTCACCACCATCAGTGGCGTGTCGTTCGACGAGGTCTGGGCGAGCCGCGAAGGTGCCGACCTCGAAGGCTCGGTCGTGCCCTTCATCGGTCGTGAGGCTCTGCTCCGCAACAAGCGCGCTGCGGGTCGCCCGAAGGATATCGCCGACGCCGAGCGACTGAAGCCCTGAGGCTCAGTCGCAGGCGCGCCACAGGTACCAGCTGGCAACTGATCGGTAGGGCCGCCACCGCTCCGCCCGCTGCACGATGTCGTCCGCCGCCGCCAGCGGCTCCTTCGAGCGGAACACCTTCGCGAAGCCCTTCCGGATGCCGAAGTCGGCGACGGGCAGCACGTCGGGACGCCCCAGCCGGAACATCAGCAGCATCTCCGCCGTCCAGCGACCGATGCCACGCACGGCCGTGAGCGCCTCGACGATGGCGTCGTCGTCCATGCCGCCGAGCTTGCGGAGCGTGGGGATGGTGCCGGCCTGCGTGCGCTCGGCGAGGTCGCGCAGGCTGGCGAGCTTGGCGCGCGACAGGCCGGCGCCGCGAAGCGCATCGTCGCTGGCGGCCAGGATGCCGGCGGGATCGATGCGGTGCTTCGGGAACAGCGCGGCGACGCGGCCGTGGATCGTCGCTGCGGCCTTGCCGTTGAGCTGCTGATAGACGATGGCCTCCGCGAGCGCGCCGAAGACGTCCTTCGTGTGCTTCAGCTCGAGCGCGAACGGACCGGTGCGCGCGATGTGCCGGCCGAGCACCGGATCGGCCTCGGTGAGATGACGGAGCGCCGCGTCGCCGTCGTACGGCGGGATGGATTTCGCCACCCGCACCGGCGAGCGCTCGATGGCGAGCAGCCGGTCCTTCGTGACGAGCCCGCCGAACGCCGAAAAGCCGCCCGCCTTGCCGCCCGCCGCCAGCACGCGATGACACGGCACGACGACCGGGAACGGATTCGTCGCCATGGCGCGACCGATGGCGCGCGCCGCCCCCGGCGAGCCCGCAAGCTGCGCGAGCTCACCATACGAGACGGTGCGCCCCGACGGCACGCGGCGCAGCGCCTCGTAGACGCGCAACGTGAACGGCGTCACGCGCGCGGGATCGAGCCGCAGCGACGTCAGGTCCTGGGGCCGCCCGTCGAGATGCGCGCGCACGCGCGTGATGGCATCCCGCACCCACGGCGGCGGCGGTCCGTCGACGTCGGCGTCGGGCGAACGCGTCCCGAGGCGCGCCCGCGTCGCCGCGGGCGTCGCCTCGGGGAGCTGGATGGCGCTGATGCCGGTGTCGTTCCACGCCAGGCCGATGGACCCGATGGCGGTGTCGAAGAGCGTGTAGGGCACCGGCGTCGTCTCACTTTCCGTAGGTGACGGCTTCGACGTTGTTGCCGTCGGGGTCGTGGGTGAACGCGGCGAAGTACGTCGGTCCGTAGCTCTCGCGCAGCCCGGGGGCGCCGTTGTCGGTGCCGCCCGCGGCGAGCGCCGCGCGATGGAACGCGGCGACGGCCTGCTGCGACGGGGCACGGAGTGCGACGTGCACCTTCGATGGCGTCCCCGCCTGCAGCCAGAGCTGGGGTGTTCCCGGAGCGCCGAAGCCGGCGCCGCCGTCGTACTCCTGCTCGAGGCGGAACCCGAGCGGCTCGAGAGCCTGGCGGTAGAACGTCACGGCACGGGGGACGTCGGAGACGGTGAGGGTGATGTGGTCGAGCACGAGAACCTCCTTTGCGAGTGGAGGCTCCGTTCTAGCCGGCGGTGCGCAGGGCGACTTTGCGAATCTTGCTGTGACGCATCTCGCGCGGCGAATATCCCAGCGCCTGGCGGAAGGAGCGGTTGAAGTTGGCCAGGTCGGCGAAGCCGGCGTCGTAGGCGATGGTGGTGACCGGCGCCTCGGTGTCGAGCAGCAGCGACGCGGCGCGGATGAGCCGGGTCTGCACCAGGTACTGGTGCGGGGTGACGCCCACCGCGCGCTTGAACGAGCGCAGGAAGTGGAACGGGCTGAGCCCCGCACTGGCCGCCACCTCGGCGAGCGAGAGCGGGCCGTCGCCGCGGGTCTCGATGAGCTGGCAGGCGGCGACGGCGCGACGGCGCTCGGCCCAGGTGATGGGCGCCAGCGCCAGCGGCCGGTCGCTCTGGCTGCGCAGGATGTCGGCCGCGAGCATGCGCGCGATCTCCTCGGCCGAGGGTGGCAGCGGATCGCCGGTGCCGAGCAGACTCTTCGCGAACGCGAAGTGACGGGCGCGGACCGGGAACGTCGCGTGGCGGAAGCCGTCGAGGCGGACGCCGGCGTCGCGCTTGATGTCTTCGAGCGTCTCCGGGCCGAACGACACCCCGACGCAGCGATCGCCGCGGCCATGTTCGTGCGAGCAGGTGTAGGTCTGCCCGACGTTGCCGAGCATGACCGAGCCCGGCGTCATGGTCATGGCCGTCCGACCGGTGCGGTACTGGAACGTGCCCTCGTAGACGAGGCCGATGGCGAACGCGGTGTGCTGTTCCTCGAAGGGCCGGTCCTCGGGGCCGAAGGTGCACGTGTACTCGTGCACCTCGAGATCGGAGAACCGTCCGATCCGCCGCATCGGCACCGCGTCGACCATGCCCGGACGATACCCCGCCCGGCGCGCCGGGTCACCCCCGACGACCCACGGCACTGGCGGGATCCGGACGTCACCGCCGGGTGATGCGATAGCCGATGCGGGGGAAGTGCACCGCGATCTCGCCGACGGTGGGATCGGTGCGGCGCACGGCGATTTCGTGCGCCGTGAGCCGCAGCACGGTCCCCCGGCACTCCTCCGTGCCGTAGTCGTCGGCCATGACGGCCACGGCGTCTCCCGGCGCCAGCCCGGGGACCGTCGTCCGCTCGGGACCGTTGATGTCGGTGGGGTCGAACGTGCGGGCGATGGCGAGTGCCTCGGCGGGTGCCATGGACTCGACGCGTCCCGGGCCGAAGCCCTCGATGCGGCCGACCCAGGCCGACACGTTCGGGCGGGCCGCAACGAGCTCGGCGAGCTGCGGCGTCCGGCGCAGGAACCAGACCGGGTGGAAGCACGCCGCGTCGGCGATGGTGAAGGCGTCGCCGAGGAGATAGCGACGGCCGCGCAGCTGGGCGTCGAGGCGATCGAGCGATTGCAGCGCCTGCGTCAGCGTGTACGGCGCGGCGCGACGGAGATTCTCCTCGCTGAGTGCCGGCGACATCCTTGCGCGATCCTCGAGCATGCCGGGGGGCAGCTCCGGCAGCAGCGCGATGACGACGGACGGAACGACCTGCGGGACGAAGCGACGATCGGCCCAGTCCTCGACGATGCCGGCGAGGTCGGCCTGTGCCGGCGGGAAGCAGGCTGGCTCGGGATGCAGGCGCTCGAGCCGTCGCGCGATGCAGGCGGTGTCGACGTAGACGTCGGCGCCGATCTGCAGCACCGGCACGCGGCGCAGCCCGCCGGTGAGCGGCGTCAGCTCCGGCTTCGGCGCGAGTAGCGGCTGCGTCACCGAGCGCCAGGGGAGGTTCTTGTAGGCGAGGATGCGACGGATCTTCTCGGCGAAGAACGACTCGGGGTAGTGGTGGATGATCAGCTCGGCCATGGGGCACCTCCTCGATGGGGTAGTCGATCTGGTGCGACGGTAATCGACCGCGCGGCTCGCGACTTTGCAGATCTTGCGGCGACGAAAGGACCCACGACATGGCGCTCACGAAGTTCGGCTTCATCGTGACCGGTGACGCGTTCGTCCAGTACCAGGGAACCCAGGCGTTCTCGATGAAGGTGGTCGGCGTCGCGCACGCTCGCGACGGCGTGGCGGCGGCGAAGGAGATGGTCGCCGAGGGCATCCAGCTGATCGAGCTGTGCGGCGGATTCAGCCCGGTGTGGGCGGGCAGGATCATCGAGGCGATCGACTACGCCGTGCCCGTCGGCGTCGTCGCCTACGGGCCTGAGTCGATCGACGCGATGTACCGGCTGTTCGCGACCTGAGCGTCGATTCCGCTCCGTCTCGTTCGACTACCGGACGAGAGGAGCGGACATGCTGCTACATGCCGATCGACGATTTCATGCATCCGATCCTCGTCGGCGCGCGCATGCAGCTCCTGACCGCACGGGCCGTCGCGCGGCACATGGTGACGCAGGGGGCAGGCGTCGTGCTGACGATCACCGCCGGGCCGCCCGACGCCACGCCGTTCGTCGGCGGCTTTGCGCCGGCGTGCGGCGCGATCGAGCACCTCTGGCGTGGACTGGCCGCCGAGCTGAGTCCGCGGGGTGTGCGCTTCATCTGCCTGCGCTCCGCGGGATCGCCCGACACGGCGGACGTGCAGGCGACGTTCGCGCAGCACGCGAAGGCCACTGGGCGAACGCTGGAGGAGTGCGTCGCCGGGTTCGGCAGTGGCACCCTGATGCAGCGCCTCCCGCTGCTCGCGGAGGTGGTCGACATGGCGACGGTCCTGGCGTCGGATCGGGCGCGTGCGATGACCGGGACGTTCGTCAACGTCACGTGCGGATCGCACGCCGAGTGACGGTCACGGGCACTCGACCGGCGCCGCCGGACACGCCGGTGGCGCGGGCGCGTTCCGGGCGCTGAACTTCTTCCCCTGCACGTCCTTCACCGTGCCGCCGAACAGCGCGCAGTAGGAGCGACTCCCGCTTCCGACGCGGACGGCCACGGCGCCCTGCGTGGGCTCGTCGAGCGAGAACGCGATGGGCTGCGCCGTGGCCTTGCAGACCACCGTGATGGTTTTGCCGTCCTTGATCGTCGCCGCCCTGCACGGACCGTGCGCGAAGGCCGCGTCAGTGTACTTGAAGGTACGCTTGCCGGCCTTGCCCTTGGCCTTCCATCCCGATGCCGGGAGAGGGAAACAGACGGCGTCGTTGCTGCCGAACACCTGGACGACCGCGCCGTCGGCGACCGGATCGAGACCGCTGCCCAGCGCCGCCACGAGCTCGATCTTCCGCTTCGTGACGGTGCGATTGTCGGTGATGAGGAGCGACCTGCCGGCGACCGGGGTCGCGGGCGGGAGCGTGGTGCTGGTGGTCGACGACGTCGTCGTCGTGGTGCTGCTCGACGACGACGTCGTAGTGGTGGCGAGCGTGCTCGACGACGAGCTGGTGGTGGTCGTGGTGGTGGTCGACGACGACGTCGTCGTGGTCGTCGTCGTTGGCGGCACCGGCTCGCGGTCGAAGCGGGCGACGGCGGCGTCGTTGCCGGACGCCGTGCAGACCGAGATGCCGTCGGCGCTCACCGCGATCGCCTGCGGGTTGTCGAGCCCGGAGCCGGTGCCGAAGGTGGTGATGCTGCCGATCTCGTCGCACGCGCCCGTGCCCGCCGGCCCCGTTTCGCGCTCGCCGGTGACGCAGCCGACGTAGTCGACGGCGCCGGTGTCGGGGTTGCGCTCGAAGCGGGCGACGGCGTCGTCGGCGGGCGAACCGACGTACACCGAGACGCCGTCCGGGCTCACCGCCAGCGAGCGCAGCTTGTCGAGCCCCGAGCTCGTGCCGCCTGCCGCGGCGCTCGCGATGGCGGTGCAGGCGTCGGAGCCGGTGGGTCCGCTCTCGGTCTCGCCGGTGACGCAGCCGGCGTAGGTGAGAGCACCCGTCGCCGGGTCGCGGTCGATGCGCACCACCGCGTCGTCGCTCTCGGCGACGGCGTAGACCGTTGCGCCATCGTCGGTCACGACCAGCGCGTAGAGCTCGTCGAGCCCGGAGCTGGTGCCGTTTGCGGCGGCGCTCGCGACCGCCACGCAGGCGCCCGAGCCTGCCGGACCGCTCCCGAGCTCGCCGGTGATGCAGCCCTGATACGTGAGGGCGCCGGTCGCCGGATCGCGATCGAAGCGCGCCACGGCGTCGTCGAGGCGGGAGACGACGTAGAGCGACGTCCCGTCTGCGCTCAGCGCCAGACCGAAGACGTCGTCGAGCCCGGAGTCGGCGCCTGCCGGCGCGGCGCTGGCGATGGCTGCGCAGGCGCTGGTGCCCGTGGGTCCGCTCTCGCTCTCGCCGGTGATGCAGCCCTGGTAGGTGAGGGCACCCGTGGCCGGATCGCGGTCGAAGCGTGCGACGGCGTCGTCGCCGGTGGCGGCGGCATACAGCGAGGTGCCGTCCGCGCTCACCACGACGGCGCGAACCCCATCGAGGCCTGAGTCGTCGCCCGTCACCGTGGCGCTCGTGATCGCGAGGCATGCGGCGCCACTCTCGCCCGAGATGCAGTCCTGGTACGTGAGATCACCAGTGACGAGGTCGCGTGCGAAGCGACCGATGGCACCGTCGCCGACGGACGCGGTGTAGAGCGATGCCCCGTCCGCGCTCAGCGCCACCGACTGCAGCAGGTCGAGCCCCGACCCTTCGCCCGACGCGGCGGCGTCGTCGATCTCCGCGCAGGCGCCCGAGCCCATGGGGCCGCTCTCGGTCTCGCCGGTGATGCAGCCCTGGTAGGTGAGCACCGCGGTCGAGGTGTCACGCGCGAAATGGGCGACGGCGTCGTCGAAGCCCGACACGGCGTAGAGCGACGCGCCGTCGGCGCTGATCGCCACCGAGCGCAGGTTGTCGAGGCCGGAGTTCGAACCGCCTGCGGTGTGGCCCGCGACGGCGGTGCAGGCCTCCGTGCCGTCGACGCCGGTCTCGGTCTCGCCGGTGAGACACGTGCGGTAGGCGAGATCGCCGGGCGGTCGCGCCGTGACCTCCAGCTCCTCGGCGAGCACGCGCAGGTCGAGACCCTCGAACGTGAACGGGCCGCCGCCGCTGATCAGGTCGAGCCGATACGTGATGCCGCTCACGAAGACGTCCTGCGTGGGCCCGACGAAATCGACGACGACCTGGTGGAAGATGCCGTTGTCGCTGATGTTCCCGAGCCGTACGCCGCCCGTGGCGAGGGCCGGCCCGCGGAGATCGGTGAAGCGGGTGGCGGTGTCGACCATGCTCTGCTGCGACGGTCCGGGCTGATTCGCGCTCACGATCAGCTGCTCGAGCCCTTCCACGGCGCCGACCACGAAGAAGCCGCCGCCATTGTCCCGCAGCCGGAGCAGTCCGCTGCCGAAGGCGATCGTCCCGTGCAGCGAGTCGCCTGCGGCGACCGTGACGGGGGCCGGGAACTGAAGGAAGGCTTCCCATGCCCTACCCGGGTTCTCGCCGTCGGAGGTGTCACGGATCTGGGCGGCATCGATGGTGAGGATACCGTCCCGCAGGATGTCCGCAGCCAGCGCGGGCGTGCTCAGAAGGACGCCGTAGAGGAACGGTACGATCAGGGTCGACGGTCGGCGCATCGCAGTCTCTCCAGTGTCGTCGCACGGGGTGGATGCCGGACGTGCGAGCCTAGGGCAGGCGCGTCCGGAGATCGATCCCGGAACGGTAAGGATTGCGGTAAGGAATGCGTCGGCGGCATGAGCCTCAGGGGCCGGGCCACGCCTTGAGCGGCCAGCTGCGGCGAGCAGGGCGGTGAGCTCCGCGTCGGTGAACGTGAGGTCCGGGGTACCGCGCGTCCAGCGATCACGCATGGTCTCAGGGGATGAGGCGCGCCACCCGTGCCGCCACCAGCGCCTCGACGGCGTCGGCGCGACGGACCGCGGAGCGGATCTCGTCCGCGAACGCCTTGCGACGTTCGGCCAGGTCGGGCGTGCCGGCGTCGAGCAGGCCGCGATTCCTGGCGAGCCGCAGCGCCGCCTCGAACAACACCTTCGACACCGACTCGGCGTTCGTGATGCGCCGTTGCAGCAGATACTGCTTGCCGACGCCGAGGCAGCGGTCGAGCAGCTTCGCCTGATCGACCGGCACGGCGGGGTTCTCGCGCTCGAGCGTGTCGCCGACGACCTGGTACGCATGCAGGAACGGCCGCAGGATGCGGTGCGCGTTGAACGGGCGGAACGTGCGTACGAGCGACTGGATGGCGGCGGGGCCGCGTGCGAGCGCCGACTCCCACTTCGCATCGTGGATGGCGATCTCGTCCGCGAGCTCGATGCGGAAGCGGTCCTTCTCGGCGAAGAAGAACTCGAACTTGAGGAGATCGCGGAGCCGCATGGCCTCGTCCCAGAACGTGCCGCGGCGATCCTCGACGTGGTCCTCGCCGGCGCGCAGGAGCGCCAGCTCGGCGATCGCCGCGTTGACGAAGAAGTGGATGATCGTGTTGCGGTAGTAGGCCGCCGTCAGGTGCTGGTCCGGGGCGATGGCGTACACCGGCTCCGGCCCCTCGGCGTAGCGGTTGACGACGCCGCTCTCGACCAACGTGTCGAGCGTGCGCTGCACGCCTGCCTCGGTGTCGAGGTCCATCTCCATCGTCGTCGGCAGCTTGCGGCGACGGATGTAGGTGACGAGGTTGCCGAGCGCCACCACCATCTCCGGCACGCTGAGGGCGCGATCGCCGCGGCCGAGCAACGCCAGGGCGACCAGCGACGTCGGCGTCATCGGCGTGACGTTGTTGATGCGTACCGACACCTCGAACGCGAGCTTCTGCACCGCGATCGTCTGCTCGTCCTCCTCGGACTCGGTGCGTGGCTCGGCGTGCGGATCGGGGGGCCCGAGCATGCCGGCGAGCGACACCGGCTCGCCGAAGCGGATGTGGATGTCGCCGAAGCGACGGCGTAGCCCGCGCACGACGTTGACGAACCAGCCGAAGCTCTCGCGCTGCTTGGCGCCGCCACGTTGCTCCGCGGTGTACGCCCCGACGTCCTGGATCTGGTCGTAGGCGATCGCCACTGGAATCAGGTGGACGTCCTCGCTCTTGCCGCGTCGATAGGCGTCGACGACGTTGGCGAGCAGCCCGAACCGCGGCGGCAGCAGCTTGCCCGAGCGCGAGCGCCCGCCTTCGATGTACCACTCGAGCGAGAAGCGCTTCTCGATGAGGTAGTCGATGTAGTGCCGCAGGACGAACTTGTAGACCGGGTTGTCCTTGAACGTGCGCCGGATGAAGAAGACGCCGCTGCGCCGGATGAGCGGCCCCACCGGGAAGAAGTTCATGTTGATGCCGCCGGCGGTGTGGTTCGGCGGATGGCCGTTCTCGTGCAGCGCGTACTGCAGCACCAGGTGGTCGAGGTTCGACTTGTGCGACGGCAGGAACACCACCGGATGCCGCTGCGCCAGCGCGTAGATGCGCGCCAGCTGCGCGCGATCGTAGTGCAGCGACTCGCCGTAGCCCTGCGTGTAGAGCTGGTGGATGAGCTTGGCCGTCAGGTCGATGACGTAGGGGCTGTGGGTGGCGCGGATCTCCTTCAGATAGCCCTGCGCCTCGTGCAGCACCTCGGCTTCGGGCTTCCCGACCTCGTGCGCCAGCCGCGCGATGCCGCCACGGAAGGCCGGGCGCGCCAGGATGTCCTCCCCGACGAAGCGCGGCACCTTGTAGCGCAGGCCGCGCAGGCGGCGCTCGGCGCGTTCGAGGGCGAGCGCCGCCTGCCGTGCGACGAACTCGGCGAGGCCGGTCGTCTCGCTCGAGCCCGGCCCGCCGGCATGCACCCAGCGGTCGCGCAGCTCGGTGACCGTCGCCGCGTCGCCGGCGACGACCTGGAAGCGCTCGGGTGTGCGTGACGCCAGCCACTGGCGCGCGCGTCCGGGATCGCGCGGATCGCCGAGCAGCACGAGGCGGCCGAGGGTACGGAGCGCGCCGCGCTTCTTCTTCGGGGTGAACCAGGCGACGCGCAGCGGCGTCAGCAGGGGATCGTCGTCGGCAGCGAGGCAGGCCTCGAGTCGCGGGTCGAGCCGTGGGGTGCGGCGCCTGCGCCGGCGCCGCGACGGTGGGATGGGGATCGCGTCCCACCTGATCCCCGAGGGCGCGTGATGCTCGGTGATCCAGTCGAGGAGCAGGCGCTGCTCGACCCCGCTGCAGGCGTCCAACAGGAAGACGACGCGCCGATCGGTGACGGCGTCGACCTGCTGGGCCTGGTGCGCGCGCGGCATGAAGGCCCGGATACTACGACGATCGCCGTCGCGGGTGGTAGCGCCGAGGCTGGACCCGCCGAACCCCGGAACGCTATCTTCCGCGCCGTGGCGTACTCCGACCTCACGCGTGAGATCGATCAGGGGCCGGAGGGGCCGCACGTCGGCGCCTTCTTCGACCTCGACCGAACGCTGGTGGCGGGGTTCTCGGTGTTCGCCTTCTTCTCCGACGCACTGTTCCGTGGACGGATCGGTCCGAGCGGCCTGGCGCTGACCTCCCTGGCCGGGCTGCGGTTCCAGCTCGGCCAGCTCGGGTTCTCGGGGCTTCTCACCGAAGCGGCGGCCCTGCTGCGCGGGGAGCTGGAGTCGTCCCTGGTCGAGATCGGCGAGCGGCTCTTCGAGCAGCAGATCGCCGGCGACATCTACCCCGAGGCGCGTGCCATCGTGGCGGCGCACCGTCGCAAGGGCCACACGATGGCGATCGTCTCGTCGGCGACGCGCTACCAGGTCGAGCCGCTGGCGCGCGAGCTCGGCATCCCCCACGTCCTCTGTACGCATCTGGACGTGGCCGACGGCCGCTTCACCGGCGGCATCGTGCGGCCCACCTGCTACGGCGAGGGCAAGCTGCTGGCGGCGCGCAATCTGGCGATGCGCGAGGACGTGGCGCTCGAGGACAGCTGGTTCTACACCGACAGCCACGAGGACCTGCCGCTGCTCGAAGGCGTCGGCCGGCCGCGGCCGACGAACCCGAACCGCACCTTGGCCGGCATCGCGGCCCAGCGCGGTTGGCCGCAGCGCACGTTCCACACCCGCGGCCTGCCGAGCGTCACCGACGTCCTGCGCACCTCGCTCGCCATCGGCGCGCTGGTGCCGTCGATGCTCCTCGGCCTGCCGGCGGCAGCGCTCGAGTGGCGCTGGCGGCCGTTCGTCAACATCGCCGCCAGCACGTGGGGCGAGGTGGGCACGGCGCTCGCCGGCATCGGGCTGCGCGTGCACGGCGAACAGCACCTGTGGTCGCATCGGCCGGCGGTGTTCATGTTCAACCACCAGAGCGCCGTCGAGGTACTGCTGCTGTGCAAGATGCTGCACCGTGATTTCGTCGGCATCAGCAAGCAGGAGGTCAAGAAGAACCCCATCTTCGGACCGGCGTTCACGCTCGTCGGGACGGTCTTCATCGACCGCACCAACAGCAAGCGTGCCATCGACGCGCTGCGGCCTGCCGTCCAGGCGCTGCGCGAGGGGCTGTCGATCGCGATCGCGCCGGAGGGCACGCGCAGCAGCACCGGCCGGCTCGGCAAGTTCAAGAAAGGCGCGTTCCACATTGCCATGGCCGGCAAGGTGCCGATCGTGCCCATCGTCTTCATGAACTCGCTCGACGCGCTGCCGAAGCACGCCGTGGTGGCGCGGCCCGCCACCGTCGACGTCGTCGTGCACCCGCCGATCGACACCAGCACCTGGACGGTGCACGACATCGACCAGCACGTGGCGGAGGTGGAACGCCTCTACCAGGACACGCTCGACACATGGTCAAGCTGATCTTCCTCTGCCGTCGCCGTCCCGAGCTCGTGCCCGAGCGCTACGCCGACCTGTTGCTCCGTGGCCACGTCCCGCTGGCGCTGCGCCACCATCCCACCATGCGCGGCTACACCGTGAACGTCGTCCAGCAGGTGCCGCCCGGGTTGGATCCGATCGACAGCGTGGGGCAGCTCTGGTTCGACTCGCTCGACGACTTCCGCGACCGGCTCTACGACTCCGACGACGGCCGCGCGATCGTCGAACGCGACGTCGCCGGCTTCATGGCTGGCGCCGACGCCTACGTCACCACCGAGCACGTGCAGAAGGACGAGTGCGTGCGGGCGCCGCTCGGCGCGCCGTCGCCCGGCGTCAAGATGATCTGCCCGCTGTGGCGCCGTCCCGACATGAGCCACGAGCAGTTCGTCGAGCACTGGCTCGGGCGGCACGTGCCGCTCGCGAAGCAGCACCACCCGGCGATGTGTCGCTACGTCACCAACGTCGTCGAGCAGCGGCTCGGCAGCAGCGGTCCGGATCTCGACGGTATCGCCGAGATCCACTTCCCGTCCCTCGAGGTGTTGGCGCAGGGCTTCTTCGCGAGCGCCGAGGGCGAGCGCATCATCCGCGAGGACATCGACCGCTTCATCGGGCGCACCGGCCCGTACCGCGTCGTCGAGTACGTGCAGTCGCGCCCTGCCTAGCGCGACGGCGCGAGCCAGACGGCGAGATTGCGCACGTAGCGCTCGACGTCGGGTCGGGCGTGCGGCTGGGTCTGCATGCCGTCGCCTGGTGGCTCGTCGACGAACGCGGGCGCTCCCATGGCCGTGTCCCAGTTGTAGTCGGCGAAGTGGTGGAAGCTCGAGTCCGCGACGCCGCGTCCGAGCAGCGTGCCGTCCGGCCGATGCACGCGCTCGAACGCGACCACGAGATTGAACGAGCGTCCGGTGGTCTTGCTCGTCCCCTGCGCCACGACGCGCGCGCCGGTCTCGCCGGCCGGCACCCCGACGGCCCCTTCGTGCGGATGCGCCGGCAGGAACTCGATCGCCTCGCCGGAGGCGCGTCGCAGCAGCTCGTGCGTCGGTGCGACGGCGACGATGCGCTGGTAGTCGCCGTTCCACCCCGAGTGGTAGTTCGGCCACGAGATCGAGGGTGTCCCGACGTCGTCGGGGACCTGTCGCTCGCGATCCGGTTCCGGCGACCGTGAGTGGAAGAAGTGCGCGGCGCCGACGCCGCCGAGCGTGCACAGCGACGATCCCATGTCCTGATGATCCCGCGTCGCGAGAACGCCGCCACCACCCTCCCGAAACCGCGTGATCGCCGCACATTCCCGTGCCGTCAGCCCGTGCCCCCCGTCGAGCGCGAACAACCACACCTCGTCGAACCTGGATCGATCGAGCGCAACCAGCACTGGATCGTCCCCGCCAGCCACAGCCTCACGATTCCGGGCCGTGACCTCGAACGACAGGCCGTCCTCACGCAACGACCGAAGGTAGTCCGTCATCAGCGACAACCGCTCCACCGACCAATCCTCAGGATCGAAGGCGATCGTCGTCTGCACGAGTATGCGAACAGTGCGCGCCACGCCGAGCGTCGTAGCACGCCATTACAGCTCGAACGATCGGGTCACGAGAGTAGACAACGGGAGGCGGTGGGGTGCGTGCGGGTCCGTGGGTCCCGCCGGCTTCGACCTCGATACCCGGATCCGCCCCCGCGCCGACGGGCGCTACGTCCTCCCTGCTCCGTTCGACCAGCAGGACGCAGCCATCGAGGTCGGCACGCTCGGCGAGTGCAGCGAGGGCTATCTCTTCTGCGACGTCAGCTGCGAGGGCGAAGGTGCGTCGACGCTCGATGCGATGATGGAGTCGCGCCGCCAGCAGGTGTCGTCGCTCGGCGGGTGATGCCGGTCACACCTCGGCGGCGAGCCCGGCCAGGAGCGCGTCGAGCCCGGCGCGGAACTCGCGCTCGGCCTTGCTGGTGACGGCGGCGCCGGCGATCTCGATCAGGCGGGGGTACTGCGCCTCCGGCAGCCCGCGCATGCGGCCGATCACCACCGCGGGGGTCTCGCCCGCCGAGACCGACAACGGACCCGCCAGCTCCACCTGCGCGAAGCCCATGACGAGCGCCGTCACCGCGCGAAAGGCGACCAGCAGCGCCTGACCGGAGCGTCCGCTGCGTGCGAGCGCCGCCAGCATCGCCTCCGAGGCGTCGAGCAGCGCCGGCGAGCGGCTGCGGCGGGTGAGGATCAGTGGAATCACGTGCGGGTGCGCGCGCACGGCGCGCCACATCGCCGTCGCGATGTCGCGCGTCTCGGCGCGCCAGTCGTCGGGCCGCGCCCGCGGACGACGCACCGTCGCGAGGACCGCTTCCACGACGAGGACGTCGAGGTCGGCGCGATCGGTGAC
Source organism: uncultured Binatia bacterium (SeqCode) (assembly GCA_964404165.1). Classification (GTDB taxonomy): domain Bacteria; phylum Desulfobacterota; class Binatia; order DP-6; family DP-6; genus DASYLJ01. The sequence goes on along the minus strand of CAYOIZ010000021.1, from coordinate 72,013 downwards.
GTGGTTGTAGATCGTCATCGGCCCGGTGCCGAGTGCCGTGGCCAGGGTGCGCATCGAGAGGCCCGCGAGCCCCTCGGCGTCGACGATCGCCAGGGCGGCGGCCTGCAGCTGCGCGCGTGAGAACTTCGCTCGTCGTCCCATGATCCCTCTTGACGCGGCCGCGGCGGCCTGGTTTCTACGTACACTGTACCTAAAAGGAGGACCGATGGCCACGACCTTCACGACCGGATCGCTGCTCGGCTTCATGGCGGCGGCGATCATCCTCGTCGCCGGCGCCCGCTGGCTCCAGCTGATGCAGCAGGTGCGCATCCCGGAGGACACGCGTGGCTTCGTCGCCGCCTGCGGGCTCGCGGCGCTGCTCGGCATCGCCGCGTTCGTCCTCGGAACCGGCACGGCCGGCGGCATCGCCGCGGCGGTCGCCGTCGTCGGCGGCGTCGCGTTCGTGGCGCTCTCCGCCGCCAGTGGCCAGCCGGCCCTGACGCCGGCGGTGGCCGTGGGCGGTCCCGTCGTCCCGTTCACCGCCACCGACGCCGACGGCCGGCCGTTCGACGTCGCGAGTCTGCGTGGACGGCCGTTCCTGCTGAAGTTCTTCCGCGGACACTGGTGTCCGTACTGCACCGCCGAGCTGCGCCGCTGGGAGGAGCTGCGTCCCGAGCTGGACGCGCGTGGCATCGCGATCGTCACCGTGTGCGCCGACACCGCCGACCGGATCCGGGCCGGACGCCACAAGCACGGGCTGCGCGCGACGATGGTGCCCGATCCGTCGCTCGTGATCACCGATCGCTACAACCTGCGCAGCCCGAAGAACTTCGCGCCCAGGCCCGGCGTGATCATCCCGTTGCCGATTCCCACCACCATCCTCGTCGACGCCACGGGCACCGTGCGCTGGATCGACCAGGCCACCGACTACATGCGGCGGTCCGACCCCGATCGGGTGCTGGCGGCGATCCGTACGACGCTCGACGACGCGCCGCCGCTCAGCACGGCCACTCGGGCCAGTCACGCGCGACGCTGAGCTGCCACTGCGGCGGGCGCTGCTCGAGGAACGCCATCACGCCCTCGAGCGCGTCCGCCCGTCCCATGACGACGTGGTGCAGCGCCGTCTCCTTGCGCCCGATCTCCTCGCGCGTCTGCGCATGTCCCTCCCAGAGCAGCCGCTTCGACAGCGCCGCCGACAGCGGCGCCACGTTCACCGCGATGTCGCGGGCCATGGCCATGGCCGCGGGCAGGACCTCCACCGACGGCAGGACGCGGCTGGCGACGCCGAGCGCCATCGCTTCGTCGCCGCGGAAGAGGCGGCCGGTGAGGAAGAGCTCGGCGGTGCGCGCGAAGCCGATCGCCCGCGGCACGCTCCAGTGCGAGTGCGCGTCGGGCAGGACGCCGCGCCGCACGTGGACGAAGCCGTACTGCGCCTCGAGCGCCATGAGACGGATGTCGCACTGCATGGCGAGCGTGAGCCCGATGCCGACGGCGTGACCGTTGACGGCGGCGATGACCGGCTTGCGCACGTCCCACGCCGCGGGCGTGACGCCGGCGGCGCTGAACCCGGGCTCGTCGCGGCGCGCGAACGTGTCGGCGCCCGCGCCGAGGTCGGCACCGGTGCAGAAGGCGCGCCCGGCACCGGTGAGCACCACGGCGCGGACCGCGTCGTCGGCGTCACAGCGTGCGTAGGCGGCCCCGAGCTCCTCGGCCATGCGACCGCTGAAGGCGTTGCGGTGCTCCGGACGATGCAGCGTCAGCACCGCGACCCCGTCGGCGATCTCCATGCGGACGTGGGCGTCGTCCATCGTCACGGCTCGAGGAAGGCGCCGCTCGGCGAGCCGTGCGGGCCGACGTTGACGCGAATGCCCTGCCGGCCGACGAGGGGCGGCTCGCCGTTGGGGCCGCCGCCGTCGGTCCAGGTCAGCTCGATGGCGAGGAAGAGGTTGCCCGCCGCCCCATGGCTGTTCGGCACGACGACGCGGAACGTGGGCTCGCAGCCGTTGCGGGTCGCGAAGGGATGCGAGTGCGCGTTGTGGCCGAGCCGGATGTCCCAGGTGAGCGCGTTGCAGGGGGCCACGCCGTCCTCGGCGTCGATGCCGGTGCCGCGCAGGGTCACCACCGAGTCGGCGGCCACCGTCGCCTCGTTCGCCGGCGAGATGATCGTGACCTCGGGTGGCGTGTTGCCGACGACGATCTCCGCGACGGCCGGGAAGCTGCGCTCGCCGGAGTCGGCCACCACCACGAGCGACACCGGGTAGACGCCGTCGCGCCCGAACGTGTGCGTCAGCGTGGCGGCGCGACTGTCGGGGCGCCCGTCGCCGTCGATGTCCCATTCCCAGCGCGCGATGCGGTCGCCCTGGCCGGGCGTGCGCGAGCCGTCGGAAGAGAACGTGACGGTGAGCGGCCCGCGTCCCGCCGTGGTGGATGCGGTGACGACGGCGATCGGCTTGAGCCGCCCGACGGCGGAATGCTCGATGCGCGACACGCGCGCGTCGAGGTTGTCCCCGAAGTAGCCGCTGCCGTACTCCATGACGTAGAGCGCCCCGTCGGGACCGACGTCGAGGTCGATCGGACGGAGGAACGTCTCCCACGGCAGCAGGCGGCGCAGGTGCGCGAGCGTGCCGTTCGCCGCGACGTCGACCGACGCCAGGATGTCGCGCGTCCAGTCGGTCATGATCATGGTGTCGGCGTACGGCACGGGGAAGGCGTACGGCGCGCCGGCGGGGGCGTGGTAGAAGGTGCCCGCGATCGCGGTGCGGCCGGTGAACGCCTCGCCCTCCGACGGGAACGCGGTGCCGAGCGCCAGGTACGACGGGTTCAGGTAGTCGTAGGCGATCACCGCCGGCCGGTAGGGCGCGCAGTCGAACGCGCCGCTCACGGAGTCGGTGGCGTAGTCGTAGTCGGCGTACGGCAGGTTGAATCCGACGCAGTAGGGCCAGCCGTAGTTGCCGGGCGAGTCGGCGACGTTGATCTCGTCGAAGCCGCGCGGCCCGCGGCGTGAGTCCTCGAAGGCGTCGGGACCGACCTCGCCCCAGTAGAGCCGCCCGCTGCGCGGGTCGATCGCCGTGCGGTACGGGTTGCGCGAGCCCATCGTGTAGATCTCCGGGCGGCCCTCGCTGCCGTCGGGCGGGAAGAGGTTGCCCGCGGGGATGCTGCCGTCGGGGTTGATGCGCAGGATCTTGCCGCGCAGATCGAACGGGTTCTGCGCCGTCCGCTGCGCGTTGAAGTGCTCCTGGCCGGGGCGCTCGTCCAGCGGTGCCGAGCCCTCGGAGGCGCCGAACGGGTTGGTGTTGTCGCCGACCGACAGGAAGATCGTGCCGTCGGGACCGAACGCCACCGAGCCGCCCTCGTGGCAGCACTCGCGCTCGCTCGGCACGGTGAGGACGTCGGTGCGCGACGCCATGTCGAGCGTGCCGTCGGCGCGCGCGGTGAAGCGCGACAGCACGTTGTCGCCGGGCGGGCGGCCCGTGGGCGGCGGATCGGCCACCGGCGTCGAGTGGTAGAGCCACACGCGCCGGTTGGTGGCGAAGCCCGGATCGAGCGCGATCCCGAGGAGGCCGTTCTCGGCGCTGGTGTCGACGTCGAGCCGGGCGGCTTCGGTGACGCGCCCGGTGGTCGGGCTCCACAGCTTCACCTCGCCGGTGCGCTCGATGTAGTAGACGCCGCCGTCCGGGGCGACGGCGAGTGCGAGCGGGTTGCTCGCGTCGCCGGTGAGGACGACGCGGCTCCAGGCCACCGGTCCGGCCGCCCAGCGGATGCCGGCGAGGAGATGCTGGCGGAAGCGCGGGTCGTCCCAGCTCTCGGGGCGATGGCCCAGGTTGGTGTAGAAGCTGCGGCCGCCGTCGAACTCCTTGTACCAGGCGACGGGATGGTCGGCGCCCATCGACGGACCGCCGGGGAAGTTCGGATAGATGAAGCCGCTCTCGTCGATCGTCAGCAGGATGACGTTGTCGGCGCGCGGGTTGCGGTCGAGATTGTAGATCTCGTCGGTCCACGCGAACGTCGGCGGCAGGTGGGCCGTCGACGGATGGGTGTCGTCCTCCGTCGTCACCGTGACCGTCACCGGCAGCAGCGGGTGGCTCGTGAAGTACGCGCCCACGAGCCGGCCGTACCACGGCCACTGGTACTCGGTGTCCGCGGCCGAGTGCACGCCGACCCAGCCGCCGCCGCGTCGGACGAAGCGTTCCATCGCCGCCTGCTGCGCCTCGTCGAGGACGTCGCCGGTGGTGTTCGCGAACAGCACCACGTCGAAGCCGTCGAGGACGTCGTCGGTGAACTGCGTCGGGTCCTCGGTGAGCGTCGTGACGATGCCGTCGGACGGCCGCAGCGCGCCGAGGACGCGCTTGGCGTCGGCGATGGACGGATGGCGGAAGCCGGTGGTGCGCGAGAACACCAGGGTGCGGACCGCACGCTCGGCGGCGAAGGTGGCGTCGCCGTCGGCGGTGCGCAGCCGGCCCGTCATGGCGCGACAGGTGCCGGCGTCGACCATGGCGATCAGGCGCACGAGGCGCCCGCGTTCGCCGCAGCGACGCCAGTGGGCACGCACGCGGAAACCGTCCGGGCGGCGTTTCACGCGCGCGGTCGCCCGCCCGCAGGCGCCCGGAATCGTCACCGAGCGCCCGTCGAGGACGACCACGTCGGGCTCGGTGCCGCCCCCGGGCAGCAGGGCACCGCCCCCGGAGACGACGAACTGGCCGTCGGTGCAGCGGAAGTCGCGTGCCGGCGCGGCGTCGGCGGGGAGGCTCGAAAGGGCCGTGGCCACGAGGGCCGCGTAGAGGGAACGCATGACGTCCGCCTACGACGGTCCGGCGCCGAGGGTCAACGCGCTACGCGTCGGACGTGAGGATCACCTTCCCGACGTTCTGCCGCTCCTGCATGTACCGGTGCGCCGCCGCCGCCTGCACGAGCGGGAACGTCTTGCCGACGACGGGCTTGATGGTGCCTTTCGTCCAGCCGTCGAGCAGGGTCAGCATCTCCCGACGCAGCATCGGGATGTGGTCCCAGAGGTGCCCGAGGTTCACGCCGACGACCGCCTTGTTGGCGTTCATGAGCTGGATCGGATGGAAGATCGGGATGGCGAGGATGCTCTTCAGCGCCTGCAGCTTGCTCGGCTCGGTGCCGGCGGACGCGCTCGAGAGCCCGAAGCACATGAGCCGTCCGAGCGGCGCCAGGCAGCGGTAGCTCTTGCGGAAGGCGCCGGTGGCGTCGAGGACGATGTCGACGCCGCGCCCGTTGGTGATGCGCTTCACCGCCGCCTCGAAGTCCTCGGTGCGGTAGTCGATGCAGTGCTTCACGCCGGCGGCGCGGAGCGCCTCGTGCTTGGATGCCGACGCCGTGCCGATGACCTCGGCGCCGACGGCGTTGCACAGCTGGATGGCCGCCATGCCGACGCCGCCCGCGGCGGCGTGTACGAGCACCTGCTCGCCCGCCTGCACGTTGCCGAAGCGGTACAGCATGAGGACCGCGGTGAGGTAGTTCACCGGGATGGCGGCGGCTTCCTCGAACGACATGCCGGTGGGCATCGGGAAGACCTGCGCCTGTGGCACCGCGATCTTCTCGGCGTAGCCCCCGAAGCGGGTGAGGGCGAGCACCTGCTGGCCCTCGGCGAGCGTGCCGTCGGCGCCGCTGCCGAGCCGTTCGATCACCCCCGACACCTCGTAGCCGACGACGCACGGCCGCGGCGGCGCGTCGGGATACATGCCCATCCGGGCGGAGACGTCGGCGAAGTTCACGCCGGCGCCGCGCACGCGGATCAGGACGTCGCCGGATCCGGGGACGGGATCGGGCACCTCCCGCACTTCGAGCACCTCGGGCGGGCCGGGCTTCGGGATCCATACGGAGCGCATCCGCGGCGCGTAGCCTGGTTGCCGCGCCGGCGTCAATCGACGCGCCGCGGGTTGCGCGTCCGGGCGGATTCTTGTTGGTTCCGCCCCATGAACCTCGGACTCGCGCAGCAGGCCATCGCCGCCCGCAACCCCGATCGGGAATGCATCGTCACCCCGACCCGCCGTCTCACCTACGCGCAGGTGGCCGAGCGCGCGCGTCGTCTCGGCAACGTGCTGCACGCGGCGGGCCTCGGCTGTCACACCGAGCGCGCGCAGCTCGCGGGACACGAGTCGGGGCAGGACCACCTCGGCATCTACATGCTGAACCGTCCCGAGTACCTCGAGAGCATGCTCGGTGCGTTCATGGCGCGGGTGGCGCCGTTCAACGTCAACTACCGCTACGTCGAGGACGAGCTGCTCTACCTCCTCACCGATTCCGACGCCGCGGCCCTGATCTACGAGGCGCGGTACGCGCCGACGCTGGCGCGCATCCGTGATCGCATGCCCAAGGTGCGGCTGCTCCTGCAGGTCGCCGACGACAGCGGCGAAGCGTTGCTGCCGGGAGCGGTCGACTACGAGACCGCGCTCGCCGGCGCCTCCGCCGACGCGCCGCCGGTCACGCCCTCGGCCGACGATCTCTACATCCTCTACACCGGTGGCACGACGGGCGCGCCGAAGGGCGTGCTCTGGCGCCAGGAGGACATCTTCCACGGCGCCATGACGGGCGGTGCGCCGGGCATGCCCGGACCCGCCACCATCGAGGAGCTGGCCGAGAACGCCACCGCCAACGGCGGCTTCATGCGGGTGATGACCACGCCGCCGCTGATGCACGGGGCGGCGCAGTGGCTCGCGTTCGGCGCGCTCCACCAGGGTGGTACGGTCGTGCTGCAGGGGCGGCCCGACAAGCTCGATCCGGTCGACGTGCTCGGCTCCGTCGAGCGCGAGGGCTGCAACACGCTGACGCTCGTCGGCGACGCGTTCGCGCGGCCGCTCGTCGAGGAGCTCAAGCGCAAGTCGTACGACCTGTCGAAGCTCTTCGTCATCGGCTCGGGCGGCGCGATCCTGTCACCACACATGAAGGAGGCGTTGATCGAGCACATTCCGCACGCGATGGTGATCGACGGCTTCGGCTCGTCGGAGACCGGCGCGCACGGCTCGCACGCGACGCGTGCGGGCGACACCGCGCAGACCGGCAAGTTCGCCATGGCGAACACGCTCGTCCTGAAGGACGACCTCTCCGGTCCGCTGCCGAGCGACTCGCGCGACACCGGCTGGCTGGCGCGCGCCGGCCACGTCCCGCTCGGCTACTACAAGGATGCGGCGAAGACGGCGAAGACGTTCCCCACCGTCGGTGGCACGCGCTACGCCGTGCCCGGCGACCACGCCACCTTCCTCGACGACGGTTCCATCAACGTGCTCGGCCGCGGCTCGGTGTGCATCAACTCCGGCGGCGAGAAGATCTACCCGGAGGAGGTCGAGCAGGTGCTGCGCAAGCACCCGGCGATCTACGACGCGGTGGTGGTGGGCACGCCCGACGAGCGTTTCGGCGAGCAGGTGAACGCCGTCGTCCAGCCGCGCGAGGGGATGCAGGTGCAGCACGCCGAGCTCGCCGAGTTCGTCGCGCGGCACCTCGCCCGCTACAAGCTCCCCAAGGCGACCGTGGTCGTCGAGCAGATGGTACGCAGCCCGAGCGGCAAGCCCGACTATCGCTGGGCCAAGGCGCAGGCGATGGCGGCGCGCGCAAAGGGCTGAGTCCGGGGCGCTCCAGACCCGCCTCCGCGTCAAGGAATTGGCACCCGCGTCCGACCGGGACCCACCGGGGCCGGCGTCGGGGACGTGCATCGGCTGGCACAGTTGATGCTGAATCGACGACGTCCATGCCGGGGGCACGACACGACAGGCTCGACCTGACGGCGGCCTACGAGGCCGACCGACAGGCGGTGGTGCGGATCCGCGTCGAGCTGGGCGCCGTACTCTTCCTCGTGTTCGTCGCGGTCGCGTGCCTCCTCGAGCACGTGAACCACGTCGAGCGGACGCGGGTGATCCTGCAGTTCTTCGCCACCGAGGTGCTGGCGTGCCTGTTCGCGGTGGGGGTGCTGCGCCTGTCGCCTCTACGGTCGCGGCCGATCGTGGTGGCGACGACGCTGATGTGCGGCCTCGCCGCCCAGATGAACGCCTACAACCTCGTCGTCGGCGGGCTCGCCGAGCGCCTCGCCATGGCCCAGGTCTGCATGCTGACGACGCTGGCGCTGCTGATTCCGTGGGGATGGCGCGCGCAGACCGTGCTGTCGTCGACCACGGTCGGCACCTTCGTGCTCGCGCTGCCGCACCTGACGATTCCGGACGGCGTGGCGTTTCCGGTGCTCGGTCTCGCCGTCGGTGCCATCGTGTCGATCGCGGGTGCCGCGTTCCACGAGCGCTCGCGGCGCGACACGTTCGTGCAGACCGTGCTGCTGCGCGAGGAGGCCGAGACCGCGGCCGCACTGACGGCGGTCGGGCAGCTGCTGAGCGCGCATCTCGACGCGCCCGACATGCTCGAGCGCGTCAACCGCTTCGCCGTGGAGACGCTCGGCTGCACCAGCAGCGAGACCTACGCCTGGGACGACGCCCGCCGGACGTACCGGATGATCGCCACCGTCGGTCTCGCGCCGGACGTCGCCACGGAGCTGAAGCAGCTCGAGTTCGGGGTCGAGAGCACGCCGCTGGTGGCGCGCTTCCAGGACGGTGAGATCGTCGAGCTGGCGGACACGCGCCATCAGTCGCTGGTGCCGCCGGAGATCATGGCCTACTTCGGCGTGACCTCGTCGATGTATGCGCCGATCCTGCGTGGCGACGCGGTCATCGCCGTGCTCGGCTACGCCTGGAACGGCCGGCGCGGACCGTTCTCGACCCGCGAGCGACGGCTGGCGCTCGGGATCGCCCACGCCACCGCCATCGCGATGCAGAACGCGCGCCTGATCCGTGACCTGCAGGCGGCGAGCCGTCTCAAGTCGGAATTCGTGGCGACGATGTCGCACGAGCTGCGCACGCCGCTCAACGTCATCATGGGCTACAGCGACCTCCTCGCCGACGGTGATGCCGGCCCGCTGCTGCCGGCACAGCGCGAGCTGCTCGATGCCACGCGACGGAGCGCCGTCGAGCTGCTGGCGCTGGTCAACGCGACGCTCGATCTCAATCGGCTCGATGCGGGACACGATCCGGTCGAGGTGGCGCAGGTGTCGCTGCCCGAGGTGTTCGCCGAGGTCGCGGCGGAGCTGGCGGCGCTGCGATCGCGGGACGTGCAGGTGCGGTGGCAGCCAGGCCCGGCGGGCCGGCGCGTCGCCACCGACCGCGTGAAGCTCAAGACGGTGCTGAAGAACCTGGTGGGCAACGCCCTCAAGTTCACCGACGTCGGGACGGTCGAGGTCGGCGCCACCGTGTCGCCCGGCTCCTTCACGGTGACGGTGCGCGACACCGGCATCGGCATTCCCGCCGACCAGCTGCCGGTGATCTTCGACATGTTCCGCCAGGTCGATGGCTCGTCCACGCGCAAGCACGGCGGCGTCGGACTTGGCCTGCACATCGTGAAGCGGCTGGTCGACACGCTCGGTGGCACCGTCACGGTCGAGAGCGCGCCCGGGGCCGGTGCCGTCTTCACCGTGGTGTTGCCCGAGCTGCGCAGCGCGCTGCAGGCGACGGGGACCTGACCGGCGTTACGTCGCGCTCGCCGTCGAGGAGGCCGACTGACCTGGGAGGTTCATGACGACCGTCGTCCCCTCGCCCTCGGTCGACTCGATGTGGACCGTCCCGCCCAATGACCCGATGCACTCGTGGATGATCGACAGTCCGAGCCCCGAGCCGTCGTTGCCGAGCTGATCGTCGAGATGGCCGTGCGCCCGCAGGAAGCGACGGTGGAAGAGGTGCGGCACGACGTCGGCAGGGATGCCGAGGCCGTTGTCGCGCACCGTGACGGTGCAGCGGCCGTCGTCGACGCTGCCGTCGATCTCGATGTGCCGATCGACCTTCGCCGGATCGCTGTACTTGATGGCGTTCGAGACCACGTTCATCAGGGCGAGCTCGAGCCGGGCCATGTCGACGTTCACCACCGGCATCTCCGGCGCGATGCGGATGGCGACGCCCCGTGCGGCGGCGACGTCGGCCAGCTGGCGTGCCACCTCGGCGGCGACCGCGCCGATCTCGATGACCTGCACCGTCGGCGTGTCGGTGTCCTCGCGCGCGCGACAGAGCGCTTCCAGGCTGCGCAGGATGTCGGTCATGCGCGTGACGTTGCGCCGCAGCAGCGGCGCGATGCGCGCGCGCAGCGCGGGCAGCTCGTCGTCGTCGGTGGCGTCGAGCATGCCGAGCACGAGCTGGAGCGTGTGGAGCGGATTGCGCAGCTCGTGGCTCACCATGCGGTTGAAGCTGCCGAGCTGTTCGGTCTGGCGGGTGATGGTCTCGGTATAGGACGCGACGAAGGTGTCGACGGTGACCTGCATCAGCGACTGCACGGCACGGCCCACGCGATGCGTGACGCCGAAGATCTCGTCCGACGCGGGCGGGTGGGGCAGGGCGCGGGTGGCGTCGACGACGAAGGTCTCGAGCACGGTGCCGAGGAGCGCGTACTCACGCAGGATCTGGTGCACCGACGCCTGCTGGCCGTGGCGCAGGAGGCCCAGCTCCTGGGCTTTCGAGATCACCGTGGTGTTGGCCGCGAACTCCTCGTCGTCGGGGGCGCGGAGGTAGGTGGCGATCTGCTCGATGATGATCGGGATGTGGTCGAGCAGCTGATCGGAGGGGAAGACGTCGCGCACGTCCACCGGCAGGAGCTCCGTCAGTCGGGCGAGCCACTGCCGGGAGATGTTGCGCTGGCCGGCCTCGATCTGGTCGGCGATGGCGCAGGCGTATGACGGTCGGTCCTGGTCCATTCGGGCGGACCGGGATCATAGGGGCTCCACCGCGACGACGCGAGCGAGAACCGGCTCAGTCGCCGAACATGCCGCCGAGGGCCTGCTGCTCCTTGTGGAGCGCCGCCCAGATCTCCTTCCACACGTTGCCGTCGACCAGCCCGGGGGCGAAGGCGGACAGCTCGTCGAGCACGTCCTGGCGCGCGGCGCCGCTGGTGGCGTCCGTGGAGTGCACCAGCCGGTCGGCGACGGCGACGATGGCGGCGAGATCGAGCCCGTAGTCGGGATCGAGGGCCTCGGTGTGGAGCGCGACCGGGTCGACCAGGACCAGCGGCATGCCCCAGAGCTGCAGCAACCAGCCGCCGACCATGCCGTGGTTGCAGCCGAACGCCTCCTGCTCGGCGGCCGCGGCGCCGCCCTGCTCGACGGCGTCGTCGAGCAGCGACCAGTAGGTGTCGCCGAGGCGCAGGCCCAGCACGAGCTTGCCGACGTCGTGCAGCAGGCCGGCGGTGAACGCCTGGCCCGGATCGGCGCCGCGCGTCCGCTCCGCGAGCAGCTTCGCGGCCGCCGCCACCATGGAGGTGTGGTTCCACATGTGCTTGCGGTAGCGGCGGCCCTCGGCGCTGGAGCCCTCGAGGGCTCCCCAGACGCTCAGGCCGAGCACCAGATCGCGCACGCGCGCGAAGCCGAGCAGCGTGACCGCCTGCGAGATGCCCGTCACCTTGGTGCGGACCGCGAAGAGCGCGCTGTTGGCGAGGCGGAGCAGTCGCGCGGCGAGCGACTGATCGCGCTCGATGAGCGACGACAGCGCCCGCAGGCTGACGTCGTCGCGGTTGATCGCCACCAGCATGCGCTGGGCGACCTCGGGCGCGGACGGCAGCGACTCCACCGCCATCAGCTCGCGGTAGAAGCGTTCCAGGACCGGCGACCGCGAGGGCGGGTCCCAGACGCGTCGTCGCGGCGTCGATGCCGTCGCGGGGAGAGCCATCATCGGGGGCAGAGCAACCGCCATGCCACGAGCGAGGACCGTCCGGCGTGGGGCCGTGCGCCCCTCCGGCGTCACGAAAATGCCGATCGGTCCCGGGCGTACCGTTGACTTGCGGAGATCGCCGGCCTAGCTCCGGTTCATGCGCTGCGTCACGTGCGGCGTCGAGCTCATCCCCGGCAAGCAGTTCTGCCACGCGTGCGGCACGAAGGCCGCGACGCACTGCCGCGCATGCAACGCGGTGCTCGATCCCGCGTTCCGGTTCTGTCCCGACTGTGGGACGCAGGTCGATGCGGGGAGCGACGTCCCACCGCCGGTCGTCGATCCGCTCGCCGGCATCCTGGCGCGCCGGCGTCAGGTCAGCACGCCAACGGTGGTGTCGAGTCCGGCGGCGGTCGAGGGCGAGCGTAAGCTGGTCACCGTGCTCTTCTGCGATCTCGTGGGCTCGGTCGCGATCGCCGAGAAGCTCGATCCGGAGGACTACAACGACCTGCTCGAGCACTGGCTCGACGTCGTGTTCCCGGAGATCTACCGGCTCGAGGGCTCGGTGAACCACGTCGCCGGCGACGGGCTGATGGCGCTCTTCGGCGCGCCGGTGGCGCACGAGGACGCGCCGCATCGTGCGGTGCGGGCGGCGCTCGCGATCCGCACCGCGATGGAGCCGCTGGCGGAACGCATCCGAGCCCAGCACGGCGTCACGCTCCAGCTGCGCACCGGCATCAACACCGGGCCGGTCGTCGTCGGTCTCGTCGGGCCCGATCGGCAGATGGGCTACTCGGCCATCGGCGACACCACCAACCTGGCGTCGCGGCTGCAGACGCTGGCGGTGCCGGGCCAGATCCTCATCAGCGAGACGACGCACCGTCTCGTGCGCGGCTTCTTCGACGTCGAGCCGGTGGGGCCGCTCGTCGTGCGCGGCAAGACGGATCCGGTGGCGGCGTACGCGGTGCGCGACTGGCTCGGTGGCGTCACCGCGATGGCCATCGCCGCGGCGCGCGGGCTGACGCCGTTCGTCGGCCGCGACGTCGAGCTCGACGGGCTCGACGCCGCGTGGCACCGCCTGACGACCGAGGGACGCACGCAGGTCGTCGCCGTGGTGGGCGACGCGGGCAGCGGCAAGTCGCGGTTGCTCTACGAGTTCCGCCAGCGCCTCCTCGTGTCCGACGTGCCGGTGTTCGAGGGCCGGTGCTCGTCGATGTCGACGACGCTGCCGTACCATCCGTTCCTCGCCATGTTCGCGCGGTGGTTCGATCTCGACTGGGACGAGCCCGAGGCCGCGGCGTGCGCCAAGCTCGAGCGGCGCTTCGGCATGCCGTACGACCAGATCGAGCGCCGCTACCCGCTCCTGTGCCGCTTCCTGTCGCTCCCCATCGAGCATCTCGTCGACCAGCCGCCCGACGATCTGAAGCGCGAGACGTTCGACGCCGTCGCCCGGCTCGTGCTCGACGCCGCCGCCGAGCGCGGCGCCGTCATGTTCATCGAGGACCTGCACTGGATCGACGAGCCGTCGCGCGAGTTGCTGCAGGATCTGCTGCGTCGCTTCGCGGGCTCGCCGGTGCTGCTGGTCGTCACGCACCGGCCCGACAGCCAGGCGACGTGGCAGGTGGCGACGTCGCTGACGCAGTTCGTGCTGCGGCCGCTCGAGGACGCCGACGTCTCCGCCATCGTGCGCAACGCCGCCGGCGGGCCGTTGCCGGCCGAGCTGGTGCCGGTGCTGGTCGCCAAGGCCGGCGGGAGTCCCTTCTTCGCCGAGGAGCTGGTGCGTGCGCTGCTCGACGAAGGCCATCTCGTGGCCGACGCCGACGGTGCCTTGCGCCTCACCCGCGCGCTGCGCGACGTGCCGATTCCCGGCACCGTGCAGGAGGTCATCGCCGCGCGGCTCGACAGCCTGGCGCCCGCGGCCAAACGCGTCGTGCAGGTGGCGGCGGTGCTCGGACGGCAGTTCCGTCGCAGCCAGCTCGAGGAGTTGCTCGCCGGCGAGGGCATCGACGTCGGGCGCGAGCTGGCCGAGGCCGAACGACGTGGCCTCCTCCACCGCAAGACGGCGCTCGGCAGCGACGAGCTGCGCTTCGGCGAGAGCCTGACGCAGGAGGTGGCGTACGAGACGATGCTGCTGCGGCTCCGCCGCCAGCTCCACGAACGCGTCGGCGAGCTGCTCGAAGCCGACCCCGAGCCCGGGCCAGAGCACGCGGCGCTGCTGGCGCACCACTTCGTGCGCAGCGACAACCACACCAAGGCGGTGGCGGCGCTGCTGCGCGCCGCGCACGACGCCGAGGACATTCCGTCGTACCGGGTGGCGCAGAATCTCTACCGCCAGGCGTGGCAGCTCGCCGAGAGCGTGCTGGGCGAGCGCGAGGACGGTCATTTCCACCGTGCCGCGCTCGAGGCCATCGAGGCCACCTCGCGGCTCACGATCTTCTTCGGGGCCGACGACCTCGCCGACATGGAGCGGGCCACAATCCGCGGCCGTGAGCTGGCCGAGCTCCTCGGCGACAACGGTGCGCTGGCGAATCTGCTGTTCGCCCACGGGATCATCATGATGATGCGTCCCGACAGCGACTTCGCCGGCGGGCTCGCGCTGGCGGAGCGCGGCGAGGTGGTGGCGGAGGCGAACGGGTTCTCCGACCGCGCCGCCCGCATCTCCCGCGGCCTCTGCATCCACTACACGGCCGATGGGCGTTTCGCGCAGTCGCTCGGGCGGGTCGAGCCGCTCCTCGCCGAGATGGAGCGCACCCTCGATCGCGAGCGTCCCGCCGACTACTACCTGTCGACGCGCTGGCTGCGCGACCTGACGCTCTACGCCAACGACGAGTTCGATCGCGTGCTCGAGTCGGCCACCGAGACCTTCGCGATGGCGCAGCGGGTGAACAATCGCACGATGCGATCGGCCGTGGGCTCGTTGCTGGCGCCGATCCACTTCCTGCGCGGCGACTACGCCGAGGCGCAGCGCTGGGCCGACATGTGCCTCGAGCTCGCCGAGGAGATCGGCAACGCCAACGCGCTCGCGACCGGGGCCTCCATCGGGCTGCTGAGTCGCGTCCTCCTCGGCGAGCATCCCGATCCGTCGCGCTGGGTGGAGACCATGGATCGCGGGCTGGCCGCCGCCGGCATGATGCAGCTCAACACCCGCTTCGTCGGCGAGGCGCTGCTCGGCATCGGCGACGTCGAGCGTGCCGAGCGCATCACGGCGCAGCTCGTCGGACGCGTGGGCGGGCGGCTGCGCCAGGCCATGGTGCTGTCGGTGCGCGGCGACGTGCTCGTCCGCCAGTCGCGCCTCGACGAGGCGGCACGCTGCTACGACGACGCGCTGGCGCTCGGCGAGCACATCGGCTCGCGCTCGACGCAGGTGGCGGCCATCATCGGTGCGGCCGAGGTGGCGCTCGCCCGCGGCGAGCAGCCGGTCGGCATCGACCGCGCCGCCGCGCACTGTGCCGCCCTCGGCCTTGCGCACTATCGGACGCGGCTCGCGCGCATCGTCGGGACGTCGGGCGCCGGCGAAGCGTTCGGCACCTCGTGAGCGCCGCGCCCGCGCGCGGCTTCCTGCTGACGCCGACGTACCGGATGCGCGCCGGGCGCGCGGCGGTCCATCTCCATGCCGTGCTCGACGACGGCACGCCGGCGCTGATCGTCGACGATCGTCTGACGCCCTACTGCTTCGTGCGCAGCGCCGATGCCGGCGCCGCAGTCCTGCGTGGCTTTCCGATCGAGCCGACGGCGCTCACCACCTTCGCGGGCGCACCGGTGTCGCGCGTGTCGGTGGCGGTGCCGGGCGACCTGACGGCGCTCCGTCGCCGGCTGATCGGGGCAGGCGTGCCGGTGTACGAGGCCGACCTGCGTTACGCCTATCGCTGGCTCATCGATCATGACGTCCGCGCCGCCTTCACCGTCGACGGCGCCTTCGAGGTGCAGCCCGGGCTCGGGCGCGTCTACCACAACCCCACCGTCGCACCGGCGGCGTGGACGCCGCGACTGCGCGTGCTGTCGCTCGACATCGAGACCAGCATGGACGCGGGCCAGGTGTGGTCGATCGCAGTCGCGGGCCACGGCGGCGAGCACGTCTGGATCGTCGGCGACGCACCGGTGGCAGGCGCCACGGTGGTGCCCGACGAGCGGGCGCTGGTCGAGGCCTTCGTGACCCACGTCCGCACCACCGACCCCGACGTGCTCACCGGATGGAACGTCTGCGACTTCGACCTGACGGTGCTGCTCGCCGCCGCGCACCGTGGCGGGCTGCGCCTGACGATCGGTCGCGACGACGAGGAGCTCGAGATCCAGCGCGACCAGAGCTTCACGCGCGAGGCGCGCGCCGTGATGAACGGGCGCATGGTGCTGGACGGCCTGGCGCTCATGCGCAGCGCGTTCATCCGTCTCGACGACTATCGGCTCGAAACCGCGGCGCGTACGCTGCTCGGCAAGGGCAAGCTCTTCGGCCCCGATCATCGCGGCGCCGCGATCGCGGCCGCGTACCGCGACGATCCCGCGAGCCTGGTGGCGTACAACCTCGAGGATGCGCGGCTCGTGCTGGAGATCCTCGAGACGACGGGGCTCGTCGCGTTGACCGTGCGGCGCAGCCTGCAGACCGGGATGCAGCTCGACCGCGTGAGCGCGCAGATCGCCGCCATCGATTCGCTCTACCTGCGCGCGCTGCGGGCGCGCGGGCACGTCGCCCCGTCCGTCGACGCCGACCGTCGCGACGCGGCCCCGATCACCGGCGGGCTCGTGCTCGAGTCGCGGCCGGGGCTCTACCGCAACATCCTCGTCTTCGACTTCAAGAGCCTGTACCCGAGCCTCATCCGCACCTTCAACATCGA
The DNA here is from genome assembly GCA_964404165.1 of uncultured Binatia bacterium (SeqCode). Taxonomy (GTDB): domain Bacteria; phylum Desulfobacterota; class Binatia; order DP-6; family DP-6; genus DASYLJ01. Next base: position 55,527 of record CAYOIZ010000021.1, on the reverse strand, counting down.
CCCGCTGACCTACGTCGACGCGCCGGGGGCGGGCATGGCGCTGCAGACGAGCCCGTCGGGGGCGGCGTTCCGTCGCGACGAGCCCGGCATCCTGCCGGCGCTGGTGGCGCAGCTGTGGAACGAGCGGGCAGAAGCGCGCGCCGCCGGCGACGCCACCGGCGCCCAGGCGACGAAGATCCTCATGAACTCGCTCTTCGGCGTGCTCGGCTCGCCGGCGTCGCGGCTTTTCTCGCCCGACGTCGCGAACGCGATCACCGTCGCCGGGCAGCACGTCATCCGGCTCGCCGCCGCGGCGGCGACGGCACGCGGCCACACGGTGGTCTACGGCGACACGGACTCGCTCTTCCTCGACGTCGGCGCCACCGACGAGGCTGCCGCGACCGCGCTCGGCGCGCGGCTCCGCGACGAGATCGACGGCGCCGTCGCCGACGCGCTCAAGGACGAGTTCGGGTGCACGAGCCACCTCGAGCTCGAATTCGAGAAGGTCTACGCGCGCTTCTTCATGCCCGAGGTGCGCGGCGGCGCTACCGGCAGCAAGAAGCGATACGCCGGCCTGGTCGGCGGCGCGCTCGAGATCACCGGCCTCGAGGCGGTGCGGCGCGACTGGAGCGCCGTCGCGCGACGGTTCCAGCGCGAGCTCCTGCTGCGCGTGCTGCAGGACGAGCCGGTGGCCGACTTCGTGCGCCAGTTCGTGACGGCGCTGCGCGCGGGCACGTTCGACGCCGAGCTGGCGTACCGCAAGGCGGTCCGGAAGGCGCTGGCGTCCTACACCCGCACGACGCCGGCGCACGTGAAGGCGGCGCGCAAGCCGGGGGCCACGGGCGGCCGCATCGTGACCTACGTCGTGACGCGCAACGGCCCCGAGCCGGTGGAGGCGCTCACCGCGCCGCCGGACCACGAGCACTACGTGACCCATCAGCTCCGCCCGCTCGCCGACGCCATCCTGCGCTTCGCGGGCGAGCAGGAGTTCGACGAGCTCATCGGCGCCCCGCGGCAGCTGACCCTGTTCTGACGGCGGCTTGACTCGCCGGCGGACGGTCGCCCATGACGGATCGATGGCCATCGATCCCACCTACCGGACCGTGTCCCGCGACGATTTCCCGGCGATGATCGACGTCGGCCGCTACGGCACGCGGTCGTCCGACTTCGAGGAGATCATCGCCCGGACCGAGGAGCACTTCTGGAATCCGGAGGATCCGGACTACATCGACTTCGAGGCGCCGTGGTCGAGCGACGCGTCGATCCTGCCCGAGAGCTTCATCATCGAGGCGCACACCGCGGTCTGGGATCGGCTCGACGAGCGGCGGCGCGTCGAATTCACCAACGAGAGCGCGCGCTGGACGATCTCGAACCTGCTGCATGGCGAGCAGGGCGCGCTCAGCCTGTCGGTGAGCCTGTGCGACATGTTCCTCGACCCGGGCGCGCAGGAGTACGCCGCCAACCAGGCGCGGGAGGAGGCCCGACACGTCCACGCCTTCGCGCGCTACACGGCCGCCCGCTTTCCGGAAGGCGCCTACCCGATCGGTGACACCATCGGCGCGCTGCTGCGGGAGCTGGTCGCGAGCCCGGTCGTCTACAAGAAGATCGTCGGCATGCAGATGCTGGTCGAGGGCCTGGCGATGGGCGCCTTCACGTCGCTGCACAAGGTGGCGCAGGACCCGCTGCTGCGGCGTCTCTGCCAGCTCGTCATGACCGACGAGGCCTTCCATCACCGCTTCGGGAAGATATGGGCGCACGCCACCGTGCCTGGGCTCGCTGCCGACGAGCACGCCGCGGTGGAGGACTGGGCGGCGGAGTGCTTCACGAACCTCCTGTTCAACATGGTGAACCCGCACCAGAAGCGGCTCATCTACCCGCGGTTCGGGCTCGATCCGGCCTGGGTGCGCAGTGCGGTGATGGAGGCGTACACCGACGCCGATCGTCGCGCACAGCTGACGCAGTCGACCAACGTCTTCCGCACGCTCGTGAAGACGCTGCTCAAGGCGGGCATCATCACGGAGCGCACGCGCTCGCGCTATGCCGCGTGGGTCGACATGGACGAGCTCGCGGCCGAGAGCGATCGCATGGTGGGCGACGACCTCGCCGAGGCCGGCATCCGCGATCTCACCGCCATCAACGCCACGAAGCGGAAGATCGTCCGCAAGATCGGCGGCTGATCACCCCGTCGTCTCGTCCTGGCCGAGCGCCGGCGCGTCGGACGTCGCGTCGTCGCGATGCGGGGGCTCGACCGGCCCGACGTCGTCGACCCATTGCTCGAGCGTGACCGGCGCCTCGAGGTCGGTGAACGTCAGGTCGCGTTCGGGCACCACCGTCCACAGGACGGTCACGCAGACGCCGGCGAGCGCGGTCGCGGTGGCGGCACGCGTCAGACGGGCCGGCGACATCGCCGGCAGCTGCAGCCAGCCCTCGGCGGCAGCGCACAGCGTCATGAGGACGCCGAGGTCGGCGATCGTGAGCGCCAGACGCACACCGGCGGGAGGCCACGCGTTCCACACCAGCTCCATCACCGGGATCTCCGTGAACACGTGGGCTGTGTAGAAGAGGAGGCTGTGCCGGCCGAGCAGCGCCAGCCAGGCCGACGCCTGCGAGTCGCGCAGGACGCGCTCCCACGCGACGAGCGTCCACGCGAACACGGCCTGGACGATGGCGAGGTACCAGAGCAGGGCGCCCGGCTGGAGCGGCTTCTTGTCGAACCCGAGCGGGAGGAAGCGGGCGGGCGCCTCGATGCCCATCGACGGCCCGTGCTGGAGCAGGAACACGATGACCCAGGCACCCGTGGCCGTGACGGCCCAGGCGACGAGGCCGCGTTCGCTGCGACTGCGCAGCCAGTCGAAGCCGCGCGTCGACAGCAGCCCGGCCACGAAGATGGGTTGCCAGTAGGCGACGTGGAACTCGCCGTCGGGCCACGCGAGCGCGCCACCGGTGGCGACGGCGGCGACGTAGAGGCCGATGCTCGCCAGCGCGACGGGCCAGTCGCCGGCGCGGCGTCGTAGCTCGTAGAGCAGCGGAACCACGGCGAGCAGGACGGCGTAGAGGACGAGGATGCCGCCCATCACGCCCGGCCGGCGGAGCAGCACCAGGTTGACGACCGCGTCGGTGAGCGGCGTGTCGGGATCGCTCGGGAACCAACGCAGGGGATCGAGCATCCGATAGACGACGGATGCCACCAGCTCGATCAGCACCAGTTGGCCGGCGCGCCGCCACAATCGCCGATAGGTTCGTTGCCGTGATTCGGCCGAGCGGGCGATTGCCGGTCCGAAGGCGACCGCGACGGTGAGACCCGCGAGGAAGACGAAACCGCCGGCGGCGAATCGGGTCCAGTGCTTGATGGCCTCGTCGAGCGGGCCGGGGAAGCCGAGGCCGTTGAAGGCGAGATGGACCAGGACGACGTCGATCAGACACAGGCCGCGCCAGACGTCGAGGCGATCGTCTCTCGGGGGCATGACACGTCTCCGTTCCCGGCACAGTCTGCCCCCCTGCGCCTGCTGCGGCATACCGCGTTGGGTGTTCCGTGTGAAGCGCTGCCCCAACGTCCAGCCCCGCTGCACGATTGCTCGATTCGCGCACCTGCGCGACGAATGTGCGGGATTGTGGGTAGTGGAATAAGGGTATTCGCGGGCATGCGCGTTGCTGATTGCACCTCGATGGCCGGAGTACGCCTCGCGCTCGCCGCGCTCGCGCTGCTCGCTCTGGCCAGTCCCGTGGTGGCGCAGGTGCCGTGCGTGGATCCGGCCCCGGCGGACTGCGTCATCGGCGCCTCGATCACGGTCCCAACCGGCACCGAATGGGACGTCGGCACGCGGGCGCTGACCATCGCCGCGGGTAAGACCGTCACGGTCCAGTCGCTCGGCTACTTCACCATCCGCGCCTCGAGCATCACGCTCGAATCGAGTGCCAAGATCGTCGCCAACGGTACGGACGGGTACGGTGGCATCGTCAGCCTCGAGGCCAGCGGAGGGGTCGAGCTCAAAAGCCTCACGCGGATCGACGTCTCGGCCAACGAAGGCGCCGGTGTCATCACCATCGCGGCCAACGCCGGCTCTCTGGTCTCACAGGGGGAATTGCGCGCGAAGGCGTCGAACAAGATCGGCTCGGGTGGGTTCGTCACGTTGCTCGGCGACGCGGCGGTCACGATCGGCGGCGAGGGTATCGACACGTCGGGCGGGATCCTGGCCGACGGCGGCTACATCGAGGTCTACTCGTCGGGTGGGATCACGGTAGCGTCACTGTTGAATGCGTCGGGCGGTGACTACGGCGCCGGCGAGGTTGACATCGATGCCGAAGGCAGCGTCGTCACCTCGTCCGGTGGCGTCATCGACGTTCAGAGCCGCAACGGATCGGGCTCTGGTGGCAGCGTCGTCGTCGCGGCTCGCGAGAACGTCGCCCTCTCGGCTGGAGTCGTCGGTGTCGGATCTTCGGGTGGATCCGATGGTGATGGGTACGGGGCGGAGGTGGAGCTGTACGCTGAAACCGGGAGCGTGGTCAGCGGCCCACTCGATCTTCGGGGTGGCGGTGCCAACGGGTTCGGCGGCGCGCTTACCGTCGAGGCCGCTGGAGGGATCGTCCTCGGGCAGGTGCTCGCCAGCTCGAAGGCCAACGGCTTCGGGCGCGGTGGGGAGATCGACCTGCAAGCGGGCACGTCGCTCGATGTCGCCTCCACCGTCGACGTTCGCGGAGGGATCGTCGGTGGATCGCTCGCCGGCAGAGCCGGCGGCACGGCGACCGTCAGCGGCGCCATCCTCGCTTCGGGGACGACGCTGCTCCCGCCGGCGACCTCGCCGCGAGCCGGTCTGGTGACGATCACGGCCTGCGACGTGGAACTGCCGTTCGGGAGTGTCCTGACCAACGTCGGCACCGCCGACCCCGAGCGCGGTGTCAACCGATTGCAGGCGAGCAGCGGCATGACCATAGACGGCACCATGACCGCCGGAAGCGCCAACGTCCTCGAGTGGCGCGACGTCTTCCCGACGCTCGGACCCGATCGCAGTATCACGCCCGGTCAGCAGATCATCCAGAACGGCGCCTTGGCGTGTTGTGGCAACTGCACGACGACGACCACCACCACCACGACGACGACCACCACGACGAGCACGGTACCCGACACCACGACTTCGACGACGACCAGCACGTCGACATCGAGCAGCGAGCCCGAATCGACGACGACGAGTGCGCCGACCTCGACCACGATTCTGCAGACCACCACCAGCACGACCAGTTCGACGTCGAGCACGCTCCCCGACACCACCAGCTCCACCATCGTGCCCGCGACCACGACGACGAGCAGCACCGTCGCCGCCACCAGCACGACGTCATCGACCCAGCCCGCGCTCCCGACGACGACCACGACGACATTACCCACCGCATGCACCGATCTGCCGCTCGTGGGCTTCGAGGCGGTCGACTGCCGCCTCGACACCATCGACGGCACCCTTGCCTCCGCGGACGTCGAGACGCTCGGTGGGAAGAAGTGCGCGACGCAACTCGACAGGGCCGTCGCGCGCGCGCGCAGTGCGATGGCCATGGCGCGTACCGGACGAAAGGTCACGCCGAACCTGCGTCGTGCCAACAAGCAGCTGCGCACGTTCCAGAAGGGCGTGGCGCGCGCGCAGAGGAAGGGCATGCCGGCGATCCTCGGCAGTCGGCTGATGGCGCTCGCGACCGGCGCCACGAGCGAAATCGGAGCGCTGCGCTCCGCACAGCGCTAGCCGCCGCATGCCGCACGTGCTTCGTGCGCAGCTGCGGGAGGCGCGCAGCCGTGCGTCGAATGCCCCCCGAAATGCCGCGCCGCTGCGTGATGGAGCGCGGCACATCGGTTGCTCCCGCATCGCCGCATGACCCGAACGCTGCATGCTGCCGCTCTCGTCTGTGCGCTGTGCGCCCCGGCCCTCGCGGTCGAAGCGCCCCGCTTCCTCCGTGCACCGCGCGCCCTCGGCATGGAGGCGCCCACCGCGGGGACGCCCCGCGACGACGTGTCGGCGCGGATATCCGTCGGCCAGAGCGTGCTCCTCGCCGATTTCGTCGCCACGCCGCAGGCAACGCTCGCGCAGACCGCCACCGCATCCGCGGCGTTGTTCCTCGTGACGGCGAAGAACGGCATCGAGAGCTGCGTCGACGTCACCGTCGAGCTCTATCGGTTGACGGGTGGCGACGTGCGGGTGCCCGTCGCATCGGGTGCGGTCACGACGTCGATCCTGCCGCGCAAGCAGGCGTCGGCTCCGATCGTCGTGCCGATCACCGTCAGCGGCACACTGGCCGACGTCGGCGAGCGGCTGGGCATGTCCGTCATCGCGCGCAACCGCTGCTCGAGCGCGCGCAATGTCACGCTGCTGTACGACGGCGCCGGCGCGGCGAGCAGCCTGTCCTTCTCCGACACACCGCCGCCGCCGCCGCCCCCCCCGCCGGGCTCGCCGACCACCACGACCTCGACGACGACCACCACACTGCCGCCGCCCGCGAGCTGCCTCGATGCGCCCATGACCGGCTTCGAGGCGCTCATCTGCCGCGTCGATTCGCTCGAAGCGGCCCTGCGCTCGCGTCCGCCGGCGGCGGTGGGCGGCAACCGGGCGTTCCGTCGTCAGCTCGTGCGGCTGGCGCGTACGCGGAGCCTCGTGGTGGCTGCCGGAAACGGTGATCGGGCCGGTGTCCGGCTGCGCCGGGCGCAGCGGAAAGTCGACGCCTTCGCCCGCGCGGTGGCGGTCGGCATGCGTCGTGGACGGGTCATTGGTGACCTCGGAGTCCTGCTCGAGAACCTGGTCTCCGAGGCGTCCGCCGAGCTCCGGGGCCTCCGGAGCAGTCTCCCTTGAGTCTGGCGACCACGCAGGGTCGCGGCAGCCTCCGTGCGTCGATGCGAGACGATCGTGGGCAGCATCTCGTCAACCCCTCGATTTTCCACGGCTCGACAGGCATCCAGTCGGCATGGCCATTGCTCGATATCAGCCACCCATGAAGCACGTTCGCATCGCCGCGAGTGGGGTTCTGCTCGCCCTCGCCCTCGCCGCCGCAGCTCCCGTGCGGGCGGCCGACGACACCGCGCTCTACCTGCGTGACGGCGACGAGGCGCGCCAGCTCCTCCCGGGCGCCTCGATTCGCACGGCGTTCCGCGAGATCAGCGAGGGTGCACCTGATCGTCTCCCTGTGGCGCTCGGAGAGTTCCTCACCCCAGCGGCGACCAGCCCCAGCAAGTTCCGCGTCGGGGCGATCACGGTCGAGGCTTACCTCGGGACCGGCCAGGCCGGCATGCCGGGCTGTGCAGACGTCTCCACGACGATCTTCCGCAATCCGTCCAATGGCGGCGGCCGTGTCATCCTCGGTCACACCTACCTGCAGGGTCTCACCATCGCGCCCAAGAACGGCGTCCCTGAGCCGCTTCTGCTGCCAGTGACGGTCGGTGGCACGCTCGCTGACCGCAACGTGGCCGTCGGCGATCGCATCGGTCTCGAGATCACGGTGCTGAACCGCTGCGGCGGGCTGCGACAGGTCTCCCTGCGCTACGATTCGTTGGGCCATCCCAGCCGGGTCGTCCTCGAAGACAACTGTCCCGGTACGGACAACCCCGACCAAACCGATGACGACGACGACGGCATCGGTGATGCCTGCGACACCTGCCGAGGCGTCGCCAACCCCGACCAGAGCGACGCCGACGGCGATGGCTTCGGCGACGCCTGCGACAACTGTTCGACCGTCTCGAACATTGATCAGGCGAACGGGGATCACGACACTCGCGGTGACGCGTGCGATCTCTGTCCGGCGCAACCGGGGGAGCCGCTCGAGCCCACCGGTTGCCCGTGCTCGCAGCTCAGCTGCGACGACGGCAACGTCTGCACCACGGACGCGTGCACCACCGGCGTCGGTTGTCAGTACACCGAGGCCATCTCGGTCGATGCGGTGCTCTGCCGCCTGGCCACCATCCGCGCCAGCGTCACGGACGCCGCGCCCGCCGACCTGAATCCCAAGCTGCGCAAGACACGCGCAAAGCTCATGCAGGCGCTTGCCAAGAGCGTCCAGCGCGCCAACGCTACCCAGGCCGAGCTGCAGCGTGGGCTCTCGCCGAAGGTCGCCCGGAAGATCGATCGCCTCGAGGCCGCCATCCAGAAGTTCGTACTCGAGGTGGACAAGGCCACCGCGAAGAGCCGGATGTCGCCGGCGCTGCGCGAGACGCTCCTCGTCCTCAGCAATCAGGCCATCAGCGCCGCGCGCGTCATCCACTGAAAACGCGCGCGGCCGCCGGACCTCCATGGTCCGACGGCCGCGGTGTCGAACGTGCGCGCAGGGACGCGGTCAGCGCACGATGACGTCGGCGTCGAGCTCGAGCGCGTCGCGATCCTTCACCTGCACCTTGGTGCGGGTGATGTCGATCGTGCTGCCGTCACCACCCTCGGCGAAGATGTGCACCGAGGCGGCGCCGCCCGTGCCGCGGATCTGGCTGTTGCGCACCGACGCGTAGCCCGGGCCCATGCCCGTGCCGCGCGCGTTGCGGGTGCTGGCGTAGGAGCCGACCACGATGGTGCGCGCGGCCAGACGGACGCCGTCCATCTGCACCTCGGTCCCGGCCGTGAGGCGTGCCGAGCCGGCGCCCGAAGCGATGCGCGAGCCTTCGCCGACGCTCACCGAGCCGCCCGTCTCCTCGCCCGTGCTGAGCTCGATGAGACCGGCTGCGCCGATGTTGGCGTCGGTGCCGACGCTGACGTCACCGTCCTGCGACGACAGCGCGACCATCGCGAAGCTGTTGCTCCGGCTGCGCATCTCGACGCTCGAGCCGACCTCGACGTCGCCCAGGCCGATCAGCTGGATGATCGTGTCGGTGAAGAGCCGGACGTTGTCGGCCACGTGGACCGCGCCGCCGTTCGAGAGCAGGAAGATCACGCCGCCGGTGCCGGGGACGGTGATGTCACCGAGCACGGTGATGTCGCCGCTCGCCTTCAGCACGACGGCCTTCTTCTTGCCGATGAAGCGGTCGGGCACGACGATGCCGACGGGACCCGCCTGCGGCTTGAAGGCCCCCTCGGCCTTGTCGGTCGAGAACTGACCATCGTTGTTGATGAGCTTCCCGATCGGGACGTCGCCAGGGCCGAACACCCCGTCGTTGTCGAGGTCGGCGAACGGCTCGTTCGCACCCCACGCGCGTCCGGCCAGGCCGAGCCCCGCGGTCATGGCCAGTGCGATCAAGAGCGTCTTCCGGTTCCTCAGCATTGGTGTGTTCCTCCGTGAAAGTTCGTTTTGGATGTTCATGGGAAGCGAGGAGGTGCTTGTGCGAGATGCATGCCACGCGCGGTCGCCGTGGATTTTCGCGTAGCGCGCGTACCGCCGTGCGCGCGCCGCACGGCGGTCCCATGGGCGAATGCCAATGGGCGCGGACAATTCTGTCAGCGAGGACGAATGGACCGACGGAACGCTGCCACCGCATGCGGATTCCATCCGCAGCGCGCATGGCAGGCGGCACGCGCGGGGTGTATTCCCGGCACATGCTGAAGCGAGCCCAGCGGCTGATCGCACACTATCGAGTGACGGATGGGAAGAAGTTCCGTCTGAAGGACATCGATCCGGCCGACACCCGGGGCCTCGACGACGAGTTCAAGGACGAGGCGAAGCAGCTGCTCGCCAAGGGCGTCGAGTGGCTGGCCGACCAGCAGGAGAAGCTCTACGCACAGGATCGCTGGGGCGTGCTCCTGCAGTTCCAGGCGATGGACGCCGCCGGCAAGGACGGCACCATCAAGCACGTCATGTCGGGCGTGAACCCCCAGGGCTGCGAGGTGCACGCCTTCAAGCAGCCGTCGAGCGAGGATCTCGACCACGACTTCCTGTGGCGGACCTCACGGCGTCTGCCCGAGCGCGGCCGCATCGGCATCTTCAACCGGTCGTACTACGAAGAGGTGCTGGTGGTGCGCGTGCACCAGGAGCTGCTCGCGAGCCAGAAGGTGCCGACGCGCCTCGTCGGCAAGCACGTCTGGCGGGAGCGCTTCGAGGACATCGTCGCCTTCGAGCGCTATCTGTCCCGTCAGGGGTACGCGATCCGCAAGTTCTTCCTCCACGTCTCGAAGAAGGAGCAGAAGCGGCGCTTCCTCGAACGCCTCGAGACGCCCGAGAAGAACTGGAAGTTCTCGACCGCCGACGTGAAGGAGCGCGGCCACTGGGACGACTACATGGCGGCCTATGAGGACATGATCCGCCACACCGCCACCGAGGAGGCGCCGTGGTTCGTGGTGCCGGCGGACAACAAGTGGTTCACGCGCATGGTGGTGGCGGCGGCGGTGGTCGACACGCTCGAGAGCCTGAAGCTGTCGTTCCCGCGGGTGCCGCCGTCGAAGCGCGCCGAGCTGGCGAAGGCGCGTGCCCTCCTGCTCGGCGAGAAGAACGGGAAGCGCTGATCAGGTCGGCAGGACGACCGGCTTCACCACGGCCGGATCGGCGAGTGCCGCGACCATCGCCGCCAGGTCGAGCCCGGCCACGACGGCGGTCGCGCGAGTGAAGAAGGCGGGATGCTCGCGGCCGAGACGCCCGACGGCATCGGCCGCGGTGTGCCAGTCGTCGCGGCCGGCGTTGATGGCGCCGATGCGGAACTGGTTGCCCGTGGTCCGGCGCATGGCGTCCGTCGCGGCGTGTGCGCCCTCGGCGATGCCGAAGTCGACGATGCCTCCGGTGGGCCCGAGCAGGGGCGCCAGGCGCTCGACGGCGACCGGGTTCCCGCACGCGTCGAACACGAGACGGACCGGGGGCCCGGGAACGGCCGGGGCACGATCGCCCGGCGCCACGACGTAGTGCGCGCCCAGCATGCGCACCAGCTCGGCGCGCGGCGACGTGGCAGGTGCGAGGTCGAGCGCCGTCACCGCGAAGCCGCGCTGGCGGAGCAGCGCGGTGGCGAGCAGGCCGCACGAGCCGGCACCGAGCACGATCGCCGCGCGCGCGACCACCTCGTCGTCGCCGCCGGCGATGCCCGCCCAACAGTGCTCGAAGACACGGACCGCCTTCACGATGCACGCCATGGGTTCGACCCACACCGCCTGCTCTGGCCGCAGGCCGTCGGGCAGGGGAACGAGCGCGTCGGCTGCACACCGCAAGGCCGGACGCAGCCCGCCGTCGAGCCCCGACAAGCCGCGCTCGACGAAGTGGGCCGGGTCGTGTGCGAGGTGCGGCGCCCGACGGAACGCCGCGGGGGTGGCGGCGACGGGCTCGCGCACGACGAGCGCATACCAATGTCCGGGCGTGATGCCGGGCGCCGCCTCCTCCGCGCACACCACCGTCTCGTGGCCGGTGATGATGTCGTCGTGGCCGCGCGCCGGACCGCCGTAGCGGCCGGACATGAGGGCGCGATCGGTGCCGCAGCAGCCGACGGCCACCGGCCGGCACCGCACCAGACCCGGTGCGGCTGGCTCGATGCGCGCAGGTAGGGCGCGAAACCCCGCCGTCCCCGGCACGATGCCGATGGCGTCCGCGAGCGACGACACGCTACAGCACGTCGAGCGCGTGACGGGCGAGCAGGCCCAGCGTGTTGCCGCAGCGATCGCGGTCGGCGAGCCGTTGCCCGACGCTCTGCACGCGTGTCAGCTGGCGTCGCGCGCGGGCGACGAGCCGGGTCGAGCCACCCGCGGCCCAGGCCTTGTCGATCATCTGCCGTGCCTTCGTGAAGGCGCGCACTGCTTTGCGCGGGATGCGGCTGGTGCAGCCCGCCAGCGTCAGGTCGACCTGCAGCGCGCAGCGCGCGGCGTCGAGCGGGCGGGCGGCGTCGACGCAGCAGACGTTCAGGTAGTCGACGTCGCGCGGCTCGTCGCCGTCGCGCGCCAGCATGGTCACGCCGACGGCCGACGACGTCGGCACCGTCACCGAGGTGGCTTCGCCACAGACGCCGGCGTCGCCGGTGAGCGCCGGGACGTCGAGGGCGAGTCCCTCGACCTCGACCCGCGTCACCGAGCGCGGATTGCAGCCGGGGTCCTCGACCGCCCGGCACACGCCGACGTCGAAGCGGCAGGCGCCGTTCACCACACCGTCGAGGTCGCAGCCGGTGCCGTCCAGGCACACGACGCCGCTCAGGCCGGCCGTCGCGTCGACGCCGCCGAAGGCGACGGTGCAGTCGGTGTCGGCGAGGCCGCCCCCGAGCACGATCGCCGGTGCGCGGCGCGCCAGGGCCGTCAGCAGCAACGCCGTGAGCAACCAGACCCGCACACCTTCGGGGCTATGCCCGGGGCGGCGGACCGTCAAGCGGCCGTTTTGCTTGACACCTGCCATGGCGACGTCTGGAGTCCTCCCATGCTGACGAGGCGGCGGTTGTTGCAGGTGGGGGCGATGGCGGTGCCGGCGACGCTCGTGCCGGCGCTGGTGCGTGCACGACCGGCGAAGCGGGCGGTCGTGATCGGCGGCGGGCTCTCCGGCCTGGCGGCGGCATGGCGCCTCACGCGGCGGGGCTGGCACGTGACGGTGCTCGACGGTCGCAGCCGGCTCGGCGGGCGCGTCTTCTCCTACAGCTTCCCCGAGGCGCCGGAGCTGGTGTGCGAGCTCGGGGCGCAGTGGATCGGCGACGACCACGATCGCCTGCGCGCGCTGTGCGCCGACTTCGATCTCGAGCTGATGCGCCATCGCTTCGAGCGCACCACGCTGCTGCGCGACGCCACGGTGTCGGCGCCCGACGCGTGGGATTTCGCGCCGGCGACGAAGACCGCGCTCGAGACCATCCGCCAGCGCTACGAGCGCATGCGCCCACAGGACAAGCAGGCGTTCGACCGCAACGACTGGTGGACGGCATTGCGCGACGCCGGCTGTCCCGACGACGACCTGCGCCTGATGGACCTGATCGACTCCACCGACTTCGGCGAGACCATCCGCATGGTGGGCGCCTTCGGCGGCGCCGATCTCCACTTCGGGTCGAACGACACCGTCGAGATGGACTGGAAGGTCGTGGGCGGCAACGCCCGCATGGTCGACGGCCTCGCCGACCGCATCGGGCGCGAGCACGTCCGGCTCCGCCATCGCGTCACGCGGGTGGAGGAGCGGCGCGGCATCGTGACGGTCACGGCCGTCGACGAGGCGTCGGGTCTCGAGGTGCCGTTCACGGCGGACGCCGTCGTGTGCACGGCGCCGGTGCGCTCGCTGCGCGACATCGCCTTCGACCCGCCGCTGCCGGTGGCGCAGCGCGAGGCGGCCGAGCAGCTGCAGTATGCGCGCATCATCAAGACGCACGTGCTGTGCAGCGAGCGCTTCTGGGGCGAGGACGACTTCGCGATGGTGAGCGACCGCACCAGCCACTACTACTTCCACTCGACGCAGGGGCAGCCCGGCACGCGCGGCATCCTCTGCGCCTACGCCATTGGCGACAAGGCCGACGTCCTCGCGGATCAGAGCGACGAACGGCGCCTCGACATCGTGCTCGACGACATGGCGCCGTTCGCCACCGGCGCGCGTCGCTACGGGCAGACGTCGGCGGCCTACGCCTGGCAGCGCGATCGCTGGACGCAGGGCGCGTACGCGTTCTTCCGTCCCGGCCAGTTCTTCGCGCTGCGTCCGGTGCTGGGGAAGCCGCACGGGCAGGTCCTGTTCGCCGGCGAGCATCTCGCCGACTGGGTCGGGTTCATGGAGGGGGCGGTGGTATCGGGCGAGACCGCCGCCGACCTGATCGCGGGCGGCATCCCGGCCCGGCGCCGCGTCGGCTGACGCCGCGAGCCCGTTCAGGCCGCCGGCACGACCGGTCGCGATCGAACCAGGCACGCGGTGGGCGGGGTGTGGTAGGCCAGACCATGCTCCGACGTCTCCTCGGTCTCCTGGCCCTCCTGACGTGCCTCGTGCCTGCGCCCGCCAGCGCGGCCTCGAAGGACGTCTGGGATCGCGTCCGTCACGGCTACGCCGACAACGACGGCACCACGATCCACTACGCCACGCTCGGCCGCCATGGCCCGCTCATCGTGATGATCCACGGCTTTCCCGACTTCTGGTACACGTGGCGCGACCAGATGGACGCGCTGTCGCGGCGCTATCGCGTCGTCGCCATCGACCAGCGCGGCTACAACGAGAGCGCGCAGCCGAAGGACGTGGCGGAGTACGACATCGCGCTGCTTGCGAGCGACGTCGCGGCGGTGATCCGCGACGTCGGCGAGGAGCAGGCGGTGGTCGTCGGCCACGACTGGGGCGGCGCCGTCGCCTGGACCTTCGCCATGCGCTACCCGGCGATGACCGAGCGTCTCGTCATCCTGAACACGCCGCATCCGCGCGCGATGCTGCGCGAACTGCGCGAGAACCCGCAGCAACTGGCGAACAGCGCCTACGCGCGGGCCCTCCAGCAGGAGGGCTCGCATCTCGGGCTCACGGCGGCGGCCATCGCCGGCTGGGTGACGGATCCGGTCGCGCGTGCGCACTACGTCGAGGCCTTCGAGCGCTCGAGCCTCGAGGGGATGGTCGCCTACTACAAACGCAACTATCCACGCGAGCCGTACGCCGACGTGGAGTTTCCGCTGGTGCAGGCGCCGGTGCTGGCGATGCACGGGCTCGGCGATCCGTTCCTGCTCGCCGCCGGCTGGAACGGCACGTGGAGCTACGTCGCCAGCGGCTTCACGCTGGTGACGGTCCCCGGCGCGGGGCACTTCCTGCAGCAGGACGCGTCCGAGCTGGTGACGAAGACGCTCAAGAGCTGGCTCGTCAGTGAAGGGATCCGCTGACGGCAGCGACGCTGACGCCACGCCGACTCCTCGCTCCAATCCTCCTCCTGGTTGCGAGCACCGTCGTCACGCTCGCCCTCGTCGAGGTCGCGCTGCGGCTCACGGGGCTGGTGCACCAGTTCGAGGTCTCGACCAACCCCATGTGGACGTGGGTCGTCTACGATCCGGTGGTCGCGCGCACGAACCGGGCCGGCGATGTCCAGGCCCAGCTCGGCTTCACGATCAACTCGCTCGGTTTCCGCGGCCCCGAGATCACCGTCCGAAAACCGCCGGGGACGTTCCGCATCGTCTGCATGGGCGACTCGACCACCTTCGGCATATGGAACGAGGCGTTCCTGGAGGTGCGCGGCTCGACGTCGTATCCGGGGGAGCTGGCGGCGCTGCTCGCGAAGAACGGCTGGAACGACGTCGAAGTGATCAATGCCGGCGTGCTCGGCTACACGTCCGCGCAGGGCGTCGCACAGCTGCTCGCGCAGGTCGTCCGCCTGGGGCCCGACGTCATCACGGTGCGGTTCGGCAACAACGACCATGGCCAGCGGTTCGGCCGCGAGCCCGTCCCCGCCTCGACCCCGCTCGACTATGCGTTGCTGCGCTGGACACCGCAGGCCCTGCTCGATCTCCAGGTCGTCCGCCTGATGTTCCACGGCGTTCGCCGCACGCATGCCGGCGGCCAGCTGTCGCCCGCGCCGCGCGTCGTGCCGCCGGCAGAGTTCCGTCGTAACCTCGAGCGCATCGTCACGATCGGCCGCGCGTACGGCGCGCGCGTGCTCTTCCTCGATTTTCCATATCGTCCGCTCGAGCGCGGCCCGACGCCGGGCGAGACGTTCCCGAATGCGATGCAGGACGCGACGTCGCTCGAGGAACTGCATGCGACGCATGACGCCTACCAACAGATCGTGCGCGACGTCGCGCGCGCGACCGACACGCCGTTCCTCGCGATGGCGCCCGTCATGTACCCGCGGCATCGCGAGGTGTTCACCGACGCCGACATGACGCACCCGAACGCCGCCGGCTACGCGTTGATGGGCCGACTCCTGTTCGACGAGCTGCAGACGCTCCGCTGGCTGCCCGCGCGCTGACCCGCGTCGGCGACGCCGAGGCGATTCGCCGGCCGTCGTGTGCGCTCGGCATCGTCGCGCCGATTGGGTATGCCTCTGGTCCGCGCAGGGGACCCCACGGATGCCCACTCCCCGGCCCGGCAATGTCATGAAACGCTCGCCGCACCTTCTCGCCACGGCCGCTTACGTCGCGGTCGCCCTGTGGGCGATGCGCGCCGTGCTGGGTGCGCCGGGTGACCTGCTGCCCTATCCCGCCGACCACGATGCACTCGGCAGCTACAAGCGCCTCTCGCAATCGGACCAGTTGAAGGAAGCGGCGGGCTCGATCCGGGCCGCCTACCTGCTGCTGCACGCTCCCAGCCGGTTGCTGGACGGGGACTGTCATCCGCTCCCGAAGGCCGTCACGTTCGGCGAGCACATGTACGGCGAGGCGCTGCTTGCGGTCGTGCCGTACGCCCTCACCGGCGACCCGATCCTCACGTTCAACGTCGTCGTCGTGCTGGGGCTCGTGCTGTCCGGCCTCTCGATGTACGCGCTCGCCTGGTACTGGACGCGGGACGCGGGCGCCGCGTTCCTGGCCGGGCTGTTCTTCGAGATCCTGCCGGCGCGCGTCGGCGATCCGCACCATCCGTTCTGTCACGGCGACTTCTGGATCCCGCTCTTCTTCCTCTTCCTGCATCGGGTGGCCGCGTCCGGGCGGTGGCGCGACGTCGCCGCGCTGGCGGCCGTCGGCAGCCTCCAGTGTCTCGAGAGCGCCTACACCCTGATCGAGTTCGGCCTGCTGGGTGGTGTCTACGCCGTAGCCGTGCTGTTCCAGCACCGGCGACGCCTCCCCGCGGTCCTCCCGAAGCTCGGGGTTGCCGCAGTCGTCATCGCCGCCGTCGCCGCCGCCGTGCTCTGGCCGTACTTCCAGATGAAGAGCATCTGGCCGCCGAGCGGGCGCTTCTCCATGCCGTGGAAAGCCGAGGTCCTCTTCTTCGGGGGCATGCTGTGGACCGGCACCGCTGCGGCCGTGCTCGCGCTCGTGGGGTTGGTCGATCGGCTGTGGCGGCGTGACCAGCGCGGCGATCCCCGTCTCGCCGTCATGGCGGCCGGCTTCCTGTGCGCATGGCTCGGGACCGCCGGCCTCGCCCCGATGCTCGGCCCGCCGTCGGCGAGGGTGTTCTTCTGGTTGTGGTCCAAGATCGGCGGGTACTTCCAGGGCGTGCGCGTCCTCCCGATGATGATGTACGGCGTGCCGCTCGCGGTGGCGTTCCTCGCCGCCTGGGGTGCCGCGGCACTCGCGCGCGTCCTGCCGCGCGGCGTGCGTCCGTTGCTGTACGGCACGCTCGCCATCGCCGCCGTCGTGGAGGTCTTCCAGCCCGACGTCGCGCGCATCGCGTTCGGGCGGACGGTCGACATGAAGACGGAGGCCTGGCGGCCGACCGACGCGGAGCTGGCCCTGTATGCCCGCATGGGGGACGGCGGCGCCGTGTTGGACCTCCCGTTCGCGCCGGGCGCCGTACTCAACGGGATCGGATACGTTCCGCATTACGCCGCGCGCCGCATGTATCACCACCACCGGATCGCGGCCTGTCCCACGTCGCTCGACGGCCCGACGGAGCCGGACGTCGCCGCGCTCGGACGGCGGCTGCCGGCCCCAGCCGCCGTCGATGCGCTCTACGCGCTCGGCTTCCGCTACGTCATCGTGCACGAAGACCTCCTCGACGCCCGCACCCTCGTACGCTGGCGCGTGGAGCGGTTGAGAGCGTTCCGGAGTACGTCGTTCGTGTCGATCGGCCAAGCCGACGGGCATGAGCTCTTCGAGCTGCGCAGCGCGAGCCCGGTCGTCACGTCGCTCGATGCGCTCGCACCGGGTGCGGCGGCGACCGCCGTCCGGGTGCCGGCGCCCTCGGGGACGATTCCGTTCACGTTCCGCAACCTGTCCGGGGCGACGTACCGCCATCCCGATCCGATCCAGCCGACGCCGATCCGCATGGTCTGGCACGACCGGAACGGCGGACCCGCTCGGGTCTACGAGCGACGGCTGCTGCTCCCGATCGCCCTCGGGCCGGGCGAGGAGATGGCTCGCGACGTCCCCGGCGAGGTCCCCGATCCGGGGTCGTACGAGGTGACGATCGCGGCGGCGGCGACCCCCGAACACGTGCTCGCCCGCGCCGTGGTGGACGTCGAGGCCGCTCCATGACCGGCCGGCTGCCGCGGCCGACGCCGCGCGCGACGCCGATCAGCCGCCGTTCATCGCGGGCGCGTACATCCGGCACGGCTGCCCGCGCAGCGACGGACACGGCGGCAGCGCTTCCGGTGTCTCGTCCACGGTGGGCACGACCGACAGCACCAGCTTCGAGGAGCGCTTTCCGCCACGCGAGATATCGTTCGTCACCTGACCGTCCGTCGGCGGCGTAGCGAACGCCCATGCCACGCGATCGCCGCCGGGGGCTTCGACGCTCACCCGGACGCGCGATCCCTTCCGGAACACGTGCGACACGGCGTAGAGCTCCACCCTCGCCGGAACGAACTCGCCCGCGGGCATCGGCTCGGCGTCCGCCTCGAGATGCGTCTGCACCGGGTGCGTGGACGTCGATCGCGCTTCGTCGAGCTTGCGGTGGCTGGCGCGAAGGTAGCCGCTCTGGACGTAGGTCTCCTGGCCGTCGGGCCGGATCTCCGAGAGCGTCACCTGGAGATCGGTGTCGAGGGCGCTGCTGCGCAGCCAGAGGTCGACGCTGCTCGGCCCGACCACCGTCAAAGGCTTCCTGAGACGCGGGGTCGCATAGGCCACGCCCGTGCCGTCGACGAGCGGCAACCACTCGTACGGCGGGTCTACGTCCCACGCACCGCCCGTCGGCAGCGTCGACATGGGACGTGCCTCCGGATCGGGGCGGTAGCTGTCGATCTTCTTGTTGCCACGCGGACGCTTGCGCGCGAGCTTGCCGTTCGGGCCGAAGTAGAAGGTCGTCGGTCTGGCCTCCGCCGGCGGCCATTGCGAGTAGCCGAGCTCGTAGCGCGCGACGGGCAGGCCCGGGATGTCGGACCCCGCGCCGTTCTCCATGCGCACGAGGACGAACGGTCGCGACTCGAAGCGCGCCCGGGCCTCGGCGAGCGACGCGACGTCGTCGTATGTGTCCGGCGGCACCGGCACCATCGGGCTGTTCGCACCCAGGATCTGCTGCGTCAGGATGGTCGCGAAGGGACCCATGCGGCTCGGGTCGGGAATGCGGCCGGCGACATAGATGTCGAGGAACGCGATCCAGTCCCACAGGACCTCGGGATCGAACGGGCTCGTGTGCACGCCGTTCTGCACCGTCACCTTCACGTCCGGGCGTACCGGGAAGCGCGACACCATGGACGCGAAGTCGGGGCCCGTCTGCTCGTCGTGGAAGGCCGCGGAGTAGAACATCGGGACCTGGATCTTGTCGACCCATGTCGACGGTGAGCGCTCGTCCATCAACGAAGCCGTGTAGTAGGGTGTCGCCTTCGTCTGCAGGACCGGATCGAGCTGCTGCAGACGCATCTTCTGGTTGTCGAGGCAGACGGTGTCGCCCTCCTCGATGCGCTTCTTCGCCCAGCCCTGCCCACCCGCGGGCGCGGGCTCCGCGTCGCGGCGGCGCTCGTCGAGCCAGCTCTCGGCAAACCCGTTGTTGAAGATGCCGCCCGGATAGCCCGGCGCGCGATAGATGTCGCCGATGGTCGACAACGGCGCCACCGCACCGAGGTGCGGCGGGCGGGCGCCGCCGACGAACGTCTGCGTGATGCCCGAGAAGGAGAGGCCGACCATGCCGACCTTGTGGTCGAGCACCCACGGCTGCACGCCCACGGTCTCGACGATGTCGTAGCCGTCGGCCGTCGTCGCATAGTCGAAGATGCCGAAGATGCCGCCGGAGCAACCGGAGCCGCGCATGTTCACGCCGACGACGGCGTAGCCGAGCGCCCAGGCGATCAGCTCGGACGGCTGCGCCGGCTGGGCGCCAGGCTCGGCCGGATTGTAGCCCGAGTACTCGATGACGGTGGGGAACGGGCCGTCAGCCATGGTCTTCCCGAGTGGCGGGTAGACCGTTGCCGCGAGCAGCGTCCCGTCGCGCATACGGATGTACTGGTAGCCCTCGGTCAGCGTCTGCGCCTCGTAGACCGACTGCGGCGGATGGTCCTCGAAGCGCAGCACGGTGGCGTCGATCGGCTCGCCGCCGGCCGCGTTCTGGATCGAGTAGGTCGTCCCCTGTTCGAGGAAGGGGAACAACAGGCTGCCGAAGGCGTCGACCTGCCCGCTCGCGACCTGGCCGCGCTGCGGGTGTGTCAGGTGGTACGTGTCGCCGGGCGTGGCCCCCATGATCGAGAGGTAGGCGACGTTCGGCTGCACGACGATGGGAAGCGCGCCGCCGCGAGCGAGCCCCGCGGACAGCAGGACGAGGACCGAGAGGATGAATGATCTCACGATGTCCCGGGCTTACTCGAAAACCCGCGATGCGGTCCACCAGGAAATGCACGGCACGGTGACGTCGCGCCCGTTCGAGAGCCACGGCCCTGGCGACGCCGGTGAATTACCCGGGGGTGCGATCTCAGGGCACGATCGGCAGCGCGTTCGAGTGCTTCGCGTCGTGCGCGTACATGGGCCAGTCCGCGCGCAGCGGGCCCGGGGTCCCAGGCACGTTCCACACGTAGATACGGCTCGACTCGGGATCGAACCAGACGATCTCCTTCAGACCGTCGCCGTCCAGGTCGGCGATCGCCGGCGTGGCGGCGAACGGATCGTCGATGAAGAACGAGAAGCCGATCCCCGCGCCGTCCCCGTCGTCGCTGAAGAGCTGCGGCACCGGCTTCGGGAAGCCGGCGACCAACGTGCCGTCGGGATGCTGCACCGCCAGCGCGCGTCGGATCGGCGCGCCCGGGTTGGCGTTGTCGCAGGTGTCGAGCAGGACGCCGCAGCCGTTGCCGACCATCCCGCCGACCAGCTCCTGCGCACCGTCGCCGTCGATGTCGCCGATCGCGATCGCGAACGGCCCGTCGTGGTTGGTGACACTCTGGAAGAGCCGGTGCTCGACGGCGTCGTGCGGCGTCGGATCCCCGACCCATCGCCAGGGCGCGAACCAGCCCGACTCGTCGACGAAGGTGCCGGGGTTGGTCGTGCGCATGTATTCCCACGCCTCGGCGCGGCCGTCGTGGTCGAGGTCGGAGAAGGCGAGGATCAGGCTGGGCTTCCTGGCGTTGCCCCGGATGTTCGGCTTCCGGAGGGGTATGCTCTGCCCGGACGCGCTGGTCGCCGACACCCTCGGCTTGCCGATCTGCGCGCTGGGCTTGCTCGCCAGGACGACCATGTCCTGACGACCGTCGCCGTCCATGTCGGCCAGACCGACCCGGGTGAAGAGCGCGCCCTTCGCGACGCGCGACGCGATCGCAGCGCCGGCCGCGGACAGGCTGACGCGACCCTGCCCGCGCAGGACGGCGCCGTCATTGCGCGCACGCCACACGGCGACCTCGGCGCGCGGGTCACCCAGCACGTCGCCGATCGCGGCCATGCTGTTGAAGGGTGCCGTCGAGCTCCACCCCGGGGCGGGCATGCCGTCGCCACGGATCACGTCGAGGCCGAGGGACCCGGAGCAGACGATGTCGTCCTTGCCGTCGCCGTCGACGTCCCCGGCCGTGATCCATTCGTTGCCGCTCGACTCGAGCACGGGGACGGCGATCGGGAACGGCGGCTGAAGCACGCCGTCCGCCGACCACACCAGCAGATGCGTGCCGTTGGTGGCGATGATCTCCGGCCGCGCGTCGCCGAGGACGTCGGCCACCAGCGGTGCGCCGCGCGTCCCGACCAGCGGATCGCCGACCACGACCGACTGCGGCCAGCCCGGACGGATGCTGCCGTCGTGCTCGAAGACGATGACGTCGTGGCCCGATCCCACCAGGACGGACTGCGTCCCCAGGCCATCGAGGTCGGCGACGGTGAGGTATTCGCGATCGCTGCCCGAGACGATCTGCCGCGGCCACCCGGCGCGCAGCGTGGGGTCGATGACGACGCCGCGGCGCAGGGCCTCCCTCGTGCCAGTGGCACTGGTGACGGACAGCCGGAAGTCGAACCGGTCGCCCTCCGTGAGGCCCGAGACGTCGAGCGTGGCGAGGAGCCCATGGCGAACCTGCGTTCCGTGCGGCACGGCGAGCGTGACGCCCTCACTCCGCCAGGCGAGCCCGTCCAGCGCCGGGCGTCGGACCTCGACCGTGTACCCGACGAAGCCGCCGCCGGCCGCCGTACCCCGGATCTCGATGGGTCCGTCGGGACGAAGCGCGGCCAGCCGTTCTGGCGTCTCGATCTGCACGTTGCGGATCGTGATCGGCATCACGTCCTCGAACACGCCGGTCGTCCCCGTGACGCGCAGCCGCAGGACGTGGTCGCCGTCACCGAGTGGGCGCGCATCCATGGTGGCGAGCAGACCGTCGGCCACCGGCGCGGCCACCGGCCCGGCGATCGGCACCCAGCCGCCGGGCGTGCCGGCGGGGCGGACGTCGAGTGTGTACGACACGAAGCCCGGCCCCTGCGCCGTGCCCGTGATCTCGACGTCGGTCGGCGCGAGCAGATCGCCGCCCGGCGCGGTCAGATGGGCCTCGAGTGGGGTGGGCGCGACCACCGCCGCCGCCGCGTTCACCAGTCCGTAGCCGCTGTCCGCGTCCACGCCGGCGGGTGGCCGGTCGTCGGCGGTGGTCCGCAGCACCTGCCGCACCTGCTCGACGCTCAGGCCGGGGTTGGCCGCCAGGATCAACGCGACCGTTCCGGTCACGTGGGGCGCGGCCATGCTGGTTCCGGCGAGGCGAACGTACGAGCCGCCGCCGTTCTGCAGTACGAGCGTCGTGGGGGGCACGTTCAGCGGGGCGAGCCCGTTCGCGAGCGTGGAGAGGATGCTCAGCGAGGAGTACTTGTTGGGTGGTGGATCGTCGCCGCCGCCCGGCGCGCCGACGTCCAGCGTGAGGCCGAAGTTGGAGAAGTTGGCGCGCCGGTCCGCGTACGTGAACGCGGCCACCGCCACGACGTTGGGATCGCCCGCCGGAAAGAAGTCCGCCGCATCGGAATTGACGTTGCCGGCGGCGGCGACGAAGACGACGCCGGCCGCGTGTGCCGCCGCGAGGACGTCGGCGAACGTCTGCGAGCTGCCCGGGCCACCCCAGCTGGCGTTGATGACGTCGGCGCCGTTGTCGACGGCGTAGAGGATGGCTTCGGCCAGATCGCTGGTCGATCCGGCCCCGTACGTGCCGAGGCCGCGCACCGCCATGAGGCGGCTCTCGAACGCGACCCCGACGATGCCCATCCCGTTGTCACCGACCGCTGCCACCGTCCCGGCGACGTGCGTCCCGTGCAGGAAGTCGTCGTGTGGATCCGCGTCGTCGTCGGCGAAGTCCCAGCCGTGGACGTCGTCGACGAAGCCGTTGCCGTCGTCGTCGACGCCGTTGCCCGCGATCTCGTCCGGATTGGTCCAGACGTTGGCGGCGAGATCCGGGTGGCCGACGTCGATGCCGGTGTCGATGATCGCGACCAGGACGCCGGCGCCGCGGGTGACGTCCCACGCGGCCGGCGCGCCGATGCGCTTCACGCCCCACAGGTCGTCGAAGTGCTGCCCCCAGGAGTCCGACGAGGCGAAGTACGGATCGTTCGGCACCAGCGTGACCTGACGGGCGCGGTCGGGCTCGGCGTACTCGATCGCCGGATCGGCCGTGAGCTCGCGCGCCACGGCGTCCAGGTCGGCGCCGTCCGGGACACTCAGCACCCACGTGCGCTCGAACGTCGGCGGGTCGGCAGCCGGAGCGCCGCGTCCTGCGCGGAGCGGGAAGCGGCCGCGCGCCGCGCCCGGCGCACCCGCTGGTACATGACGCCGGAGCGCGCGCGCGCTCCGGATGCCGTGTGCCGCCAGCAGGTCGTCGAGCCGACTGCCGGGTGCGATCGTTCCCAGCCGCGCGCCGCGCGCCAGCTGGCACGCGAGGCACGTCGTGATCCCGGGCCGGAGCTTCACGATCATCTGGCGTGGGAGCTCTGGTCGTGGCGCACCGTCGGCACGTGGCCGTCCCTGCGCGTCGACCGACACCCTGCCGGCCGTTGGCACGACCGCGGCCAACACCGCCGAAGCCCACAGCAGCACGATCGCCGCCGACCAGCACCGACTCGCCGTGACCGGCATGGTCACGGGCGTTCCGGCATCGCTGCCGTGTCTTCGGCCATCGTCGTCATTGGCTCACTCATCTGTCGTGTGCGTGCTGTGGGAGGTCTCGCCCGGGGACTCGCCGTGAACGGCGACGCGCGTCGCGGTGGCCGCGCCGATCTCTTCAGGCTGCAAGCGCGATACCGCCTGCGGCGTCTCGGGAGCGCGGGGTATTTGCGCTGCGGCGCCGCGTTTGTGGGAAATTCCGTCGCCGCCCATGTCGGGGGTGGGAATCCGCAGCGAGAGCGTCATCGAGCTGGAACATCGGGCCTTGCCACTGGTGAGAGCGCACCCCGCCGATGCATCCTGGCGGCGGGAACTCCGCACCGATCCACGCGGTACCGCGTGCGGTACGTCTCTTGCGATCACCCCTCCACCGTGGGGACCGCGTGTCCCCGTTCATGCTTCACGAGGGAGGGGACCGATGACGATCAGAACTCCGCGAGCCATCGCGGCGGCCATCGCTGCACTTTGCCTGGCGCCGGGCGCAGTGCGCGCCGCCGACGATGCCTTCGGCGACTTCATCTCGCCGATCAGCAATCCGGTGAACTTCGAAGACCCGCGCTCGCGGAGCGACGTCCGCCTCATCTATGCGCACCACTCGATCGACCCCGGCTTTGCGTCCGCCGTCGGTCTGGGCGGTGGAACCGCCGACGTCGTCGCGCTGCAGCTGCGCGTGGCCCTGACCGATCGGTTCTCGCTGATCGCCACCAAGGACGGCTACGTCTGGGTGCGTCCCGACCACCAGATCCCGAGCGTGATCGAGCACAACGACGGCTTCGCCAACATCGCCCTCGGTGCGAAGTACGCCTTCTGGAAGGACGAGGACACGCGCACGATGGCGACCGCGGGTCTGCGCTACGAGATTCCGAGCGGCGACGCCCAGGCGCTGCAGGGCAAGGTGTTCATCAACGACGCCCTGGGCGACCGTGGCTACGGCATCCTGAACCCGTTCCTGTCAGGACTCTGGGGCGTCGGCGATCTCCACCTGATCGGCTACACGGGCTTCCGATTGCCGCCGTCCGACGTCGACTCCTCGTTCTTCGACGTCTCGCTCCATACCGACTACCGGTTGCCGTTCGGACCCGCGTCGTGGGGTCTGGGCTCGGCGTATCCCACCCTCGAGCTCAACTGGGTCCAGTGCATCCAGGGTGGCGATCGAGTCGCCCTCGACCAGGAGGGGTTCGATTTCTTCGACCTGGGCGCTTCGCAGGCGGGCGGGACCGGCGTGGTCACCGCCGCGGCCGGCATGCGTTGGCGCGTCGCCGACGATCTCGACATGTTCGGTCGCCGTGGCGGCGTCGATCTCGGCGCGACCTGGGAGACACCCGTCACGGAACGCAAGGACATCTTCGGCTGGCGTGTGACGTCCGACGTGACGGTCTGGATCGACTGAGGGGCCGCCGAAGATCGTCCTCAGCGGTCGCGGATGCCGCGCAGAAATCCGTCACGTCCGCGCGCAGGGATTCGGCAAGTCGTGCCAGATCGGTGGCGGCTGCGAGCAGCTCGGCGGCCGACTGCCCCGTCTGCCGGGCGGACGCCGTGACCCCGGCCACGTTCGCGGACGCGTCGCGGGTGCCGACGGCCGCGGGCTCCTACTTGAGGATGCCGGGCGCCGTCAGCTCGCGCGCGTTGTCGCGCAGGATGCGCAGCTGCGCCGCCTCGTCGAAGTCCGCGAGCTCCGCGACGTAGTCGAGCGGACGCGGCATGCCCTCGATGTGCGGCCAGTCGGAGCCGAAGATGACGCGATCGGCGCCCATGTACGCCACCACCTCGCGCACGTCGTCCTCCCAGAACGGGTTCACCCAGACGTGGCGACGGAACAGCTCGACCGGATCGTCGCCGAACCAGCCGACGTACTTCTTCGCCACCGAGCGCAGCTTGCGGAAGAGGTCGCCGAGGAACTCCGAGCCGTTCTCGACCGACGCGATGCGGAGCCCGGGGTGGCGCTCGTACAGCTTGTCGAACGACAGCGTGGCGAGGAAGTCGTGGATGGCGCGCTCGATGTGGAACAGCTTGACGTTCGGTCCCATGAAGTCGTCGAACGAGGCGCCGAAGCCTTCGCGCGCGTAGCCCTCGGCGGAGTAGCCGCTGTCGCCGGCGTGGGCCACGACCGTGACGCCGGCCTCGGCGACGCGGGCCCAGAACGGATCGAACCGCGCATCGGCGGGCGAGCACGGGCCGCTCGCCGTCCACGCCGCCGCCGGCCGGATGCAGATGACGCGCGCGCCGCGTGCCAGCGCCCACTCGAGCTCGCGCACCGCCCAGTCGACGTCCGCGAGCGAGAGGTACGGCGCCGCGAAGATGCGCTGCTGGTAGGCGAAGCCCCAATCCTCCTCGAGCCAGCGGTTGAAGGCGGTGAACGTGATCGTCACCGCTTCGGGATCGCGCTTCAGCAGCTCCTCGTAGAGCATGCCCAGGGTGGGGAAGAGCCACACGGCTTCGAGCCCGTGCTCGTCGAGGACGCGCAGCCGCGCGTCGCGATCGCGGTACTCGGGACGGATGGGCTCGCGATCGCGCAGGAACTCGAGCGGCGAGCGCCCGTCGGGATTGCCGCGGAAGTAGGCGTGCAGCGCCCCCGCCTTGGCGACGGGGTTGAACGTGGGGTTCACCACCGCGCGACTGACGCGACCGCCCACCACGTGGTAGCGGCGGCCGTTGATCTCGGCCCACTGCACGGTGCGCGGACCGAGCCGTGGGTCGAGATGGCGCGTGAACGCGTCGAGCGCCTCGTAGTAGTGGTTGTCGGCGTCGAACGGCCGGTAGGGAAGGGCCGTCACCGGGCTACCAGCAGTCGTTCACGGCGCCGTCCGTGATCCACTGGCGGAGCGCATCGCGGAACGCGATGGGCAGCAGCGGACTGCCGAGCGGCATCGACGACCCGCAGAATCCTCCCACGCACTGGGCGGAGAACGCGGTGTGCGTGTTGTCGAGCTTGTGCATGATCCAGCTCGTCGTCGGGCTGCCCGGCGTGACGCGGAACATGGTCGGGTTCTCGGTGCTGGCGACGCTCACCAGTGCCGCGTACGCGGCGTGACACTCGTCGAGGCCGCTCAGGCCGCCGAAGCCGGAGGCGCCGTGGCAGCCGCCGCAGGTGGTCCCGATGGTGTTGGCGTGCAGCACGAAGAACGACGCAGCGAGCGTCGTGGTGGTCGTCGACGACGTGGTGGTCGTCGTCACCACCGCGGCGTCGGAGACGGCCTTCAGCTGCGACGCGTCCTGCTTCTGGAACGGCGGGCTGAAGGTGGCGCCCCAGCAGACGCCGCCCGACGACTTCTGGAGCTGCACGTCGAGCACGCCCGTGAGCCCGTCGAGGCCCGCCAGCCCGAGGCGGCTGCCCTTGCCCTTGAGCGTGATCTTCGCCTTCCCGGCCAGCAGCCCCTCGGTCATCTTGAGCGACTGGATGCCGTCGGGCGTGAGGTCCTTGTCGGAGTAAGAGAAGCCCTTGCCGATGTCGCGCCAGCACGGCTTGGTGCCGCACATCTGTCCCGCCGGCATGTCCCAGCCCTGCACCAGCGCGCCGTTCTCGTAGAGGCAGAGCGCGTACGAGTCGGTGGCGACCGGGTTGCCGAAGTCGGCCTTGGCCGTCACCGCACCCTTCGTCCACTTCCAGGTCAGGCCGTCGCCGGTGTCGGGCGTCTTGTTCTTCAGCTGGATGGACGACTTCTTCGCCTGGATCGGCGCCAGGCACGACGACGGCGTGGGCGTGCAGGCCGACGCCGGTCCGCCGTTCTCGTTCTCGAGGATCGTGACCACGTCCGCGATCTCGTCGCTGAGTGCCAGGTCGAGGTCGCCGTCGTTGTCGGCGTCGAACAGGACGGCGCACGACGGGTTCGACACCGCGTCGAACTCCTCGACGAAGGTGAACGCGCCGGTGCCGTCGTTACGGAACCAGCGCCAGAAGCCGCCGCCGTAGCTCGACACCACCATGTCCGGATCGCCGTCGCCGTCGAGGTCGCCGAGATCGACGGCCGGGGTGTGCGCGCCGATGTTGATCGTCGACGGCGCGCCGAAACGGCCGTTGCCGAGGCCCTTCAGCACGCTGACCGTGCCGGAGCCGTTGTTGGCGGTGGCGGCGTCGAGGTTGCCGTCGCCGTCGACGTCGCCGAGGACGACGACCCAGGTGTTGCCGCCCGTCGGCTGCGCCGCGCCGGACGCGGTGAAGGTGCCGTTGCCGTTGCCGAGCATGGTGTTGATCTCGGAGCCGTTGCGGCCGGCGACGACGAGGTCGGTGATGCCGTCGGCGTTCATGTCGGCGGCGTAGAGACCGTACTCGCCGTTGACGCCGCCCTCGAAGAACGACGGCGCGCCGAAGACGCCGCTGCCGTTGTTGAGCAGGAGCGAGAGGTTGTTCGAGCCGACGTTGCAGTTGACGACGTCGAGATCGCCGTCGCCGTCCACGTCGAGCGGCCAGATGCCGTGCGGCTCCGAGCCGACGGTGATGTCGGTGGCGGACGAGAACGAGCCGGTGCCGGCGCCGAGGAGGATCGACACCGTGCCGCTGGTGGCGGCGGCGACGCACATGTCGGTCTTGCCGTCGTTGTCGAAGTCGGCGGTCTCGTTCGGGCTGGCCTCGACGCCGATCTCCTGCGGCGGGCGCATCGGGCCGAACTGGTTGCTGCCGTCGGCGTGGTTCAGGAAGACGCGCACGTCGGCGCTGACCTCGTTGACGGTGGCCAGGTCGAGATAGCCGTCGTCGTCGAAGTCGCTGGCGGCGGCGCCGTAGATGCGGGTCTGGTTGCCGGCGGTGCGGTTCGAGAACTGCTGCGTCTCGTGGAACGTCGCGGCGCTCGGCACGGTGGCGATCTCGAACTGCCAGGCCCAGCCCGCCGCGCGGAGCGTCGTCGTGTCGGCGGCGGTGAGATCGTGCGAGAGGTTCACGAACACCATCTCGCCGGCCGAGAAGGGCTCGTTCGGCGTGAGCGTCGCGGTCTTGTCGCCGTTCGAGAACGTCCACGTGCCGCGCACCGCGCCGCTGTAGCGGCCGAAGACGCGGAACGTGTCGATGGTGACGCTGCTGGTGGCGAGCGCGCGGTCGAACGTCACGACGATGGGCGTGACGGCGGGTGCTATGGCGTTCAGTTGCGGCACGGTGGCCACCACCTGGAGCTGGGCGGCGGCCATGGCCGGCAATACGAGAGCCACCAGCGTGGCGAACAGCGACGATCTTCCCATGGATCCCCCTCAGCGGGGGCGGTACCATGGGCGGCGGCGCCCCGTCTACCCGTCAACGGACATGACGACGCTACGGACGACGGCGCTTCCAGGGGTCGGGCTCGAGCTCGCGCAGCTTCGTCTGCTGCTCGGCGGTGAGGGCGTTCTTGACGGCGATGAGCAGCGTCAGGTGCTCGCGCTTCACCTGCTCCTCGAGGGTCATGAGCTGCCCCGCCGCCGCCAGCGCAGGGCCGGGATCGATCTTCTCGGCGGCGAACAGGGGCGCGGCGGCCTCGCCCTTGGCCTCGATCTCCCAGCGCAGCGACAGGAGCTTCTGCTGCGCCTTGGTCATGGCGGCGCTGATCGTGTCGCGCTGCGCGGGCGTCAGTCCGATCGCTTCCTGATTGCGCATCACGACTTCGGGTCGGAAGAGATAGCGCAGGAACGCGGGACGACCGGGACGTCCCCCGCCGCCGTCCATGTCGTCGCCTCCGGGCGGCCCCGGCTGAGCGAGCGCGAGCATCGGGAACAGGACCAGGGCGGCGAGCGCAGTCGCACGGAAACGCTTCATGACCAGATTCTCCTTTCGTCGGTCGACGGACCCGAGAGCGGCTCGGTGGATGGTGGGGTCGTGGCGGACGGGCAGCCGAGGACGTCGTCGGGGCAATCCGTCCAGGCGTCGGCGTCGAGGGGCTCGACGTCGGAGAGGGCGAGCAGCTCGTCGCTGCCGACTTCGTACACGCCGAGCGCCGCGATCGGCAGCGCCGGGACGGGCTGCTCGACGGGACGGCCGAACCACAGCGCCAGCCCCGCGGCGAGGGCCAATGGCACGAGCCATCGTGCCGGCTGGATCACCCGGACGCGGCGCGGTGCCGGTGCCGCGGCGACGATGCGCGACGCCAGCGCCGCGGACGGCGACTCGACGACGTCGTCGTCGAGGAGGGCGTCGAGCCGGGCGGCGTCGTCCCGCAGCGCACGGGCCGCCGGTGATGCGGCGACCAGGGCGAGCGCGGCGTCGCGTTCACCGTCGGGCCAGCGCTCGGGCGCGGCACCGTAGGCATCGAGGACGGCGCGCAGGCGGTCGAGCGTCATCATGCGTCCCCCAGGAGCGCCGGCGCCATGCCGCGCAACCGCTCGCGCAGCGTGCGACGTGCGCGCGCCAGCAGCGACTCGACGGCCTCGACGGAGACCTCCATGACGTCGGCGGTCTCCGCGCTGGAGAGGCCCTGATAGTGCGACAGCACGAGCGCGGTGCGCTGCCGCTCGGCGAGCTGCATCACCTCGGCGCGGACGTGGCGCGAGACGTCGGCCGCCTGCAGCGCCTGCGTGACGTCGGTGCCCGGGGCCGGCGGCAGCGGGGCCGCGTCGAGCGACACGTGCGGCCGTCGGGCGCGGCGATCGAGGCACAGGTTCAGTGCCACGCGATGCAGCCAGGTGGTGAGACGCGCGCGTCCCGGCTCCCATCGTGCCGCATGGGTCCACAGTCGCATGAAGGTCTCCTGTGCCACGTCTTCGGCCTCGGTCCGATCAGCGAGCGTGCGGGCGGCGAAGGCGGTGATGCGCGGCAGGTGTGCTTCCACCACGGCGCGCACGGCCTCGGCGTCGCCGCCCGCCACGCGCGCCATCAGGTCGTCGTCCGATTCCGCCACGATCGCTGCGAGTGGTGACGCGCGGGGCGCCTCT
Source organism: uncultured Binatia bacterium (SeqCode) (assembly GCA_964404165.1). Taxonomy (GTDB): domain Bacteria; phylum Desulfobacterota; class Binatia; order DP-6; family DP-6; genus DASYLJ01. The sequence continues at coordinate 24,825 of CAYOIZ010000021.1, read as the reverse complement.
GCGCCCCGCGCGTGCCGTCGAGCCTCGGACGATAGCATCTCCGGGCGTCACCGGCTCCTGGCTACATCCCACGCGGGCCGTGCGGGCCACCGCAGTGGGGACGATCGGCCGTGATCTCCTCGACGCTGAGCTGGCCGTTGCCGTCGGCGTCGAGCTTCGTGAAGCGCAGCGCCTCGAGCTGGGTGCGCATGAGATCGTGGAAGGCCGCGAACTCGGCGGCGTCGAGGGCGCCGTCGCCGTTGGCGTCGGCCTGCGTGAAGGCCGCCGTGCGGGCGGCGTCGAACGCTTCGCGCTTCGCCTCGTCGCGTGCGAGGGCCACCGTCGCGCCGAGGGCCAGGGTGATTGCGCCGATCCGGGTCATGAGCTTCGTCATCGTGTCCTCCGTCGTCGGCTCCGCCGGAGGCGTCGTGCCCCGTGCGTGCCGTTCGTACCCCCTCATACGGACGGCGCGCTGGATCCCGTCGGTCAGCGCTCGAAATGTTCGCCGAGGACGTGCGCGTCGATCAGGGCGCGTCGCTGCTCGACGTCGTGCGACGCCACCAGCTGCACCGGAGGGCTCGCCGGCAGGTCGTGCAGTGTCCGGAACTGCGCCATCACCGCGGCGCGGTCCTCGCCCAGGAAGAGATCGGTGACGAGCCGCGGGCGGTACCAGAGCTGGCGGATCTGCTCCATGTGCCAGGCGACGTCGCCCAGGAAGATCAGCTCGGTGCCGTTGGCGAGGCCGACGTACACCATCTGGCTTCCGGGCGTATGTCCGGGCGCTTTGATCAGCACGACCCCGGGGGCGACCGGGAGGTAGCGGTCGTACTCGAGCGGCTTCAGCCGCTCGCGCAGCTCCGCCGGGAAGTCGGCGCGGTCCAGCTCGGCGCCGTTCGCGAGCTGCTCCTTCGTCAGCAGCAGGCGTCCCACGAGCTGGCTCGGGTCGGACCGGTGGACCAGGCCGCCGATGTGGTCGGCATGCTCGTGGGTGACCACGATGGCACGCGCCGTGCCGAGTGCCTCCTGCACGGCGGCATGGCCGGCGGCGTCGAAGGTGCCCTTCGCGTCCATCTGGCGCAGCTGCTGCTCGTCCACCGCCGCGTCGATGAGCAGGAACCCGTCGGGGAAGACCACCTGATAGGCCCCGTGGGTGAACGCCAGCGGCTCGAAGGCGGACGCTCCGGCGAACACCGCCCCGCGCGGGAGCGAGGCGACCGCCACCTGCTCGTGATTCACGCGTGTCGGTCGATCGCCCGGGAGCGATGCCGCCAGGCGGCGTACCTCGGCGAGGTCGAGGACGAAGCTGGTGGTCTCCGGAACGGTGGTTCGTGCGGTGAGCCAGAGCCAGGCGCCGGCCCCCGCCACCAGGAGCACCACCACGATGGCGAGAACGATCCGCAGCCAGCGACGCATAGGGGCGGGATGCTACGTGCCCGCCGAGAGGGGAGCAACGCCGCGCAGCCGGCCCGTGATTCTTGTTGACGGCTCGATTCGTAATCGCCTAGAGGTCGGTCGTGATCGCGGGGGGGCTCGCCAGTCACGACGCGGAGGTGATCGCCGTCGTCGCGGACGACGTGCGGAACGCTCCGTCGCCGGCGTCGGTGATGCGTCGGGTCGACGGCGCGCTCGGCCTGCTCGCGCTCTACGTCGTCGTGATGGCCGGGCTCTCGTGGCCGCTCGTCACGTCACTCGGCACGCATCATCTGCTGTCATGGTGGGGGACGCCATTCGACCTCTACCAGGGCACATGGGCGATGGCCTGGCAGACCGACGTGCTCGTCCATCGCGGCGGGGTCCTGGGCGATGCCAACATCTTCTCCCCCGACCGCGGCGCGCTCTTCTACGGGCAGACGGGGTGGGGTGCCCTGCCGCTCTTCGCCCCGGCGTACCTCCTGACGCGCAACCCGACGTTCGCGATCAACCTGACCTTCCTCCTCGGAGTGGCGCTGACCGCATGGGGCATCCACCTCGTGGTGCGACGCTGGACGGGCTCGAGCCTGGCCGGAGGCGTCGCCGCAGCGACGTTCGTCGCCAATCCGTGGATGACGACGTGGTTCGGACCCACCGCGCCGCAATGGGCCGCCCTGATGTGGTTGCCGTGGATCGCATTGGTCGCCGCCCGGCGTCCCATGCGCGTCCGGGATGCGGCGTGGCTCGTGCCGTTGGTGGTGCTGCAGGTCCTGACCGATCCCGTCTACCTCCTCCCGGCGTTGCTGGCGCCGCTCGGCGTCCAGGCCGTCGCGCGCATCGCCCGCCCCGGGACGCGTACCGACGGCCTGCGCATGGCGGCGGCGCTGGCGGTCGCCGTGGTCGTGGTGAGCCCGTTCCTGCTGCCGTACCTGCGGCTGTCCGCGGCGAATCCCGACCTGGCGAAGCAGACGAACTGGGTCGAGGTGCTCGCGCCCATGCCGCTGTCGCCGGGCCACTCCGTCTACGTCGCGCCCATCACGGCGCTGTTGCTCCTCGTCGGCATCGGATGCGTGCTGCAGCGGCGGCGTGAGCCGGGCACGATGCCGGCAGCATGGGCGACGGCGTCGGTGTGGACGATCACGGCCGTCGGACTCGCCCTGCCACCCGTGCTGATCATCGGTGGCGTCGGCGGGTGGCGTTTCCCGACGCCGATGGGTGTGCTGCAGGCCCTCGTCCCCGCCACCGCCGCGCTGCGCTCGTCGCCCCGACTCGGGGTCGCCGGGCTGATCGGGATCTCCATGCTCGCGGGCCTGGCGTTCGCGGAGATCCGTCGCCTCGCCGTCGCGCGCATCCACGACGGCCAGGTGCTCGGAGTGGTGACCGTCGCGCTGATGGCGCTGTACCTCTCCACGCTGGTCGACACGTCGTTCGGTGGCGCGGCCCGGTGGCCGCGGCATCTGAAGGAGGCGCCGACCGTGCCGCCGACGTTCGAGCCGTTCCTGCGCATCCCCGGGCGCGCGCTCCTGCAGCTGCCGCTCGGCCCGCGCGACGGCACGCCCGCGCCACACGCGGTGGCGATGTATCGCTCGATCGGACGCTGGTACCCGCTCGTCAACGGCTATGCGAGCTACTGGCCGAAGGACTTCCCGTCGCGCATGCGGCTGGCGCGGCATCTCCCGGACCCGGAAGCCACGGCGGCGCTGGTGCGACGCGCCGGGCTGGGCTTCGTCTGGGTCGACCTGCCGCAGTTCACGCCGCACGAGCGCAAGCGCTGGGACCGCCTGATGGCGCGCGGCGGACACGGCCTCATTCGCGTCGCGAAGACCAACGAGAGCGCGCTCTACCTCGTCAACTCGTCGCGCTGAAATCCGGTTGCCAAACGCGGCGCCGACCTGGTACCGCCCGCGCGATGACGATGCGCCTGCTGCTGGCGATGGCGACCCTTCTGGCGATCGCGCCGGCGCACGCCGAGCCCGACTTCGTCCTCGAGCCCAATCCGTTCGTGCTCGGGCAGGCGGTCGACTGGCTCGATGCGACCCGCGTCGTCTGGCACGACAGCTTCGTACGCGACGAGGACGAGGACGGCGAGTTCAACATCTATCGGTCGCGCCTCGACGGCTCGGAGAAGGTGTGCCTCACCTGCTCGCTCGAGGGGGTGCGCGACCAGGTGCCGGTGGTGCGTCCGGGCGGTGACTGGATCCTGTTCCACTCCTGGCACGGCCATTCGATCGCCATCGGGGCGCCGGGCTTCGGCGGCATCGGCTCCGATCTGTGGGTCATGACGCCCGACGGGACCCGGCACACGAATCTCACCCGCAGCAGCGACCTGCACGACCACTTCCACGCCTACTGGTCGCCGGACGGTCGCTACCTCGTGTGGACCGCGCTCAGCTGGAACAACGACGAGGGCGGCACCGGCCGCTCCGACGTCCGCGTCGCGCGATTCGACCCGAACGGCCCGGACGGACCGCGGCTGGTCGACGAGCACGTCGTGCGGCCGCCGAACGGCCACTGGTACGAGACGCAGTGGTGGGCGCCCGACGGCTCGGGCTTCCTCTACACCGAGACCGCCGACACGGCGATCAATCCCGAGCTGTTCTTCTGTCGCTTGAAGAACCGCGCGCGCGGCGACTGCCAACCCGTGCGGCTCACCGTCGATCCGGCGTGGGACGAGCAGGCGATCTTCACGCCCGACATGAAGCGCGTGATCTTCATGTCGTCGCGCAACCTGCCGGGGGCGCACAACGACTGGTCGCGTGTCGCGGAGCTGCTGCAATTGCCGCCCGACTACGACTATGCGCTCGTTCTCTCGGTCTTCAGCAACAACTTCCTGCAGCCCGTCTTCCAGCAGCCGACGGATCTGTACGAGATGACGCTGCGCTGGAACCGGGCCCGCACGCGCTTCAAGCCCGGCCCGATCCGCCGCCTCACCACTTCCGGCGACCAGGGCTGGATCATCCCCGAGTTCGCGTGGGATCCGGCGGGGAAGCGTCTGCTGTGGAGCCAGGCGCGGTCCATCGACGGCGTACGCGTCGACGAGGCGTGCGTCATCCGCCGCATCCGCGAGGCGTTCGTCGCGCGCCTGAGCGGCGTGACCACCGTCGCGCAGATCCCGTTCGCGCTCGACGTGGAGATGCGCGAGGCGGCGTCCGAGCTGCTGCGCGATCCGCGCACCTATCCGGTGGGCGACGGCGCCTGCGGCGGGACGGCCCCCACGGCGCCGTTCGTGCAGGAGACGTGGATCGGTCGCTACGCGAAGTGACGACGTCGTTCGAGCTCCCCGTGGTCGGTCACGCCAGGACGCCCTGGCGCCGGCGTCAGGATGCGCCGCACCAGCCGACGGCGTCGCCGGAGAGCGAAGGCACGCTCGAGATCGATGCGCCCTACCGCGACGCCCTCCACGACCTCGCCTCGTTCGAGCGCATCTGGCTGCTCTTCGTCTTCCACGGGAGCGACGGCTGGGCGCCGAAGGTGAGGCCGCCGCGCGGCGGCCCCAAGCGCGGCGTCTTCGCCACGCGCGCGCCCGACCGTCCGTCGCGCATCGGGCTCTCCAACGTGATCGTGACGGGCGTCGACGTGGCGGCAGGGCTGGTGCAGGTGCGCGGCATCGACCTGCTCGACGGCACGCCGCTGCTCGACGTGAAGCCCTACCTGCCGAACATCGACGCCTGGCCGAACGCCGGCCACGGCTGGCTCGAGCCGTATCTCGCCGCCGGCATCGAGCCGCGGCTCAAGCGACCCTACAAACCGCCACGCGATTGAGCTGCGCCCGACTCCTGGGTTACTGCGGCCGCATGTCGCGTCTCCGGATCGCTGCGGTGCTGTCACTCCTGGCCTCGGGCTGTGTCTCGGTCGACTACGTCGGCAAGACGTATCCTCCGACGACGAACGTCGAGCTCTTCATGTCCGACGCCGACGTGGAGCGGCCGTACGAGGTGATGGGCGAGGTGCGCGCCCAGGTCGACACGATCCCGTTCTCGAATCCCGCCCAGCAGCTCCAGGACAAGCTCATGGCGGAGGCGCGCGCCAAGGGGGCCGACGCCATCGTCCTCGGCCAGCTCTCCGAGCGGCAGGTGGGCTCGACGAGCAACACCACCGGCCAGGCGAAGAGCAAATGGCACAAGGGCAAGAAGAAGACCGACTACGTCGAGACGACGACCAGCAGCACGGAGGACGTCACCGAGTTGCGCGGGACGCTGATCCGGTATCGGGCGCAGTGACCCGGCTCAGGGCATCGGCTCGCCGCCCGGGAGCGGGCCGCAGAGATCGTCCACCCGCCAATGATACTCCGCCCACCCGGGCGGGGCATTGAGTGCCGTCAGGAAGTCGGGGTGGGCCGTGACCCAGCCCTCGGCTGCATGGCACGCCGCGCTGCGGTCGCGCGCGCCGAGCAGCGTCTTCGGGAGACCCGCGTACTTTCCCGTGGCGCTCTTGCCGAGCTGCGCCGCCTTCGCGCCGTCACCCCGCTGCATCAGGAGCGCGCCACGGCGAAAACGAGCGAAGGCACGCACGGCGGCGGGAAGGTCCTTCAGCTGCGCGAGATCTTCGGGCGAACCGTCGAGCGGGGATGCGTCGGGCAGGACGGTCCGGTTCGGCTCGGTGGCGTCTTCATACGCGTCGAGCGCATCGGCGACGCGGCCGAAGGACTCGGCGTTCACGCCGTCGACCAGGCGATCGTACGCCAGCTCCGACGGGCTGAAGCGTTGGTCGCTGAGACGCAGCTCCTTGCCGTCCAGGCGATGGCGCTCGGTTCCTCCACGCATCGTGGTTCCGGCTGCTGCACATCCCTCGTAGTCGTGCTCGACGACGATCTCGTTGCCGACCAACTCCAGACGACGCGGAGCCACCACGTTCAGTGGCGTCCCGACGGGCTCGAGTCGTTCTCCCGTCCAGGTGGAGACACCGACGTCGATGAACTCGATGCAGGCCCCGCTCCCGGGACTGAACCAGACGACCTCCGCGCCCCCGTCGCCCTGCATATCCACGGCGCCGGCGATGACCACGGTGGGCAGCCATTCTCGTCCCCGCGCAAGGTCGTCGGGGTACGAAGGGACCACATGGACGGTGCCATCACCCGACCGCCTCACGACGTAGAGCGCGCCGCGCCGCGGGTCGACGTTGTAGGGCACGGAGAGCGCGGTGATGGTTTCGACCCGTCCGTCACCGTCCAGGTCCGCCTCCACCACGGCATGCATCGGAAGTGCGGCGTCATTCGTCGCCCACCGAGCTCCCTTGGGGCCGAGACGCCAGTGATCGAGCAGTGCCTCGAGCCGTGGCGCCACGGGTCCCTCGTTGCGAGCGAGCCAACGCTCCATCCAACTGCCCAGCGCCGCCAGATCGCGGCCCTCCGGGCTGCCCGCGCTCACCGGGTCCGGAGGTGCATCGTCGGCTCGGGCGTCGACCGTCTGGACGAAGGCGAGGCCGGCCAGGAGGAACACCCGGAGCATCCGCGTCATGTTGGCCTCGTGCGCAGCTCGACCTGGTAGAAATCCCGCAGGACGCCGAACAGGTCCGGCATCGTCTCTGCCAGGGCGGTCGGTCGCGTGAAGTACGACTCGGTGGCGACGGCGAAGAACTCGGCCTCGTTGGTCGCAGCGTAGGCGTCGAGGAAGGTGTGCTTGTGCCGTTCGACCGCGGCCCGGAGCTCGAGGAACGCCGGTTCGCACGCGGCCACCCAGGCGCGGACCCGGGTGCGATCGGGGAGCGGCGGCGTGCCGTCGGTCGGACCCTCGTGCATGTCGATCTCGTGCGCGAACTCGTGCAGCACGACGTTGCGGTGGCCGTCCTGGTCACGCGCGCCGGCGAGCGCACGATCCCAGGCGATGACCACGGGGCCCCTCTTGAATGCCTGGCCGAGGATCGGGGTCTCGGTCGCGGGCGCCGTCGCCGGAATCTCGAAGACCCCCTGCCGGCGCGGCGGGACGACGACGGTGCTCGGGTAGACCAGGATCGTCGTGGCCTCGGCGAACAGGTCGTGGTCGTTGACGCCGACGAGCAACAGGCAGGCCTGCGCGGCGATCGTCACGCGATGGGCGTCGGTGAGCTCGACGCCCCCGCATCCCTCCCAGTCCTTCTCGGCGACGAAGACCTGCGTCAGGTCACGCAGGCGCTCGTGCAGCGACGGGTCGAGACGCTGCAGGAGCGTGACGTCGCGCTCGAGGATCTCCTGCCAGGCCGTCGGGAACGGTAGCTCGAGGAGGTGGCGCCGGCGGCGCTCGGTGAGCCAGTGGAACATCGTGATCGTGCCCTTCCCATCGCTGGCGGGAGTCGATGAGGACCTCCGCATGGCGTTCCCTGTGTGATGTCCAATTGACGGCCGTAACGACGGCTCACCATATCATCTGGCAGCACGTCGTCCGGCCAGCCGGGGGCCGTTGGGAGGAAATGCATGGGCCCCATACGTTTGATCCTCCTCGTGGCCGCGCTCCTCGCACCGTCGATCGAGGCCGGGGCCTCGCGCAGGTGCGCGTCGAGCTCCTCGACGCCGACAGCGACCCGATCGCTGCGGCGAACGTCGGCGCGCTGCCGGCGAAGGCAGACGCTCGGGCTGCAGCAGGTGACGCTCAAGGACGACACGCGAAAGCACCCGGGGATGTTCAAGCTCACGGCCAAGGCGAAGCGGTGGTTCACGGGGGCACAGGCGAATCAGGCTGCCGCCGACTCGTCGGTGCGGGTGACGATCGGCGGGCAGTGCGTCAGCCACCTCGTCACGAAGAAGAAGGACTGACGTCGCGGCGCTGGCTTGTGGGCACCCATCGTCGCGAGTATGGGTGCCCATATGAAGACGACGATCGAGATCGCCGACTCCCTCTTCGAGCGGGCCCGTGCCGTCGTCGATCGGGAAGGGACGACGATGCGTGCCCTCGTCGAGGAAGGGCTGCGCCGCGTGCTCGACGACAAGGGTGCCGTGCGCTCGTTCAAGCTGCGCGACGCCCGCGTCAAGGGGCGGGGGCTCAGCCCGGAATTCGCCGACGGCGGGTGGGAGCGGATGCGTCGCGCCATCTACGAGGGGGGCGCGTGATCGCTGTCGACACCAACCTCCTGGTGTATGCGCATCGTGCCGACGGCCCGTTCCACGAGGAAGCGCGAGCGTGTGTCACCTCCTTGGCCGAAGGGCGGGCGGCGTGGGCCATTCCATGGCCGTCCGTGCACGAGTTCGTCGCCATTGCGACGCACCCGCGGATATTCGTTCCACCGTCGTCCATGACCGCAGCGCTCGGGCAGGTCACCGCATGGCTCGAGTCGCCGAGCGTGGTGCTCCTGGCAGAGACCGGGGACTACTGGCGCGAGCTGCGCGATGCCGCCACCGCTGGTCGTGCCACCGGTCCTCTGATCCACGACGCGCGCATTGCGGCACTCTGCCGCGTGCATGGTGTGCGCGAGCTGTGGAGCGCCGATCGCGACTTCGGGCGCTTCCCCGGTCTGACCGTTCGCAACCCGCTGATCGCGGGGCGGGTCGCGGAATCGGCCGGTGCCTACGGCGCCCCGCGTCGCAGGGCGACTCGACTCCGGCGTACCTCTGCGCGGCACGTCACGAGCTAGAATCACCTTGCTGGGCGAATCCATCGCGTGGTACCCGCTCTCGTTAGGGGGGCCGGGCATGCGCGACGCGCTGCGAGTTCGATGGATCGCCACCGTGATGTCGGTGGTGGCGGCGAGTGTGGCGACCCCGGCTGCGGCCGTGACGATGGACGGCACCTATCTCACGCGGTTCAGCCTCGCGGGCGGCAGTACCGGCGATCCCTGTCCCGTCGCATTCACCCAGGTCGGTGACACGGTGAGCTTCGGAAGCCTTGCGCCCTGCGCCCTGGGCACCTCGCCCGTCACGTTCGCGTTCGGTGCCGAAGCGTACCAGATGGTGCCCGGGGAATTCTGGGCGGTGCAGGCCAGCACGGACCTTCCCTTCTGTAGTCCGCCACCCGCGCCGAGTTTCGCCTTCACGTCCACGGATGGCGAGTCGTTCTCGGGCGGGTTCACGACCTGCCTCGCCTGGGGAGAGTTCACCGGCGTGCGCGACGGTGGTCCCCTCTGCGGCAACGGCGTCGTCGACGTCGACGAGGAGTGTGACGGCACCGCCTGCTGCAGCCCGAGCTGCCGCATCGCCGTCGACGGCTCGCCATGCCAGGGCTCGCAGGCGTGTCGCGCTGACTTCGTCTGCACCGCGGGGACGTGTGGCCCGACGTCCGTCGATCCGCCCGGGACGTCCTGCAACACCGACGCCGATCAGTGCACGGTCGAGCGCTGCGATGCCGCCGGTGACTGCGTGTCCGATGGCGCCACGCTCGAATGCGGACCGTGCCAGGCGTGTCAGGCGAGCTCGGGATGCCGGCTGATCCAGCCCTCGCCACCCGGTGCGTGTGCCGGACCCATCGTGCCGAGCGCCAAGCTGAGCATCACCGACAAGTCCGCCACCGCCACCACGTCGTGGAATCTCGGACGCGGTCCCGCCTTCGTCATCGGCGACCTCGGCGATCCGATCGACGCCACGGGGTGGGAGCTCTGCGTCTACGGCATCGGCGAACTCGGACCGGAGGCCGTCCTCGCCGTCGACGCTCCGGCCGGCAGCGGCTGGCGTGCCGCGAAGGGCGGCTTCCGATTCCAGCAGACCGGTGGCACGAATCGCACCACGATCCAGATCAAGCCGGGCGCTGCGGGCAAGTCGAAGGTCACCGTGAAGCGAAAGGGGCCGCTCACCTTCGCGGGCATCCTGAACCTCACCACCCCACCGTTCATCGTCGAGCTGCGGAGCGACACCGGCAGCTGCTTCGCGTCGGCGTTCGACACACCGCGCGTGCACACGCCGACCACGTTGCGCGCGACCGACGGCCACGCCCGGTAGCGCATTCGAACGCCCCCGGCCTGCGTGCTACGAAAGGCGCGCGATGAGCCCGCCGACCGACCCGCTGCTGGACCTCGTCGCGCGCGGGTTCTCGCGACGTCAGATGCTGCGCATCGCGGCGCTGGCGGGTGCGGCGGCCGCCATGCCGTTCGGCGCCGAGCCGGCGCTGGCGCAACTGTCCGATGCCGGCGCGCTTCCCGACGATGCGGTGAAGATCAACGCCAACGAGTTCCCCGAGGGGCCGTCCCCACGCGCGCTCGCGGCGCTGGCGGAGGCCGCGCGGCGCGGCAACCGCTACCAGTACCCGGAGACCGCGGCGCTGGTCCGGACGGCGGCGTCGCTCGAGTCGCTGCAGCCCGAGCACTTCGCCGTCTACCCGGGCTCGAGCCTGGCGTTGCACCACGCCGTGATCGCGTTCACCTCGCCGACCCGTGCGCTCGTCGTGGCCGACCCGGGCTACGAGGCGGCCGCGCTCGCGGCGAGGTTCATCGGGGCGCCCGTCGTGCGCGTGCCGCTGCGTGCCGACGCCTCGCACGACCTGCCGGCGATGCTCGCGGTCTCGACGTCGCAGCCCGTCGGTGTGTTCTACGTCTGCAATCCCAACAACCCGACGGGGACGGTGACGCCGCGCGCGGAGATCGACGCGCTGGTGGCCGCTGCACCGAGCGATTCCGTGATTTTGCTCGACGAGGCGTACATCCATCTGTGCGACGAGCCGCGCGGCGCCGACCTCGTGCGAACCGGTCGCAACGTCGTCGTGCTGCGCACCTTCTCCAAGATCTTCGGCATGGCCGGACTCCGCGCCGGCTTCGCGATCGCGCGCAAGGACCTCCTCGCGCGCATGACGCCGTGGAACACCGGCTCCATGCCGGGAACCGCAATGGTGGCCGCGACCGCCGCCCTGGGCGAGCCCGACGTGATCGCTGCGCGCAAGCGCGGCAACGACGCGCGCCGTGCCGACCTGATGCGCTTCTTCGATGCGCGGGGCTTCGGCTACACACCGTCGGTCGCCAATCACCTGATGGTCGACGCGCGCCGGCCGACGGTCGAGGTGATCGAGGGCCTGAAGCAGCGCAAGGTCTACGTCGGCCGCCCGTGGCCGGTGTGGCCGACACATGTGCGCGTCTCGATCGGCAGCAGCGACGACATGGAGCGCTTCAAGGCCGCCTTCGTCGACGTCGTCGTCCGCACCTGAATCGGCCGGCTTGGCGTCGCGCCTGCCGCTCTTTATACCTGCGCGCGTGTTTCCCGACGGGCTCCGATCGATGGCCTACTGCCTGCCGCAGAGCGTGCGGCCGGGCGACGCGGTGGCGCTGCATCTCTCCGCGACCACGCCCACCGTGACGATCGAAGTGGTCCGCGATGGGGCCGAACCCGTCGTCGTGTGGCGTGCGGACGAGGTGCCCGCGCGCGCGCTGCCGATCCCGGACGATGCCCCCGAGTCCGGCTGTGGTTGGCCGGTGGCGCTCGTCGTGCCGGTCGATCCCGCCTGGCCGAGCGGCGTGTACCTGGTGCGCTGCATTCCCGCCGATGCCACCGAGCCCGATGCGCCGACGGCCTTCTTCGTCGTGCGAGCGACCGTGCCCTCGCCCGACGGCATCCTGCTCGTGCTCGCGACCACGACGTGGAACGCCTACAACGACGTCGGCGGCCGCAACTTCTACACCGGCGCCGTCGCGCTGTCGTTCGAGCGTCCGCTCGCCGCCGGCATGCTCGCGAAGCCCGCGGGTGCCGGCGAGCGCGTGGCGACGATCGATCCCGGCACCGGACCGGCGGCCTTCATGGAGTACACGGCGCGCCACGGCCTCGCGATGTGGCACGGCATGGCGGGCTGGGCGGCGTGGGAGCGACACTTCCTCGTCTGGGCGCAGGCGGCGGGCTACCGTGTCGACGTCGCCACCAGCGTCGACCTCGAGGCCGTGCCCGATCTGCTGGCCCCCTATCGAGTGCACCTGAGCGTCGGCCACGACGAATACTGGAGCGCCGGCATGCGCGACGTCGTCGAGGCGTTCGTCACGCGCGGGGGCAACGTGGCGTTCCTCTCCGGCAACACGTGCTACTGGCAGATCCGGCTCGAGGGCACGCGCGAGATCTGCTTCAAGCACCGCTTCGCCGAGGACCCGGTGTACGCCACCGAGCGCCGCGCGCTCACGACCACGATCTGGTCCGATCCGCTCCTCGCACGCCCGGAGAACCGTCTCACCGGCGTCTCGTTCACGCGCGGCGGCTACTCGCGCACGGCGTTCAGCGTGCCGGCAGGCAGTGGCGGCTACGAGGTGCATCGACCCGAGCACTGGCTGCTCGAGGGCACGGGGCTGCGGCGTGGCGATCTGCTCGGTGCCGGACCCGTCGTCGTCGGCTACGAGTGCGACGGCTGCGAGCTCGGCATGGTCGACGGTCGTCCGGTCGCGACCGGTGCCGACGGCACGCCGTCCGACTTCGCGATCCTCGCCACCGCGCCGGCGACGCCGTTCGATCGGCACACGACACCGCTGCCGCTGGCGCCGGGTGCCGACTACGAGCTCGAGTTCCATGCCCGCACGCTGCTCGGTGACGACGGGCCGGGGGCCTGCGAGCGCCTGCGGCACGGGCACGCCGTGCTCGGCACCTATGTGCGTGGTGGCACCGTCGTCACCACCGGCTGCACCGACTGGGCGTACGGCCTCGCCGATCCGGCGGTGGCGCAGGTGACGCGCAACGTCCTCGATCGGCTCGGGCGCGGCTGAGGGTCAGGCGTCGCGGACGCGGAGCCGGTTGCCGGCACGCACGAGCAGGAGGACGCCGAGGATCGCGGCGTACAGCAGCGGCTCGCGGACGTCGGACTTGACGCGCCAGTAGAAGTGCACCGCCGCGAGCCCGGTAGCGACGTAGGCGAGACGGTGCAGCCGTTGCCAGCGCGCGAAGCCGAGACGGCGCACGGCCCCCGCCGTCGACGTCGCGGCGAGCGGCACGAGCAGCACGAACGCGAGCGCGCCGACGAAGATGAACTTGCGCTTCGTGACGTCGGCCCAGATCGCGGCCCAGTCGAAGCCCTGGTCGAGCCCGACGTAGGTCGAGACGTGCAGCAGCGCGTAGAGGAAGCCGAGCAGGCCGAGCTCGCGGCGGATGCGCATCGGCCACGTCCAGCCCGTGAGCAGCTTGAGCGGCGTGCAGCCCAGCGCGGCAACGAGGAAGACGAGAGCGATCAGCCCGAGCTGGTTCAGCGCCTGCGCGATCGGATCGGCGCCGAGGTCGCCGCGCCAGCCGCGCAGCACGATCACCGCGATCGGTACCAGCGCGCCGGCGAGCACGCCGGGTCCGAGCCACGGGAGCGGTCGACGGTGCGCCATCGTCGTCAGAAGTCGACGCGCAGGTCCATGCCGGTGTAGAGGCCGGCGACCTGGTCGGCGTAGCCGTTGAAGGGCAGGGTGGGACGGCGCTGCAGCTCGCCGATGCGGCGCTCGGTGGCCTGGCTCCAGCGCGGGTGATCCACGGCGGGGTTCACGTTGGCGTAGAAGCCGTACTCGTCGGGCGCGAGCTGGTTCCACGTCGTCGTCGGCTGCGTCTCGGTGAGCCGGATCGAGACGATCGATTTGATGCCCTTGAAGCCGTACTTCCACGGCACCACGAGCCGCAGCGGCGCGCCGTTCTGGTTCGGCAGCACCTTGCCGTAGAGGCCCACCGCCAGCAGCGTCAGCGGATGCATGGCCTCGTCGATGCGCAGCCCTTCGACGTACGGCCACGGCAGGATGCGCTCGCGTTGCCCCGGCATCTCCTCGGGGTCGAGCAGCGTCGTGAACGCGACGTACTTCGCGCGCGACGTCGGCTCGACGCGCCGGAGCACGTCGGCGAGCGGAAAGCCCGCCCAGGGGATCACCATCGACCACGCCTCGACGCAGCGCATGCGGTAGACACGTTCCTCGATCGGCGCCCAGCCCATCAGCGTGTCGATGTCGACGTCCAGCGGCTTGGCGACCTCGCCGTCGATGCGGATCGACCACGGGCGCGTACGCAGCGTGTACGCGTACTCCGCGGGATCGCTCTTGGCGGTGCCGAACTCGTAGAAGTTGTTGTAGGTCGTGACGTCGCGGTACGGGGTCTGCGGCTCGTCGGTGCCGAACGGGCCCTGGCGCGCGATGGTGAGCGGGGCGGGCCCGTCACCGGCCGCCTCCGGCTCGGGATCGACGCGGCCGCCGCCCATGAGCCACACGAGGCTGCCGCCGACGCCGGTGGCCGTCGCGCCGAACAGCGCCGCATTGCGGATGAATTCGCGCCGCCGGAGGTAGAGCCCTTCCGGGGTGATCTCGGACGACGGCGGTGTGCTCATGGGGACGACAGCCTCGGTCGCCCGTAGAGCTCGCGCGCCACGAGCACGATGGTGACGGCGGTGCCGGCGAGCAGGAGGCCGGCCGTCGGCACCGCGAGCCATTCGAGCGAGTCCTTCGCCGCACCCGTGCCGCCGAGGCCGGGCGCGCGGCGTGCGGCCAGGAGCCAGAAGAGCGTGTAGCCGAGCCCGCCGGCGCCGAGCGCGGCCGAGACGACGGCGCGCAACGCGGCGGCCGAGGCCACCAGCACGCCGAGGAGCAGCGACATCGCCAGCGCCGCCGTGCCGATGGCGCCGCCATGCATGTGGGCGCGCTTGTAGTAGGTCCAGCTCTTGTCCACGACGGTCTGCATCTTGGATGCATCACCGCCGTACGCCGTATCACGCACGGCCTCGGCGCTGGCGCGCAGCCCGTCCTTCAGCCAGTCCTCCGCCGCCCCGAAGACGCCGCCGAGGGTGAAGCCGAGGAGGATGGTCAGCAGGGAGAGCATCAGGCCGCCGCGCACCGCGCGGAGCCGAACGGCCAGATCGGTCGACGTCATGCCGCCCAGAAGCCCCGCCGCCCGGCGGGTGTCAAATCACTTGGCGTCGACCAGGCGTCCGGCCATCAGGAGATAGCGGGCGTAGTACTTCTTGCCCGGACAGCACTTGGGCGGGCGCAGCGCGTAGCGCACGACCGTGATGATGCCGTCCTTCACCTCGCCGAGCGTGACCTCGCCGGTGAGCGGCGTCGACGCCATGGGGTGGTAGCCGTCGTGGGCGTGGGCCAGCACCGCCAGCGCCTTCTTCGGGTGTGCGACGCCGATCTGCGACCACACGAACACGACCTCGGGCGTGCCGTCGCCGTCGAGGTCGGCCATCGTGCTGCCCTGCAGCTCGGCCTTTTCGGCGGCGAGGATCTTGTCGACCGCCTCCTTGGCCTGGGGGGGCAGCTCCGCAGCGCGGGCGGTCGACAGCAGGGCCAGGAGCAACGCCAGCGTCCGGACGATCATCCCGCTCAGCAAGCCGTGCGGCCGGCTCGCAAGTCAAACGTCAGCTGGCCTTCTTCGTCCGCTTGGCACGCACGACAGGCAGCACCTCGCGCTCGTAGAACTCGAAGAAGCCCTTCTGGTCCGGGCCGACCTGATGGACGCAGACGTGCGTGTAGCCGGCCGTGGCGGCCTTCTCGATCGCCGCGACGTGCTTCACCGGGTCGGGTCCGCACACGACGTGCTCCGCCACCATGTCCTCGGTGATCGGCTCGAACGCCGCCTCGAAGTGCGAGGGCAGGCGCAGCTCGGTGAAGAGCGGATCACCGAGCGCCGCCAGCGACCAGATCTCGCGCGCGGTCTTGCGCGCCGCGGTCTCGTCCGCCGCCCAGCACACCGTCATCTCGACGTAGCGCGGCTTTCCGGAGCCGCCGGCGGCGTCGAAGCGCTCGATCAGCTTCGGCTCGACGGCGGTGTTGATGATCGCGTCGCCGGCCTCCGCCGCCAGCTCGGCGGCCCTGGGCTTGCTGGCGGCGATCATGATGGGCGGCGGCGCGTCGGGCAGGGTGTAGAGCCGCGCGTCCTCCACCGTGAAGAACGTGCCGCGGTGGTTCTCGTTCTTCCCGCTCCAGAGCAGACGGATCACCTCGACGGCCTCGGTGAGCATCTCGAGCCGTTCGCCGGGCGCGGGCCAGCCCTCGCCGATGACGTGCTCGTTCAGGTTCTCGCCGGTGCCGAGCCCGAGGACGAAGCGGCCCGGCATGAGCGCCGCCGTCGTCGCCGCGGCCTGCGCGACGATGGCGGGGTGGACGCGCATGGTGGGACAGGTCACGGCGGTACCGAGGTGCAGCCGCGTCGTGGCCTGCGCGATGGCGCCGATCACGGTCCATACGAAGGGGCTCTGCCCCTGCGCATCGCACCAGGGATGGAAGTGGTCGGAGATGAGGCCGAAGCCGAAGCCCGCCTGCTCCGCCCGCACCGCGAAGTCGACGAGCTGCCGCGGACCGAACTCCTCGCTGGAAAGCTTGTAGCCGATGTCGAGCATGCTGTCCGAGGTGCAAGGCACGTGCCCGCTTCCGGCCTCGCCAGGTGGAGCGGCGCCGGTCGGCCCAGGGTTGATGTGTAGAATCTGCGTCCCGCTCAGCCGTAGTTGTGCCCGGCCGGCATGTGGTCTGGTGCGTCCAGCCGCCGCAGCCGCAGCGCGCGCACGTGCGTCACGCCCTGGCGCTGCTCGAGCCGTCCCTCCACCTCGATCAGCGTCGAGGTGTTCAGCACGACGCGCCAGCGCTCGAAGAGCGGCGGCGTGAGGAACGCGTTCGCGGTGCCGGTCTCGTCCTCGAGGGTGAGGAAGCACATCCCTTTGGCGGTACCGGGACGTTGTCGCACGATGACGTGGCCGGCGACGCGTACCGTGCTGCCGTCGCGCAGCGTGGACAGATCGGCCGCGGGTACGACGCCGCGCGCATCGAGTCCGCCCCGCAGGTAGGTCATCACGTGGGGCCCGGTCGTGAGCGACGTGGCGCCGTAGTCGGCGACGGTCTCGTCCCACGACGACATGGCGGGCAGCGGGGCCGACGTGGTGCGCGGTCGTGCGCGGGCCAGCAGCGAGGCGCCGTCGCGCTCGACGGCGGACGCCTGCCAGAGCGCATCGCGTCGCCCGAGCCCGAACGACGCGAAGGCGCCGGCATGCGCCAGCGCCTCGACCTCGTTGCGCTTGAGGCGGCCGTGCTGCGCGACGTCGGCGACGGAAAGATGGGGGCGCGTGGCGGCGATGCGCTCGCCCGCCTCCTGCCGCAGCCCCGCCACCCAGCGCAGCCCGAGCCGCACGGCGCCGTCCTCGATGGTGCAGCGCCACGCCGAGCGCGCGACGTCCACCGGGCGCACGACGACGCCGTGGCGCTGCGCGTCCTTCACCACCGTGGCGGGATGGTAGAAGCCCATCGGCCACGCGTTCAGCAGCGCGGTGCAGAACGCGGCGGGATGATGCGCCTTCAGGTACGCCGAGGCGTACGCGATCAGCGCGAAGCTGGCGGCGTGCGACTCGGGAAAGCCGTAGAGCGCGAACGACGTGATCCCCTGCACGATCTCGTCGGCGGTGGCGCCGGTGATGCCGTGCACGGCCATGCCGGCGCGCAGCCGGCGGTCGATCGACTCCATGCGTTCCACCGAGCGCTTGAAGCCCATGGCGCGGCGCAGCTCCTCGGCCTCGCCGGCGGTGAAGTTCGCCACCGCCATCGCCATGCGCAGGAGCTGCTCCTGGAAGAGCGGCACGCCGAGCGTGCGCTTCAGGATGGGCTCGAGCGACGGGTGCGCGTAGGTGACGGGCTCCTCGCCGGTGCGACGGCGGAGATACGGATTCACCATCTGCCCGACGATCGGTCCGGGACGGATGATCGCGACCTCCACCACCAGATCGTAGAAGCACTTCGGCTGCATGCGCGGAAGCGTCGCCATCTGCGCGCGGCTCTCCACCTGGAAGACGCCGACGGTGTCGGCCCGCTGCAGCATGGCGTAGACGGCGGGATCGTCGGGCGGCAGCTTCGCCAGGTCGACCTCGATGCCCTCGTGCTCGCGCACGAGCGGGATGGCTTCTTCCAGCGCCGCCAGCATGCCGAGCCCGAGCAGATCGACCTTGATGAGCCCCAGGTCGGCGCAGTCGTCCTTGTCCCACTGCAGCACGTTGCGGCCGGGCATGGCGGCGGGCTCGAGCGGCACGACGTCGTCGAGACGACCGGCGGCGATGACCATGCCGCCGGTGTGCTGACCCAGGTGCCGCGGCAGACCGAGGAGCTGTCCGACCAGCCGTACCAGCAGCGCGATGCGCGGCGAGCGGGCGTCGACGCCGCCGGCACGGAGCTGGGCGGTGAGCTCGTCGTGATGATCCGACCAGCCGTGCGCGTGCAGCAGCTTGGCGAGCCGGTCGACCTGCTCGAGCGACAGCCCGAGCGCCTTGCCCACCTCGCGCACGGCGCTGCGCGTGCGGTAGCTGATGACCGTCGCCGTCATCGCCGCGCCGCGCGCGCCGTAGCGGCGGTAGACGTACTGGATGACCTCCTCGCGCCGGTCGCCCGACGGCAGGTCGAGGTCGATGTCGGGCCATTCGCCGCGCTCCTCGGAGAGGAAGCGCTCGAACAGGAGCTCCATGCCGACGGCGTCGACGGCGGTGATGCCGAGCGCGTAGCAGACGGCGCTGTTCGCGGCCGAGCCTCGCCCCTGACAGAGGATGCCGCGCTCGCGGCAGAAGCGGACGATGTCCCACACGATGAGGAAATAGCCGGCGAGATCGAGCTTGCCGATGAGCGCGAGCTCGTGGTCGAGCTGGGCGCGGATGCGCGGCGTGATGGCGCCCCAGCGGCCGCGCGCGCCCGCCTCGGTGAGCGTGCGGAGGTAGCTCTGCGGCGACGTCTCGCCGGCGGGCAGCGGATAGTCGGGGAAGCGGTAGCCGAGATCGGCGAGGGTGAAGGCGCAGCGCTCGGCGATGCGACGGCTGTGACGGATGGCCTCGGGCCAGTCGCGGAAACGCGCTGCCATCTCCGCCGGCGCGCGCAGGTGGCGCTCGGTGTTGGCGAGCAGCCGGCGTCCGGCGGCATCGAGCGTGGTGCCGAGCCCGATGCAGGTGAGGACGTCGAGGAGCGGGCGGCCGGTGGGTGCGGCGTGGCGCACGTCGTTGGTGGCGACGACGGGTACGTGGCGCGCGGTGGCGAGATCCGTGAGGCGTCGCGCCAGCCGTTCGCCGGCGCGCTCGTCGTGACGGTGGACGTCCATGGCGAGCCGCTCGCCGAAGATGCCCATCAGCCGGTCGAGATGCGCGGCGCCGTCGGGCCCGGCGCACGGACCGTCGCCCCCACCGGCGAGGGCGTGCAGTCCGCCGGCGTGATGTTCGAGCAGGTCCCACGAGACGCGACCCTGACCCTTCGGCCGCCCGAACGCGCCGGTGGTGAGCATGCGGCAGAGGTGCCGGTAGCCCGTCTGGCTCTCGACCAGCAGCAGCAGCCGGCCGGCGCCCTCGACGTCGACTTCGGCCCCCACCAGCGGCCGGACGCCGGTACGCTTGGCGGCCTGGAAGAAGCGGGGCGCGCCGTAGACCCCGCCGCGGTCGCTCAGCGCGAGCGCATCGCAGCCCAGCGCCGCCGCCCGCTCGACCAGATCCTCGGGTAGGGACGCGCCCTCGAGGAAGCTGAAGGCGCTGCGGCAGCGCAGCTCGACGTAGTCGGAGGGGGGCATGACTTCGCCATCTTTTCGCCCCCGGCGACCCCCGCCGTCAACGCCTCACTCGTACTCGTCCATGCGCTCGTGCGGAATGCCGAAGTGGTGGGCGATCTCGTGGACGACGGTGCGACGCACCTCGGTCCGCAGCGCGGCCTCGTCGCGGCAACCGAGCTCGTGCGGCCGCTGGTAGACGACGATGTGATCGAGGTGGTCCTCGCTGCCGATGGTGCGATCGGGGCGGGCGATGCCGACGTAGAGCCCGAGCTGCAACGGGTCTTCCGCATCGGGCCCCGGCCACGGCTCCACCCGCACCACCACCTGGGCGAGCAGATCGTGGAATTCGGGCGGGATGCCGTCGAGGGCCTTCGCCACCAGCGCCTGGAAGCGGCCGGCGTCGAGCCGCAGCGGCACCGGGAATCCACGCGGGTCGAGGCGGGCGGCGGCGCGGTACTCGCGGTCGGCGTCGTCGATGCTGCCGAGGCGATCGAGGCAGACGGCCAGGTCGCGATGCACCGACGCCAGCTCCTCCGGCGGGAGATCATCGCGCTCGGCGGGCGTGACGGCGCGCAGCACGGCCAAGGCCTCGTCGAAGCGGCCCAGGTCGAGGAGGACGGACGCCCGCTCGCGCCGCGCCCACACCCGCTGCGGGTCGCGGGCGAGGACCTCGTCGAGGATCGCCAGCGCGTCGGCGAGCTGGCCGTCCTCCGAGGCCAGGAACGCGTCCCATTCGAGCAGCTCGAGCGCCTCGGGATGGGCGCGACGGGCGCGCGCGAGCTCGTCGCGCAGGCCCTCGTCGTCACCGTCGTCGTCGAGCGCGTCGAGTCGGTCGAGGAAGTCGTCGAGCGTGTCCACGCCTTCTTCTAGCCCGGACGCGGCCGGCCGACGACGGGTGTTGCCCTCGGCGTGGCGGGGGTGCTCTATGCCCGCATGCAATTCTTGCTGCAGTGGGTGTTGAACGCGCTGGGCCTGCTCATCGTCGCGCACATCGTGCCTGGCTTCCATGTGCAGAGCTTCGGGGCGGCGCTGATCGCCTCGATCGTGATCGGCCTGGTGAACGCCGCCGTCGGCTGGCTCCTCATCCTCCTGACGCTGCCGCTCACGGTGCTCACCTTCGGGCTCTTCCTGCTCGTGGTGAACGCGCTCCTCATCTGGATGGCGTCGGGTCTCTCGCCGGGCTTCCACATCGACGGCTTCGGCGCGGCGATGCTCGGGGCGCTGGTGCTCGCCGTCGTCAATTCCATCCTGCGGGCCCTGGTCAGCGCGTGACGGGACTGGCGTCCCGCCGCGGCGCGGTATAGCAGCGGCGAAACGGGAGGCTCGATGGTGCGACGTCATGTGCGATGGGTGACCGGTGCGATGGTGCTGGCGGTGGTCGGGATGGGCTGCGGGGGCACCTCGAAGCCGAAGCCTGCGGCCTCGCCGCCTCCGGCGGCGCCAGCGGCGCAGGGCCAGGCACAGGGGCCGGGCCCGGGCGGAACGCAGGTGTCGGAGCCGACGGCCAAGGATCTCGAGACGATCATCAATCGTTCGGTGCCGTTCGCCCTCGAGCAGATCGAGAAGCACGGGGACTTCTACCCCTATGCCACCGTCATCACGGTCGACGACAAGTTCGAGCCCGCAGTCGCCAAGCCGGAGTCGGAACGTCCGACCTCGCAGGAGGTCATCGACATGCTGACCGACGCCCTCCGCAAGCGGGCGGCGCAGGGGCAGCTCAAGGTGGTCTGCATCGTCGTCGGCGGGAAGATGTCGCGCGAGCAGGGCAAGCCGCCCATCGACGTCATCCAGGCGCGGCTCGAGCACATGGACGGCACCGCCGTCGAGGTCTACGTGCCGTGGACGCGTGACCCCAAGGACAAGAAGGTGAAGCCGGGCGAAGCCTTCGCAGGCAAGGGCGTTCCGGCCATCTTCACGCCGAAGTGAGCGTGAAGCGGGTGCCGGCCACGGTGACGACGCCGTCGCCGGCCGGCAACCCGCGCGCGCGAGCCGTCGCCACGATGGCGTCGGCGTCGGTGACGGCGAGCGCGTAGCCCCGCACGGTGGTGGTGGCGCCCTCGTGGACGCGGATCGTGCCGCGATCGAGCGCGATCCGATGCGCGTCGTCCACCGGCGCGCCCAGCACCGCCGACCAGCGCGCCGCCAGCGCCGCCGGGTCGGGGGCCTCGAGGTCTGTGCCCGTCACCTCGTGCACCCGGTCCCGCCGGATGCGCTGCGTCCAGTCGGGGCCGGCCCAGCGCCAGGACGGCGCCGGTCGCGGCTCGTCGATCGACAGGATGGCGGCACCGACGTCGGCGGGATGGAGATGGGCACCGCTGATGTCGTCGAGGTGGATCTGCCAGACGACGCGGACGCCGAGCGCATGCACGCGCTCCAGATCGCCGGCGAGGTTCGACGACTGCACCATCACCATGTAGCCGCCGTCGCCGCCCCGTCGTCGGAGGAAGCGCTCGGCGGGTGCCGTGGGCTCGATCGGCGAGACCACTTCGAGGAAGGTGTCGCCGATCGGCAGGACGGCGTTGGCGAGCCCGAAGGCGCCGACGCCCGGATCGCGATAGGCGACGTCGATGGCGAAGACGGCGGCGAGATCGGCGACCGTCGACTCGAGATCGCGCGCGGCGATCACCACCTGGCGGAGACGCATGCCCGACCCTCGGCTGCCGGGCGTCGTGCTGTCAAGGTGGGCGGCTTGCGGGTGGCGTGCGAGGGCGCGTAGACGGAGTGATCATGGACGGCGCCGTGGAGCTGGAACGCAACACGATCGCCGCCGGCGCGACCTCGCTCGGGACGCCCACCGATCGACCATTCCAGGAACGCACCGCAGCCGTGCGGGACGCGTTCTGGAACGTCTGGTACCTTGCGACGTACATCGGCTGACCCGCGACGGCTCGCCGTCGTCGTGCTCGTGCTCCTGCTGGCGACGCCGGTCGGGGCCGACGATCGCTCGGCCACCACGGACGTGGGCGGACGTCACGTCACGTTGGTGCTGCGCGCGAACGAGCCGGTCCTGCTGCTGCGCTGGGACGGCGCGCTCGCGCGCGACGCGCTGCAGACGGCCCTGACGGAGCTGCTGGCGTCGCTCTTCCCGGACGGCACACTGCCGGCGGACGTGCGCTCGATCTCGCTGTCGCGCGTCGAGTTCCTGCCGTGGCTGTCGGAACGCCTGGCGTCGGCCGCGGCGCGCGACCCGGACTGGAACGTCACCACGGGGAAGGCGCGACACGGACACGAGAACGCCGTCGTCGCGGCACTGCTCGAGCGCGACGGCCTGGTGCGGGAGACGAGCGCGCCGTTCGCGCGCTACGGGCTCGCGGTGCGCTCGGTGTCGGTGGAGAAGGTGCTGGTGCAGCGCGCCGACGCGCTGCCGTTCGCGGATCGGCTGCGGGCGGCCGGCGTGAAGGATGCGGCGCGGCTGCCGTTCGACGCGCAGCTGTGGCTGACGTTGGAACGACGTTGAAGGTTCTTGGTCACAGGACGGGAACGGCGCCCGAGGATCGGATCCGTTCGTCAGCCGTCACCAGCCGTAGGCGATCGAGAAGCAGTTTCACCGCGTCTCCCAGTCGTCGCTCCAATCCACCGTGACGATGTCGCCGCGTATCTCGATGAGGCCGCGCCTGCTCCCATGCAGTGGCTCGGTGTGATCCCGCACCGGAACGACGCGAGCAATGGGTTGGCCGTGCTTCGTCACGACGAGCTCGTCGCCATGCGTTCGTACCTGTTCGAGGAGTGCCAGACACCGTGCCTTGAAATCGCTGATCCCCAACTCGATCGTCCTGGTCGCGCGTGAGCGGCTCGAGTGGCCAATTCAGTCGTACACCCCGTCGACGAACCACCCGCCCGATCCGAGCTCGCGGAAGCAGCGGTAGAGGCCGCCGTCGCTCAGCTCGAGGTCGTAGTACTCGCGCGCGTACGGGCGGCTGCCCCACCATTCCGCGGCGATGCGCCACGGGCCCGCGGAGCCGACGACGCGTCCGCCGAGCCCGGTGCCGCGGACGAAGCACGGCGCGTCGCGCTCCGAGAACACCTCGAGCGGTCGTGGTGGACGCAACGCGCGCACGACGAGCCGGCAGTCGGACGAGCTGCCGGCCGTGGGCGTGGGCTCGGGCGCCAGTGCCGCGAACGGCGCCACCGCCGCCGCGCCGGGACGATGCGTGTCGACGAGGACGGGGATGCCGACGCGCTCGGCGCCGCAGAGCACGCCGAGCCGCGCCAGCGTGGTGGCGAGCCGCTCGGGCGCCGGGCCCGGCGGCGTGAACAGCCCGAGCTGCGTCGGACGGATCACCTCCGGCACGGCGGTGATGGCGACCTGCACGACGGCGGCGCCCGGGGGTTTCGCCTCGAGCTCGACGCGCAGGCAGCCGAGCAGCGTCTTCACGTCGCGTGTGGGCGCTGCCAGCGGCAGCGTGCGCGCGTCGCGGGCGCCGTTCTCGAGCCGGAGTGCCAGGCCGAGCCGCGTGCAGCCGATGCCGTCGAGCCCGAGTCGGGCCACCGCGCGTTCGGCGAGCCCGCGCAGGACGAAGAGCAACGGCTCGAGGTTGTCGAGCGCGTACTCGAGCGCCATCGCCTCCTCGACCTCGCCGCTGCGCTCCGTCGGCGCCAGCGGTCGCAGGTCTTCGCCCCGCGCGCTGCGGATCAGCGTGACGCCCACGGCACCGAGGCGCGTGGCCACCTCGGCCGCGGGCAGTCGGGCGAGATCGCCGAGCCGATGCACGCCCCAGCGTGCGAGCGTGGCGGCGACGTCTGGGGGCGGCGCGAGACAGGCGAGCGGCAGCGGCGCGAGGAAGCCCAGCTCGCCGCCGGCGGGCACCACCTCGCAGCCGTCGCCGTGCAGCGCCACCAGCCGCGCCACCGTCATGCTGCCGCCGACGCCGATGCGGGCCGACAGCCCGACGCGGCCGGCGCGTGCGGCGAGTGCCGTGGCGAGCCCGGCTTCGCTGCCGACGAGGTGCGTGGCGCCGTCGGCGTCGGCCAGCACGATGCCGTCGGGCGTGATCTCGACGCGACTCGCCAGCGATGCGGCCACGTCGGCGAGGGCGAGCGCCGCCGAGCGCTCGGCGACGACGTCGCGGGGCCGGACGACCAGGTCGGCGGTGACGGCCCGTGCCTGCGCCACGCTGTGCAGG
>CAYOIZ010000020.1:0-93716 GCA_964404165.1 uncultured Binatia bacterium (SeqCode) | reverse complement strand
GGTCGACGTGGAGCTCGTCGAAGAGGTTGTGCTGGTGGACGTGCTGGAGGTCGTCGACGTCGAGCTGGAGGTGCTGGTGGACGTCGAGCTCGTCGAAGAGGTGGTGTTGCTCTCGGTGGTCGAAGTATAAATAAAAAAAAAAGTCGGCGTCGAGCTCGTCGAGGAAGTGGTGGTGCTCTCCGTGGTCGATGTCGAGCTGCTGGTGGTGCTGGTCGACGTCGAGCTCGTGGTCGTGGAGCTCGTGGTCGTCGAGGTGCTCGTGCTCGACGTAGTCGTCGTCGGGGGAAGGACGCACGTTCCCTCGGTGGGAGGACGCTTCACCTTGAACAGGCGGTCGTCTTTGTTGGTGATGCTCCCGGTCGGGAAGGCGACGCTGTACGAGTCGCCACCGCCCAGCTCGAGAAGGAGGCACGCGCCGGTCCCGAGGTTCGGAGGAACGATCGATATCGGGAAAGCTTTGGCGGAGGCCTTGAGCTTGATGAGGAAGACGCCGCTGCCCGTCTTCTTTATCTGTGCATACTTGACGGGCCCCTGCTCGCCCCTCGAGTCCTTGTACTTGAAGCCGGCCGTCGTGCTGCCCGACCAGAACGGTCGCCCATTGATGTCCGTGCCTTGCGGGAGCAGGAACGTCTGATCCGTGGGGTTGTCGCCCTCCGCGCGAACCGTGAGCGCCGCCCCGTTGATGACCGGGTCTCCCACCAGCGGATTCGGACTCGACTTCTCCTTCGCCTTGCCGACGAAGCTCCGCCGTTCGGGAGTGCTGGGGTTCTTGACGAGGAACTGGCTGCCGAGGATCGGCTGGTCGGCGGCGTGCACCGTCGTCGCAAGAAACGCTAGTACCAACGCAGCGATCGTTGCACGCATGCTCCCCCCAGTTTCTGTCATGGCAAGCACTGTGCGTGATAGGCAATGGGGAAGTCTGCCGTCAAGACATTTCTGGCGCCGCCGGCCACCCGACCATCCGGATGCGGCTCGGCGCCACAAAATCGGTGGACGCGCCGGGGCGCCGGGTGGTAGGGCCCCACCGTGGTCCGCCCTCTCGTGAACGACCAGTCCAGCTCCTGGTGGAGCATCGGGTTTGCCGGCCTCTTCGTCCTGAGCACCGCGAGCGCCCTCGTCGCCGCTGTGGCTCCGGAAGTGAAGTGCGCGGATCTCAAGGCGAAAGCGGCCGCAGCCGCGGTATCTGCACGCGTCCAGTGCGACGCCAAGGCCGTGCTTGCGGGCACGGACGTCGACCCGAAGTGCGTGCTGAAGGCCGAGTCCAAGCTACGGGCGAGCTTCGCCAAGGCGGACGCCAAGGGAATCTGTCCGGGCGACGCCGACGCGGCCCTGACGACGGTCGCTGCGTGCTCGACGACCTTCGGCCAGCTCGTCTCCGGCGACCCGACGTGCGCTGCGATCAAGCTCAAAGGGCTGGGTCTGAAGGCCCGCGACGAGGCCGCGTGCGCCGGAAAGCCGGCGGACAAGGGCTCCGACGCCCTGGCCAAGTGCCTGGAGAAGGTCCAGACGAAGTTCGAGAAGACGATCGCCAAGGGGGACGAGAAGGGGTCGTGCACCGGGACGGCGTCGGACCTGGAGGAATTCGTCGACGCGTGCGTCGCCGCGCTGCCGCCGGGGCACTGCAACGCTGCCGGCTATGCGACCTGCGGCGGCGTGTGCCCCGACGGATTGACCTGTCGGCCGTACGAGGTGTTCGCCAACGGCGCATCGACGGAGACCGGATGCTCCTGCGTGGACGTCGTGAACGGGCCGGAGTGCGGCGAGCCGGTGTGCAGCGTGGACCGGCACTGCGACGACCCGACCTTCGTCTGCGAGCAATGGCTGGACGGTGACCCCCTCGGGTGCGACCACACCATCTGCCAGCCGGCACTGACGACGCCGCCGTCGGTGCCGCCGGGGGGCGAGAACACGACCGTCTGTGACGGCGGCAGCGAGTTCCCGACGTGTGGCGGGACATGCCCAGACGGAATGCGGTGTCAGGCCATCGAGGCGTTCTTCCAGGGGGACACCGTGTTCGCCGGGTGTCTGTGCGTCGATCCTCGTGCCCCGCGCTGCGGAGCCGGTCCCGACTGCGACATCGACGTGCTTCCATACTCGCATTGCGCCGACCCGTCGCTCACGTGTCTCGTCACGCTGGGCTTCGAGGGAGGCGACAAGCCTTTCTGCCTGGAGGCGCATTGTGGCGTGGCGGTGCCGACCACCACGACGATCACCACGACGACGACCAGCAGCACGAGCACGTCCTCGTCGAGCACCAGCTCGTCGACCTCGACGAGCACCACCAGCACCACGATTCCATGCGTCTCGACGCCGGGTGTCTCCGGTTGCTTCGAAGACCTCGGCAACTGCACCATCCGCGACAACTGCACCGGCCTCCAGTGGGAGAAGAAGCAGACGGTGCCGGGGCCGCACGACGTCAACAATCGCTACGTGTGGGCCGGCTGCTGCGACGACGGCTGTCAGACCATGTGCCAGCCGAACGCCGCGGCCGCCGCCACCTGCGCGGCCATGGCCGAGAACGGAACCGAGGGCTGTGGGACCCAATGTCCGACCGGCGAGTGCTACGTCGAGCGCGGCGGGTTGGCGGTCACCACCATCTTCGATTGGATCAACCAGCTGAACGCAGAGAACTTCGCCGGTCACAGTGACTGGCGTGTTCCAACCGAGGCAGGCTTCAACCCGTCCGGCTCGAGGGAGCTCGAGTCGATCGTGCAGAGCCCCTGCACCGGCGTGCCCTGCATCGATCCCATCTTCGGACCCACGATCGCGACGGGCTACTGGTCGCGTACCGGGGACGTCAATCGGTCGGTCGATGCGTGGTTCGTCAACTTCTTCGACGGGCCCTACAGCAACCTCCAGAAGCGCGAGGCGCTGTTCGTCCGGGCGGTCCGCTAGAGGTGCGTTCGCACCGCGTTTCACACACACAATTGAGATTCCGGAGGTAGGTGAATGAAGCAGTTCACGTTGGCGCTCCTCGTGAGCGCTGCGATCGCGCAGGCGGGGGTTGCCCTCGCGGGCGCCGTCCCCACGGGGGAGCAGACGATCCTCGGCGACCAGTTGCTGGTGAAGGACCCGAGCACGGCCGAGAAGCGTCAGATCACCGTCAAGGCGAAGGAGAAGAACAGTCCCGCCGCGGTGGTGGGCAATCCGACGATCGACGGCGGCAACGCCTACGTCCGTGCCGAGGGCGACACCACCACCGAGCAGATCTTCGCGCTCCCGCAGGGCACGGATGCGAAGGGCAAGCCGCTCTGGACCGGCGATGCCGTCAAGGGGTTCAAGTACAAGGACGCGGCAGGGCAGAACGGGCCGGTGAAGACCGTGCAGATCAAGCGCACCAGCAAGGGCGTCTTCACCGTCAAGATGCAGATCGACGGCAAGCTCGGGCCGGTCGGCGTCGTGCCTCCGAACCTCGGCGTGGGTGGCTGCGCGGCGCTGCAGCTCGTCAACGGCGACGTCTACAGCATGCTCTTCGCTCCGGGTGACGTGGAGGTCACGAACAAGGGTGCGACGCTCTTCAAGGCGGTCAAGCCGAGCCTGGAAGGCACCTGCTTCCCCCCGGAGACGACGACCACCACGAGCACGTCCACCTCGACGACGAGCACGAGCAGCACCAGCAGCAGCTCCACCTCGACGACCGTCACCACGACGACCTCGACGACGGTGACCACGATCTTCGCCGGTCCCGCGTTCCCGCCCGTCGGCGGCGGCGTGGAGTTCTCGTTCACCGGCGACGCCGGCCAGCCGGGCGGCGCGAACGTCTCGCTCTTCAACTACACGCCGACCACCTGGACCGCGCTCTACTGGGGTCCGTTCGATGCGAACCTGCCCTCGGCCGGTCTCGATGGATCGAACCATGTCCTGTCGACGTTCCTCGGCATCTCCGGCACGGGCGACACGGTTGCCACCTGGGAGGGTTCGTCGTCCTGGACCAATCCCGCCGACATGATGGTCTACGTCGTGCCGATCCGGTTCACGCTCACCATCACCTCGCCGGCGATGGGCCTGTCGTTCGTGCCGTCGACCAGCATTCCCGGTCTCGATCCGGGGGCGGGTACCGGCATCGATGCCGTGATCGACGTCGCGCCGGCGGGCACGGCGACGAACATGACGACGAACTGGTCGTTCACCGCCGACATCCCCACCGACGCCTCCGGCTTCATCCCGTTGTCCAACGTGCCGACGACCGGTGGCGGTCTCACCAAGAGCTCGTTCGGCGGCGGGTTCTACTCGCAGCCGTAAGCGCACCTCGGTGTCCCTCGAAGGTGGCCGAGCCGGTTCGACACGGA
Source organism: uncultured Binatia bacterium (SeqCode) (assembly GCA_964404165.1). Classification (GTDB taxonomy): domain Bacteria; phylum Desulfobacterota; class Binatia; order DP-6; family DP-6; genus DASYLJ01. The sequence goes on along the minus strand of CAYOIZ010000020.1, from coordinate 89,427 downwards.
CCGGCTCGGCCGCTTCGCTCCGCCGCCTGGACGGAAAGCGATCGGGCATTGTATGCCCGCGCGGGCCGGGCTGACGGGAGCGTCCCCGCATACGGCCATGGGGAACGCCGACATGCTGAACGCCGTCGCCTGCACCGGCCTGGACGAGTCGCTGGGCGAATCCCTGCGCACGGAGGACGTCCGATTCTCTCCGTCGGGCCGCGTGCTGGCCGTGGTAGCGACCAATGGAATCGTCTTGCTGTTCGCCGTCGACGCGGCGACGCGTCCGATTCGCATCGGCCCTTGCACGCAACTGCATTCGGCCAGCCTGGCGTCGCCACACGGGATCGACTTCCTGAGCGAAGACGTAATCGTCGTCGCCAATCGCGCCGGGTGGCTGACGTTCTATCGCATTCCGAGCATCGACGCCTGGCGAGACCGCACGAACGTCGAGCCCCTTCACGAAATGGATTCGGCGTGGTTCGGACGCAAGGGCGCGACCCGGCACCTCGAGGGCCGCAACGTACTCTGTGGTCCCGGGTCGGTGCGGGTGCGGGGGTCGGAGCTGTTCGTCTCCTGCAACAACATGAACACCGTGACGGTGCACCCCTATTGCCTGCGGTCTGGCGCGATCGAGGTCGGCGCCGGCGCGCTCGTGGCGCAGTCGGGGCTCGAGATCCCCGACGGTATTGCGTTGAGCCCCGACGGGCGTTGGCTGGCAGTGAGCAACCACAACGATCATGGCATCGAGGTCACATGCCTGGACGATGGGACGCGTTCGGGCAGCTTACGCGACGCCGACCTGCGCTATCCGCACGGTCTCTGCTTCGATCCTTCTGGACGGGTGCTGTACGTCGCGGACGCCGGCGAACGCCATCTGCATTCCTTCGTCAGCCGGAGCGGTGCGTGGGACCATTCATCCCCGAGCAGTACGTTCAAGCTGCATGCGGTGGACGTCGAGGCGTTCCGCAAGACCAAGGACGCGGCCGGGGAGGAGCGGTTCCGAAAGCTCGAGGGTGGCATCAAAGGCGTCGACGTCGACCGCACCGGCCGCGTGGTGGTGACCACCTGCCGCCACCAGACACTGCGGTTCTTCGAGCGATCGACGGCCGAGGTGGCGCACGCGCTCGACGCCGACTAGTGGCACGCGCGCATGATCGACCCATCGAACGTCGCGTGGTCCTGCGTCGTCGACGACACGCCGGCGATCTGGTCTAGCCTCGTCCCCTGGCTCGCGACGGCGATCGACCTCGCGGGCATCCACCCGTCCCAGCTGTACGTGCATCACGTCTGCCCGCTGCGGCCCGAGATCGCCGCCCTGTGTCGGCGACTGGCGATCAACACGCGCGCAGCCGAGCCGTTCGACCGCCGCTTTCCGCACACGAACAAGATCCGGCAATTCGCCACGACCTTTGGCGACGCCAGACACGTGATCCTGACCGATGTCGACATCGCCTTCGCGAGCCCGCCTCCGCTCGATCACATCCGGACGCCGGTGGCCGGCAAGGTCGTGGACCTGCCGAATCCGCCCGTCGAGATTCTGCGGCGGATATTCGCCATCGCAGAGCTGCCGGCGTCGACGACCTGGGCCAACGCCTTCATGAACGCGCACGACGCGCGGGAGGAATTCGAGACGTTTCTCGGCAACTGCAACGGCGGCCTGCTGGTGATCGACCGCGAATGGCTCGCGCTGATCGGCCGGGCGTGGGCGCAGTGGGCGCGCTGGCTCATCGACCGCATCGACCTGCTGGACCGGTGGGCGGTGCATGTCGATCAGGTCTCGTTCTGCCTCGCGGTCAACCAGCTCGGCGTCGACGTCGGCCGGCTGGACGACGCCTGGAACTTTCCGTTGGGCGTGCGTGTCGCCTCCGGCGCCATCGGGCCCTTCCTGCTGCATCACCACGCGGCGTTCGAGAACGGCCGATTGCTCGAACAGGGACATGCTGCACGGACGCGCCATGCCATCGCGCGCGTGAACGGCGCGATCGAGTCGTTCTGCGGGCGGCACCTGAGTGCGCGGAGCGGCCCGGAGTGTCCCGCGCGATACTGAGCAGTAGCCGACCGCCTGGCCGCGCTTCTTCTCACCACCGCTCCTGCCGCTCGATCTTCTGCCCCGCCGAGGTCGTCGGTATCGCGGGGTCCGTGCGCCCTAGCGGGAGCTCCCCCGGGAACGGCCAGGGCGTCCGGTCCTTCGGGACATGGAGAGATGCGAACGGAACGGTTTCCTCGTTCCCCCAATCGACGCGCGTGGAGACGCACGGCTTGTCCACCAGGCCATTCGGCGCGGCTCCCTGGAGCCCGGACGTCGCGCGATGGAGAGAATCGAGCTCTGGTCGCTCGCGATGCCGATGAAGGCCTTTTCCGGGTTTGCTCAGGAACCCCGTCGCGGCGGCCATGCGACCCAATCGAACCGCACGCTGCGGGCAGCGGGCGTAGCCGTGGGGCCTTGCTAACGTTTCCCCTCGGCGTGACACTCGGACGCCCGGAGTCGTCGGAGCCGAAAGAACCTACCGTTGCCTATCATGGACAACATCCCAAGATCGCTGCGGTCGCTGAAGCCCGCCCAGGACGAGCCGGATGAGCGGACGAGTCGCTTCGTCGGCCGCAAGCTGGAGCTCGCAGAGATCCGCTCGGCGATCGACGACGCGCGAGCGGGCCGCGGCCGACTCCTGCTCTCCACCGGAGAACCCGGCATCGGCAAGACGCGACTCGCCGACGAAGCGACCAACCTCGCTACCGCGAAAGGGATGCAGGTGCGGTGGGGACGATGCTGGGAAGGCAGCGGCGCCCCCGCCCATTGGCCGTGGATACAGGTCATCCGCGACGTGCTCGCCGAGTCGGGTGCTCCAGGTGTGCACTCGCGCAGCCTCCCTGCGGAGATCGCTCGGGTCCTGCCCGAACGGTCGTCGGAAGCCCCCGAGTCCATGGTGCACAGCGATGCCGGTTCGGCGCGCTTTCGGCTCTTCGACGCCGTGGCCACGCTGCTCAAGGACGCGGCGCGCGAGCACCCCCTCGTCATCGTTCTCGATGACCTGCACGAGGCGGACGCGGCGTCGCTGCAGATGCTGCAATTCGTCGCCCGGGTCCTGCACGACGCCAACGTTCTGATCATCGGCACCTACCGCGACGCCGAGATGCGCCGCTCCGCCGAGCGCTCGGCGCTGATGGACGAAATCGTTCGCGACGCTCTCGTGCTGCCGATCGCCGCACTGACGGAGAGTGAAGTTGGTGATCTGGTGGCGGGGCGGGCGCCGGGCACCCCCGCCGTCGGAATCGTGGCCGAATTGCATCGTGCGACCGCCGGAAACCCGTTGTTCGTCGATGGCGTCCTCAGGACGCTCGCAGCCGAGGGCAGGCTCGGAAGTGGCGCACGCATCGACCTCGCTGGATTCAAGCTACCCGACAGCGTGCGCGGAGCGATCCGACGCCGGCTCGGTCGGCTGTCTTCCGATGCACGCGCCGTGCTGACGACCGCTGCGGTGATCGGCCAGGAGCCCGACCACGAGCTGCTGTCGCTGGTCCACGGGTACGCCGCGGAGACGCTCGCGGCGCTGATGGGCGAGGCGGAGGAGATGGGCATCGTTGGCGTCGCGGGACCATCGGCATCGCGTTTTACCCATCCGCTACTACGCGAGGCGCTCTACGATGACATGGCAGCGCGCGAGCGGACTCGGCTCCACCGCCAAGTCGCCGTCGCGCTGGAGTCATTGCACCAAGAGAACGTGACGCCATGCCTTGCGGAGTTGGCGCATCACTGGCGCGCGGGTGCACGAGCACCCGAAGACGTCGAGAAGGCGATCGACTACGCGATTCGAGCCGGCGATGCCGCGTCCGCGGTCTTCGCATACGAGGGCGCTACCGGTCACTTCCGCGTAGCCGTGGAGCTCGCGGCGAAGCAGGGTGGCGATCTGCTTCGCCGCGCGGAGCTGTTCTTCCGTCTCGGTGCAGTCACGACCCACGTCGATTCCGTAGACTCCATCGTGTGTTTCGAGAACGCCCTGGCCATCTACGAGCAGTTGGGTCTGGCAGAGGGGGCGGTACGATGCCACGCGAAGCTCGCAGCGGTCCGTTCCGTGATCGCGCCTCCTCGCTTGGGGTCGCGCGACGTGCGCTGGATCTCCAACCCCGCGCGAGTGGGCGACGACTTGCGACGTGCGGAGGCTCTGGTTCCCAAGGACGGGGATACTGCGGATCTCGCCCAGCTCTACTCCGCCATCGCCAGGAATTCGTTCGTGAGGCTGCGCATCAACGAGGGCCTCGATGCCGGGCGGCGCGCGATGGAAATGGCAGACCGCCTGCATCGAAGCGATCTCTGGGCCGCGGCAGCCTCCACGCATGCATGGAATCTCATGTTCAGCGGCCGGCTGGGGGAGGCCGTGGCGCTCGCGGAGACGGCGTGGCAGACGGCGGACCGCGAGAGTGATGACGGCGTCGCCTTCACGGCGACCTACGCCGGAATCGCATTTTGCTTCGGACTTCACGACTTCAAGGAAGCCATGCGCTGGGCGCAGCGCGAGCTTGGCAAGCCGCGCACCTCCCAGTCGCCGTTTCGACGCGAATCGATCGCGCAGCTCATGAGCAACAACATGGCTCGTCTCGGCGATCTGACCGAAGCGCGGCGGCTCTCGCCCCACGCGGACCGGCGATTCTTTCGCGGGAGCCTGCTGCTCTTCGAAGGGCAGTGGGAGGAAGCGGAGGAGCTCTTCGAGAGCGAGATCGTCGAGTCGCGAAGCGTTGGCAACCTCGTGGAAGTGTCGAACTGCAACTCCATGCTCGCGATCCTTCTGCGTGTCCGCGGCGCGGCGCAGCACGCGTCGTCGGCGCTCGGAGAGGCTTTGGCGGAGATCGGCGTAGCGAGTGTGCGGAGCGAGATGCAGATGCGGCCCGCGTTGAGTCGGGCCAATACCGAGCTTGGCAGATTCGATGCCGCCGAGCAGGAGCTGGCGCGATGCCGCGACATCGTGGCGTTGGGCGAGGATTGGCGGGGTGTATCGGGAGACGTCGGGCTCGCGGCGGCAGTGCTTGCCGCGGCCCGAGGCCGACACCAGGAGGCCGAAGGTGAGTTCGACGCGGCGCTCTCGATCTTCTGCCGCTACAGCGCGCCGTGGGAGGAAGCCGACACGCTCGAGTGCTGGGCGGGTGCGCTCGTCGCCGCGGGCGATCACCGTCGGGCGGGCGAGAAGTTCGACGCCGCGATCGAGGTCTACCGGCGCATCGGCGCGCCAGAGCGCTGGATCGAGCGCGTGACGTCCCTGCGCGATCGCGCCGTGGTGGCAACCGGATCCGAAGATCCTGCTTTCGCATCGGAGAGCGGCCGACACCCGGCCTCCGCAACGCTGCGCTGCAACGGCGACTATTGGATCGTCAGCGACGGTGGGACCACCGGCCACCTGAAGGACATGAAGGGTCTGCACTACATCAGCCACCTTCTGCTCCACCCCGGACGGGAGTTTCACGTACTCGATCTGATCGGGCGGGGTCAGGAGCCTGGACGCTCGCGACCGGGGCGGACCGACGTAGCACCGGGCCTGCCCGTCCTCGATGACGAGGCGAGGAGCGCGTACCGCCGGCGCGTGCGCGAGCTGCGCGAGGAGCTGGCGGAGGCCGACGCATTCAACGACAGGGGTCGTTCCGAGCGGGCCCGCGGGGAGATCGACGCCATCACCGCGCAGCTGTCGGCCGCCGTGGGCCTGGGCGGTAGAGGTCGCGTCACCGGTGGCGCGGCCGAGCGCGCACGGTCGACGGTCACCCACGCCATCAATGCAGCGCTCCGCAACATCCGCCGCATCCTGCCCGCGCTCGCCGACGAGCTGGCGCTCCGACTCACGACGGGCACGTTCTGCGGGTATACGCCGGACCCAGCCCACCCGACCGACTGGACCCTCTAGAGCGCCCGCCGACTTCACGGTGTGAAGAGCGTCTTCACGCCTCACCAGGCAGGAGGTGAGGAATGAATCGAACGCTCGCACACGGCTGGCGGAGCGCGGCGTTGCTCGTCGCCGTTCCGATCCTTCTTGGTGTCGCCGCGATTCGGACGGCTACGGCGGACAGCCTGCTGAAGCCGATACTGCCCGACGTTTCCGCGTACGTGGCGGATCCGGAATCGGCGCTGGTTCTCGGCAAGGCCCTGTTCTTCGACGAGCAGGCAGGCAGCGACGGCACTGCCTGCGCGAGCTGCCACTTCTCCGCGGGAGCCGACAGCCGCATCCAGAACCAGCTGTCACCCGGGCTGAAGGACCTCACCAAAGGCTCGAACGGCGACAGAATGTTCGGCTCGGAGCGGTCGGACACGTTGGCGGTCGCCCGGGGTGACATGCCGTCCGGAGCGAAAGCGGCAGCGAACTACACGCTCACGCCGGACGACATGCCCCTTCACCGCCTCGCCGACGAACGTGACCGCAACTCGCCGATCGTGACCACGACCAACGACCGGGTCTCGTCGGCCGGCTCGTTCGACAACAAGTTCCTCCAGGTTCCGGAAGACAGCGAGCGAGACGACCAGTGCCACAGGATATCCGACCGCACGTTCTACGTTCGGAGGGAGCCCCCGAAGAGGAAGCGACTTCCGACGCGCGAGGTCGAGCCGCGAAATACCCCCACCACCATCAATGCGGTGTTCCTGCAGCGCAACTTCTGGGATTCGCGCGCGAACAGCCTGTTCAACGGCGTCGGCGTCTTCGGCATGCGCGACATCAAGGGCGATCCGACGAAGCGGTTGATCGTCAAGCACGGCGACGGCCTCGAGCTGACCTGGCTCGAGATCGAGAATGCGAGCCTGGCCTCGCAAGCCGTCGGTCCGCCGACCAGTCGCCTCGAGATGTCGTGTGCCGGCCGTGTCTTCCCCGACATTGGCAAGAAAATGGTCGGCCGCCGGCCGCTCGCGCTCCAGGACGTCGACCCGACCGACAGCAGCCTCGGCCCGTTCGCCAGCCAGCACGGCAACGGCCTCGACGTCACGAACTACGAGGACCTGATCAAGAAAGCGTTCAAGCCCGAGTATTGGTCAGCGACGGGCCGCTGGAGGATCATCAAGACCGGTCCCGACAGCTCGGAGCTGAGGAGCGATCCGAAGGGATACACCCAGATGGAACAGAACTTCTCCATGTTCTGGGGCATCTCGATCATGCTCTACGAGCAGACCCTGATCTCGGACCGATCCGAGTTCGACACGAAGGCGGGAGATCTGCGGGCAGCTCCGATCTTTCCGCCATCGGATTTCAATACCTGCGCGGCGACGCAACTCGGGCAGGAGGACCCGCTGTGGCTGCGCGGTTGCCAGCTGTTCTTCACCGGCGATGGCGGTGGGTTCTCCAATCCGGGCAAAGGCAACGGCGGCAACTGCGCGGTCTGCCACCGAATGGACGTCCCCGGCTCCGGCTCACCACCGGTGCAAGGTATGCTGAGCGAAGCGGCGCAATTGCAGGGGGCGCCGCTCGCCATATTCGTCGACGTCGTGAAGCAGCAGAGCTTCAACGGAGCGGTGGACCCGACGAGCACCTTCCTCCACCGGCGTGACGCCGGGTTTGCGAGCATCGGCCTGCGGCCGCCGTTCACGGACCTGTTCATCGGCGCCACGGACGACTACGGGAACCCGCTGTCCTTCGCGAGGCAGTATCAGAGCTATCTCGACCATGGTGGGGCATTCGCCGCTGGCAGCGCTGCGAACGGTCCGCTCGACCAGGCGACGCTGGACGCGTTGGCGACCTACATCCTCGATCCCGTGCTGGAGCGTTCGATCGTGAACTGGCTCAAGACGCGTCCCGGCGAGGCCGCGTTCGACCCACGTGCGGTACCGCTCGAAGGGTTTCCCGGCACCGGGGCGCCCGCGTCGGCCGCCGCCAACCTCTCGATCGGTGTGGACGGCGCGGCCAAGGCGCCGATCCTTCGCAACGTTGCCCTCACCCCGCCGTACTTCAGCTGGGGCGGCTATCCCAATCTGCGGCAGGTAGTGAAGGTCTACAACCGCGGCGGCAACCGGCGCGACATCGTCGGCACCGAGGCCAAGGCCGCGGGCGTATCGTGCACCAAGGGCGACAACATGGGCACGGGTCCAATCGGCAACACGCCGTTCCGTCAAATCAAGATCGGCAGAGGAGCCGAGACGAACTGCGACACCAATGTGGCCCAGGCGATCAAGGTGCTCAATCTGCTGGACTGCGATCCCGGCTTCCAGGGCATCCCCGGCAACTACGACCCGCGTTGCGCGACGCAAGACAAGACCGCGGATACCGACGACCTCGCAGCGTTGGTGCGGTTCCTGAAGTCGCTGACCGATCCGCGTGTCCAGTGCAATCAGGCGCCGTTCGACGGGCCCGAACTGCACGTCTTGAATGGTCACAGAGCGGAGGACGAGGACAATGACGGGTTGGCCGACGACATCGTCTCGGTAATCCCGGCGTCGGGGAGGGATGGCTTCGAGGACCCGAAGCTGTGCATCCCCAATGCCGGCGACATCTTCGCGCCCGGCATACGCGGCCGCCTGGAGTACCACACGCGCAGCGTTCCTCGACGGTGACCGCTTGGCCGACCCGTGGTTGGCGTCATCCCTGCCAGGATCCACTCGCTGGCGGCGGGGTCGCCGCCGGCATGGGCGCATCGGTCGCGGGACCGTACGGCACGGACCCGATGGCGATCACGGGCGGTCCCGTCGAAGAGCGTTCGGGCGCCAATGCGACCTGCGTAGAGCGGGTGGCAAGCGTCGAAATACGCGTCAGTGGCGCCCGCTGCCCGCGCTCGGGTACCGCCGCGTCATCTCGGCCAGCATCCACTCCCGCGCCGCGGGGTTGCCGGCCACCACGTCCCGCAGCCGCTCGCGCGAGATGGCGTAGGTGATCATGTGTGTGATGGCGGTGACGGTCGCTGCGCGCACCGTATCGAGCAGCACGCCACGCTCGCCGACGACGTCGTCCTCGTCGACCACGCCTGCTCCCTTGCGCCCGATGGTGACCACGGCCTGGCCTTCCTCGACGATGTAGCACTCCGGCGACTCGGCTCCTTCGCTGCACAGGAGGTCGCCGGGCTCGAACGTCATCGCGTAGGCGGTGCCGGCCAGGCTCTCGAGCTCGGTCGTCGTGCAGCGCGCGAACAGGCTGTTCCGCGACAGCAACGCCACCGTCGCGGCGAGCCGTGCGCCGGTGCGCACGGGAACCGAGTCGTCGCGCTGCGGACTCGTCTCGATGCGCGCGCGCAGGTCGGCTCGCCAGCGGAGGTCGGCCGCGGCGTCGCCCGATCGCGGGCGCAGCGTGCCGTCGGTGGTCTCGGCCGCGGTCGGCGACGGGGCCGCCGGCAACGTGGCCGAGACCACCGACGTCGTCTGCACGGCGCCCGCACGACACGCGACGTCGAGGGCGTGCGGGCCGCGCAGGGTGAGCCGATCCTGGAACACCGGCTCGCCGTCGAGCTCGATGTGGTCGAAGCGCTGCAGCAGCGTCCGAAACGTGATCTCGATCTCGGCCCGAGCCAGCGCGGCGCCGAGACAGAAGTGTACGCCGCCGCCGAACGTCAACGGCTGCACCCCGGTGCGCGTGACGTCGAGCCGATCCGGGTGCTCGTACCGACCGGGGTCGCGGTTGCCGGCGCCGAGGAGCGCGAACACCTGCTCGCCGGCTGGGATCGTCACGCCCCCCACCTCGACCGCCGCCTCGGTGATGCGGTTCACCAGATGCACCGAGCCGTCGTAGCGCAGGAGCTCGTCGGGCAGGTTCGCGAACAGCGATGGATCGCGTCGCAGCAGCGCGAGCTGGTCGGGATGGCGCAGCAACGCCACGAGCCCGTTGCCGAACAGATTGGTCGTCGTCTCGAAGCCGGCCGCGAACAGCAACGACGCCATGGTCGAGATCTCGTCGTCGGTGAGCCAGTCGTCGCCGACCTCGATGGTGGCGAGGCTGCTCAGGAGATCGTCGACGGGCCGGCGTCGCTTCTCGGCGATCAGCCCGAGGAAGTACGCTCGGATCTCGAGGTGCGCCGCGTCGGCCGCGGCCATCTGCACCGCGGTCGGCTTCATCTCGAGGATGGCGACCAGATCGTGCACCAGGACGCGGAAGCGCGCATGGTCGGCGCGCGGCACGCCGAGCATCTCGCCGATGATGGTCACCGGGAGCGGAAACCCGACCGCCTCGAGCACGTTGCCCCCGCCCGCTTCGGCGACCGGCGCGAGCAGCTCGCCGACGACCCGCGCGATGACCGGCTTCAGCTTCTCGATCATCCGCGGCGTGAACGCCTTGCTGACGAGCTTGCGGAGCCGCGAGTGCTCCGGCCCGGTCGTATTCAGCATGGAGTGCTCGCCGGCGGTCAGCGACGGGTGCGTGCGCCAGTCTGGCCCGAACCGCTGCTCGACCTGTCGGGCATAGTCCTTGCCGAGCCGCGGGTCGCGGACCGCCGCCCAGCAGTCGTCGTAGCGGCTCAACACCCACATCCCGAGGGCGCTGCGATGAACCGGCTGTGCTTCCCGCAGCTGGTGGTAGAGCGGGTACGGGTTCGACCGGCCCTCCGGGGTGAAGAAGAGCCGGGTGAACACGGCATCGGCGGTCGCGGCGTCCATGACGACCCGCTGATGGCATGGAGGAGCCCGGCAGAGCAATCGTCGCTGGATCGCCACCTGTCCGAATCAAAATCGTTCTTGGGTGGCCAGACGACCCGTGGGGCACGACTCGGCCCCATGCGCTGGGAGACGACCTACGCACCGGGTGACGTGTCGGTGAACGATGCGCCTCGACCGCCGGTGTTCTCGGCGATGTAACCCGCCCACGGTCCCTTCCCGATCGAGTCGGCCGGCCATCTGGGCTAGGGACGGATCATGGCCTCCCCGCTGATCAGCCGCCGTGACCTCGACTTCGTCCTGTACGAGCTGCTCGACGTGCTCACCCTCGCCGCGGCGCCGCGGTGGGCGGAGCACCGCCGCGAGACCTTCGACGCCGCGATCGACACCGCCCACGACCTCGCCCTCACCCACTTCCGGTCGCACAACGCGAAGGGCGACCGGCAGGAGCCGACCTTCGACGGCGAGCGCGTGCACGTCATTCCGGAGGTGAAGGCGGCGCTCGACGCCTACGTCGCCGCCGGCTTCATGGCCGCGTCGAAGGACTACGACCTGGGCGGCATGCAGCTCCCGTGGACGGTGGCGCAAGCCTGCAGCGCGATGTTCCAGGCGGCGAACGTCGGCACCGCGGCGTACCCCTTCCTGACGATCGCGGCGGCGAACCTGATCGAGGCGTTCGGCTCGGCCGAGATGCGGCAGCGCTTCATGCGGCCGATGCTCGACGGGCGTTTCTTCGGCACGATGTGTCTCTCGGAGCCGCAGGCGGGATCGTCGCTCGCGGACATCCGCACCCGCGCCGAGCCCGCCGGCGATGGCGTCCATCGGCTGTACGGGAACAAGATGTGGATCTCGGGCGGGGATCACGAGCTGTCCGAGAACATCGTCCATCTCGTGCTCGCGAAGATTCCGGGCGGAGGCGCCGGCGTGAAGGGCATCTCGCTGTTCGTCGTGCCCAAGTTCCTGGTGGACGCCGACGGCCGTCTCGGCGCCCGCAACGACGTCCGTCTCGCGGGCGTGAATCACAAGATGGGCTATCGCGGCGCGATCAACACGGTCCTGAACTTCGGGGAGAAGGACGGCGCCGTCGGGTATCTGGTCGGCGAGCCGCATCGCGGGCTGGAGTACATGTTCCAGATGATGAACGAGGCACGTATCGGCGTCGGGGCGGGAGCGGTGATGTTGGCCTACACCGCGTACCTGGCGGCGCTCGAGTACGCGCGGGTGCGGCCACAGGGCCGGCCGCTGGATGCGAAGGACCCGTCGCAGCCGATGGTCCCGATCGTCGAGCACGCCGACGTGAAGCGGATGCTGCTCTACCAGAAGGCGGTGAGCGAGGGCGGGCTGCACCTGTGTCTCTACGCCGCGTCGCTGGTGGATCGCCAGCAGGCGACCACCGATGCGACGGAGCGGCGCGACCTCACCCTGCTGCTCGACACCCTGACGCCGATCGTGAAGGGCTGGCTCAGCGAGGCGTGCCTGCGCGCCAACGAGCTGGCCGTCCAGGTGCTGGGCGGCTACGGGTACACGCGCGAGTACCCGGTCGAGCAGCACTATCGCGACCAGCGGTTGAACCCCATCCACGAGGGCACGGACGGCATCCAGGCCCTCGACCTGCTCGGCCGGAAGATGACGATGCAGGGCGGCGCGGGTTGGACCCTGCTGCACGATGCGATCGCCGTGGCGATCACGCGCGCCCGCTCCCACGCCGACCTGGCGCCGCTGGCGGACCAGCTCGACGCCGCGCTGCAGACGCTCGCGCGCGTGCGTGGCCGGCTGTTGGAGACGATGGCCGGCGGCAGAATTCCGCTGGCCTTGGCCAATGCCAGCCATTTCCTCGACCTCGCCGGCCTGGTCGTGTTCGGCTGGATGTGGCTCTGGCAGGCCACGGTGATCGAGAGTGCGCCGCCGACGAACGACGCCGAGGTCGCCGCGTTCCGTGCCGGCAAGCTCCAGGCCTGCCGCTACGCCTTCACCTACGAGCTGGCGCGCGTGCCGTACCTGGCGTCGCTCCTCGAGTCGCTCGACGACACCACGCTCGGCATGCGCAGCGAGTGGTTCTGACGGCGATGGCCGCCTGCTGCGCAGCGGCGGTCGGCGAACAGTAATCTTGTTCGCGATTGACGAACGGTACCTTCGAGGGGGACTGTGCACACCATGCGCCCAATCATGGTCCGGCCGGCGTGGTCCTTCATCGCCACGTCCTGTGTGACGATGCTGCTCTGGGCCGCGTCCCCCGCACGCGCCACGGTGTTCACGGTCACGAACACGGCCGACGCGGGCGCCGGCAGCCTGCGCGCGGCGTTGATCGCCGCCAACGCCAATCCGGGACTGGATCAGGTCGTGTTCAATGCCGGCGTCAGTGGAACCATCACACTCGCCAGCTCGCTCAGCATCACCGACGATCTGACCATCACCGGCCCCGGTGCGCGCATCGTGAGCATCACCGGCAGCAACGCCAGGCGCATCTTCGACGTGACCGAGCCGACCACGATCTCCGGTCTCCGTCTGGCGAACGGGTTCGCCGATCGCGGCGCGGGCATCCGTTTCGACGACCCAGGCCTGCTCTCCATCTCGGACTGTCATTTCGACCAGCATCTGGCGACGGCGGACGGCGGCGCGATCATGCTGCTGCAGGGCAGCTTGCTCGTACAGCGCTCGACGTTCACCACCGATCAGGCCGCCGGCAACGGCGGCGTCATCGCGTACGGCGAAGGCGGCGGCACGCCGACCGTCACCATCACCAACTGCACCTTCGTCAACAACTTCGCCAGCAACTCCGGCGGTGCGATTCGCCAGGGCGCCACGACGGCCTACAGCGCCGCCGTCACCAACTCTACGTTCGTCGTCAACAACGCCGGCAGCGGCGGCGGCGCCATCGCCGTGAACGGCGGCACGATGTCGCTGCTGAACAACCTCTTCACCGCGAACGGAGCGGGCGGCAACCCGGGCGGACACGTGCACGAAAACGGCGGCACGTTCGTGTCACTGGGGCACAACCTGTTCGGACACCTCGATGGCACGACGTTCGTCCCTGATGCGAGCGATCGTTTCGGCTCGGTGGCCGCACAGCTCAACACCGGTGTCCTCATCGCGTTTCCGTTCGACAACGGTGGCCTGACCGACACGCTCCCGGTGAACGCGACCAGCATCGCGATCGACGCGGGCGGAACGACCGGTGCGCCGCCGACCGATCAGCGTGAATTTCCACGCGTCGGTTGCGCCCCGGACATCGGCGCGTTCGAAGTCCAGACGCTGACGGACACGGACGTGGACGGTGTCATCAATTGCCTCGATACCTGCCCGGCCACCCCGACGTGTGCGTCCGTCGACCAGACCGGGTGCCCGACCGATTCCGACGACGACGGCGTCTTCGATGGCTGCGACCTCTGCCCGGCCACGCTCGTCGAGTCGGTGGATGCGAATGGCTGCGCGACCGACGACGAAGACGGCGACGGCATCCTGAACGACGCCGACCAGTGCCGCGGCACTCAGCCGTGCGCGGTGGCGAGTGTCGATGCGGTCGGCTGCCCGACCGATGCAGACGAGGACGGCGTCTTCGACGGCTGCGACTTCTGCCCCGGCGAAGACGATCTGACCGACACGGACGATGACGAGATTCCCGATTGCCTCACGACGACGTCGACCACGACGAGCACCACCACCACCACCACGCGGCCCGAGCTCCTGACCGGCAGGAAGCTGCTGCTCAAGGACAAGGTCGGCAAGCCGCAGAAGCGCGCCCTGGACGTGATCCTCGTCGCCCCCACGCTCGCGGACGGCAACGGCAGCGACGACGACCCGGTCCTGAACGGCGGCGCGCTGCGCGTGCTCTCCGTGTCGGGCGACTTCGACACCACGTACGACCTGCCGGCGAGCGGCTGGGCGTATCAGGGCGTCGCGGGCGCCGGGAAAGGCTACAAGTTCACGGGAAGCGGCGCGATCAAGTCCGTCATCGTCAAGGCGGGCAAGCTCGCGCGGGTGATCGGGAAGGGCTCGGGCCTCGAGCATACGCTCGTGACCAATCCCGCTCCCGTCGCCGTCGTCCTCGAGCTGGGCGCGCAGTCGTACTGCGGACGATTCGGCGGCGCACCGGAGTTCACGCAGGGAATAAAATTTCTCGCCAAGGGCGCGCTGCCGCCGGCCGAGTGCGGCTCTCCCTCGGGCGCCTTCCTCGACTGACGCTCCCTCAGTAGTTGCACGCCCCCGTCACGAGGCACACGATCGTACACCCGCCGCCACCGCGCGGCGTGATGGCGTGGTCCACCGTGTTGGTCACGGGTACGCTCAGAACGATGTCGCGCGCCTCGTCCATCGTCTTGCCGATCAGGGTCGCGGGTGGGACGGCGGCCAGCTCGTCGGCGATCACGGCGGCGACCTCGGGTCCGACGAACGTCGACAGCAGCGAGAAGAAGCTCTCGAGGCCAGCGACCTGCTCCGCCGTGATCGTCACCGTACCGCCGCGTCCGTTTGCGAGCGCTTCGAATGCCGGCATCCAGGCGAGGAAGGCCGGCGCGCCCACGTCGTAGAGACCGTCGCCGTGCATCAGCCACGCGATCATCGTCGTGTTGTAGGTGTTGAAGAGGTCGATGTAGTGCTGCCCGCGCGCGGTCGGCGCCATCACCTCGTCGCGAATGGCGTAGATGGCGTCGAGCCCCGCCAGCTGCGGACCGGGGGTGGTGGTCGTCGTCGTCGTGGTCGAGCCGCCGCCCGTTTCACGCGTGGCTTCGAACCGGGTTGCGCGCGCGCCTTTCGCCTTGAGTGTGCCCGTCATGCGATCGCAGTCGGGCGCGGCGATGCTGGCTCGCAGTTTGACGCGGCTCGCCGCTCCGCAGGCGTCCCAGCGCGCGCTCACCTTGGTTGCCTTGCGACGTGCGCGGACCCGGACGGGCGACGCGTCGCAGCCGTCCTCGATGGTCGCACTGCCCCCGACGATCGCCACCGCGTCGACCGCCTGTGCGCCGATGACGGCGGCAGTACCCGGCAACAGCAGGAAGCGACCGTCGGCGCAGGGTGTGGGCTTCGCCTTGCGCGCCACGGCGCCCGGCACGACGGCGAGCCCGAGAGCAACCGCGCATCCCGCGAGAACACATGCCGATCGACGACGGTGAGTCATGTGCCGGAGCGTCGCAGCGTGGTCCCACTCGCACAAGGGGATCGACCTCGCATGAACAGGGGAGGCCCCGGGTGGTTCGCAGGGGGCATTGACGGCAACCCCGAACCGGGCAATGGCCATCCATGACGGCCGCCAGGCGCCACGACACGCAAGGGAGACGACGATGGGACTGATCGATTTCGTGAGGAGTGCCGGTGAGAAGCTCTTTGGCGGGGACGCGGCCGCCGCGGCGCCGCCGACCGACGAGGTCGTCCTCTCCAAGCGGGCGACCACCCTCGAGGATCGCGTGCGCGCGCTCGGACTCGCGGCCGACGATCTGAAGATCAAGGTGGCCGGGGACACCGCCGTCGTGAAGGGGAAGGTGGCGACGCAGGAGATGCGCGAGAAGATCGTGCTTGCGGTGGGCAACACGGCCGGCATCGCGAAGGTCGACGACCGTCTCGAGGTCGCATCGGCGGAGCCCGAGGCGCGCTACGTCACGGTGCAGAAGGGCGATACGCTCTCGAAGATCTCGAAGGAGCAGTACGGCGACCCGAACCGCTACCAGAAGATCTTCGAGGCCAACCGCCCCATGCTGAAGGACCCGGACAAGATCTATCCGGGCCAGGTGCTGCGCATCCCGGCCTGAGCCGCGACCCGGTCGCTCACGCGGCGGGCGCGGCTGCGTCCGCCGCCGGCCGGTACTTGGTCGCGTCGGTCGTGAAGCGCGCGTGTCCGTACTGCACGAGGAGGTCGCGCACCTGCTGCACCAGCAGGGACGTCGCGAGATCCCGCACGACCGGGATGCCCTCCGCGATGTCGAACAGCTTCATGCGTGCCGCGATGCCGACGCCGACCGCCATGCCGATCGCCAGGTCGACGTTGCCGATCGGCACGCCGATCTTCTCGGCGATCGCGTGGTCGCCGCCGAGGAAGTGCTTCACGAAGATCAGCTTCGCGAAGCGGCGCTCGAGCTGATCGAAGACGAGATTCGCGTAGCTGCGATCGGGTGGGAGGTAGGCGTCGAGCGTCGCGCGGATCAGCGAGCCGCAGGTCTCGTCGTCGAAGCCGTTGCGCAGCGTCGTGTTGCGCGCCGTCATCATGCGCACGATGCCTTCCGGCGTGTCGGCGAGCAGATCCTCCGGTAGTCCCAGGAGGAAGCAGCGGTAGCGGGCCAGCTCGACCTGGGCGCGCTCGCTCGGCGTGAACGTGCGCCGGCCTTCGCCGATCAGGCGGAACGCGAGCAGGAAGATGGGGATCAGACCCGCCGGCATCTGGTCCACCTGCGGGATCGGCACGCCGTAGACCGATGCGTCCCAGCGCCCCGAGCGCAGCACGTGGACGCGCACCATCGAGTGCATGAGCCGCACCATCGCCGCGGCCTTGAAGCCCTCGCCGTGGCGCTCGAGCGCACCGGGCAGGACGGTAACGGCGAAGAAATGCGCGGTCTCGCGCACGCGCCGGGCCGCCGTCTCGTTGGTGAGCGTACCGGTGAGCGCCATCGGCAGCGCGGAGTACTTGTTCAGGAACGTGGCGATGAACGCGCCGCGGATGGCGTAGGGCGAGACGTTGGCGGTGGCGTTCAGGTCGAGGCGCGCGCCTTCGCGCACCATGTCCATGTCCACCCACGCGGGCGTCTGCTCCATGCTGCGGATGAACGTCACCAGCTCGGGCGGGGCGCCGTCCACCTGCTCGACGCCGCGATCGCAGGCCTCCTGGAGCATGGCGATCAGACGCCGGAACGGGATCGTCGGCATGAGCGCGGCGTAGGCGTCGGCGACGACGTCGCCCAGCATGGTGTAGGCGCGCACGAGATCGAGCTCGTAGTCGGTCATCGCCACGCCGCCCGGGGCGCGGTCCTGGACGATCGCCTCGGACGGGTCCTCGGTGAACCGCTCCGGCATGCGGTCGAAGTCGATGTGGCCGTACAGCGACGGCAGGAGCGTCTTCTGTGCGGCGACACGGGCGCGAACCTGTTCGAGTGCTGCAGTCATGGGGCTCCAACGTATGTGATCATTGCCCGGATTCGTACTCGGCGACGCGGATGGCGTCTAGCTCAGCGCCTCGGCGAGCCGCTCGTACGCGGCGAGGAAGTCCTCCTTGAACTCCTGCACCACGGTGCGGACGGACTTGGCCTGGTTCATCAGGCCCACGCCCTGGCCGACCCAGTAGGTCGCCAGCGTCCGCGCCCCTTCGTGTCCGCCCTCGGCGAGCTTGTCGACCTTGCGCAGTGCCGGCTCGCTCACCATCGACTGGAGCGGCATCGGCAAGGGCTTCGGTGCGTCCGTGCGTTCCCACGCGTCGGTCCACGGCGAGCGCAGCTGGCGCGAGTACTTTCCGGTGCGGGCCTTCGAGCGCACGGTGTCGCGCGAGCTCGCGACCAGCATCTTCTCCTTCACGGCCGGATTGGTCTCGGCCTCGTGCGTCGTGAGCCACACCGAGCCCGTCCATGCGCCCGCCGCGCCCATGGCCATGCAGGCCGCCATCTGCCGGCCGGTGACGATGCCGCCCGCCGCGAGGATCGGCGTGTTGCCGTACGGTGCGATCGCCTCCGCCACCTCGGGGACGAGCACCAGCGTCGACACGTCGCCGCAATGGCCGCCCGCCTCGCCGCCCGACACGATCAGGATGTCGACGCCCGCCTGCACCTGCTTGATCGCGTGCTCCTTCGCCCCGACGAGGGCCGCCACGGCGACGCCGTGCTGCTTGCCCATCTCGAGCATGATGCGCGGCGGGACGCCGAGTGCGTTGGCGATGAGCTTGATGGGGTGGCGGAACGCGACCTCCAGCGAGCGCGCCGCGCCGCGCTCCTGCAGGTTGTCGCCGAGCGCACCGTGCCCACGCCGCGCCTCGTCGAGGTCGCTCGCGTCGATCCCGTGCGCTGCGAGGATGTCGGCCGCAAAGCGCGTGTGGGCGTCGGGGACGAGGCGCAGGACGTCGTCGCGGGAGATCGTCTCGCCCTTGCCGGCGAACGTGTTCGGGACGATCAGGTCGACGCCGTACGGCTTGCCCCCGACGTGCTCGTCGATCCACGCGAGCTCCGTGTCGAGGCGGTCGGGCGGGAGGCTCACGGCGCCGAACACACCGAATCCGCCGGCGCGCGACACCTCGCACACCACGTCGCGGCAGTGGCTGAAGGCGAGGAGAGGGAACTCGATGCCGAGCAGGTCGCAGATGGGGGATCGCATGAGGCGTGGAAGTCGTATCTGGCGCAGTCGGACGCCGTCAAAGGGCCGGGCCGGTCCCGACGGGAGCGGCCGAGGCAGGTGCCGCGGGCGCGGGCTCACCGAGCCCTGACGCAGAGGAAGCGCTACGACGTCCGCGGCAGCGTCTTCAGGTCGCTCGGGATCGCGGCCGCCCGCGTCGAGAGCACGGCCGCGGCTTCCGCGTCGCGCCTCGAGCGAGCGCGTGCCCTGGCGGGTGACCATTGGCCACCACCGCCTGCGACGCGTTCGTCGAGGGCTGGACTTTCGGCGCGCTGGATCGGGTGCCGGATTGCCGTTCCCGTGAACGGCGATCGCAACCACCCGACAGGGGGTCCGTCAGTCCTCGTCCTCGTCGTCGGGGATGTCGTTGGGGTTCTCGAACGGCTCGGCCGAGGCGGGCTTGTCGGTCGTGATGGAGCCGTCGCTCTCGCGGGCCTGGGTCCCGGCCTCGGTATCGTTGGCCCGCTCGCCGTCGTACCGCTGGTTCCCGAACTCGCCTCCACGCTGCCAGCCGTCGCCCTGCGCCAGCCGTTCGTCGGCCGGCTGATCGGTTCCCGGCTGCGCGGCAGGGCCGCTCGGGCTCGAGTGGGCCAGACAGGTCGCCGCTCCCAGACCGACGGTCGTCAGCAGCACACGAAGCAGATGCGTCATCCTCTCCTCCTCCTCATCACGGCGCGTGGGCCAGATGGCCAGCAGGTCCGAGGGTAGTGCGAACCCTGCCCAGTGACCAGCACCGCCGCTCTCCGTGGGTATCGGCAGAACCGGCTGCAGGCACGAATGGGGTACCCTCTCGCCGGCGGTCGGCCGAGGTGCCGCTCACAGGAAGCGTGCGAAGAAGGCCCAGATGGCCTCGGCGGCATGGTCCCACACGCCATGTTCCAGGCCCGGCACGGCGCACCAGACGACCGGTTTGCCCGCCGCGCAGCCGTCGTGCTCGACGCACGGGCTCGGGGTGATGGCGCTGGTGCTCTGGTCGCACTCGTTGCCCCACACCCACTGGCTGCGGCTGTACTCGGCGTCGGGAATCGGCACGACCTCGTCGTCGACGCCGTGGATCATCAGGGCAGCCGCCGGCGCCGACGGGCAGATGTAGTGCCCGTCGACGTCGTACTCCGAGTCGTCTTCGCCGTACGGGCCGCTGCCCGAGTGCGGTGCGATCGCGTCGAGGTACGATGCCCCGAGCGTGCAGTTGAGGAAGTTCGCGAAGTATCCGCCGCGGGAGTGTCCGGTCGCGAACACGCCGTGGACCGGGAAGCGAGCCGACAGCTGCCCCACCAGATCGATGAACATCGCCATGTCCGGATTCGCGGCCAGCGTGGTGTCCAACGTGAACGACCGGCCGGATTCCTCGGTTGCATCCGGGTACACGAAGATGGCGTCGCCGTTCGCCGCCGCTTCGAGACCGAGGCTGGCGCGCACGCCGGCGCCCGTCCCACCGTCGCCGTGGTACGCGAAGACCAGCGCATACGTCCGCTGGGGATCGAACGTCTCGGGGACGTACAGCGCGTAGGTACGGTCGACGCCGGACGAGGTCACGTGCTCGGACGGAAAGAAGCCGGTCGGGCAGGCGTCGCCGCACGGGGCGGGCAGCGTGGTCGTGGTCGTCGACGAGACGACGGTGGTGGTGGTGACTGCCGCGAAGCACAGGCCCTCGCCTGCGCGGCAGCTCGAGACCGCTTCCTTCCGGCACGTCTTCTTGCATCGACGCGGGCGTGTTCCGTCGGCGATGCACGCGCTACGACAGGCGGCGATCGCGGGCTTGCAACCGCGAACACATGGCTTGGCCTGACCGCTGGACGGCGCGCCGATGATCAGCGCGACCAACAGAGGGACGACGGCTCGGTTCGATGGGGTCATCGAGGGAATCCCTACCACGAGCCGCGATGCGGGTGCGCTGGAATCGTGCGTTGGGCGCGCAGGGCACCGGGAATTTCCCGGTCGACGAGACCCGCCCGAACGTCATGAAGAAACCCTGGTGCCTCGCTCCCCGAATGTCACCGGCTCTACCGCGAACCCGAGGCAGGGGGTCTTCCGGAAGGATGGGGAATACTGGATGTACGACGTCACGCTGGTCGGCTTCGCGATGCGCAGACCTCGGTCGGAGGACGTCGGGCCGCGTCCGCCCGCCCGCACCTCAGGGAGCCCGATCGGTTCGCTTCTGGATGCCGGGCAGCCGAGCCCTCGATACAGCCCGGACGGCGCGTAGACGACGCGCCTACCGAACGCCGGCCACCGGCTGCATCTCGACGTCGCAGGCGCCGCCGAGACGCACCGTCTCCTCGGCCATGGCGCCGTTGCACGCCGCACTGCTCGCCTGCACACGGCAGGTGAGCGTCATCGGCACGCCCGCGTCGAGCCAGGACGGAACCTTGCGGTAGCGACCCACCCGCTCGAACCGGCAGCCGCGTGGCACGCCGTACGGGCGGCATCCGGAGGGGCCTTTCAACGACACCTTGCGGTCGTCCACGACCCAGTCCGGATATCGATCGGCGATCTCGACGACGTCGCCGTCCGCGCCGGTCTCGATCAGCGCCTCGCGGAACAGGTAGCCGTCGTCGCGTCGTGCGCCGACCTCGATGCGCGTACCGGCGATCAGGACGAACTCGTCGCCGCGGCGCGCGACCGCGCCGGTCATGAACTCGACGCGCGCGTGGTCGGGGAAGCACTTCCCCATGGCGGGCGGATGGTAGTAGTGGCGCAGCGCCGTCCGCGCGCCGCCCTCGGTGTCGGGGAACAGGGCGGCGAGATCGCCGTCGTCGCCGTACAGGATGCGCTCCACGTCGGCGACGTTCTGGGCGTACATGACGCGCAACTTCACGTAGTCGGGATGCCCGGCGAGATCGGGCCGGAGAAAGCACGAAGTCAGGCCCGAAACCTGCGTCAGGAGCTCGTCCCACACGTTGTATTGGGATACCGACGACGCCACGCCTTCGAAGTCGCCCTGGAAGCGACAGCTGACGGACCCCGTGCACCCCTCGCGCCCGCGATTGCGGATCGAGAGCGCGATGACGTTGCGCTCGCAGGCGCCGTACGCGCTGCAGCCGCGGTCGAGGTGGCCCTCGTAGAGCGCGGTGCGCATGACGTAGTCGAGGTTCCGGGCCCGAGCGAGGTCGCTCGCGGACCAGCGGCCGGGGTTCGCACGAGCGAAGGCATCCCAGGCGCGCGCGAGTGCGGCGCGACGACCGGCGAGGCGCGCGTGTGCGTCGGCGCAGGCGTCCGACCCATGGAACGCGCGCACGATGGCGTCGATGCCCGTGCCGCCCGAAGCGTCGCGGTCCTGGGTCGGCGTCGCGATCGACGGCGGATCGAACGAGGGGGGCTTGTCGATCACGGCGAGATCGCGGACGTCGATCACGCGCGTCACGTCGGATGCACAGTGGTGGTTCTCGACGCGCATCGTGCGCCGATCGGCGACCGTTGCCTTGAATCGCGCCGTGTCGGCGGGTTCCGCGCGCCGCGCGTCGACCACGACGTCGAAGCCCACCCATGGTGTGCCGTCGGCGTCGACCAGCGGACGTCCGTCACGCACCACGAGGCAGGGGATCACCGACGTGCCCTGCATCAGCGTGCCGGTGGGAGACGTCGCACCGTGACGGGCGAAGGCCTCCGCATCGAAGTAGGGCACCTCGAGCGGACCGTTGAAGGAGTAGACGGTCATGACGCGCGTGGCGGGAACGTCGGCGCGCGCCGACGGCGCGCCGGCGGCGACCAGGCCGAGGAACGCGGCCAGCATCGGGATGACGACACGCCGTGCGGACGACGGAACGATGTCGGTCACGACGGGGCGCGAATCGGGGCGAGGCGATGGGGACATCGTGTCAGGTAGCCTCGTACCTGGCGCGGCCGCAACCCGCGATCCGCTCGAGCGCCGCTCCGGGAAGGCTCCCCGCTGCTTCAGAGCATCGAATGAATCGGCAGCATCCCGAGCGCATCGGCGGTGAAGCGGCGCCACCAGGTGGTCTCGGGCTCCTCGTCGTACACCCGAATCGTCCCGTCGTCGCTGGCCGTCCACCGCAGCCGTCCCCGCTCCAGCGTGACCCGGTAGCTGTTCTCCGGTCTCACGCCGTCATCGAAGAACTCGGCGACCATCGCGGCGAACGCGGGGCTGTCCACCAGCAGAGCGAGCTCGGTGTTGATGTCGGCCGAGCGCGGGTCGAGATTGTAGCTCCCGACCACGACATACCGGCGATCGACGACCATCGCCTTCGCGTGCAACCCGGCGCGCGACTTCCAGGACAGCGTGGACCAGCGGAGATGCTCCATGGTGGAGTCGGGTCGCAGCTCGTAGAGCTCCATCCCGTTCTCGAGCAGGTCGTCCCGGTACTTCTGGTATCCCGAGTGGACGGCGACCACGTCGTTCGAGGCCAACGAGTTGGTGAGCACGCGAACCTTCACGCCTCGGGCATGCAGCGCAGCGACGATCTCGACCCCGTGGTCGCGCGGCACGAAGTAGGCATTCTCGATCAGGACTTCCGTCTGCGCATTGGAGACCAGCGCATCCAGCACGGTGAATATGCCGGCGCTGTTTGGGTCCTCGGCCTTCTCCGGAGGATCATAGAGGACGCGCACCGGCGCCCAGGTGAGTGCGTCGCGGATGGTCTGCATGTTGGCCGTGAGGGCGCCAACCTCTTCGTCGATGGGATAGGGGAGGCGCTCGCTCACCATCTGCGCGCGCATCGTGGCGATGGCGGCATCGCATTCCGCTCGGGTCGGCGGGGAATCGACGAAGGCCTCGTAGGGAAGGGCGAACGGGCTGTTCCAGAAATCGTCGAACACCGTGGAGGCGTCACGAACCACGGGACCGACGGCCACGGTGTCGAGGTCCCGGAAATTCGAGTCGCCGTGCACACCGAAGTAGCTGTCGGCGATGTTCCGCCCACCCACGATCGCGATCGTGTTGTCGGCGATCATGACCTTGTTGTGGGAGCGACGGTTGACCCGTGACGGGTCGGTCAGGAAGTCCCGCAAGCGGCTGCTCCGGGCGCGAAACGGGTTGAAGGCCCGGACGTCGATGTTGGGATGGGCGGACAGCTGCGCGATCGCGGTATCGCGATCCACGATCGACAGGTCGTCCAACAGCACGCGCACGCGCACCCCGCGATCCGCGGCTCGGATGATGCGGTCGGCGAGGAGATGGCCGCTGACGTCGGCGTCCCAGATGAAGTACTGCAGATCGAGCGACCGTTCCGCCAGATCGGCGAGGGCGAGGCGGGCCTCCAGCGCCCTGCGCCCGTAGCGCATGTAGAGGACGCCCGACTCCCCGGGATGCGCGGCCTCGGCCGGCTCGAAGAGGCGGGCGAGCGACGTCGTCTGGCAGTCCCGCAGGGCGGTCGATGGAACACGGGGGTATTCTCGATGGTGCGTCGAGCAACCGGCCGCGACGGCGAGCGCGAGCAGCACGACCACGCTGCGTGCCAGTGGTGACACTCGAGCACAGAGGTCCATTATGCGATCCTCCTCGGTGACGCGCGTGCATCACGGGCGACGCCGACGCCCGCCGATCGACAGGCGTCATGGGCGGTGGCGAGGCTGCGGCCGCTCGATGCCTCGCCACCCGTCCCATGCATCCGCGATCAGTCTCTGCTCAGTCGTATCCCCAGACCTTGAGCGTCGCCGATGGTGCGCCGTTGAGGATCTTGTACTGGACCGACACTGCCATGAGAGTCGCCTCGCGTCCCGGGGCGTTGGCCGGAGCCGTTTCTCCTCCCGCCTTCACGACGCCGACGTTCGTGAGGGTGTCGTCCGGGCGGTTGTTCCATCGGAGGACGACCTTCGTGATCTCCACGTCGGCACCCTCGGCCGATATCTTCGTCTTCTTGATGTCCTCCTTCAGCCACTTTCCTTCCTCGGCGGTGATCTCCGCGCTCGGATCGGTGGACTTGATGGTCTTCGTGCCGAGCACGAACCACTCGTCGGCCGCACCTGTGCCGACGGTGCCCAGCACGAAGACGGATGCGAGCCCGATGGCCCCCAACAAAACCGGCATCTTCATCGTTCGCTGTCCTTTCTGATCTCCGTCAGCCGGAGGTCGCTCGTGCCCGTCGCGAGTCGAGTTGCGACGGGGGTCCTGGGTGATGACGGCCCAGCCCGCGTGCCGGGCCGGTGCAGCGCTCGACGGTCTGCGCCGATGGGCGCGGTGACCACGGCCTGACGACACGAGACCCCTTCGTCCCGCCGGGGTGTCAGGCGCCGCCGGTGGGCCGTACGAGCCGGGCGTCAGTCGGCCGTCTTCCCGTCGTGTGCCTCATGACGCGTATCCTGTTTGCTGTCGCGCTTCTGTTGCCGGCATTCGGAGCGGCTGTCGTTCTCCTTGCAATCCTGCTTCGCTTCCCGAGCGTCGCCGCGGCCCGTCTGCCTGGTGTCGCGGGCGTCTCCGCGCCTCTCCATGCCGTCGGTCTGCGAGTATCCGGGTGCCGCGGTGACGAGGAGCGCCAACGCCACGGCTGTGGCGATACCTACGGATTGTCCCCTTCGCTGAGTCATGGTCTCACTCCTTCTCTGGAGTTGCGTTATGGTTGGCTGGTCCCGAATGTCGGTCATGGCGCCGGCTCCGGGTGCGCCGCCCTCGACAATGCGGCCACGAGTTCCTTCGAGCCCGATCCCCATCGCGAGATGGGCTTGATCGCCTGTGTGAACGGAACGTCGAGCGGATGAACCCGTTCGGGAGTGAGGATGTAGACGGCTCCGGCCAACGGCGTGGGAACCGATGGCACGAAGACGGTGAAGCGGCCGTCGTCGAATTCCTCGACGATGAAGGCTGGGACGAGCGCCTCCTCGATCTCGACGAGGGCCGGCTTCCACGTATTCTCCTCCCCCTCGCCCGTGAGTCGTTGCGTGAGGCTTCGAAAGAGCGTGTAGCCAGGGAACTTTTCGAGGAGCGACCGCTCCGTCCGCTCGCGGAGGACCTGGCCCACCCGCGTTCGGACGGCGATGCCGACCACGAAGCACACGACCAGGACCAGCACGAGGGACAGCAGGTTCGCGGCGGGGAACCAGGTCGGAAGCAGCGCGGTCAGCGGTCGGATGAGCGCGGTCATCGACTGCATGCCCTTCAGCAGGACCAGCACCGCAAGGTAGATCGGCACGACGATCAGCAGGCCGCCGACCAGCGCGTTGATCAGGAATTGGCGGACGAGCCTCATGGCGCGTCGTCCTCGTCCGGGTCGGCCTGCCGAGTCGTCGTCACCGTGTGCACATCCCGCTCAGTCGTATCCCCAGACCTTGAGCGTTGCCGTCGGTGCGGCGCCTTGGATCTTGTACTGGACCGCCACCGACGTGAGGCGTCCCTTGCGTCCCGGGGCATCCTTCGGAGCGGTTTGGCCTCCCGCCTTGAGGACGCCGACGTCCGCGATCGTGTCGTCTTTGCGATTGTCCCACTTGAGGACGATCTTCGTGATCTCGACGTCCGCACCCTCGACGGAGACCTTCACCTGCTTGATGTCCTTCGCCCACCGACCGCCTTCGCTCTTGATCTCCACGCTGGGATCAGCGGCCTTGATCGTGCTCTCGCTGAGCACGAACCACTCGTCGGCGGCTCGTACGCTGTCCACCACGCCCATCAGGACGATCGACGCCACCCCGAGACACGCCATCATGTATGTCTTCATTGCGCTGCCCTCCTTTCAGGACTCCATCATCGGATCGAAACGCCGATCGCGATCGCTCGCGGCGGGCTCCTGCCTGAGCTGGACCGGCTCCCATTCGCGCCCGCTCCCTTCGAAGCTCCGCCCGACCACGCTCCTCGGGTCGTCGTGTCGCCTTGAGGCGGTCGGGACGGATCGCCGGATGTGCGCGCTCCGCGAGCAGACGTACCGTCGTCGCCGTCGTCGATCATCGGGGCCGTCACGACGGTCAACGTCCACTCACGTCGGGCTCCTCCTCACCTTGAAGGAGCGTTCGATGCACCACGCCGCCGAGGAGGGCACCCGCGATCGGAGCCACCCAGAACAACCACAGCTGTTGGAGCGCCCACCCGCCAACGAAGAACGCCTGACTCGTGCTGCGTGCCGGGTTCACCGAGGTGTTGGTCACCGGGATGCTGATCAGGTGGATGAGCGTGAGCGCGAGACCAATGGCGAGGCCGGCGAATCCCGTAGGTGCCTTGCGGTGCGTGGCGCCGAGGATGACGAGAACGAACATGAACGTCATCGTCACCTCCGTGACCAGGCCGGCGGCGAGCCCGTAGTGGCCCGGCGAGTGCTCGCCGAACCCGTTCGCGGCGAAACCGGATGCCACGAGATCGAAGCCAGGTTTGCCGTTGGCGATGAGCGCGAGCACGCCTGCGCCGCCGACGGCACCGAGGACCTGTGCGGCGACGTACGGAGCGAGCTCCCTGCTCGAGAAGCGTCCTCCCGCCCACAGTCCGGCCGAAACCGCCGGGTTGAAGTGCCCTCCCGACACCGGGCCGAAGGCATAGGCGCCGCTCAACACCGTGAGACCGAACGCCAGGGACACCCCCAGCAACCCGATGCCCACGTCGGGGAACGCCGCCGCCAGTACGGCGCTGCCGCAGCCTCCGAGCACCAGCCAGAACGTCCCGATGAACTCTGCAGCGACCTTGGCTCCCATGAATGGTTCTCCTTTCGGCGCGCCCAGATCAGTTCGAATGCGAGGGTGATCGGGCGGGCGCGAATGGCTGCGACATTGAAGGGCGGCCAGCCTGCATGGCGCTGGCGATAGGCGAAGCGACCGGCGGAGTCCTGAAGGATCCCGGACAATGTTCGGAAATCTGCGCCGCGTGGGACGACGAGCGACTGCCGTCCCCCCCTCTTGGGGCAACTGGATACCCCGTGTTAGATGCACTGTTGAATGACGACCGGGCGCATCCGCAGGCAGTCTGGTGCCGGGGCAGCCGGCGCGGTGACACCGTCCGCGGCAGAGATCCGCTTCGCTCCGTTCTGCCTGGACCTGCGCGGCGGTCGGCTGCTGCGTGGCTCGGACCCGGTGCAACTCCGGCCCAAGACCTGGTCGGTGCTGAGCTACCTGGCCGATCGTCCTGGCGTGCTCGTCAGCAAGGGCGAGCTGATGGACGCGGTCTGGTCGGATGTGACGGTGACCGAGTCCGTCATGAGCAAGTCGATCGGCGAGCTGCGAGCCGCGTTGGGAGACGGCGCGAAGGCGCCGCGCTTCATCGAGACGATACAGCGCCGTGGCTTCCGCTTCATCGCGCCGATCGACCGAGACGAAACGCCAGCGAGTGATCGGCCCTCGGCCGTTGCGTCCGGGTGGTCATCGCCGGACGTCGGCCCGACGCCGGCACGACGGTACCTGGTAGGCCGTGATCGCGAGCTGGGACAGTTGGGCGCCCTGCTCGCGAAGGCGCACGACGGCGAGCGACAACTGGCGTTCGTCACCGGATCCGCCGGGATCGGCAAGACCGCCTTGGTCGACGCATTCCTCGAATCGAAAGCGGTTCGCGAATCGCGAAGACCGATATGGCTCCTTCGTGGGGCCTGTATAGAGCAGCATGGGCCGCGCGAACCATACATGCCGGTACTCGAGGCGCTCGAGCGGTTGGCGCACCATCCCGATGCATCCAACCTCCGGGGCCAACTGCGCCGCGTTGCACCGACGTGGCTGGCGCAAATGCCATGGTTGGTCGATGCCGACGAGATGGATGCCCTGCGACAGGCGCTCCAGGGCGTGACGTCCCGGCGCATGCTGCGCGAGCTCGCCATCCTCGTCGAAACGCTCGCGACCGACGTGACCCTCGTCCTCGTGCTGGAGGATCTCCACTGGTGCGACCCGTCCACGGTCGACGTGCTCTCGATGCTCGGGCTGCGTCCCGAACCAGCACGCCTGCTGGTGCTCGGCACGTATCGTCCCGCGGACGCCATCGTCAGTGAGCACGTCCTGATGAGCGCCGTGCGTACGCTCTATGTCCACCGGCAATCGGTGGAGCTGCCGCTGGACGACCTGAGCGAGGCGGCGGTGTCGGCGTACGTCGAGGCGCGCTTCCCCGGCAATGATTTCGCTCCCGCGTTGGCGAGCGTGATCCGCACGCATACGAACGGCAATCCGCTGTTCATGGTCGGCGTGATCGACCACATGCTGTCCCGCGGACAGATCCTCGACACCGCCCCCGGCTGGGCGTTGCGCGCGCCCTTGGAGAAGATCGACCTCGGCGTTCCCGACGACGTGCGGTTCCTGATCGAGGAACAGTTCCGCGGGTTGAGTCCCGCCGACTACGCGCTCCTCCAGGCCGCGAGCGTTGCAGGCAGCGAGTTCACGCCGCTGGTCCTTGCCGCGGCGCTTGGGACCGACGTGGCGGATGCGGAGCTGCGCTGCCAGGGGTTCGCCCGGGCGCAGCGGTTCATCCGTGTCGCCGGGCGCGTCGAATGGCCGGATCGCAGCATGACGGATCGCTACACCTTCACGCACGAGCTGTACCGGCAGGTGGTGTACGCGGACATCGCCGAGGCGCAATGCATTCGACTGCATCAGCGCATCGGTCGGGCCCTCGAGAGTGCGCACGGCGCGCGACGGATGGAAATCGCCGCCCAGCTGGCCGTCCATTTCGAGCGCGGCCGGGACGATGCGCGTGCGTTGCACTACTTCGGGGCGGCCGCGACGAGGGCGCGAGAGCGATTCGCCAGCCGCGAAGCGATCGGCTATCTGGAGTCCGCGATCGCGCTGGTCGCGCTCATCCCCGACGACGGCGAGCGATGCCGCCGCGAGCTCGAGCTGCGATTGTCCCTCGGCGCTGCACGGAGCGACATCGACGGGTTCGCGTCCGAGAGCGTTCGCGAAGACTACGCACTCGCGGCCGAGCTCTGCGCCAAGGTGGGCACTCCGGCGCAGCTCTTCGATATC
The DNA here is from genome assembly GCA_964404165.1 of uncultured Binatia bacterium (SeqCode). Lineage (GTDB taxonomy): Bacteria > Desulfobacterota > Binatia > DP-6 > DP-6 > DASYLJ01. The sequence goes on along the minus strand of CAYOIZ010000020.1, from coordinate 59,801 downwards.
CTCTACGCCCGCTGGTACTTCTACATGATCCGGGCAGACCGCGATGAGTCGATCGCTCACGTCGAACAGCTGCGCGGTCTCGCGCGACGCCTGCGCCGGTCGGATTGTCGCGCGATCGCGGACAGCGCAGCGCTGCGGACGGCGCTGTACGACGGACGTTTCCGTGAGTGCGCGGACATCGCGGATGGTCGTTTCGCGAGCCCGCAGCCTGCGAAGGGCGTGACGTCGCCCGTCGTCCACGGCGTGGCTCCTTCGATCGCCGCCACGAGTCACCATGCCATCGCGCTCTGGTTCCTCGGCCATCCGGAGCGCGCCGCGGAGATCGCGCGCGCCACCGTCGAGCGGGCGCGCTGCTCGGGGAGCGCGTTCACCCTGACCTCCGTGCTCGTCCAGACGGCCATCGTCGAGCTGCTCTGCCGGAACGTTCGCCGAGGAGGCGAAACGGCCCTGGAGGCGGGATCGCTGTCCTCCGAGCACGGATTCGCGTTCTGGAACGCCGTCGCAGGCGTCTTGGTGGGATGGGCGCAGGTGCGGGCGGGGAAGCCCTGCGATGGGGCAAGCACCATCGAGGAGGGGCTCGTCCGCATGCTCGGGACGGGCGCGCGATATTTCTCGGCGTTCGCATACGCGTTCCTTGCCGAGGCGCATCTCCATGCCGGCACGACGGCCGAAGGCGTGGCGGCGGCCGACGCCGGTCTGCTGGTGACGCAGACGACCCTGGACCGCGTGTATCAGCCCGAGCTCTGGCGTTTGAAGGGCGAGCTCCTGCTGCGCGACGATCCGCACGAGGCGGAACGGTGCCTCGCGCGCGCGCTGGAGCTCGGGCGCGGCGCGGACGCGAAGGCGCTCGAGCTGCGTGCGGCGATCAGCATGGCGCGGGCCTTGACGGCGCGCGGGCGCGTGGCCGACGCCCGTGCCGTTCTCGCCGAGGCGTACCGATCGTTCGACGCACGCTCGCGAATGGCCGATGTGGTCGAAGCTCGGGAGCTTCTCGCCACCCTCACGAGCCACTGAACGCGCGCGACGCGCGTCCATCTTTTCCCGGAACTTTCGCGACTTTTACCAGACGGCGCATCCATCTGATGTCACCCTCCGCAGCATGAGCTCGGACCGGCGAAGCGCACGCTCCCGGGTCCCGTCGAAGACCGACGACGTTCCGACCCTGCCGGTGTGGAAGGCCTTCGTCGTCCAGTTCAGCCGCGAAACGCGGGCGACGGAAGGACCATTCGCGGGGCGTGTCGAGCACATGAGCTCGGGGCGACGCGCTCTCTTCGGATCGGCGGAGCAGTTGGTGGGCGTGCTGCGCAGGATGATCGACCAGCTCGGTGATTCGGGGCCCTGAGGCCGCAGCCCGCGCCACACACGGACGAGGAAGGAGAAACGCCCGGAATCTGCCAGGACCCGCGTCCCCGCGCGCGACCGGCGGTTCGGCGTCGGCAGCGGGCTCCCGAATCCGTGGACACGCGCGTGCGCGATGCCCGTCGCACATGCAGTCGGCTACCCGGAACGCCCGCACCGGAACGCGCGTCGCCCCGACGCCGCTCTGGTGGGGTGGGGCCTCCCGTGGGCCAGCGTCGCCCGCGCGCTGCTCGACGTGGATGTCCTTCAGTGGCGTGCCGCCATCGCACCGCGCGACAGCAACAGCAGCGCGCCGAGGGTCAGCAGACCCGCCGCGGAGAGGTAGTAGCCCACCGCCGTGAGTCCGAACTCCTGCGCCAGCCACGTGGCCGCGTACGGCGTCAGCGAGGCGCCGACGATGCCCGCGAAGTTGAAGGTGAGTGAGGCCCCCGTATAGCGCACGGCGGTCGGGAACAGGGCCGCGAGCGCCGCGCCCAGCGGCCCGTAGGTCAGCCCCATCAGGCCCAGTCCGAGCGACAGGCAGAGCAGCACCATTCCCGTGCTGCCCGCCGCGAGCAGCGGCGCGAAGACGAATCCGAAGAGCGTGATGCCGGCGCTCGCGGCGATCAGCACCGAGCGCGGATCGAAGACGTCGGCGAGCCGCGCCGACAACGGGATGGTGACGCCGAAGCACACCACGGCTGCCATCTGCAGGATCAGGAAGCGCTCGCGTGAGTATCCCAGATGGCTGGTGCCCCAGGAGAGCGTGAACACCGTCATCAGATAGAACGTGACGAACGTGGCCACCGCGGCGAACGTGCCGAGCAGCAGCCGCGTGCCGTGGTGGCGGAACACCTCGGCCACCGGCACGCGCACGCGCTCGTCGTTCTGCAGCGCGCGGCGGAACGCCGGCGTCTCCTCGATGTTGAGGCGTACCCACAGCCCCACCAGTACCAGCACGGCGCTGGCGACGAACGGCACGCGCCAGCCCCACTGCAGGAACTGCTCCTCGCTCAGGTAGTGCGTCAGCGGCAGGAACACGCCGGAGGAGCAGATGAACCCGATCGGCGCGCCGAGCTGCGGGAACATGCCGTACCAGTTCTGCTTGCCCGGCGGCGCGTTCTCGGTGGCCAGCAGTACGGCGCCACCCCATTCGCCGCCGAGCCCGAAGCCCTGGCCGCAGCGGCACAGCGCCAACAGCATCGGCGCCAGCAGGCCCGCGCTCTCGTAGGTCGGCAGCAGGCCGATGCAGACGGTGGACAACCCCATGGTCAGCAGCGCCGCCACCAGCGTCGCCTTGCGGCCGATGCGGTCGCCGTAGTGTCCGAAGACCGCCGAGCCGACGGGCCGCGCGAAGAACGCGAGGGCGAAGGTGGCGAGCGACTGCAGCGTGGCCGAGGCCGGGTCCGCGGCCGGAAAGAACAGGTGCGGGAACACCAACACCGCGGCCGTGGCGTAGATGTAGAAGTCGAAGAACTCGATCGTGGTGCCGATCAGGCTCGCGAACAGTATCCGGCGCGGCGAATTCCCCTGCATGCTCCCCCCTCACACGACCCGCTGCGGACCGCGCCGCCACTTTCGGCGAAGGCTCTCGATCACCGCACCGAACGAGGTCGGGTCCTATCGGAACGCCGCGATGACGTCGTCGGCATAGCGACGGAGATAGTCGATCTTCTCGCCGACCGGTGTGTCCGGCATGTGGTAGGGGTCGCGGAAGCCCACGATGACGTCCGTCACGCCGAGGTCCTCGAGCATGCGGACGCCGTCGGCCGTGTAGGCGTGCAGGGAGATCACGTGGATCTCGAACGGATCGCGCTCACGTCCACAGTCACGTCGAAGCTCCGCCAGTCGCTGGAGGTACCCGACGAGCAGCTCGTGGTCTCCGCCTGCGTGCATCCACCCGTCGCCCAGCCGTGCCGCCCGACGCAGCGCCGGCTCGGTGTGTCCGCCGATCAGGACGGGGACCGGCGACGGGGGCACCGGACATATCTTGATGCTCGGGACCCGATAGTGCGTCCCGTCGAACTCGAAGTACGCGCCGCGCAGCAGGCCGCGGATGATGGCGATCATCTCGTCCATGCGCTTGCCGCGCGTCTTCCACTCGGTCCCCGTGACGGCGAAGTCCTCGGGCCAGGGGGAGAGCCCGACGCCGAAGCCGAAGCGTCCCTGCGTCATGACCGCGACCGACGCCACGGATTTGGCGACGAGCACCGGCTGGCGGATCGGCAGCTTGACGACGAACGTCGTGAAGCGGAGCCGGCTCGTCACCGCGCCCATGGCCGGAATCAGCGAGAACGGCTCGATGAACGGCTTGTCCTCGAGGAACTCGCGGTTGCCGTCGGGGGTGTAGGGATACTTGCTGTCCGAGACCTCCGGATAGCAGATGCTGTCGGGGACGATGAACGAGTCCCACCCGGCGTCTTCCACCGCCCGAGCGAGCGGGAGGTAGTGCGTGGGGTCGCAGAGGGCTTCGGCGTAGGAGAAGCGCATGACGTCGACGGTGCTATCGCGCCGGTGGCACGGGCGCCAGTCGCCAGGGCAGGGCCCGCTATCGCGGCGCGCCCAGTTCCTCGCGCGCGATCGCGAACACGTCGTCCGCCGAACCGACCGCCACGAAATGGCCGGCGCCCTCGACGGGATGCCACACCGCTCCGGGCATTCGCTCGGCTACCTGTCGATTGATGGGCGCCGGCACGAGTGCATCGTCCAGTCCCTGCCACATGTGGACTGGCCGTTCGATCGTGCTCACGTCGAACGCCCAACGCCGATAGAGGAGCTCACTGTCGCGAACCAGCCCGTCGCTGCCCTGCACGAAGCATTCGGCGCTGGCCTCGCAGAAGGCGGATTCGAACGCCGGTGGGAGCAGGATCCGTCGATCGTAGTCGTTGACGGCGTTCCGCAACGCCTTGATGTACGTTCGCTGGAAGTGCTCGGCGGTCAGGCCGATGGCTGCGTACATGAGGCGAAAGCCAGGCTCGAAATGCAACGCGAGGAATCCCCCCAGCGCGTCGGCTTTGGAGAGATACTTCGCTGCCCAGTTGTCCCCGAACGCTCCGTAGCTCCCCCCCGCGATGCTGCTGACATGGCGCAGTCGACGGGGATCGATGTAGGCAGCTGCCGCAAGCGCCCATGGGCCACCCTCCGACCAACCCGTCACGCCGAATTCGTCGTAGCCCAACGCGGTGGCGATCGTCGTCAGATCGTCGGCCCACCCAGAATAGGTGCGCGAGTCCTGGGGACTCGAACGCCCCACTCCGGGCCGGTCGACGCAGACGAGACGCAAGCCGTGCTTCGATGCCGAGCTCGCGAAGAGGCGAGCCTCGAGCCGGCTGCTGGGTCCGCCATGATTGTGGATGACGAGGGGCCCGCCCGGATCGCCGACGTCGAGACATGCGAGCGCCCGGCCGTCGCGGGTTGCGACCGTCCTCGTCGATTCACGTTCGGTGTCGGCCATGGTTCCCCTCCGGTGATGCGTGGCGCCACGGATTCAACGTCGTCGACCGAAGTGCAATAGGTCCGACAGCCATGCGTGTCACGGCGACCACCGTCCTGCTGTGCGTCCTGCTCGCGACGACCGCCGTGGCGCAGACGCCGCCCGCCGCGCCGCGTCCCAACGTCGTCTTCATCCTGGCGGACGACCTCGGCTGGGGCGACCTTGCCTCCTACGGTGCGAGCGACATCGCCACACCCAGCATCGATCGGCTCGCGCACGAGGGCGTGCGCTTCACCGACTTCTACTCCGTCGGCAACACCTGCTCGCCGTCGCGTGCGGCGCTCATGACGGGGCGGTATCCGGCCCGCTCCGGCGTCAACGCCGTCCTCTTCCACGACACGCCCGAGGGATTGCCGCAGCACGAGATCACCATCCCGGAGCTGTTGCGCGACGCCGGCTACCGCACCGCCATGGTCGGCAAGTGGCATCTCGGCAACACCGACGAGTTCATGCCGTGGAACCACGGCTTCACCGAGTTCTTCGGCGTCCCCCACAGCAACGACCAGCAGAACTTCTTCGTCTGGGACGGCCGGCGCCGGCTGCCCGAGCCCGTCGACCAGTCCCGCCTCATCCGTCGCTACACCGATCGGGCGCTCGAGTTCCTGACGTCGGCGGCGAAGGACGGCGTGCCCTTCTTCCTCTACCTGGCCCACAACGCTCCGCACATTCCGCTCCATCCGTCGGAGCCGTACCGGGGCCGCTCGCGTCGCGGCACCTACGGCGACGTGGTCGAAGAGCTCGACGCCTCGATCGGCGAGCTGATGAAGCGGCTGGCGGAGCTCGGGCTCGACCGGGACACGCTCGTGGTGTTCACCAGCGACAACGGCCCCTGGCTCGCCATGCGCGACTGGGGCGGCAGCGCCGGCGGGCTGCGTGGCGGCAAGACGAGCACGTTCGAAGGCGGGCATCGCGTACCGGCGGTGGTGCGGTGGCCCGGCGGCGTTCCGGCGGGCCGGACCGTCTCCAGCGTCGCCGACATGATGGACTGGCTGCCCACCCTGGCGCAGCTCGCGGGTGCGCCCGTGCCCGACGACCGCGTCATCGACGGCCGGAGCCTCGTCGGCGTCCTCGAGGGACGCGGCGAACGTGCACCGACGCCCTTCTACTACTTCAGCCTGCGGATGCCCTTCGGCGACGCCCGTCCCGCGGTCGGGGCAGTGCGTGACGGTCGTTGGAAGCTGAAGCTCCCACAATCCGGCTGGTACCCGGAGCTCTTCGAGCCGCTCGCCAGGGCCGAGCTCTACTCGCACCCGCAGATGTTGTTCGACCTCGAGGCCGATCCCGGCGAGCAGCAGGACGTGGCGGCCGAGCATCCCGACGTCGTCGAACGCCTGTCCGACGAGATCGCGCGCTTCGATGCGGCGCTCGACCCGGCGGTGCCCGTGCTGGCGTCGGCCGCTCCGTACGATCACACCGGCTGGGAGCGGCTCTGGCGCGGCCTTGGCATGGTCGCAGGCATCGTCGTGTTCTCGGCGGTGCTCCTCGTCGTTGCCGTCGTGCTCCTGATCCGGCGGTGGCGCCGGCGTCGACGTCGCGCCCGGTGAGAAGTTCGGATTCGCAGCGCGACGACCATCCGTCCGCGATCACGGTGGTGTCAGATGAGCAGACAGGGCGGGGACGCGGGCCTACCCATCGATCCGCCGGGTTCACGAGCGTCGCGAATTCACTGGCCGTGAGCGACAGCTCGTCGGGCGCGCTCGGCATCTGGAACCCGAACTTCGTCGTCTGCATGCGGGCGTCGACGACCTGGAACTCGACCTCGTGCCCGCCGTCGTGGACCCATCGCGACACGCCCGACGACCATGTAGTCGACCTCGAGGTGCCGCCAGTCGCCGAAGCGGATGTCCGTCGGGTCGCTCGGACGGGTGGGCATCGACGCCACGTCCGTCGGCGCGAAGCGGCCACTTGCCGTCGACGCGCTGGTAGACGTCGAGGATCTGGATCTCGATCGTGTCTCCGGGTTCCGCGCCGGCCAGATAGAGCGGCCCCGTGCAGATGTGGGGACCGAAGCGCGTCTTCGTCGGCAGGCTCTCCCAGAACGCGATGGCGTCCGGCAGGACGTTCTCGGGCGGGACCCCGAAGGCCTCGAAGAAAACGCGTCGATCCGCACCGTGTCGCCGGATTTGATCGTCAACGCCGGTGGCAGGCCGATCGGAAAACCGCCCAACACCGTGTTGGCGGGTGTGGATTGCAGGTGAAACGTCTCACCTCGCGGCCTCGGCTCGCGAGGCGAGCGTGGGGGTCGTGGGGGCCGAGCCTCCGCATACGCGATTCCTTCCGTTCCGATCGTACCGGAACCGATCGCGCCCACGGATAGCGACAGGAGCTGGGCGTCGCCCATGCGATGTTGCGCCAGGCGACTGTGCGCTGGTCTTTTGACATTCCTCTACCTCGAGACCGCCCGCCGCATGGAGGAGCGGTCGTTGGGCGAGGTCCGGACCGCGCGTCTGGACCTCGACGTGGCCAAACAGCTGGCGATCAGTGCAACAGCGACACGCGATCACTGGACATCGAACGGCCCTCCTTTGCAGGCCGCATGAGCAAAGAGCGCGCCCGTGCCGGCCGACACGACGTATGTGCCGCGCCGCTCGTGAGCGCGTGCGTGATGCCCTCTGTCATCAGCGACCAGCCTCGGCAGTGGGCAATGCGCTCGACGTGCCCTCCACCCATATGAGGCACGTCTCTTGACGTCGTTAGCTCCCCGGCGCAGGACGATCCTCGACTCACTGATCATGGACGAATACGCGGAAGAGTTCCGCGCCCTGACGGCGCGCTGGCGCCGCGGAAGGACGCTCGGCCTCCTGCACCTGCTGCTGGTCCCGGTCCTCGTCTACGTCGTCGGGATTCCGGTGGGCTGGTACGTCGGCGACGCACCCGTCTGGTACTTCATCGTCTCGTTCGTCGTCTGGTTGGTCGTCTTCGTCGGGCTGCTCCTACGTGACCGGTACTACCGGTGCCCGCGATGCGGCACGCGCGTGAGACCGTTCGGCGGGACGACCATGCCGAACTACCATCCCGATCCGTGTCCGAAATGCGGTCTCACCGCGCCGTCACCACCGTACTAGGAGGGGCGATGGAGCGTGCACGCGAAGTCCGGGCCGCGACCGATCGGGTCTTCCTGTCGGGCACGGGTGGAGGCAGTCGCGAAGAGGGTCGGGCTGCATCCCGGAGAGGTGACCGCATGGGACGTGAAGCGCGAAGTCGTGGTGGCTCCGGCCGAGGCTGGCAGGTGTCCAGCGTGGTGGTGTTGGTTCTGCTGTGGGCACTCCAATGGCCGGTCCAGGCCCACGGCAAGGAGCGTCCCGTGGAACAGCAAACGTACCGCACGATCCGGGTAGATGGTCTCGCGATCTTCTACAGGGAGGCCGGCCCGAAAGACGCGCCGACGATCCTGCTGTTGCACGGGCTGCCATCGTCGTCGCGGATGTTCGAGCCTCTCTTCGCCAGGCTTTCCGATCGCTATCACATGGTCGCGCCCGACTACCCGGGCTTCGGACACAGCGACTGGCCCGATCCAAAGAGCTTCGCGTACACCTTCGACCACATCGCCGAGATCGTGGATCACTTCACGGAAGCGCTCGGGCTCTCGCGCTATACGCTCTACATGCAGGACTACGGCGGCCCGGTCGGGTTCCGGATGGCCCTGGCCCATCCGGAACGTATCGAGGCTCTCATCGTCCAGGACGCCGTGGCGCACGACGAAGGCCTGGGCGCGAACTGGAAGACGCGTCGGGCCTTCTGGGCTGACCGCGCTGCAAACGAGAGCGCGCTCCGCACGAACCTCCTGTCGCTACAGACGACGCGGACGCGTCACGTCGGCAGCGACCCCGACGTCGAGCGCTATGACCCCGACCTCTGGACCGACGAGTTCGCCTTTCTCAACCAGCCCGGACAGGCGGATATCCAGAGCGATCTCTTCTACGACTATCGCACCAACGTCGAATCCTACCCCAGGTGGCAGGCCTGGATGCGCGAAACGCAGCCGCGCCTGCTGGTGATCTGGGGTCGGTACGACCTCTCCTTCGAGCTGTCGGAGCCGGAAGCCTATCGTCGTGATGTGCCGAACGCCGAAGTCCACGTTCTCGACGCCGGCCATTTTGCGTTGGACACGGCGGCGGATGAGATCGCCGCATTGGTTCAGCGCTTCATGAGCTCTGCGCGCTCGCGCATCGATCCCCCCTGACCGTCATCGCCGCGGCGGCGAATGTCGCGGACGGGATGGGGCCGGACGGGCACAGCCCCATCCGGCCCCATGTGTCGCGTTCGCGCCGGCGCGCCTAGCGCTGCTGCCGGCAGTTCATGCCCGTGAAGCTGGTGACGCAGTCGACCACGTCACCCACGCGATCGATCGACGGCCCGTATGTGAAGACGACGATGGCCGGCCCGACGAACGGTCCCGACCCCAGCCCGGTCTGCTTGAACTTCAGTGCGAACTTCCAGACCTTGGGCTGGGCGGTCGACGTCTTGAACGTCGCCTTGAGTGTGCGATCGGCGCTCTGGCACAGCCGCTTCGTCGGCGTGACCTTGCACTCCGTCGTTGGGAACGTGTGGCTGAAGGCGACCGGCGCGGGCTGCGAGCTGTCCCTCACCGTGATCGTGAGGTCGCCGTTGCCGCCCGGGAACACCTCGCTCGGCAGCTGCGTGACGAAGTCACCCCGGACGAGCACGGTGCTCTTGTCGAGTGTCGGCGAGAAGTTCGCCTTGAAGCGCACCTTGTACGGGTTGAGGGCGCCCTCGCTCGGATCGCAGACGTTGCCGATCCCGTCGGTGTCGATGTCCGCCTGATCGGCGTTGGCGTCGGCATCGCAGTTGTCGTCTGCGCTGCAGATGCCGTCGCTCTCCGGATCACCGCCACCGCCGTTGTTCGGGCACAGACCTGCGACGCAGTTGTCGGCGACGGAGCAGACGTCGACGCCGGCATCGCAGACGGTGGTGTCCGGCTTCGGCGCCTTGGCACAGGTGCCCGCCGGGTCGACGCACACGCCGGTGTTGCACTGATCGGCCAGACCCGAGCAGTCGAGAGGGACGCCGGCCGCGCAGCTCCCGGCGGCGCACGTCTCGGCACCGTTGCACCCCAGACCGTCGCTGCACTGGACGTCCGCGGAGCAGCTGGCGCAGGCCGGGACCGACGTCGCCACCGGCGTGACGTTGAGCGAGCCCACGGCCGCGTCACAGCCCGGATTGCCGGGCCCGGCGACGCAGCCCCACCAGTTGCTCGTGGCCGGGACGACTCCCACCGTGCTGGCGACGTTCGCGACACCGGCGGTCGTGTTGCCGATGATCGAGTTGGTGGTGATGCTGACGGTCGTCGGGTTGAAGTTCACCGCACCGAATCCGTCCCGGATCCGGGCCCCATAGACGTTCCCGACGAACTGGTTGCAGGAGAGGACGTTGCTGTTGGCCTCGAATACCGTAATGCCGGCAAACAGCCCCCGGAGCACGTTGCGATCGAAGGTCGTGTGACCCCACACGGCCGCGTCGGGGTAGCCCCAGCTGCCGATGCCCGCGCCGCCCAGACCGAGCCCGTCGACGACGTTCTGCTGCACGGTGCCGTTCTGGGCCTGGGTGATGCTGGTGGCGTCGAACTTCCCGATGATCTGGTTCCGCGCCATCGTCAGGCCGACCACGCCCGGGTTGACGTAGAAGGCCCGGAAGCCCGCGGCGTTGAGGGGCTCGATGACGTTGTCGGTGACGCCGAGGCTCGACACGAACTGCGGTGCAGACACGGTGTAGGTGGTCAGCACGCCGATGCCGTCGTCGCCATTGCCGCTCGTGCCGTCGGAGGCGCCGACACGCAGGCGGTTGTTCTTGATCGTGACGCTGGCGAGCCCCGGATTGACCAGGATGTTGCTCGCCGCGATCGTCGTCGGCGTGCCGTCGCGACCGACGATCGTGAAGCCGTCGACGGTGACGGTCTGGCCGCCGATGGTGAGCGCTCCGAGATACGTGGGCCCGGTCTGGAGATTGATCGTCGTCAGCGCCAACCCCGCGTAGGACACGAGCTCGACCGACGTCGTGACGTTCGGACTCTCGTCGTAGTTGCCCGGGCCGACCAGGACCGTGTCGCCATTCTGCGCATGGTCGAGCTCACCCTGGATGGCCGCGCCGATCCGGCGCACGTCGTTGAACGTGTACGGACCCGATGTGTACGAGAAGGTGCCGACGTCGTTGGCGAGCGGGTCCGGACCGAAGACGACGGAGCGGTTGAACGTGTTGGCCGTGAAGTAGGACGCCCAGTCGAACTGCGAGTCGTCGTAGGTGCCGCGGGCGCGGATCTGCTGGCCGTCCGGGGCGGTGTTGCTGAAGGTGTTGCCCGTGATGACGGCACCGCCGACGGTGTGGACGAACCAGGGCACACCCGTGCCCGCCCCGTTGAAGCTGACGGACGGCCAGGGCGCGTCTCCGGCGGTCGTCGCCAGGTTGTAGAAGGTGTTGCCGGTGATCACGCGGCCGCTCACCGGGCCCGTCGCGCCCGCGCCGCTGGCGATGTCGAGGCTGACGCCGTTGCGGAAGATGTTGCCGTCGATCCGGTACGCCTTCACGTGCACGGCATCATTGGCGGTCAGGTAGACGGACCCGTACTGGTCGGCCACGTCGCTGTCCTCGAGCGTGAAGTCGTCGCCCACGACCTCGATGGTCTTGTTCTGGCCGTACGCCGGATTGTTGGGGCCGATCCGCAGGCCTGCGATCGTGACGGAGTCGCCTTCGATGAAGAGGCCGTCTGGGCCGAAGCACAGGGTCGAGTTCGTCGTGATCTCCGCCAGCACCCCCGCCGCGTTGGTGATCGGCACGTCTGCCGCCGTCACGCCCTGGATGGTCAAGCCGTCCTTCGCATCCGACACGTAGAGCCCCACCGTGTCACCCGGGCAGGCCGGCGGCGACGGTACGGAAGCGGTCTCGTCGTAGACGCCTGGCCGGACCTTGACGGTGTCACCCGGGCAGGCGACGTCGATGCCACGCTGCACGGTGAGACACGGCATCGCCGCGTTGGTGCAGTGGTTCGCCACGTCGCTGCCGGTCTTGGCGACGTAACGGTCGCCGCACGGGTCGGCTTCGAAGTCCCAGGTGACGTCGACGGGAGCGGGACCGCTCGTCACGAGCGACACCTCGTCGAAGTAGCCGTTCTGGCTCTGGTTGAAGGTTCCGACACCGACGCTGACCTGAATCAGCGTCGCGGCCTGGAAGCTGACGTCGAACGCGCTCAACCAGCCCTGCAGAGTCCGCAGCGGCGGCCCCCCCGCGGTGTTCGGCAGTCCGAACCCGCCGGTTCCCCAGAAGAGCCCTGAGGTGCTCGTGATGGCCACCGGCATCCAGGCGTCCGTCGGCACCGCCACACTCGAGCCTTCGAAGCCCGGCTGGTTCCACGTCGGCTCGTAGACCAGGGTCACGAAGCAGTCCGTGGGCGTGCCGCACGGCGGTCCGGACTTCAGGAAGGTCAGCTTGATCGACGGCGCCGCGAAGGCGTTCCCACCCGGGACGTTGGCCTTGAAGTACTGATAGGCCAGGCCGAAATTGCCGTTGACGATGTTCCCGGCGAGCCCGAAGTCGTTCGGCACGCCAATCTCGGCCTTGTCGTTGTTGTTCACCGTGGTGGTGAGGTGGGCCGCCCCCGTCGGCAGCGGCGCATCGGTCTCCAGTGCGCCGCCGACGCCATCCAGGTTGGCAATGGTCGCGGTCCCGGCGTTCCGGACGTCGTTCTGGTACCAGCGCCCCGGTGTGGGAGTTGCGGAAGGCGGGTCGATCTGCGTGACGACCTGCGTCGCGCCGTGCGCGCCCGGGATCGACCCGAGCATCGGCAGGCAGGCGAGGCCCAGGATGATGCGGCGAACAAGCGACTTCATGGCACGTCCCTTTCTTGCACAGATGAGCTGTCCATCTCGGAGCTTCATTAAAATTGCTACCTAGCGGGTGGCCCTAACATGGTCCAACGACAGCCGTCAATCACCCTCCGCCCGCCGTCCACGGCCAATCTAGCCGCCATTGCTTAGCTGCTAGCCACCGCCAATGCCCTTTTGAAGAACTCCCCTACGTAGTGTGGGGAGATGCGGTGGCGCCCGACGTCTGGTCGTCAGGCGCGCGCTGCGCCGCCGCCCGTGCCGGATGCGTCACGACGCTCGCCGCCCCTGGCGACGTCCTCCTGCACGTCCGTGCCGAGCGCGGGGGCGTCTGGCGCGAGGTGCAGCGCTCGGTCACCGACCTGCCGCCGGCAGGCGCTCCCGACCGAGGCGCATCCGCGCCGCACGGACAAGCCCGACCGCGTGGTGGCGAATACTTCCACGACCTGCGGTCACCACCATGCCGCCGGTTGCGAAGAGCAACGGCCCACGTATCAGACCGTGGCCCCGGACCCGGCCAAGTGGGCCGACTGGGAGGCGGCGATCGCGTTCGGGGCGCCGAGGGCGGCGCCGGGACAGCGCGGCTCCACGGCGTTCGCGGCGTGCCGGACGGCGGCGAACGGGGCGACGGTGCGGTGTCCGTGAAGGGGTTCTGAAACAGGTCGGGCGGCGCCTTTCAATGATCGACTGTCGCCCACGCCAGGCGACGCGCCGACCGACACCGTGAGTTCGGCACCGCGGCGTTGGCGACGTCCGAAAAGCCGATGACGTGCTGCTGCACGCGGTGCGTGGCATCGCCGACCGAGGGGGCTACGGACGCCCTGCCCGATCGAGCAGGGCGTCTCCGCCTCCGGACACCGCTACGGTCCGGCGTTGCGGACGGCCCGCACGTAGAGCGGTTGCGTCTTGGGGGCGGAAATCGTCGCCCCGAGCGAGAAGACCACCTTCCACGCGAGCGGCGGATTGGCGGCCACCGTGGTCGAGGTCCAGTAGCCCTGGGTCGACCCGGCCCTGGTGCACGAGCACGTCGTCACGGTGCATGCGGTGAGCCTCGGCGCGGTGGGCGCGGCGGCGATCGCGCCGCTGTTCCCAGAGCTGCGCTTCACCGCCGTCGTCTCGCATTGTGCGGAGGGGCGTGCCGGCGCGGTGGCCGTCACCACGACGCCGAGCGCGTGGCTGCTCTGCGCCAACGACGACAACGACGAGGTCGACAACGACCAGGCGGCGGCGAACAGCGCGACCCTGGTCGCGCGCGGCGTGACGACGTTCGTCGATCTGCACCCGGCGTCGCCGCTCTACGACGAGCGTTTCACGCGCGACACCGGGGTGTCGCTCGCGAGCTCGCAGGGGATGGCGGCCGAGCTGCGCGCGGCCGGCTTCGTCGGCGCCGATGGCCTGTTCACGACGCCGACGCCCGCGATCGTGGCCGCCGTCACCGCGAATCCGTCGCTGATGCCGTCGCTCGTGGCGCTGCCGCCGGCCGTGCGTGGCGCCGTCGTGGATCAGGTGCGGGTCATGCAGGCGGAGCACCAGATGTTCTCCGACTGGGCGGCACGGGCGATCGCGTTCCTCGACGCGGCGCCGAGGTAGGGGGGCCGGGTCGGCGCAATACGGCCGTCGGTTTCATTCGTCTTCTCGGGTACGGGCGCAGGATAGGCCCGTCAGGTGGGAGCCATGACGAATTCGACGACGAGCGTGGAGATGCGTGACGGTGGCGTGCCGTGGCCACCGATCGGGGGCGAGACGGCCGTTGTGATCGAGCCGGCGACGCTGCCCATGACCCCGGAGCTGCAGCTCTGCTACGCGGTGCTCGAGCAAGCGCTGCTCGACCTCGACCGCCGGCGCCAGCGTCCCGGGCGTCGGGGTGCGGCCAAGGCGGCGGAGGTGACGCGCTGGTTCCGGTCGACGGACACGAGCTGGCCGTTCGCCTTCGAGTCGATCTGCGCGACGCTCGGGCTCGACTCGGGCGCGGTGCGCCGCTCGGTCTTCCGGCCGGGCCCGCCCGCACCGCGGCCCGGGTGCGATCTCGCGAGTGACCAGCGGCTGTCGGCCTGACGTCGAGCACCTCCTGCGACCAGTGAACGCCGCGGTGGCGTTCGTGTCCGTCGACCTGCTCGAATGGTTCGCGGCCAGCGCGAGAAGCGTACGGTGCGATTCGAGGAAAAGTAGTCACTGCACTGTCGAACAGCCTTTGTAGTTGACGCTCGAATCAGCACTCTCGTATACAGCAGCTGCCGTGCGCTTTGCCTGCGTCGTCCTGCTGGCCGTCGGGCTCGCTGCGACCGTTCATGCGGCGGACCCCGTGCGCGCGGCGAAGCCCGGCCTGCCGCTGCCGGGGCTGACCCCGGCCGAGATCGAGAAGTACAAGGTCGGGTTCAACGCCTTCCGCGAGCACATGGGCGCCAGCGAGGGCCTGGGCCCGAGCTTCAACGGCGGATCACGGTGCTACCACTGTCACCGCGGCCCGGCGTTGGGCGGCACGAGCAAGCAGATGGTGACGCGCTTCGGCCGCGTCGACGCCGTCGGGTACGATCCGCTCGCATCGCTGGGTGGTCCCGTCCTGCAGGAGAAGGCGGTCACGCCCGGCTGCGAGGAGATCGTTCCGGCGCAGGCGAACGTCGTCGTCCGTCGCAGCGCGTCGTCCATGTTGGGGGCCGGACTCGTCGAGGCCATTCCCGACGAGCAGCTTCTCGATCGCGCGATGGCCGAAGCCGCCGCGAACCCCGCGATGGCGGGCCGCGCACACATGGTGACCGGTATATCCGACGGCCTGACGCACGTCGGACGCTTCGGCTGGAAGGCACAGCGGGCGCTGCTCGTCGACGTCGTCGCCGAGGCGATGGGGAACGAGATGGGCATCACCAATCCCCTGTTTCCGGCCGAGACCGCGCCGAACGGCAACGCGGCCCTGCTCGCGCTGTGCGATCCCATCCCCGACCCCGAGGACACGGGCGCGTTCCTCGACGAGCTGACCACGCTGGTGCGGTTCCTCTCCCCGATGCCGCCGCCCCGACGGCTGATCGGCGCCCTGCCGGGTGAAGCGATCTTCCAGGCGATCGGCTGCGGATTCTGTCACTACGCCGGGTACACCACGGTGAGCGCGAATCCGGCCCTGGACGACAAGCTCGTGGACCTCTACTCGGATCTCCTGCTGCACGACGTCGGCACCGGCGACGGCGTGGTGCAGGGCGACGCGCAGGGCCACGAGTTCCGCACGGCGCCGCTGTGGGTCTTGAAGAGCACCAAGCCGTATCTGCACGACGGGCGCGCACAGAGCATCGAGGACGCCATCCTCGCTCACGCGGGGCAGGCCACCGCGGTTCGCGCCGCCTACCTGGCCCTTTCGAAGGTGGAGCGGCTCGCGGTCCTGAAGTTCCTGGGCTCGCGCTAGCCGACGGCGGGCGCTCGGGAATTCGACCCGGTCCAGCTCTCCCGGCGGAGATCGACCGGGTCCTACCGGGTAGGGACGCGCTGGGACCGTCCGACGTTGCAACGCGATGGTCTTTGCGTAGGATGCCGCCTCGCTGATGGCGGAACCGCAGAACGCGATACAGGCTGGCCCGGGGCGCAGCGCCCGTTTCCTGGTCCTCGAGCTGGGCGCCAGCGCCGGCGTCGACGAGCAGGTGCGTGGCGCGCTCGCCGGCGTGCCGAACCTCGTGCGTGCCGTCGGCCATCGCGACGAAGGGGCGGCGCTCAGCTGCGTGGTCGCGATCGGCGCCGATGCCTGGTTGCGCCTGCAGCCCGGCCGGAGCCTTCCGGCGCAACTGCATCCCTTCCCCGCGCTCGCCGACGCCGGGCGCAGCGCGCCCTCCACCCCCGGCGACGTGCTGCTGCACATCCGTGCCGAGCGCGAGGACTTCTGCCACGAGTTGGCGCGCCTGATCCTCGCCCGCCTCGGCGACGCCGTCACGGTGATCGACGAGACCCACGGCTTCGCCTACATGGACAGCCGCGACCTGATCGGCTTCGTCGACGGCACCGAGAACCCGACCGGCGATGAGCGCCGCGGGTTCACCATCGTCGGCGACGAGGATCCCGACCACGCCGGCGGCAGCTACGTCACGGTGCAGCGCTACGTCACCGATCTGGCCGCCTGGCAGGCCCTCTCGACGGAGGCGCAGGAGGGCGTGATCGGCCGAAGCAAGGCGGACGACGTCGAGTTCGAGGACGAGCGCAGTCTGCCGACGTCACACAAGGAGCGGGCGAAGATCGTGCGCGACGGGGCAGAGCAGAAGATACTCCGCCACAACCGCGCCTACGGCTCGTCGCGCGAGGCGGGCACCTACTTCATCGCCTACGCCCGCGACCTCTCGGTCACCGAGGGTATGCTGCAGCGCATGGTCGTTGCCGACGCCGACGGCAACTACGACCGCCTGCTCGACTTCTCGATCCCGGTCACCGGGGTGCACTTCTTCGCGCCGTCGCAGGACGCACTCGAAGCGCTCGCCGATCCGGCGCCAGAGACAGACGCCGAGCCGGTCGCGACCGACCCGATAGCGACCAACCCGTCGCTGCACATCGGCAGCCTGCGCTCGCGCTGAGGCGCCCCACGCACGGCAGCGGATGCCGCGCCGACTCCGACCAGTCCGACGCGGCGGCACACGCGAGATCAGCGGCGGCAGCGTGGAGCTGGGGGGCTACTCCCTCTTGGCGTCGCAGTGCCGGTAGAGCGCGGCACCCAGGACGGTCCACTCGAGAAGGACCACGACCAGGACGGACGCGACGGAACACTCAAGAAGAGCCGTGGCGCAATGGGTCGATCCGCAGCCGCCCTGGGTGCAGTCGGATCGAGCGCTTGCGGTCGAGGTGTTCCCGGTATCGTGACGGGGAGTAGCCGAGCCAGCGGGTGAACGCCTTGGAAAACGACGCGACCTCCGCGAACCCGACGCTTTGCGCGATGGCCTCGACCTTGAGCGCGCGGTTGGTCAGCAGCGCTTGAGCGATTTCCGCCCGCACGCTGTCGTGGACGGCCGTGAAGGTCGCGGATTCTCCCTCGAGTTGACGCTGCAGCGTCCGTTCACTCACGCCGAGTTGCTTCGCGACCGCATGGCGGTCCGCGCGAAGCCCACGTCCGAGGAGTGATCGTGTGGCAGCGGCGACGCGATCGCGGGCGCTATGCACGTCGATACGAGCAAACAGCGCCTCCGTGAACTTCTCGATCTGATCCAGGATGGAGGGGTTCGCTGCCGCCGAGACTCGACTCAGCGTTGCGTCCGGAAACCACATGACGGTGTGGCGGCGCCCGAAGCGAACCGGGCAGCCGAACGCCCGCTCCGTCTCACCGGGCTCCCCCACTTCCTCGTGGCTCAGGTCCACTCTGAGCGGCTGGAATCCGGGAATTGCACGACGAAAGCTGCTCAGGTTCGCGCCCACGACGTAGTCGATGGCGTGGTGGCTCTGCTCGATCGCGGGATCCCCGGGTTCCATCGTCAGCGTCGCCACGTCACCGTCGACGGCGACGGTGTACGACATGGTGTCGATGGTGATGCGGGCGAAACGGGTGAACAGGCGCAGCCCGTCGCTCAAACATGGGCTCGACAGCAGCAGGTAGAAGAGCGGCCCCCGAGGCTGTGCGCGCGCGCCGGCGTGAAGACCGACCAGAGGATCGCGCAGCTGCCGCTCCGCGCATGTGAGCAAAGCCAGCAGACGACTCGACGGCACCCGTGCGTCGGTCTGACGCAGTGCCGTCTCGCTCAGGCCGACGCTCGCGCACAGAGCGGACGTATCGGCCCCGAGCGCTCGCAAGGCTTCCAAGAGATCGACGACCTGGATGTTTCCGACGCTCGAGTCGCCCTGCACCGAACCTCCCCGGAGGATTGGCCGCACTAGACAACAGAATGGCCCGATCGAACAAGGTCGGAGGTCCCGTGGTCAGGTAGAGGATCATCTCGTTCGGTCGAAAGGAAAACCACGTGGGCTCGAAGCAGGTCACCTTGCCAGCTGCAGCAAGGGACGGACGACGCCTCCTCGTTGCGGCCATCGGATTCGCACTCCTGTGCAGTCCCGCCGCAGCCGAGGAGGGCGGATCGGGTCACTATCTGCCCGGTTCGATCGCCTCCTTCATCGATGGCGTGCCCTTGACGGAGACGTTCATCGCGCGGCTGAACGTCGTCTACTACCAGGGTTCGGTCGGGGCCGAGCGGCGGCTGCGGATCGCCGGCCTGACGGCGGTCGGCGCCAGCGCGTCGTCGTGGGGCTATGGTCTGACACTCCTGTGGCGCCCGCCGCTCGACCTGGGCGAGCGATGGAGCTACGCGATGAGCGCCACGGTCCCGGCGCTGTCGATGCACGTGAACGCCGACGTGACCGCCGCACCGGGCGGCGTCTCGCGCACGCTCGCGACGCGCGCGAGCAACACCAACGGCCTCGGCGACGTCGTGCTCATGCCGCTGATGCTGAACTACAACGTCGCCCCCGACTTCAACGTGAACTTCCGGGTCGGCGGCTACGCCCCGTCCGGCAACTACCAAGTCGGTCGCCTCGCCAACACGGGGAAGAACTTCTGGACGATCGAGCCCATTCTCGGGCTCATGTATTTCGGCCAGCAGAGCGGCATCGAAGTGTCGGTGTTCACCGGCGTCGACTTCAACACGGAGAACCCGGACACCGACTACCAGTCGGGGAATCAGGTCCACGTCGACGGCACGCTCGCCCAACACTTCCCCCTCGCCGGTGGGTTGGCGGGCGCCGGAGTGTCCGCCTACTACTACCAGCAGGTCACCGGTGACAGCGGCGCGGGCGCGACGCTGGGCTCGCTCGAGGGGATGACGACGGGCCTCGGCCCGGCCCTCTCGTACACGAAACAGGTGGTCGGCCACGACGCGATCGTCGAGTGCAAATGGCTCCACGAGGTCGAGACCCGGAACCGGCTCCAGGGCGACATCGTGTGGCTCAAGGCCGTGCTGAAGTTCTGACCCTCTGCCGGCGTCCCGTCACGACGCCGCGGTGAAGCAGGAGACCAGACCCATGAAACGCCTGACGCTCATCGGCCTGATGGCGCTCGTCCCGGTCGCGAACGCGCTACCCGCATGGGCGGCAGCCAGTCCGCCCAACATCGTCGTCATCCTCGCCGACGACCTCGGCAACGCCGACCTCGGCTACCGCGGCGGAGAGATCCGTACGCCCAACATCGACGCCCTGGCCGCAGGCGGCGTACGACTCGAATCGTTCTACGGCGAACCCGTCTGCACGCCGTCGCGCGCCGCGCTCATGACCGGGCGGTATCCGATGCGCTACGGCCTGCAGACGCTGGTGATCTTTCCGAGCCACACCTACGGCCTGCCGACCGACGAGCGCACCCTGCCGCAAGCGCTTCGTGACGCCGGATACCAGACGGCCATGGTCGGCAAGTGGCATCTCGGCCACGCCGACGAGAAGTACTGGCCCCAGAACCGTGGCTTCGACTACTTCTACGGCAACGTCGTCGGCGAGGTCGACTACTTCACCCGCGAGCGCGGTGGGGTGGTCGACTGGCAACGCAACGGGACGTTCCTGAAGGAGCCGGGGTACTACACGGAGCTCATCGGAAACGACGCCGTGCGCATCATCGAGCAGCACGACACCGCGAAGCCGCTCTTCCTGTATGTCGCCTCGCTCGCGCCGCATGCCCCGTACGAGGCACCCGAGAAGTACGTGCAGGCGTACGAGGACACGATCAAGGATCCGGTCCGCCGCACCTATGCGGGCATGATCAGCGCGCTCGACGAGCAGGTCGGCCGGATCGTCGCGGCGCTCAGGGAGAAGCACATGCTCGACCACACCATCATCGTGTTCTCGAGCGACAACGGCGGTGCGACCAACGCCCTGTTCGCCACCGGCGCCCGATCGCCGGAGGAGCGTGTGGAAAGTGGCAGCGTGGCGCTCGGCGCCAAGCCGCCCGCTTCGAACGGCGACTTGCGCGGCGGAAAGGGCAGCCTCCACGAGGGCGGCGTGCGTGTGCCGACCATCGTCAGCTGGCCCGCGAAGCTCGAGCCCGCCGTCGTGAACGAGCCCCTGCACATGGTGGACGTGATGCCCACCCTTCTCGCGCTGGCCGGCGCCCACGGCAGCGCCGATCATCCCTTCGACGGCAAGGACATGTGGCCGACCCTGGCGGACGGCAAGCCGTCGCCGAACGAGGACATCCTGATCAACGTCGAGCCGTTCCGCGGCGCCGTCCGCAAAGGCAACTGGAAGCTGGTCCAGATCGCCCTGCTCCCCGGCAAAGTGGAGCTGTTCGACCTCGTGCAGGACCCCGGTGAGACGAAGAACGTCGCCGACGCGAATCCCGACGTCGTCAGGGACCTGCAGTCGCGGCTCCTGCGCTACGCACAGGAGCAGAAGCCGAGCGAGTGGATGAAGGCCCAGCCGGCGTTCCTGGGCGCTCAGGGCAAGACGGTGCTCGACCCCGACTTCGACATCGACGACGGCGGCCTGGCGCACGAGAGGTCGGCACTGCCGGCGAGCCGGCCGTGAGCAGCCTTCGGTCAGGGGTGATGGGAATTCTGTCCTGTCTCGGCGCCCTCGCCGCGCCGACGGCCGGCGTCGCCGCCGCGCCTACGGACGGGTCGGTCCTGCCGTTCCCGCCGACCCCGTCGGCGAGCGTGGCGGCGCCCAGGCTGCAGGACTCCAAGCACGAGCGGCGCGTGGAACCGAACCGACTCCCGAAGGATGCGCCCAACGTCCTCATCGTCCTGCTGGACGACGTCGGATTCGGCCTACCCGACACCTACGGTGGGCCGATCCACACGCCCACGCTGTCGCGCATCGCCAACGAAGGGATCAGCTACAACCGCTTCCACACCACGTCGATCTGTTCGCCGACGCGCGCCGCGTTGCTCACCGGTCGCAACCACCAGCGGGTAGGGTCCGGCACCATTGCGGAGCGCGCGGTGGACTGGGACGGCTACACCGGCGTGATCCCCCGAACGTCCGCGACGCTCGCGAAGGTGCTGGGCGCCTACGGG
Source organism: uncultured Binatia bacterium (SeqCode) (assembly GCA_964404165.1). GTDB lineage: Bacteria > Desulfobacterota > Binatia > DP-6 > DP-6 > DASYLJ01. The sequence goes on along the minus strand of CAYOIZ010000020.1, from coordinate 38,190 downwards.
TACAAGACCGCTGCCTTCGGCAAGTGGCACAACACGCCCGCGACCGAGACCACGGCGATGGGCCCGTTCACCCGCTGGCCGACCGGCGAGGGGATGGGGTTCGACTACTTCTACGGCTTCCTCGCCGGTGAGACGTCGCAATGGGAGCCGCGGCTCGTCGAGAACCTCAACCCGGTCGAACCGCCCCACGACGAGAAGTACCACCTGAGTGAGGACCTGGCCGAGAAAGCGATCGTGTGGATGCGGAAGCACCGCGCGTTCTCGCCCGACAAGCCGTTCTTCATGTACTGGGCGCCTGGCGCCGCACACGGGCCGCATCACGTCTCCAGGGAATGGGCCGACAAGTACAAAGGCAAGTTCGATGACGGCTGGGATGCGCTGCGCGAGCGCACGTTCGAGCGCCAGAAGGCCCTCGGGTGGATCCCGTCCACCGCCAAGCTGACGCCGCGCGCCGAGACCATCGTCGCGTGGGACGACATCCCGGAATCGGAGCGTGCCTTCCAGCGGCGCTTGATGGAGGTCTTCGCCGGTTTCGTGGAGCACGTCGACGTGCAAGTCGGGAAGGTGGTCGACGAGCTCGAGCGCCTCGGCATCCGCGACGACACGATCGTGCTCTATGTCTTCGGCGACAACGGCTCGAGCGCCGAAGGCCAGAACGGCACCATCAGCGAGCTCCTGGCGCAGAACCAGATCCCCAACACCGTCCAGCAGCAGCTCGCGGCGCTGGACACGCTCGGTGGCCTCGACGCGCTCGGCGGACCCAAGGTGGACAACATGTACCACGCCGGCTGGGCGTGGGCGGGCGACACGCCGCTCCGCTACACGAAGCTGATCGCCTCGCATTTCGGCGGCACGCGAAACCCGCTGGCGATCTCCTGGCCGAAGCACATCGAGCCCGACAGGACGCCGCGCCCGCAGTTCCATCACGTGAACGACATCGTCCCGACGATCTACGAGATCCTCGGCGTCACGGCACCCACGGTGGTGGACGGCTTTCCGCAGGACCCGATCGACGGCGTCAGCATGGTCTACACGTTCGCCGACGCCACGGCGCCCGGACGCAAGCACGTCCAGTATTTCGACAACAACGGCAGCCGGGGCATCTACCAGGACGGCTGGTTCGCCGGCACCTTCGGTCCGCTGACGCCGTGGCTCACCGTGAGCCCCGGGCTCGCCACCTGGGATTCGAGCAAGGACGTCTGGGAGCTCTACGACCTGGAGAAGGACTTCTCACAGGCCGAGGATCTCGGGACGAAGGATGCGAAGCGACTCGAGTCGATGAAGGCCGCGTTCCTCGAGGAAGCGAAGGCGAACCAGGCCTTGCCGATCGGCGCGGGCATCTGGTTGCGGATCCATCCCGAGGATCGTGTGAAGACGCCCTACACGAGCTGGTCGTTCGATACGACGACGACCCGCATGCCCGAGTTCACGGCGCCGGGTCTCGGGCGCGAGAGCAGCCACGTGACGATCGACGTCACGCTCGGCGAGAACGCATCGGGGGTCCTATATGCGCTCGGCGGCGCCTCGGGAGGGCTCACGCTCTACGTGGACCGGGGCGAGCTCGTCTACGAGTACAACATGATGATCATCGAGCGCTTCGCGGCGCGCTCGAAGAGCAGGCTTCTGCCCGGCACCCACCGGATCGAAGTGGATACCACCATCCAGAAGCCCGGCGCGCCGGCGGAGGTGGTGCTCGCGGTCGACGGGGCGGAGGTCGCGCGCACCACCGTCCAGCGAACCGTACCCGCGGCCTTTACGGCGAGTGAGACGTTCGACGTCGGCGTCGATCTCGGCTCTCCGGTATCGCTCGACTACTTCGACCGGCGACCGTTCCGGTTCGCTGGACGGATCGAGCAGGTGCGCGTCGAGTTGAAGTAGCCGTCCTCGCCTGGATCGCGAGGACATCAACGAAGGGGTGTCTCATGATGAGAACGATTGGGATCGGGGCGATTCTCGTGGTGCTGGGCAGCGGAGGGGGGGCGCTTGCTGCGAGCTCGTCCACGGAGCCGGAACGGGTCGGTGTGGTCGACGCGGCCATCGAATCCCTCACCGGCGACGTCTATGCGCAGCCGTCGAGCTGGCGGCCGCTCTCGCTCGGGACGCTCTTCTCCGAAGGCTGGGATCAGGCCTGGGCCAGCCCGATCAACGGATCCGGTGGCGCCCCGCGGCAGGGCTGGATCGGTGCGGCGGACGGCGTCTTCTACCGGCTCGGGATCGGCACGTTCTCCTACGCGCACGATGCCGGAGAGAATGGCGATGCCTACAACGGTGGCGTGACGCTCTACACGCCGCTCAGCCGGCGCTTCGAGCTGCGCTATGATTTCCCGGCTATCGTCAGCAGCAAGGGCTCGACCGACTCGTACCATACGGCGGTCGGCGACCTGGCGATCACGCCGCGGGTGATCCTCTCCGAGTCTCAGGATTTCACACAGTCCCTCGGTGTGGCGTTCCGGACGCCGACGGGTGACGACACCAACGGGAACGGCATCGCTGCGATCACCCCGGGCTACGAGTTCTGGTCGAACCCGTGGGCCAAGCTCGTCGTGCGCGGCGGCGCCACGATGGCGATCCCGTACGGTCACGACTCGTTCGCGGACTCCGGGGCGCGCAATACGTTCGGCGCTCAGCTCGCGGCCGGTTACTACTTCACGGATCACGATGCGACGCCGTTCGGCGACCTCGTCTTCGACGTGGGGACGACACTGAGCCAGGCGACGGACAATCGTGGCCCGCACACGACGACGCTGCTCATCACGCCGGCGTTCCGGACGCACCTGGGCTCCAACTGGTACCTGCTCGCCGGCGTCGACGTGCCGGTCACGAGCCCGCAGCCGTACGACGTTCAGCCGACCGTCGGCCTCATGAAGGTGTTCTGATCGTCAGCCGGAGCTGCGCGACGTCGCCGAGCAACTCACGGCAGCGGATGCCGCGCCGCCTCCGACCAGTCGGGACGTGCCGGCACGCGCGAGATCAGCGGCGGCGGCGTGTAGCTGGTGTCGAAGTTGCACTGCGACGGGCTCGCGCCGGGTAGGGACAGGCAGCGCGCCAGGACGTCGGCGGTCGTCGGCTTGTCGGCGTGAACCGTGCCGTAGCTGTTCAGCCACTCGAGATACTCCTCGACGACGGCGCGCAGCTCGAGCGGCGTGAACACGCAGTGGCCGGCGGTGCTGCCCCAGATCAGCGCGTGGTCCTTGCCACCGAGCGCGGCCGTGTCCGCGAAGAGCTTCTGGAACTCCGGCAGGACGATGTAGTCCTGCGTTCCGGCGAACGACATGATCGGATAGTCGACCCGCTTCCCGAGCCCGCGGGTGAAGTCGACGAGCGTGTTCTTCGCCATCTTGGCGCGGCCCGGTCCGGGGCCGAAGCGCTCGACGGCAGCGTCGAAGTCCGCACCGACGACCGTGCTGTAGTCCACCACGTCGTTCCAGCCCGGCCGCTTCCCGTTCAGTCGCGACGGATCGTTGACGAAGTCGCCCATCGCCAGCGTCGGGAAGCCGAGCGTCGTGAACAGGTCGAAGTTCGTGCCGGAGAACTTGGTCATCGCGAACAAGGCGTCGCGGCGCGCGATCTGCGCCGCGGCCTCGGTCGGATCGGGGCTGGGCGAGATGAGGCCGAGGCAGGTGTTGGCCGTGAGCGCGAACTCCACCTGCGACATGGTGAAGTCGCCGACGTCGGGCAGGCTCGGGAAGCTGCCGCCGGGCACGTCGTCGCACAGGTAGTCGTAGACCAGCCGGAAGTCGGTCGACGTGTCGATCAACGGCAGACCGCCGGCCGAGGCCGCGCAGAGCGGGATCGCGCCGTGGATCAGCTTGCCGGGGGTGAGGCGCATGATCGCGTCGACGGTGACGCCGCCGCCGCCCGAGAACCCGGTCACGATGATCCGCTTCGGGCGACCGGGACCGTGCTTCGTCATGAAGCGGATCATGTCCTTCAGGTCGAAGCGGCTCTTGAACACCGCCCACGTCGTGTCGCTGTACGTCGACGCGCCGACGGCCTTCCCCATCGGCAGGACGATCGTGTCGAAGCCCTGGAGCGAGATCTTGTTGCACGCCTGCGGGCCGACGCCGGCGCACTGCGCGCTGGAGGTGCAGGCGCGCGCCGGGTCGCCCTTGCACGTGTTGTGCGGTGCGATCGTCAGCGGATCGAGCTCGAGGCCGTGGTTCGCGAGGAAGATGTCGCCGTCCCAGTTCTCGGGCACGAGGATGCGGAAGAACGATCCCTTGCTGCCCTTGCCGAGATACTCGGTGCAGGCGATGCCCGGGGGGCACTGGGCGCTCGCCGAGCCGACGAGCGAGACGAGGAGGACGAGAAGGAGGCCGAGTCGCATGGCTGGGGCATAACACGCCCGGCGTTCGTCGCGACACGAAAAATCACGCACAGGAGCGACGGCCACCCCGATGCGGTCGTCCTGGCCTTCGGCGACCGCCTGGGCCTCTGTACCGAGACACACGTCGGCGAGCTCGGCGCCACTTGCAAGGCGACACGACGCCACGCCCGGGTCGTGTGTGGCCTGCGAGCGAACTGACCCGTCCGCCACGAAATCGCCACGAATTCTCCTCGGCTTCTCCTCGCCGGGGCCCCGGCCGCGCCACCGCCGTCCGTCATCCTGGGACCCATCAACCAACGGAGGTTCCCATGGAGCGTGACGACGAGATGAGCTGGTTCGAGACGTTGAGCCATCGACTGCGGACGTCGGTGCCGTTCCGCGTGATGGCGCTCGCGAGCCTCGCGCTCTCGCTGCAGATCCCGATCGGCATGATCGACAACACCATCACGGAGCGGCGGATGCGACGGGCGGAGGCGATCGACGACGTGACGAACACCTGGGGCCGGCGCCAGGTCGTGCGCGGACCGTTCCTGGTCGTGCCCTACCTCCGTCGGTGGCCGGAGAAGGTGACCGAGGGGAACGTGGAGAAGATCGTCGTCCGCGAAGCCGCCGGTCGCCGCTACGTGTTGCCCGAGTCGCTCGACGTCGAGGGCTCGCTCGCGACCGAGGTGCGTCGCCGCGGCATCTTCGACGTCCCGCTCTACGTCGCACGCCTGGCGCTCCGCGGCGCGATCCGGCTCCCCGACGCGTCGGACTTTCCGACGGACACGGTCGCGATCCACTGGGATCGCATGACGCTGGCGCTCGGCGTGAGCGATCCGCGCGCCATCCGCGAGAACCCGACGCTCGAGTGGGCGGCGCTCCAGACCCCGCTCGAGCCCGGCGCCGGCGCCGTCGACCTGCTCGACGCGGCGGTGCACGGGATCGTCGCCGTCGACCCGGCGAACGCCGCGGGCGCGCGCGTGCCGTTCGCGATGACGCTCGCGGTCGCGGGCTCCGACGGGATCGCGATCCTGCCCGCCGGCAGCGATACCGATCTCCGGCTCAGCTCGTCCTGGCCGGACCCGAGCTTCGACGGCGCCTACCTCCCCGTCACCCGTTCGGTGGACGCGAGCGGCTTCGAGGCCGCATGGAAGGTGCTGCGCCTGGCGCGGACGTTCCCGCCGTCGTGGGACGGGGGCGACGTGCAGCTCCCCGCCCTCGACGAGACGCTCCTCGGCGTCAGGCTGCTCTCGCCGCTCGACGCGTACACGACGACCGACCGCACGGTGAAGTACGAGCTGCTCTTCATCACGCTGACCTTCGGCGCGTTCTTCCTGATCGAGGTGATGGCGAAGCTCCGCGTCCACCCGGTGCAATACCTGCTCGTCGGGCTCGCCCTCTGCCTCTTCTACCTGCTCCTGCTCTCGCTCGCGGAGCACGTCGGATTCGGGGTCTCGTACGTGGTCGCGTCGCTCGCGATCGTGGGGCTGGTGACGGGCTACAGCCGCTCCGTCCTCGGCAGCCGCGCCCGGAGCGCCGCCGTCGCCACGGTCGTGGGCGGGCTCTACGTCTACCTGTTCATTCTCGTGCGGATACAGGACTATGCGCTGCTCGTGGGCTCGGTCGGGCTCTTCGTCGTGCTGGCGATCGTGATGTTCCTCACCCGCCGGATCGACTGGTACCGGCTGGCGATCCCCGATCTCGAGACGCCCGCACCCATCGAGCGGGCTGGTTGAAACTGACGGCCCCCTTCCCGGATCATCGAGGTGAACATGGCCACCATCCTGGTCGTCGACGACGAGGCCCACATCCGCGACGTCGTGCGTTACGCACTCGAACGCGAGGGCCACCGCGTCGTCACGGCCGGCGACGGCGAGGAGGCGCTCACCAGGGTCCGGGAAGGGGGCGTCGATCTCGTCGTCCTCGACGTCGTCATGCCCGAGCTCGACGGGCTGTCGGTCTGCCGGCGGATCCGCGCCGAGCACGCGCTCCCGATCGTGTTCCTCTCGTCGCGGGGCGAGGAATTCGACCGCATCAACGGGCTCGAGCTCGGCGGCGACGACTACGTGGCGAAGCCGTTCAGCCCCCGCGAGCTCGCGACCCGCGTGAAGGCCGTACTCCGGCGCACGGCTGGCACGCCGAGCGCGACCGTCCCCGACGTGCTGGAGCACGGCCCACTGCGGCTGGATCCCGCCGCGCACGAGGTGCGCGTCGGCGACGCACTCGTCGACCTCACGGCGACCGAATTCAAGTTGCTCCACGTCCTGCTCGAATTCCGCGGCCGCGTGCTCGGGCGGAGCGAGCTCATCGAGCAGGTGCGCGACGATGCGTACAACGTCACCGAGCGGACGGTGGACACGCACGTCCGGCGCATCCGTGCGAAGCTCCGCCCGTGCGGCGTCGATCCCATCGAGACGGTGCACGGCGTCGGCTACAAGGTCCCGCGTTGACGTGACCGGCGCCTGGGAACGCTGGCGCGACGAGCTGGCGCGCATCCGCTACCGGCTCGTCCTGATCAACCTGCTGATCGTGTCGGTGCCGCTCCTCGGGATCGGCTTCGCGCGCTTCTACGAGCGCGAGATGCTGCGCTCGCTCGAGGACGACATGATCCATCAGGCGATGCTGCTGCGTGCGGTCGTCCTCGCCGATCCCGCCGGCCCATCGCTCGCGACCCGGACGCCGCTCCTCGCGTCGATCGCGCGCGAGACGCGCATGCGCATGCGACTCCTGGATGCGGCGGGGACCGTTCTCGCCGACTCGCACGTCGACGGGCCGCCGGAAGGCACCGGCGAGGGCGAAGCCCTGGCGCGGCTCGGTGTCGCCGCCAACCCGCCGCCCGAGCCCCATCGGGCGAACCTGGTGTACCTGCCCGCCCGCCGCGAGATCGTGACGGCGCTCGCCGGTGGATATGGCGCGACGACGCGCATCTGGCGCTTCGACGGCGGCACGCGCGTCTACCTCTTCGTGGCACTCCCGATCCGCGCGCCGGACGGGATCGTGCAGGGCGTCGTCTACGTCACGCGCTCGACGATGCCGGTGGTGGCCGCGATGCACCGGCTGCGTGTGACGCTCTGGCGCGTGCTCCTCGGCGCGTTCGCGGCGACCGCGGTCCTGACGCTCTTCCTCGCCGCCACGATCGCGCGGCCGCTTGGTCGGCTGACGGACGTCGCGCAGCGGATCGCTGGCGGCGCTCGCGTCGAGCCCATGCGGCTCGAGCGTCGCGACGAGATCGGCCGCCTCGCGCGCGCCGTCGACACGATGGCGCAGAAGCTCGACGGCCGCGCGCAGGACCTGGCCGAGCTCGCCGCCAACCTGAGCCACGAGTTCAAGTCGCCGCTCACCAGCATCCGGGGCGCGGCCGAGCTCCTGGTCGAGGGCGCGGCCGACGATCCGGACGCGCGGCGGCTCTTCCTCGAGAACATCCGTGGCGACGCGGACCGGCTCGATCGGCTCGTGAGCCGCCTGCTCGAGCTCTCGCGCCTCGAGGCCGACACGACACCGATCGAGACCATCGCGCTCGACGAGGTGGTTGCCGACGCCGCGGCGGCACGGCGCGGGCCGGCACCGATCGACGTCACGTACGCCGCGCGCGCGACACGTGTCCGCGGACGCCGTGCGCTGCTGGCGTCGATGGTGGGGAACCTGCTCGACAACGCCGAGCAGCACGCGCGGCCGGGCTCCCGCGTGACGCTCCGGGTGGAGGACCACGGCGCCGGCACCATCCGGCTGGCCGTCCACAACGTCGGCGACGCGATCAGCCCGGCGAACCTCGCGCGGGTATGGGACCGCTTCTTCACGACGCGCGGCGATGCCGGGGGGAGCGGGCTCGGGCTCCCGATCGTGGCGTCCGTGGCACGCGCGCACGGCGGACACGTCGGCGTCGAGAGCTCGCCCGGCGTGGGGACGACGTTCACCGTCGAGCTTCCCGTGGCGGGATGAGGGTCTGTCCGCTTCGGTCGAGCGCCGTGGTGCAGTTCCTGCCGATGGGCCGGCGGCTCTCCTCGAGAGGCCTGGCCACGCCTTGTCGGCGATGGCGCGCGACCGACGCGTGTGTTGACGTCCCGTTCGCGTGCAGTGTAGGCAGCAGGCGTCATGACAAGCCAGCTTCTCGGTGTACGTGCGAGGCATCTCGCTAGTTTAGTTCTCCTGGTCGCGTGCCTCTCGGCCTGCCGCAAGTGGGTGCCCGTTCCCACCGTCGACACGGTGCGCACGCAGAACCGCGAGAATCTGAGCCGGCTCGCCGTCGGCCAGGACAAGGCCACCGTGCTTCAGGTGATGGGGACCGAAACCATCGAAACCTATACCACCCCGGCCTTGGCCAGTGGTCGGTTCCATGGCCCCGTGCCCGAAGTCACCCGAATGAAGTACCGGGATCAGCGCATCAACAATCCGTACCGGACCGAGACCAGCAAGACGGCCGAAGGCGTTCCGGTGGAGATCCTGTTCTACTACACCGATCGCCAGGCCGACGGCGGGATCACGAACGACGAGCTCACGCCGTTGATCTTCGAGCGAGGTGAGCTCGTCGGTTGGGGGTGGAGCTATCTCGACCAGAACGTCGAGAAGTACCGCGTCGAGATGCGGTCACGCTGAGCTGGCTCACGCTCCGTGCGGGGGGAGTCTAGCGGCCCTCTCCCGATCGTGGACATGACCGTGCGTTCGATGTCACAGGAGGACGCAGCGCACGGAGGACACCATGAGCCAGCCCGCGATGCAGCCGCCGGCCAGCGAGTTCGATCCCGTCGAGTGGGAGAAGAAGGACTTCACCGAGCGCGTGCGGCTCGGCACGAACATGTATGTCCTGCAGGGGCTCAACTATCCCCTCGCGGCGTACGGGTTCCATGCCGTGAAGCTGACGCTTTTCGTCCTCGGCTGGATGTTCTTCTGCCGCTTCACGCCCGGGCTCGGCACGGTCGCGGGCTTCACCTCCTGGATCTTCGCCGACGTCGCGTTCCAGAAGGCGTTTCTCTGGGCGAGCCTGTTCGAGGTCGCGGGCTTCGGCTGCATGAGCGGTCCGCTCGGGCTCAAGATATGGCCGCCGTTCACCGCCAGCCTGCACTTCCTGCGTCCGGGTACCGTCAAGCTGGCGCCGTTCCCGCACCTGCCGCTGTTCGGCGGGTCACGGCGCACGTGGCTCGACGTCGCCCTCTACGCGGCGCTCCTCGTCTCGCTGCTCCGCGCCCTGGTGCAGCCCGAGGTCACGACGGCGCACCTGCTCCCCATCGTCGTGCTGTTGCCGCTCTGCGGGCTCGGCGACAAGACCATCTTCCTGGCGGCGCGCGTCGAGCACCACTTCGCGATGATCGTGTGCTTCACCTTCGCCGGAAGCTGGATCGCGGCGTGCAAGTGGGTGCAGCTCGCGATCTGGTTCTGGGCCGGCGTGTCCAAGCTCACCGTCGCGTTCGGGTACGTCGTCCCGATCATGACCGCGAACAACCCGCTCCTGAAGAGTGCCGCGTTGCGCCGGCGGCTGTTCGTGTCGTACCCGGACGACCTGACGCCGTCGCCGCTCGCGCGCGCGATGGCACACGCCGGCACGTTCCTCGAGTTCGCGGCGCCCCTGACGCTGCTGTTCGTCACCGGATCCGGACCGCTGCTCCATCTCGGCATGGCGTTCGTCCTGCTGCTGCACGGCTTCATCCTGAGCAATCTGCCGATCGCCGCGGTGTTCGAGTGGAACGTGCTCAGCATCTTCGCCGCGTTCTTCCTGTTCGTGGGCCATCCCGACGTGAGCCTGTTCGACGTCGGCTCGCTGCCGCTCGCGCTCTATCTCGTGGTCGCGCTGCTGGTGCTGCCGTTGGTCGGCAACCTCGCGCCGTCGCGCGTGTCGTTCCTGGTGGCGATGCGCTACTACGCCGGCAACTGGGCGTGGAACGCGTGGCTGTTCCGCGACCACAGCTACGAGAAGCTCGACCGCCTGACGCGCGCGGCATCGCTGTTGCTGGAGCAGCAGCGACGATTCCTGCCGGCGGAGCAGGCGGTGCAGGCCGACTCCGGCTTCCTCGCGTTCCGGGCGCTCCATCTCCAGGGCCGCATCCTCGGGATGCTGCTGCCGCGGGCGACCGACCACACGCCGTTCCAGCGCTACACCTATGCCGACGGCGAGACGGTGGCGGGATCGATCGTCGGATGGAACTTCGGCGAAGGGCACCTGGCCGACGAGCGCCTGCTCGCGGCGGTGCAGGAGCAGTGCGGGTTCGAGCCGGGCGAGCTGCGCGTGATCTGCGTCGAGGCGCAGCCGATCCTGGGCTCGACGCTGCACTGGCGCATCGTCGACGCGAGCACCGGCACGCTGGCCGAAGGGCACGCCGAGCTCGCGGATCTCGCGCGGCGCAAGCCGTGGGACTATGGGTGAAAAGGAGGTGACTGCATGGAGTTGAAGCTCGAGGTCGTGGTCATGCCCGTCTCCGACGTCGATCGGGCCAAGGATTTCTACAAGCGGATGGGATTCCGCGAGGACATCGACTTCGCCGCCGCCGATGGCTACCGCGTGGTGCAGCTGACGCCGCCCGGTTCGGCGTGCTCGATCATCTTCGGCAAGGGCGTCACGGCCGCGCAGCCGGGCTCGATCGACCGGATGGTCCTGGCGGTGAGCGGCATAGCCGCGGCGCGCGACGAGTTGGTCGCCCGCGGCATCCAGGTCGGCGAGGTGTTCCACGACGCCGGCGGCGGTCTCGGCGGCGGTTTCCACGCCGGCAGCGCGGGACGCGCCTCGGGTCCGGATCCCCAAGGTCGCTCCTACGGCTCGTATGCCTCGTTCAGCGATCCCGACGGCAATGGATGGATGCTGCAGGAGATCACGGAGCGGCTTCCGGGCCGCATGTGACCATGGACGTCGCGTCGCTGGCGCAGCTCCTGCACGAAACGGTGGTCCTGGACCGACCACGACTGACCGGGTGCGGCCTGGAAATCGGCGCTGAAGTACTTTGCGCGAAGCTGCGCGCCGCCGACCTGGCTGGCGAGGAAGGGTTGCCCACGCGCGAGCACGGTGGCGATGGCCCGCATCGGAAGACTCGACATCGTCACGTCCTGCGACGTGGGACGCGAGCGGAGCAACGAGAATCCGCCGTTGGAGATCGGGCCGTATCAACCTGCTGGCGGGTCCGCTGCAGTCGCCGACAGCGGACCTCGCCAGTGATCGTCCCTACTTCGCGGTCCCGGAGAGCGCGGCCCGCAGATCGCCGTTAAAGGCGAGAATCGAGGCGCGGAGCTTCCCGGAGCCCGTCACCTGACAGAAGGCGGACGGTGAGCTTGCCACCACGGTGAGGGTGCAGGTCTGCCGCGGCCCGAGCGTCGTGCCGCAGTAGTCGCCAGTCGGCACGATGAGCGCCCCTGCGACGTCGAACATCTCGACCGACGTGAGCGTGGCCTCCTGCGTGCCGACGTTCGTCACCGTGCAGGCCACGGCGGTTCCACCCTGCAGCCATGGTGTGCTGAGCGTGACGGCGTGGGCCGCCACCGCGCTGCCGAGCAGCATCGAGACCGAGAGCATGAAGAATCGAGCGACCATGGGAGCCTCCGTCGAATGGGTTCGGCGTCCGTCGCGGACGCGGGTTGAGATGATGCGTGTCAGAACCAGACCGGCCGTCATCGCGGCGACGAACGTGAGCACCGACGCCTCGCCGGACGCGAGGCTCGTCAACGCGGGCCCGGGACAGACGCCGGCGAGACCCCACCCGATGCCGAAGACGGCGGCGCCGGCGAGGAGCCGGCGGTCGATCGGTCCGGGCGCGGGGAGGCTCAGCGACTCCGCGCAGAGCGGTCGTCGCCGTCGCATTGCGAGTGCGGTGAACACGGCGTTCACGGCCGTCGCCACGACCATGACCACGCCGAGCGTCGGGTCCCAGCGCCCCGTCACGTCGAGGAAGCCGATCACCACCTCGGGTCGCGTGAGACCGGACACGGCGAGCCCGGCGCCGAAGAGCACGCCGCTGCCGACGGCGACGAGGTTCGTGCGCGCGGTCATCGCAGGCCCCCGATCGTGCGCGCGACGAGGACGGTCACCATGCCGAGCGCCATGAACGTCGCCGTCGCCGCCACCGAGCGCACGGACCCGCGCGCGACGCCGCAGAGCGCGTGGCCGCTCGTGCATCCGTTCGCGATGCCCGCGCCTATGCCGACCAGCGCCCCCGCGGTGACGAGCCGCGCCGTCGAGACATCGGGTATGCCGGGCAACGCGCCGGGCACGACCGCGGCGACCATCCCGCCGCCGATCACGAGCGCCGCGACGAACAGCAGCCGCCACGTGCGCTCGCCTTCGGTCGGATCGAGACCACGCGCCAGCATGCCGCTGACGCCCGCGATCCGCCCCTCCAGCAGGAAGAGCAGACCGCTCCCCGTACCGATCAACAGGCCCCCGAAAATCGTCGTCGTCATGACGACGGATGATCCCGCCGCGGCGGCCGAGCGACAAGATTCCGCCGCGCCGTTTCCCTTGCCCGAAACACCGCCGCTTGCCCGATCCGCCGCACGACTTGATCGAGCGTCGCTCGGCGTGGTGCAACGTGCCCACGATGGACGTCGTCTCGGATGTATTGCGCGCGGTCCGGCTCTCCGGCCTCGTCACCTTCCACACCGAGCTCACCGCCCCGTGGGGTCTCGAGGTGCCACCGACGACGACGCTCGCGAAGATGCTGCAGCTCGGCTCGCGCCGGTTGATCCCGTTCCACGCGGTCGCCAAGGGCGACTGCGTCTCGCTGCTGGACGGCCACGAGCCGCTCACCGAGGGTGACGTCGTCATGTACCCGCACGGCGACGCGCACGTGCTCGCGAGCGACGCGCGTGTCGTCCCGACGCCCGTCGGCGGGCTGCTCCCGTCGCTCGCGGCGGAGGAGCTGGCCGTCGTGCGGCACGGCGGCGGCGGGACGATGACCCGGCTCGTCTGCGGCTTCGTCTACTGCGACGACGCCGTCTTCGATCCCCTCACCGCCGGCCTGCCGAAGGTCCTGTGCGGGCGCAGCAAGGGACCCGGTGGCTCCAGCGCGCTCCACGGCCTCCTGCAGCTCGCGCTCTCCGAGGCGGCGGCACCGCGCCCCGGCACGACGACGCTCCTCACACGGCTCACCGAGCTCATGTTCGTCGAGGTGCTGCGCAACTTCATGGAGCTCCTGCCCGCCGAGCAGCCCGGCTGGTTCGCCGGATTGCGCGATCCCTACGTCGGGCGCGCGCTGCAACGCATGCACGCCGAACCCGACCGCGACTGGAGCGTCGACGAGCTGGGGCGCGCCGTCGGCCTGTCGCGCTCGGCGCTCGTCGATCGCTTCAAGGCGCTGATCGGTCAGCCGCCGATGACCTACCTGACGCAGTGGCGGATCCAGCTCGCCACGCAGCTCCTGCGCGACTCGCACGCAGGGGTCGCCAGCATCGGCGCGCGGGTCGGCTACGCGTCGGAGGCGGCGTTCAACCGCGCGTTCCGGCGCGTCGTCGGCATGCCGCCGGCGGCCTGGCGGCGGCATGCGCGCGCGGACGGATCGCTCCCGCGCGCGTGATCCCGGCCGAGGGTATCGAGGTCAGCCGGCGGTTCTGACGGCCGGTCCGCCGATCCGTCGCGGCTCGACGTGCGACGGCTCCCGCGTCGTCGCGTGTGTCGCCGCGATCAGCGAATAGAAGACCGGGACGACGAGGAGCGTGAACACCGTTCCGACCGTCATCCCGGCGACGAGCACGATGCCGATGCTGTTTCGCGCCTCGGCGCCCGGGCCCGACACGAAGACCAGCGGCAGGTGCCCGAACACCGTCGCCGCCGACGTCATGAGGACCGGACGCAGGCGCGTCAGCGATGCCTCGCGCAGCGCCACGCCCTTCGCGAGACCGCGGAGCTGCAACGTGTTTGCGAACTCGACGATCAGGATGCCGTTCTTCGCGATCAGTCCGACGAGGGTGATCAGCCCGACCTGCGAGTAGATGTTGATGGTCGTGAGGTCGAGGAAGCTGAACAGCAGCGCGCCCGAGATCGCGAGCGGCACGGAGCCGAGGAGGACGATCAACGGGTCGCGGAAGCTGTGGAACTGCGCGGCCAGCACCAGGTAGACGAGCACGATCGCGAAGCCGAGCGTCACCGTGAGCGCGGATCCTTCGCGGCGGAGCTGGCGCGACTCGCCGGCGTAGTCGAGCGCGCCGGGGTCGCCGGTGGCCGACAGCGCCGCCTCCTCGAGGATGCGCAGGCCCTCCGCCTTGGTCACGCCCGGCGTGACGCCGCCGAAGACGCGTACGGCGTTCCGCTGCTGGAAGCGGTTCAGCGAGCGCGGCCCGACGCCGGTCTCGATCCGCGTGAAGGTGGAGACGGGGACGAGCTCGCCGGACGGCGTCTTCACCTTGAGGTCGAGCAGCGGTCCGACCGACGCGCGCTCGGCGTCGCCGAGCTGCGGAATGACCTTGTAGCTCCGATCGAAGAAGTTGAAGCGGTTCACGTACGCCCCGCCGAGGAGCGTGCCCAGCTCCTGCCCCACGCCGGCGAGGTCGAGACCCAGATCGGCGAGCCGCTCGCGATCGATCACGACGCTGGCCTCCGGCAGGTCGATCTGCAGATCGGTTTCGACGTACAGGAACTTGCCGCTGCGATGGCCCGCGTCGATCACCTCCTGCGCGAGCGCGCGCATCTGCCCGATCGGGCGGTCGCTCTGGATCACCAATTCGACGTCGTACTGGCCGGCGTTCGGCAACGGTGGGTCGAGCCGCGGAAACACGCGCAGCCCGGGAATGCCCGACACCGCACCGAACACCTCGCCGTAGAGGTCGGCCGACGTCCGGTCGCGCTCGCGCCAGTCGGCGAGGTCCATCCCGCCGAACCCGCCCCACGAGGCGGTGAGCGACCACATCTGCTCGAACTCCGGGAAGCGCATCGCCGCGTTGATCACCGCGTGCGACTCGTGGTTCGCCGCCTCGACGGTCGAGTCGGGGGCGGCCGACGAGAACAGGCTGATGTGTCCCTGATCTTCGACGGGGGCGAGCTCCTGCCGCGAGAACGTGTACAGCGGCCAGGCCGCGAGCATGACGAGCACCGACGCCACGACGATCCCGCCTCGCATCCGGAGTGCGCCGTCGAGCACGCTGGCGTAGCGATCGCGGACGAGCCCGAAGACACGGTCGACGAAGGTCTCGAGGCGGCTCTGCTGGCCGTGCGGATGTACGAAGCGCGAGCTCATGACCGGTGACAACGTCACCGCGACCACACCCGACAGCACGACGGTGGACGCGAGCGTGATCGCGAACTCGAGGAACAGCGTGCCGGTGAGCCCCCCCTGGAAGCCGATCGGCGCGTAGACGGCGGCGAGCGTGATCGTCATGGCGATGATCGGCCCGACGAGCTCGCGCGCGCCGACCAGCGCGGCCTCGATGCGCGACTTGCCCTCGCGGACGTGGCGCGCCACGTTCTCGACGACGACGATCGCGTCGTCGACCACCAGGCCGACCGACAGCACGATCGCCAGGATGGTGAGCAGGTTCAGGCTGAATCCGAAGAGCAGCATGGGCGCGCCGGCGCCGATCAGCGACACCGGCATGGCCACGAGCGGCACGAGCGCCGTCCGGAGCGACCCCATGAACAGGAACACCACCAGGCCGACGATCAGGATGGTCTCCACGAGCGTCTTCGCGATCTCGTAGAGGGCGTCCTCCATGAAGACCGTCGCGTCGAACGCGAGGCTCATGTCGAGCTCTTTCGGCAGCGTGGGGCGCAGCCGCTCCATCTCCTCGCGGAGCTTGTGACCGACGTCGATCTCGTTCGAGCCGACGAGCGGGTAGACGGACAGGTACACGCCCTCGGCGTGGTCGAGCTTGGCGATGAAGTTCGGCTCCTCGGCGCCGAGCTCGACGCGCGCGACGTCCGACAGCCGCACGACGGCGCCCTTCCGGTCGGCGACGATCAGGTCCTGGAACTCCTGCACCGAGCGCAGGTCGGTGTTCGCGAGCAGGTTCACCTGGACGAGGGTGCCCTTCGTCTGACCGACCGCGGCCAGATAGTTGTTCTTCTGCAGCGCCGCCTGCACGTCCCCCGGCGACAGGTTCACGGCGGCGAGCTTCGCCGGGTCGATCCACACGCGCATCGCGAGTGGCCTGCCGCCCTCGATGCCGACGCGCTGCACGCCGGCGATGGTCTGCAACTCGGGTTGGAGGTTCCGGATCGCCCAGTCGGTGATCTGCGGCACGCTCCACACAGCCGACGTGAGCGAGACGTAGAACGAGGCATACGGACGATCGGCGCGCTGGACGTCCACCGCCGGCGGCTCCGCGTCCGCCGGCAGCTCGGAGCGGACCTGCTGCAGGCGCGCCGTCACCTCGGCGAGCGCCGCCGTGCTGCTGTGGCCGAGCGCCAGCTGCAACGTGATGCTGCTGACGCCAGCGCGGCTCGTCGACTCGATGTACTCGACGCCGCTGATGGCGGAGACGGCGCGCTCGATCGGCGTGGTGAGGAACCCCCGCACGGTCTCGGCGCTGGCACCCGTGTAGACCGTCGTGATCAGGACCGACGCGCTCTCGATGCTCGGGTACTGCTGCACGGGGAGCGACGAGAGCGAACGCCAGCCGATCAGGACGAGCGCCAGGTTCAGGACGATCGCGAGGACCGGCCGCTGGATGAAGACGTCGGTGAACGACCGCATCGTCAGCCGCCGCTCCGTGCGGTATCGGCCGCCGCCTGATCCACGATCGCGACCTTTGCGCCCTCGTACAGCTTGAAGGCGCCGGTGGCCGCGACACGCTCCCCCGCCGCGACGCCGTCGTGGAGGACCACCTCGTCGCCCGTCGCCGAGGCGACCTGAACGCGGCGGACCTGCGCACGCGGGCCGTCGCCCGTTTCGGCGATCACGAACACGTGATCGCCGGTCGGGCTCTTGCGCACCGCGCTGATCGGGACGGCGACGGCCTGGACCGTCGCACCGACCGGCACCTGCACGCGCACCGACGACCCGGGCGCCGGGGCCTCGGCGGCGTCGGTGCGGGCGCGCACCAGCACGTTCCGGGTCGCGGAATCGACGCGTGCGTCGACGGCCACGATCGTCGCCGGGACCGGGGTCCCGGCCGACCCGAAGACCTCGACGACGTCACCGACGCGCAGGCCCGCGGCCACGTCCTGGGTCACGGCGAAGTCGACGTGGGCGTCGTTCGTCACGCTCTGCAGGGTGGTGAGCTCGGTGCCTTCGGTGAGGTACTGGCCCGGATGCACGTCGGCGATGCCGACGCGCGCGCGGAACGGCGCGCGGATCGTCTTCCGCTCGATCACCGCCTTGGTGCGCGCGATCTGCGCCATGGCGACGTCGTACTCGGCGACGGCGCGATCGAACTCCATCTCCGGCGCGATGCCGTCGGCGCGCAGGCGACGGATGCGGGCGAGCTGCGTCTGCGCGAGTGTCGCCTGCGCCTGCTGGGCACGCAGCTCCGCCTCCTCCACCGCGACGTCGAGCGCGACGAGCACGGTGCCCGCCTCGACCACCTGGCCCGGCACGAGCGTGACGTGCCGCACCGTGCCCGACGGCTCGTTCCGGAGCGTGATCGACTGCATCGCGAGCACCGTCCCGATCGACGACGTCGTCCCCCGGTGCTCGAGCGGCCGCGCGACGGCGACCGTCACCGATTCGAGCGGCTGGGACTGGTGTGCCGAGTCCGCCTCCGCGGCGCGCAGCGATGCGTACTTCCACGCTGCGAGCGCGACGCCGACGAGCACGACGGCGAGGACGATGCCGGCCGAGCCCAACGAAGCGCGGCGGCTCATCGCTGCCTTCCTGCGCGCGCCACGCGTATCGTGCGCGCGTCGGCGGCCGGCGCGAGCAGTGCCGTCAGGGCCTGCTGCAGGCGCGCCTTCATTGCGGCGTCGATCTGCACGAGCCCCAGCACCCAGTTGAGCCACAGTCCGTCGATCGTGGTGACGACGATCTCACCGACGCCCGGCGGCAGGTCGTCCGCGGCGATGCGACGATGGAGATCCGCGTACACGACCCGCATGGGCTCGATGAGTGCGGGGTTCTGCGCCAGCGCCGCGAAGACCGCGGACGAGCTCCGCCGCAGCTGCTCCGTCCAGAGCTCGTCATCGGCCAGGCACATCGCGACGAGCGCGCGCGCCATGCGGCCCGGGCCGTCCGATGTCTCCTCCCATGCCGCCGTGTAGCGGTCGCGCCAGCCGTCCGCGCAGCGGCGCACCAGCGCTTCGACCAGCCGGTCCTTCGTGGGGAAGTGGTGGAGGAGGCCCCCCTTGCTGACGTGGGCCTCCGTCGCCACCGCGTCGAGCGTGAGGTTCGCGATGCCTTGGCGTCCGACGACGGTCTCCGCGGCGTCGAGTAGCCTGTCCAGGTCCATCCGGCGTGATCTCCCTGCACCGCGGATCGGACGGATACCGCGGCTGTCATTTGCCAACCGTCTGGACGGTTTGTACCGATATCGAGGTGGAGGCAAGGGACGGGCGCCCCGCTCGAGGGGGTCTCGGCTCGTCGAACGGGCCCGGGCCTTCGCCTTCTTCGGGGAACGATGGCAAAGAGGGGGCCATGAGGCGACTACGCTGGACCACCCCGATCCTCGCCGTGTTCACGCTCACGCTGTGCACCGGCTGCCCGCCCATGCTGATCGCGACGGGCGCCTCGACCGCCGCGAGCATCCTCGTCGACGACCGCTCCATGGCGCAGCAGACGTCGGACCTGCAGACGAAGGCCGGCATCGAGCAGGCGCTCGCGTCCGATTCGGCGACGCTCGCGGGCGAGGTCAACGTCGACGTGTTCCTGGGCCGCGTCATGCTGACGGGCGTGGTGGACTCCGAGCGTTCGCGCCGGCGGGCCGCGGACGTCGCGCGTGGCGCGTCGGGCGGCGCCGAGGTGTTCGACGACATCGCGATCGGCGACCCGAGCATCGACCAGTCGGCCGCGAACATGGTCACGAACAAGGCGCTGGGCGTGAACCTGCTGGCTCAGGAGGGGCTCGCGTCGCAGAGCCTGCTCCACCGCGTGGTGAATGGCACCGCGTTCATCATGGGCGAGGTCCAGGCCGACAATCAGGTGCAGCTCATCCGCGACACCGCCCTCCAGACCTCGGGAGTGTCGTACGTGGTGACGCACATCACGCTCGAGCGGAACTGAGCGTCCAGCCGACTACGACGGCGACCGCGACCGGCGCGGCCATCGCCATGGCGAGCGCGAGATGATCCCGCGGTTCCGTCGGGCATGCGGAGTCTGGTTCATGGGCAGACGTTCGTACAGCTCTTGACGCGGTACTCGGCGTCCTCGTCGCACGGCTGGCACGCGCTGCCCGTCCAGGCGCAGGAGACCGTCAGTCCCGTGACCTCGCTCAGCTCGAAACGCTGGGTGCAGGCGTCGGCCGAGGCCACGGCGCTGCAGGACGCGAACGTGCGTCCGGTGCAGACGGGCTGTGCGTCGCAGGCGTTGGTGCAGTCGCCGCGATTCTGATCGTAGATCGAGCAGCTCCTGCAGTACTCACCGTTCCAGAAGCAGCTCTGCGGTGACGAGGCGGCGTCGGCCTCCGCGAGTGCGGGCGTCACCGCCGCCGTCGCCATCTTCAGGAGGCCGTCGCGCCGAAATTCGATGTACGACGTGCCGCAGGTCGCCTCGTCCAGGCCGTAGCAGTTGGAGCCGGCGTAGGTCAGCCCCGGTGCGCTGGGGCACGATGGTGGACTGCATGCGTTGGTGCACGCGGTGTACCCTTCGAGCGCACCTGCGCACGGATAGCACCGGCCGCGGAGGTACCAGCACGACGCCGGCCCGGTGAGGTTCGTCTGGAACGCGGCGGCGCATTGCGCCGGGTTGCCGTCGTGGCGGCGACAACCGTCGTGCGGTGAAACCGCCTGTCGGGTCGAGAGGGCGCGCGAGGGATCGCCGGGACAGGTGACGGCCAACTCGTCGCTCACGAGGTCCTCGAGGTTCGACAACGGTGTGAGGTCGCTCGCCGACACGAAGGTGGCCAGGTCGGCCACCTTCACCCAGCCCTTCTTCGCGCACTCCGGACCGGCTTCGAGCCGGAGTTGCTTCTGGCGCTTCGGATGCTGGCAGACGATGGCCGCGCCGGCGGTGGCGCTCGTGATCGTGACGAAGAGCACGGCGGACAGAAGCCGGGTACGGGGATGCATGTCCAGCAGGGTTGCAGCCGGCGTGCCAGGGGAGGCACGTGCGATTTCGCCCCGTTGTGCTGACGGTTTCTCGCAACCCGGAGCGACGGCCGGCCGAGCGCGGCAGCGGTCGGAATGTCCGGCAGCTCTCCCGCACGACGATCGGCGATGAGGACGAGCTGCCGGGATACCGATCGGCGTGGGCCTTCGTGCTACACGACGCTCGAGGACGGAGGGCGGTGGCGACGGCGGCACGACGAGTGGTGTGGACGGTGCTGGCGCCCGCCCTGATCGGCGCGCTGACGGGCGTCGCCGTCGCCGCGCTCAACGCCGGCGTCGAAGGGCTGGTCATGGGCGCGGTGGCGGCATTGCCCGACGGCTGGCCGGCGCTTGCCACCGCGTTCGCGCTGCCGCTCGCCGTGCTCGCGGCCGTGACGGTCACCCGCACGCTCCGGCCGTCGACCGCGGAGCTCTACGTCGTGACCTACCACACGCCCGGCGCGCACGTGCCGTTGCGCCAGGTCCCCGGGCGGGTGCTGGCCGCGATCGCCACCGTTGGGCTGGGCGGGTCCCAGGGCTTCGAGTCGCCGTCGGCGCTGATCGGCTCCTCGCTCGGAGAATGCTTCGGCCGGCTGCGGCGGTTGGCGCCGTCGGCCGACGAGGTACGGACGCTGGTGGTCGCGGGCGCCAGCGCCGGGATCGCCGCGATCTTCTCGTCGCCCGGCGTCGGCACGCTGTACGGGATCGAGGTGCCGTTTCGTCGCGACGTCGACGCGCCCCGTCTCGTGCCGGCTGCGATCGCCGCCAGCGTCGCGTTCGCCGTTCGCACGGCATTGATCGGCGCGAAGCCCCTGGTCGTGCTGGCGGACCACCCGCCGGTCGACGTCCGGCTGATCGTCGCCATCGTCCTCCTGGCGATCGCGTGCGGGCTCGGGGCGCGGCTGTTCGCCGCCGCGCTCACCGGTCTGCGCGCCCTGGGCCATCGCCATGGACCGTGGGCGCGGGCCGCGAGCGGCGGTGTCGTGCTGGGCGGGCTCGCGTGGAGCGGACACGCGCTCACCGGGAGCTGGATCACGTTCGGTCCCGGCTACGTCGCTGCCGACTGGCTGGTGTCCGCGCCGCATGCGCCCGGGGTGCTGGCGGCGGTACTCGTCGTGCGCACGGCGGGCACGCTCACCTCGGTCTACGGCGGGGGCGGCGGCGGCGTTTTCACGTCGCTCGCATGCACGGGCCTCCTGCTCGCCGGGCTGCTCGAACGGCTCCTCGACCTCGTGCCCGGCGGACCGCTGGCGCTGCTCGGCGCGGCGACGTTCCTGGCGGCGGGCTACCGCATCCCGCTCGCGGGGATGCTGCTGATCGCAGAGCAGAGTGGCGATCTCGCGGTGACGTGCCTCGGGTTCGTATCGATCGCCATCGGTCAGACCGTGATGGGCGACGCGAGCGTGTCCGACGCGCAGCACGACCGGCGCGAGTAGCGCCAGCGGAAGACGGCGGCTACGGCGAGTACGTTCCCGTTCCCGCTCGCTACATGTCGTCGGGCGGGCCGTCGTCACGTACCGATCCGCGCCGGCATTTACGGTAGCCGTCACGCCCGGAGCCTGCGTATAACCGCGGCCATGCGCGCCTTCGGCATCCTGTCGACCCTCCTGCTCGCGACCGCCCTCGCCGGGACCGCCTTCGCCGGCGGCCCCACGCTCGCCTGCGGGGCGCCCTCGAAGTGTCCGGCCGGAGTCCTGGGCGACATCCGCGCCGCGGCCGACGCGGCGTGTCCGTGCGATGCGGCGGCGTCGGCGAAGGCGTACGCAAAATGCTGGAAGCCGGTGGTGCGCGGCTTCGTCGACTCGCTCGGCAAGACCGGGTTCCCGAAGGCGTGCCGCAAGGAGGTCGCCCGCGTCCTCGGCAGCACGACGTGCGGTCGCTCCGGATTCGTCCTCTGCCGGAAGAAGGGCGGCAGCGCGTGTGCCGTCGCGAAGGCGAAGAAGTGCAAGGACGTCTTCCCGACCGGCCGCTCTTTCCGGAAATGTGCCGACGCCTGCGACGGGCTCGCGGCGCTGCCGTTCCCGTCGACGACGGAGCTCGCGACCACCGACCTGGGCTCGCTGGTGCCCGATCCCGACGGGACCCTCACCTTCGACCCGGCACCTGCCGCCCTCGACGACGTGGCCGTCGGCAAGGTGATCGTGGCGGGCGTCTCGCCGACCACGCCCGCCGGGCTGCTCCGCGCGGTGCTCGCCGTCGAGCGCAACGGCTCGCAGCTGGTGCTCCGGACCGGCCAGGCGCCGATCCAGCTGGCGTACTCGAAGCTCCACGTCCGCGGCTCCGGCTCGACCCCCGTCACTGCCGCCGGCGGGTCGACGTCCGCCACGTCGTTCCGTCCGCAGATCGATTTCGGCACGAAGAAGGACTTCGACTACGTCCTCTTCGACGGCGACGGCGACGAGGAGTCCACGAACGATCAGATCAAGGTCGTGGGCGAGATCGGCGGCGGCTTCGACTACGACTTCGGGCTCGACGTCGACTGGGGCGGCGTCACGGAGCTGCCGGACGTCGTCAGTAGCTGTCTCGAGAGCTTCAAGGACGTGCTCGTCGGTGACCCCCCGCAGTGCAGCATCGACGACCTGATCCCCGAGGCGAAGGTCACGTTCGTGGTGTTCCCGCAGGTGAACGCGGACGCCAACGTCGAGGGAGCCGCGCTGCTCGAGTACAAGAAGGAAGTCGAGCTCGCGTCCGAGACGCTCGCGCCGATCATCGTCGGGCCGCTGGTGTTCGTGCCGAAAGCCGACCTCACGGCCGAGCTGTCCGGCGGGGCTTCTGGCCAGTTCTCGACGGGCCTGCACGGGTCGGCCGTGTTCGAGACGTCGGTCACGGTGTCGTCGAAACAGACGCAGACACCGCAGCTCAAGGAGCCGGAGCTCATCAGCTCCGACTTCGGACCGAACGAGACGAAGGTGACGCTGCAGGCGTTCGCGCGGGTGGAAGTCGGCGCGACGCTGAACCTCCTCCTGTTCGGGGTCACGGGCCCGTACGCGACGGCGAAGCCGTACGGCGCCATCGAGGCAAACCTCTTCGAGGAGCCGTGCTGGAACCTGCACGCCGGCCTCGAGGCGACGCTCGGCGTGAAGGTGACGAGCCCGGCGCTGCCGCTGATCGGCGCCGTCACCCTCGTCGACTGGAAGGCGCCCGACCTGAACGCGATCGATCTGCCGATCTCGGAGGGTGTGTGCGATCCGCCGCCGGAGAGCTCGATCCTGCCGCCCGGTGCGGGTCCCGACGCCGTGCACCTGGCGATGCCGACGTACACGCCGTGGTCGCGGAGCTGGGATTCGCCGGTCGACGGCTCGAATGCGGCGTCGCCCGGAAACGGCATCAACTTCTCCGACCTGCAGCGCACCATCGATGGCCGCTACGTGCGCTCCGGATACGGCGTGGAGACACTCACCAAGTTCGACGATGCCGGTGCCCTCACCTGGGCCCGCGATCTCGAGCTCGACGGCTTCCCGCTCGTGCCGCTTCGCGTGCGGTCGGCCCGCGACGCCACGCTCTTCGTCGCTGCGGGCCAGTCCGGGATCGCGCCCATCGTGCTCGCGAAGGTCGCGCAGGACGGCAGCGCCGTCGAGGCGCGCGCGTGGGACGTTCCGTTCGACGTCTGCAACGTCGAGGTCACGGCGCTCACCGTCGACGACGCGGGCGACGCCTGGATCGCGGGCGGCTGCGGCGGGGGCCACAGCTTCCTGCTGCACGCCACGAGCACCGGCTCGACGTTCCGCCTGCTGGGTGACATCGAGGGGCTGCGCGTGAACGTCGTCGAGCCGATCGGCGACGACGTGTTCCTGGCCGGCAGCGTGACCCAGGACGGTGATGCGCTGGTGGCCTTCCGGCTCGCCGCCGACGGCTCGGTCGTCTACGCGAAGCGGTACGACGGCTGCGTCGAGGCGCCGGACGCGATCCCGTCGGCGGCCATCGTCGGGTCGCAGGGCGAGGTCACGATCGCCGGCAGCGGCGGCGCGCAGCACAACGGCCTGCTGCTGCGCGTGCTCGACGACGGCAGCGTCGGCTTCGCGTCCTTCCCCGGCTTCGGGTTCGGCGCGGGCTCGGTGTTCGTCCTCGACTCCCTGGCCGAGCTGCCGACGACCGGCTACATCGTCGGCGGCTCGGTGGTGAACCTCACGGGCAACGAGCTGACGAGTGTGCCCGCCACCGCGCTGGTCGGCCTCGATGCCGTCGGCAACATCCTGTGGGCGAACCGCTACACGTTCGGTACGACGGGCGCCTACGCCAACTCCGGACACGTCGCCGTCCGCCTCGCCGACGACGGCGGCGTCGTCGTGACGTCGCTCCTCGCCGACGCGTTCGATCCGTTCACCGGGGGGCGTCTCTGGGCGTTCAAGCCGTTCGCGAAGGATGGCGCGATCGACTTCGTTCCCGACGCCGTCACCACCACGCCGCTCGGGATCACGAATCTCGCCTGCTCGATGAGCGACAGCGATCTCTCCGTGACGGTCGAGCCGGTCGACGTCCCGAGCCGCGCCGCCGGCCTCACGTCGACGCCGGTCGGCCTCGTGACGGAGCAGCAGACGGACGACTGACGCACGTTCGCGTCGCCGCCCCGTCGATGCCAAACAGTCGCATGCGCGGGGCGGCGACGTCGCGCGATGCGCGGCTGATGTTGTCCGGCATCGCGCTGGATGCGTTCGGAACGGGACTGACCGTTCCGTTCCTGGTCGTGTACCTGCACGACGTCCGGGCGCTCCCGCTCGAAACCATCGGCCTGATCGTCGCGGTGCCGGCGCTCATGGCCCTCGTGCTCCTCGGACCGACGGGCATGCTCATCGACCGGCTGGGACCGCGACGCGTGCAGATGGGTGCGCTCGCCGGCGCGGCGGCCGGTGTGTTCCTGCTGTCGTCGGCGGAGTCCGTGCTCGAGGCCGTCGTGGCCCGCATCTTCACCGGGATCGGTGTGGCGGCATTCTGGCCCGCCAACCAGGCGCTGGTGGCGAGCGTCGTTCCGTCCGAGCGACGGCAGCACTACTTCGGCGTGCAGTTCGCCTCGGTGAACGCGGGCATCGGCATCGGCGGCGTCGTCGGCGCGCTGTTCGTGGACACGGCGCGACCCGGGACGTTCGTCGCGATCTACCGCGCCGACGCCGCCACGTTCCTGCTCGCCCTGGCGATCCTCGCCGTGCCGCTCCGTCATCTCGGTGGCCCGCCCGTGCGATCCGCCTCGAGCGATCGCGACGACGTGGGTCGCTACGCCGACGTGCTGCGCGACCGCGTCTTCCGCCGCTACCTCCTGGTCAGCTTCGTGGCGGCCTTCGTCGGCTACGGACAGATCGAGGGCGGCTGGACGGCGTACGGCAACACGGTGGCACGTGTGTCGGCGCGGACGCTCGGCATCGCCTTCGCCGTCAACACGGCGATCATCGTCTTGCTCCAGCTCGTCGTTCTCCGGTTCATCGAAGGGCGGCGGCGAACACGACTCCTGATGATCCACGCGGCGATCTGGGGCGCGTCCTGGGCCGTTCTCGGGCTGGCCGGCCAGGCGCCGGCGTCGCGGCTCGCCGACGTGCTCATGATCGTCGCCTTCGGCCTGTTCGGGGTCGGCGAGACCCTGCTGTCGCCGACGGCGCCGGCGATCGTCAACGACGTCGCCCCCGAGCGGCTTCGGGGGCGCTACAACGCGACCGCGGCCGTGGCGTTCCAGGGAGCGGCGATCTCGGGCCCCGTCGTCGCCGGCATCCTCCTCGGACGCGACCTCGGCGACGCGTTCATCGCGATGCTGATCGCCGGCTGCGCCGTGCTGGGTGTCGCGGCGCTGCGGCTCGAGCGGGTTCTCCCTGCGCGGGCGAACGGCGTGCGCGACACGACCGGGGCTGCGAACACGTGATCCCGACCCCACCGCACGCCGAGGCCGCTGCCGGTGCGGCTACGGAATCGAGATGGCGGTCGTCGGGATGCCCAGGCGGTGCAGGGCCGAACGCGCGGCCCAGTAGCCGCATTGGCCGTGGACGCCGCCGCCGGGCGGCGTGGACGCGGAGCAGATGAAGAGGCGTGGGTTCGGTGTCGCGTAGGGATCGAGGCGTGCGACGGGCCGGGTCCAGAGCTGGAGCGCGTCGGCGACGCCGCCGGTGATGGCGCCGCCGCGGTAGTTCGGATTGTAGCGCTCGAAGTCGGCCGTGTTCATCGCATGACGGGCGAGGATGCGGTCGCGAAATCCGGGCGCGAAGCGTTCGATCTGACGCTCGATCGTCGCCGTCATGTCCACCGTCGAACCGGACGGCACGTGGCAGTACGCGTAGCCCGTGTGCTTGCCGGCCGGTGCGCGCGTTGGATCGACCTCGCTCTGCTGGCACACGATGAGGAAGGGTCGCTCGTTGTGACGGCCGTGGAACATGTCGTGCTCCGACGCGCACACCTCCTCGAGCGTGCCACCCACGTGCACCGTGGACGCTTCGCGGCAGGTGGGGTCGCGCCACGGGATCGGCCCGTCGAGCGCCCAGTCGAGCTTGAAGACGCCGGGGCCGTAGCGGTAGCGCACGAGGCGCCGCCGATAGCCGTCCGGCAGCGCGTCGCCCGCGATCCGCAGGAGCTCGTCGGGGGACGTGTCGAAGAGGACGACCCGCGCGCCGCCGAGCGCGGCCAGGCTCTCGACGCGATGGCCGGTGTCGATACGGCCACCCAGGCTCTGCAGGTAGGACGCCAGCGCCCGCGTGATCGCCTGCGATCCACCGCGCGCGACCGGCCAGTCCTCGACATGCGCGGTGAATGCGAAGATGACGCCGAACGCGGCCGAGAGCGGTCGCGTGAGCGGCAGTATCCCGTGGGCCGCGCAGCCGGCGAACAGCGCGCGGGCGCGTTCGTCCCGGAACCACAGCCGAGCGAGCCGGTTCGCCGAGAATACCGAGCGCACCCCGAACTGCAGGAACGGCAGCGGACGCGCGGGCAGCCGCAGTGGCGCCATGAGGTCCGCGAAGAGCCCGTGCGGGTCGTCGAGCAGCGGACCGACGAGGCGCGTCCATGCGCGCGCGTCGCGGCCGAGGCCCGCACCGGTACGATCCAGCGAGCGGTACAGCATCACGGCCGGACCGTCGTCGAGCGGGTGCGCGACCGAGGCGGGCGCACCCAACCATTCCAGCCCGTGCTCGGCGAGCGGCAGGCTCCGGAAGATCGGCGACAGGAGGCCCATCGGATGCACGCCCGAGCACACGTCGTGCATGAAGCCGGGCAGTGTCAGCTCGGCCGTGCGCATGCCGCCGCCGGGCTCGTCCCGAGCCTCGACGACGCGGACCGAAACGCCCGCTCTGGCGAGGGTGATCGCGGCGGCGAGGCCGTTCGGGCCCGAGCCGACGACGACCGCCTCGGTCTCGCTCCGGAAACCGTCCACGCGTCAGGCGCTCGCGCGCGTGCGGTGGCGCAGCAGGGCGTCGGCGTATTTGCCCGTCGGCCAGGGCGGCAGGTCGCGCATCGGCGCGAGCACGGTCTCGCCTTCGGCGAGCACGCCGTCGGCGGCGTCGGCGACCTTCCAGCGCATGCCGCGTCCGAAGAGCGGTTGTGACTCGACCATGACGACGCGCACCTCGCCGGACGCGAACCCACACTGCGCCTGCACGGCCTCGAGGAGCTGCGTGCCGTTCAGGTGTCCGTCGCCGAAGTTCCAGCCGAGCACCATGCCGCCGATGACCTCACCGTCGTTCCATTCGTAGTCGTCGATGTCGTCCACCGCGCGCGGCAACGCGTCGAACAGCGGCCGGCCCTCGAGGTGCATGAAGCGGTGCGAGAGCGCCATCGTCAACGCCACCTCGACGGCCGTCGGATCGGGCAGCAACTTCTCCAGCTGCTGGCGCATCGTTCCCGCGGCCTTCTGGAGCTTGCCGAACTTCTCGGCGCTGCCCTTGCGTACGAGCCAGATGTTGTAGGCCCAGTTGCCCGCGTAGTAGCGCATCGCGAGCAGGAACGAGACGCGTCCGGGCACGAAGTTGCCGTAGGCCGGGACGACGACGAGGGCAAAGACGAGGAAGGCGGTGAGCCACGGTGCCGCGCTCAGCGCCAGGATGCTGGCGTCGGGGTTGAAGCCGAAGAGGAAGATGCCGCCGTAGATCATCAGGATGTTCCACTCGATCGGCATGCCGCTCGGGTTGTTCAGCGCGATGAAGCCGTGGAAGCAGCACATCACGACGAGCCAGATCGCCGTCACGACCGGGCTCGTGCTCGCGAGCAGGAGTACGACGGGAATCGAGTACTCGATGCAGGTGCCGGCGTGGGCCATCGTCGCCGCCAGGCGCGACGGGCGCAGGTCGTCGGGGTAGGAGACGAACAGCCGCCGCTTCAGCGCCTTCGGGAAGAACGGCCCGTTCGTCATCATCACCATGATGACGCTCGGGAAGTGGTGGTTCACCTTCGAGGTGGCGGCCCAGAACCAGATCGCGCACCAGATCGTCTTGCAGGCGGAGAGCCAGAGCCCGTCGGCATGGGCGGCGGCGAGGCACAGCAGCGCCACCCAGTAGTGCTCGGCGCGCGCCGCGAGGAAGAGCGTCTTGTCGGTGACGCCGAGGAGCGGGATCAGCACGACGCTCGGCCAGAGGAGCTGTGGCGTGATCTCCGGTGCCACCAGCGCGCGCAGCAGGAGGAGCTGGTTCGCGGCGTAGAGCGCCACGTCGAGCCACCCGCGCCGGATGCTTCCGAAGACAGGAATGTCCGGGAAGAGCGGGAGCTTCGTCGTGCCGGGGCGCAGGAAGTGGAGGAAGCCGCCGAGTGGTGGATTGAAGCGGGCGTTCATCGGACCCGAGCCGCAGCCGAAGCCGATCATCTCGTAGAAGATCGCCCACAGGATCGCCTTCTGGAACGCGGCGGCGGTGAACGCCCAACCGCCGGGGGAGGTGAAGCCCGGATAGCCAGCGGAGAACGAGACGAAGAAGGCCCAGCCGCCGACGAACAGGACCAGGTATTTCGTCCAGTACATCACGAGGACGATGCCCGGCGTCGGAAAGACCTGGGAGGCCCACGTACGACAGAGCAGTCGCACGCGCTCGGGGAACGGCGCCGCGAGGACGCGCGCGGGGTCGTAGGGCGGGAGGTCGAGGTCGGCGCTCGTCTGCATGCTCGGTACCCCGACGCTACTTGTACGCCACCGCCGCGCTCGTCGGGCCGGCCAGTGGGATGATCTCACAGCGCGCGAAGCCGACCTCGCCGCACCATCTCCGGAAGTCCGCGCCCGTGTAGTCGAACGCGTCGCCGAACTCGATCAGCATGTTGAGCGACATCAGGAGCCCGAACGCGTTCTGGCGCCGGCCGTCGTCGATGACGTTCTCGATGGCGACGAACATGCCGCCCGCCGGCAGCGCGGCGTACGCCTTCCGGATGAGCGTCATCTTCTTCTCGAGGTTCCAGTCGTGGAGGATGTTGCCCATCGTCACGACGTCGGCCGAAGGAAAGTCGTCGGTGAAGAAATCGAAGTCGACGACCTCGATGCGATCCGACATCCCCGCGGCGGCGACGGCCTTGCGCGCGTGCGGACCGACGTTGGGGAGGTCCAGGCTCTTGCACTGCAGATGCGGATGGCGGCCGGCGAGTACGCGCGAGAGGAGCGCCAGGCACCCGCCCACGTCGGCGACGGTGCGGTAGCGGGAGAAGTCGAGCTTCTCCGCCAGCGCCGCGAAGTTGCCGGCCTGGAATCCGCTCATGGCGTCCAGGAACTGCACGAGGCGCGCCGGGTCCGAGTACAGCTCGTCGAACATCGGGCGGCCGGTGTGCTTCACCTCGTTCTGCGGCTTCCCGGTCCTGAGCGCCTCGTCGAGGTCGCCCCAGAAGCGGTAGAGGCGGGAGTTCATGATCCCCGGGAGCCCGCCGAGATACGTGGGGCTGCCCTTCACCAGGAAGGCCGCGGTCTCCGGCGTGTTCCGGTAGCGGCCCTCGGGGCCGTCGCCGTCGCGCTGCAGGAAGCCGAGCGCCACCAGGGCGTCGAAGAAATCGAACGTGCCGCGGGGATGGAGCCCGAGCGCGTCGCCGAGCTCGTGCGCCGTCAGCGCGCGATCGCCGAGCGTGGAGAAGAGATCCATGCCGACGGCGGTGAGCAGGACCTTCGACGACCAGAAGCCCGTCGCGGTCTGCATGATGTGGGACGGATCGAGGGGGCTGCCCATGGCCGCGCTGCCTATCACGCCAGGCCGTGGGCGTGCAGCACCGTCGAGCCGTCCGATGCCTCGGCTTGCCGCGCGCCTGCTCCCTGGCGTAGCGGACGGCATGACCTCCTTCGACGGAACGGCGATCGACGACGTGCTGCGCGGCGCGGTGGCGCGCGGGGACGTTCCCGGTGCGGTGGTGACGGTGCACGACCGCAACGGCGTCGTCTTCGAGACCGGCCACGGCGATCTGCCCGACGGCCCGCGCACCATGTTCCGGCTGGCTTCCATGACGAAGGCCCTCACCAGCGTCGCCGCGCTCCAGCTGGTCGAGACCGGAACGATCGCACTCGATGCGCCCGTGGCCTCGATCGTTCCCGCGTTCGGCGAGGCGCAGGTGCTGGTCGGATTCGACGGCGACACGCCGCGGCTGCGTCCGCCGGCACGCGCCGCCACGATCCGGCATCTGCTGACGCACACCGCCGGCCACGGCTACCTCTTCACCAACACCGACCTGCATCGCTACCACCACGTGACGGGCCTGCCGACGCCCTTCGACGGCCGTGTCGCCAGCCTGAGCGCTCCGCTCGTCGCCGATCCCGGCACGCGCTGGGAGTACGGCATCAACACCGACTGGCTCGGGCGTGTCGTCGAGACGGTGAGCGGGGAGAAGCTCGACGCCCGTCTCGCGAAGACGGTGTTCGAGCCGCTCGGCATGCGCGACGCGACGTTCACGCCGACCGCGGCGCAACGGGCGCGCCTCATGCCGATCCGCTCGCGCACCCCGGACGGCACGCTCGGCCCGAGCGCCCTCGACCTGCCGGCCGCACCCGAGTTCCAGCCCGGCGGCCACGGCGCGTACGGTACGCCCGCCGACTACGGCCGTTTCGTCCGCGCGCTGCTCCGCGGCGGTGAGCTCGACGGGACGCGCATCCTGCGCCCGGAGACCACGGACCTCATGTTCAGCGATCAGCTCGGCGACGTCCCGCTGCCGGCGAGCATGCCGGCCGTGATGCCGGAGTGGACGAACCCGGTGCCGGCGCCGCCGACGCGTCAGACCTGGGGCCTCGGGCTGCAGGTCTCGCTCGAAGACATGCCCGGCATGCGGCCGGCCGGCACGGGCAGCTGGGCCGGCATCTTCAACTCGTACTACTGGATCGACCGGACGACGGGCATCGCGGCGACGTTCTTCACGCAGGTGCTGCCGTTCTTCGACGTCGGCGTCGTGCCGGCGTTGATCGCGGTCGAGCACGCGGTCTACGCGCAGGTGACCCGCTAGGGCCGCCACCGCAGCGCCACCGTCGCCGGGGAGCGTCGCACGATCACACTGTCCGCGACGAAACCTCCGATAGGCGTGCCGTCGATCTCGACCGCCACCAGCGTCCCCCCGAGCGGAGGCCGCAGCACGATGCCGCCGGGCGGGGCGACGTCACCGCGCAGGGCCATCTCCAGCGCATCGCCTCCGGTGCGACGCAGCGTGAAGCCGAACGTGCCCCACCAGGTGGCGAGCCCGTCGACGGTCACCTCGTCCTCGTCCAGCCAGTCCCCCGGGACGCCGGCGGCGACCACCAGCGCGTCGTCCTCCGAGCGCTCGAAGGCGAGCATCGTGCGGAACGACAGCACCCACTCCGCGGCGATCCAGGCGTGTGGCACGTCGCCGATGTGGCCGGGGCTCTGGGCGTCGCGCCAGGAGATCTCGGGCCACTGGTTCCACGCGGCGGGCCGCCGGTCGCCGATCAGGAAGCTCGCGAGCTCGTTCGCGGCGGCGCGCTCGCCCAGGCACACGAGCGCGCCGACGATGCGCACCTCGTAGGCGGTGTAGTTCTTCCACGGCATCTCGCCGTCGCGCCGCGCGCGGAAGCCGGCGAGGTACTTGGCATAGGTGCGCGCCACCGCGTCCGCCGGCATGGTCGGCAGCTCGCCGAGGAGCGAGATCGCGTTCGACGTCGCCGTCGGGTCGAAGTCGGCCCACTCGACCGAGCCCGGCACGTAGTCGAGACCGCGGGTCGCGATCGTGGCCTCCAGCGAGGCGCGCACGTCGGCGCGCATCGCGTCGCGCAGCCCGAGCAGCCGCGCCGCCTCGGCGGCGTCGCCGCGCAGGCCGGCCAGGTAGGCGGCGTCGCCGAAGGCGCGGATGGCCCAGAAGTCGTCCCAGTACGCGTGCACGGGGTGGGCGAGGTAGCCCTCGTGGCTCGCCGACTCGGGCAGCAGGCCGCGGAACGCGCGCTTCTCCGGCGTCTCGTACGCCGCCGCGAGACGCAGGTCGCGCAGCCGCTCGAGGAAACCCGTGGCCCGCTGCACGGCCGGCCACAGCGCGTCGAGAAAGGCGTGGTCGGCGCCGAAGCGGACGCAGTCCGCGACCGCGAACACCAGCTCGCCGTGGCTGTCGTGCTCGACGAGCCAGTCGGGGCCGGTGCGATCGACGACGCACGGGACGTCGCCGTCGGGCTTCTGGTGCGGGGCGTACCAGCGCACGAACTCGCGAGCCTCCGCCGCGCACCCCATGCGAAGCAGCGCCGCCGCCATGATGGCGCCGTCGCGGATCCAGGAGCGGGTATAACGGCGCGGTCCCGGCTGCAGCGCCGCGCCGTCGCGCAGCACGAGGACGTGCGCGACGGCGGTGTGCATGGTGTCGGCCCATGCCCGCCGGCTCGAAGGGAGACGCACCGTCATGCGCCCCAGCCGCTCGCGCCACTCCCGGCGGACGGCGTCCAGCACGGCGTCGCCCTGCGTGCCGGTGGGGAGCGCGTCCTGCGTCGTGCCGAATGGGATGGCGAGATGGACCTCGTGCGCGCCGCACGCCGGCAGCGCGACGTCGAAGCGGAGCGCGCCCGACGCGAAGCCGAACGCGTCGACGACGCGCGCCCGTGGCGGCACGTCGCCGCCGTGGAGATGGGCCACGACGCCACCCTGATCGAAGGTGGCGACCCCGGCGCCGTCGGCGGGGGTGAGCGCGATCACGGTGCGCGCGCCGTCGACGCGCACGCCGTGCGCCGAGGCCTCGATCTCGTGGATCGGGCTCGTTCCGCCGAGCGTGCCGAAGGCCTGCCAGGGCGGCGTCACCTGGAACGGCCGGCAGGTGACGAACAGCTGCACCGTTCGCGCGCGGCCGTCGTGCTCGAGGCGATAGCGGACGAAGAGCACGGGCCGTCCGTCGCTGCGCGCCGCGAACGCGGTCGTGCGCAGCACGAGCCCGCCAACGCGCCACACGGACGACGGGATCGGCAGGCTCCGGTCCTCGAGCTCCTGGCTCACCGCGGCGTCGGCCCAGGTGACGAGCGCGCCGTCCGCGAACAGGAACGGCTCGATCGAGAAGGTGCCGCGGTCGACCTCGACGCGTCCCTCCTGGTCGATGAGCGCGCAGGTGTCGCCGTCGGCGAGGCCGATGGGCGTCCAGTAGCTCTGCTCGCCGGCGAGCCACCGGGGATGGTCGCCGCGTGGTTGGTCGGCCGCCACGGCGCGGAAGAAGGTGTCGAGCGAGCGCGAGAACTCGAAGGGACGGACCTCGATCCGGGCGAGGCCGAAGCCGTCGCCCGCGCTCTCGTCGAGCTCGAGCCGCAGGTACCGCGCCGACGTGTCGGGCATGTACACCCAGCTCCGCGCCGCGTCGGCGTGGGTGGTCGCGTGCGCCATGCGCCAGGCGACGCCGTCGTTGGAGATCCGGACCCGGAACGCGCGCGCGCGGCGGCCGTCCTCCCAGTGGAGGACGAGGCCGCCGTACTCGCGCTCGTCCTGGAAGTCGACCTCCAGCCATTGCGGTGCCCCGCCCTCGCTCCGCCAGCTCGTCGACGGCGACGCGGCGAAGAGGTGCTCGGGCCCGTGCCCCGATTGCGCGCTCGCCGCGCGCACGACGGGCGCGGCGCGGACCGTGCGGTCTTCGAAGCGGAGATCGGCGAGCCACACGGTGCCACGTCCGCCTGGACCGGCCGCGAGCGCGATCTCGATGGCGCCCAGCTCGGCGATCGCTCCGCCGCCGGCGGGTCCCCACGCGAACTCCACCTGGCGCGAGCGGATGCGCATGGGCTGCCAGCGCGGGGGCAGCTCGAACGCCTCCTCGTGGTACCACCACACGTTCTCGCCGCCCGGACCGGCGAGCTTCACCTCCAGCCGGTTGCGGGGGCCCGTCCCGCGCAGCGCGAAGGCGAGCGCCCAGGTCTCCGGGAGACGCAGCGCCAGCTCCTTGCGCGCCACCACGAAGCCGCCGCCGCCGGCGAAGTCGAAGTCGAGACGCATGGCGCTCCCACCGTCGGGCCCGGCGTCCCGGGAGACGTCGAGTCGGGCGAGCCCCGAGGCGACCGGCAGCCAACCGGCGAGGTCGGTGAAGTCGTCGTGCAGGAGGTCCGGCATGCCAGGCGCCGCGCGAGCCTTAGACGACGCCTGCACGGCGAGCAACCCGTTCTGCTCGCGACCCGGCCGGCGAGTGCGATACAGAAGAGAGCGCGTCACCCATGAGCACCGCCGCCCCCGGCTCCGACGAGAGCAGGCTTTCCCGGCAGACCTGGGTGCACTTCGTCAACGCCATCCGGAACCTCCTCACCAGCGAGGTCCGTGGCAAGGCGATCTTCCTGTGCGTGTCGCTGCTCCTCATCTTCTTCGCCATCAACGGCCTCAACGTCGTGAACAGCTACGTCGGCCGCGACTTCATGACGGCGATCGAGAGCCGGGACCGGGCGGGTTTCACGCGCTACGCGATCTCCTACGTGCTGGTGTTCGCGGCGTCGACGGTGGCCGCGGTGCTGGCGAGCTTCACCCAGGACCTCCTCGGCCTCCTGTGGCGCGACTGGCTCACCCGGCGGGTCGTCGACGTCTACCTCGCCGATCGCTCGTACGTCCGCCTGCAGGCGCCGGGCGGTCTCCAGAATCCCGACCAGCGCATCTCCGAGGACATCCGGACGTTCGTCACCATGACGCTGTCGGTGAGCCTCATGCTGCTGAACGGCTCGATCACCGTGGTCGCGTTCTCGGGCGTGCTGTGGTCGATCAGCCGGCCGCTGTTCCTCGTCGGCTTCCTCTACGCGGCCGTCGGCTCGGTGGTGACGATCCTCCTCGGGCGCCGGCTGGTGCAGCTCAACTACGCGCAGGCCGACCGCGAGGCCGACTTCCGTGCGCAGCTCATCCACGTGCGGGAGAACGCCGAGTCGATCGCCCTGCAGCACCGCGAGCCACGGCTGCTGCGGCGGCTCATCCACCAAGTGGGCGCCCTCATCGCCAACCAGCGTCGCATCATCACCGTCAGCCGCAACGTAGGCTTCTTCACCACCGGCTACAACTACCTGATCCAGATCATCCCGGCGCTGATCGTCGCCCCGATGTTCATGCGTGGCGACGTGCCGTTCGGCGCCGTCACGCAGGCGGCGATGGCGTTCTCGACGCTGCTCGGCGCGTTCTCGCTGGTGGTGACGCAGTTCCAGACGATCTCGTCGTACGCCGCGGTGATGGCCCGTCTGAACTCGCTGATCGACGCGCTCACGCCCGATGACGCGGCTGCCGGCATCACCGTCGTGGAGGACGGCGAGCGGTTGGCGTGGGAGCATCTCACGCTGCGGGCGCCCCGGGACGGGCGCGTCCTCGTGAGCGATCTCTCCGTCGAGACGCCACGCCGCATCCGGCTGCTCGTGCGCGGGCCCGACAACGCCGCCCGCGCCGCGCTCGTGGAGGCGACGGCGGGCATCTTCCACACGGGTGAGGGCCGCATCATCCGGCCGCCGATCGGGCACCTCGCCTTCCTGCCCGAGCGGCCGTACCTCCCGCCCGGGACGCTGCGCCAGGTGCTGATCGGCGAGCTCGATCGCGCCAAGGTCGGGGACGACGAGCTGTTGCGCATGATCGCCCAGCTCCACGCCGGCGCGGTGCTGGAGCGCGTCGGCGGGCTGGATCGCGAGGAGGACTGGAGCGACGTCCTCGCGCTGCGCGAGCAGGAGCTGCTCGCGATCGTGCGCATCGCCCTCTCGCAGCCGACCTTCGTCGTCCTCGACAACCCGAGTCGCACGCTCGACAAGGACCACATCGCGCTCGTCCTGAAGGCGCTCTGCGCGTGTGACATCACCTGCATCACCTTCACGGCGACCGACGAGGACGACGACCACCTGGCGGAACACGATGCGCTTCTCGAGCTTGCGGTGGACGGCAGCTGGAGCTGGAAGCCGATCCGCGACGGCGCCGTCGTCGAGAGCGAGGTTCGTCGGGCGAGTGCGCCGTGAGCGATCGCGTGATCATCGTCGGTGCGTGACGCCGTCGGGCACATACCCGCCCGCGTCCGGCGGCGAAACGGGTACGGTGACGAGCGTCCCGCGGTTCGGCGGCGCGCTCAATCTCCACGTCCACTTCCACACGCTCGTGCTCGATGGGGTCTACGTCCGCCAGGCGGACGGCACGCTCGACGACGGGTGCGGGGGCTGATCGCGCGGCACGCGCTATCGCCGTACGATCCGGCGCCCCGCATCCGCCATGGCGTGCGCCCTGCGACGGGTTTCCGCGCGTCGTCCGTTGAAGGGGTACATGCCGCCGATGCGGCCCCAACCAACCGACGGAGGAATCACGATGCGCAACTGGACGATGACGGCCCTCGGGATCGCCGCCCTGGCCACGACGGCCTGGGCCGCCAGCACGGTGCAGCCGCCCAGCAAGGAGGAGATGGAGGCCGACCGGACGGCGGCCTTCACCGAGGCCGACGCCAACGCCGACGGGGCCCTCGACGCCGACGAGTTCGCGAGCTTCCACGAGATCCTGCGCGGCAGGATGGAGGCGCGGATGTTCGACCTCCTCGATGCCGACGACTCGGGTGGCATTACGAGCAGCGAGCTCGCGGCCCTCCCGGGCCCGGGCGGCCGGCGCGGCGGACGGCGCGGCGGAGGCGGCCCCTTCTGAGCGGATGCCGGGCGGCAGGCGGTTGCCGGCAGCGACCGGCAGCCGCTAGCCTCCGGCGGTCGGGTGACGGAACGACGGAGTGGACGACAACGATGACGAGCTCGTCGGACGGGCGGGCGCCGGTGACGCCGATGCGTTCGGGCGGCTGGTGCGGCGTCACCTCTCGCGCGTCGTCGGCTTCGCCGGGCGGACGCTGGGCGACCGGGCCGCGGCCGAGGACGTGGCGCAGGAGGTGTTCCTGCGCCTCTGGGCCGGGGCCGCGCGCTGGAAGCCCCGGGGCGCGCGCGTCGGGGCATGGCTCCATCGCGTGGCGCTCAACCTGTGCCTCGACCGCCTGGCCCGCCGGCGCGACGCACCACTCGACGATGCACCGGATCCCCCCGACCCCCGGCTCTCGGCGGAGGATGCCCTCCA
The DNA here is from genome assembly GCA_964404165.1 of uncultured Binatia bacterium (SeqCode). Lineage (GTDB taxonomy): Bacteria > Desulfobacterota > Binatia > DP-6 > DP-6 > DASYLJ01. Next base: position 443 of record CAYOIZ010000020.1, on the reverse strand, counting down.
TCGCGACGCGATCGCCGCGCACGTGCAGCGCGTGCTCGCCGAGCTGCCGCCCCAGCAGCGGGCGGCCATCGCCTTCTGCCATTTCCAGGGGTTCTCCAACCGTGAGGCCGCCGACATCATGGACGTGAGCGTGGACGCGCTCGAATCGCTGCTGGCCCGCGCCAGGCGCACGCTGCACGCGCGCCTGCGCGAGGTCGCACCGCAGCTCCTTGGAGAGGCGTGATGGACGCAACCCGACTGCAACGGCTGCTCGACGCCTACGGCGCCGATCCCTCCCGCTGGCCGGCGGACGAGCGCGACGCCGCGCAGGCGCTGCTCGCGGCGTCGCCGGGGGCGCGGGCCGCGCTGGCCGATGCCGCCCGGCTCGACGCCCTGCTCGACGCGGTTCCGGAGCACACACCCTCGCCGGATCTCGCGCGGCGGATCCAGGCGGCGGCCGCAGC
>CAYOIZ010000019.1:0-94166 GCA_964404165.1 uncultured Binatia bacterium (SeqCode) | reverse complement strand
CCCCGGGGGCGTCCGTCGCCGCCCGGGGCGCCGCCCCCCCTCGCACCCACACCCCCATGCGACGTCGAGGTGCTCGCCGACCGGCGCTTGGCTGGGTGTCGACGATCAACGCCCATCGCGAGCGAACGGTCGCGCGGCTCGATCGTTTCATGTGGTGGCGGCGGGGTGCGCGTGGCGCGGCGGGTGCCGCCGAGCGAGCGCGTTGAGAGCACGCGCGGAGGGGAAATGGGGCGGGGGGTGCCGTGCGAACTCCGCGCGCAGCCGGCGGCACCCGCCGCGCCACGCGCGCCCCGCCGCCACCACGGCCGAACTGCTCAGCTACGCGAGCGGTCGATCGCGAACACGGGGACGACGACTCGGTCCTCTACGGGGTGGTCGGTGAACAGCTCGACGGCGCCCTCCTTCCAGTCGTCGGGGGGACGCGAGGTGAGGCGCAGCCTCAGCAGCCATTCGAGGCCGGCTTTCACGGTCGTCAGGTCATACGCGATCGGCGGCGTTGCGGTGACGTGCGTGACGGCCACAGGGTGGCCGCTGCGATTGCTCACCTGGACGTCGTGCGCCTCGTCGCGCGCGAGGTCGAAGGTGACCTGCGGCGGAAGGGCCGCGAGGTCGCTCTCCACGCTGCCGAAGACCGGGATGATCACGATGGGCTGACGCGGGCTCGTGGTGCGGACGCGCAGCTCGTCGGTGAAGCGACCGAGCGGGAGGTTCGGCGTGATCTCCACCACGACCCGCTGCTGGTCGGCCGTCTCGCCAGGCTCGACGTAGGCGCGCACGACGGGGGTCTCGGTTTCGACGTCGATGACGTTGTGCGGAGCACCCGGACGTCCGGCCGAGATCACGAGCTCGCGACGGATCGTCTCGCCACGACGGATGCGGCCGAGGTAGAGCGGCGTGGGGTTCACCACCACGTCGGTGACGACCTGACCCGTGAGCGAGAGCGCCGCTTCCGGGACCGTCGGGTCGTTGCTGTGCAAAATGACGGTCTTGCTGGTCCGGCCGGAGATCCGACTGGTGTCGAACGTCACCGTGACCCAGGTGTCGCGGCCCGGTCCGACGAAGCCGTCGGCCGAGACGCCGGCCGTGCAGCCGCAGGAGCTGTCGACCTTCGACACCTGCAGCGAGGCGGAGCCGTCGTTGCGGATCTTGAAGGCGTGCTCCACCCGGGTGCCCTGCTCGACGGTGCCGAAGTCGTAGACGGGCTTGTCGATCACCAGCCGGGGCGCCGCGTCGGCCGCCCCGGCTCGCGGCGCGGCCCCGAGGACCGCGCCGAGCAGCACGAACGCTCCGGCTAGAAGACGCATCCGCATTCGAACGGATCGCCCGCCGGGGCGCACGTTCCGATGCAATCCGCGTCGGCGAAGCAGGGGAAGCCGCTGTCGCCGCACTCGCCGTCTTGGCAGGTGCCCAGGAAGCACGTGTTGGGAGCGTTCGGGTCGCATTCCTCGCCGTCGTCGAGGCGTCCGTTACCGCAGACGTGGCGGAGCGTCAACGTGTACTGGATGGTGTTCGTCACGTACGACGAGCCGTCGTCGGCCCGACCGACCGCCTTGGCCCGGATGATCAGCGGCAGCGACGACAGCTCGTCGGTCGAGAGCGACGTGTACTGCCCGCGCAGGCAGTTCACGAGCTGCGGCGAGATCATCGGCACCAGCTGCACGAACGCCACGTTCGGCGCCCCGCTGTTGGAGACGGTGGTGTCGCTGTCGACGGGATCGAGCCGGGCCCCGGTATAGAACTTCACCTTGCTGAACTCGCGGCAGGCGAGCGGGAAGCCCTTGCGGGTGGGCACCTGGTTCTTGAATCGACCCGCCCCGGAGATACGGAGCTTCAGCTCCACGCGGGTGAGGTTGATGCCGTTCACCAGCATCGCGTTCCGCAGCTGGATCCAGCCACCGCACGGGTTCCCGAACGGATTGTTGATGTCGGGGAAGGACATCGTCGGCGTACCGAAGCTGTTCCACATCCCCATGCTGAATCCGTTGTCCACGAAGGCGGCCTGGATGTTCGGCACCTCGCACGTGATCGATCCTTCCGAGATGTCGGCCTCGCCCTGATAGAAGCCGAGCGCCCGGAACACGAGCGAATCGTCCGCCGCAGCGGGCACGACCCCGGCCATCATCATCGAGGCCAGGACCCCAACCAGGATCGACCCCCTCCTCTTTTTCCGCATGATACTCCTCCCCGCCCCTCGATCCTGACGCCTGCACGCGTCAGAAATGGTTCGCGATCTCCGTCCCCACGAGCTCGACCAGTCGGACCCGACCGATCGCCTCCACCGCCACGAAGCGAATCTTCCCGCCGGCCGACTTCTTGTCGCTGCGCATCGCCAGCGCCAGCGCGGGTCGCTCCAGATCGTCCGGAATGCTGGTGGGCAGCCCCGCCCGACGCAGCACTCCTTCGATGCGCGTGACGACCGACGCGTCACACAGGCCGAGCCCGTGCGATACGCGCGCCGCCGCCACCATCCCGATGGCCACCGCCTCACCGTGCAGCAGCCGTCGATACTCGGTGAGCATCTCGACGGCGTGCCCGACGGTGTGACCGTAGTTGAGCGTGGCCCGCTCGGTACCTTCTTCGCGCTCGTCGCGCGCGACCACCTCGGCCTTGTGCCGGCACGAGGCGCCGATCACCCGCGCGAGCGCGTCGGCGTCGAGCGCCAGCACGTCGTCGAGATGGGCCTCGATGTCGGCGAACATGTCGGCGTCGCGGATGACGCCGTACTTGATGACCTCCGCCAGCCCCGCGAGCAGCTCGCGACGCGGCAGCGTGCGCAGCACGGCGGTGTCGGCGAGCACGAGGCGCGGCTGGTGGAAGGCACCGATCAGGTTCTTGCCGACGGCGTGGTTGACGGCGGTCTTGCCGCCGATCGCGGCATCGACCATCGCCAGCAACGTGGTGGGCACCTGCACCACCGGCAGCCCGCGCAGCAGCGTGGCCGCGGCGAAGCCGGTGAGATCCCCGATGACGCCGCCGCCGAGCGCCACGAGCGGCGTCTTGCGCTCGATCCCCGCCTCGAGCAGCCGATCGTAGATCAGCGCCAGCCAGGCGAGATTCTTGTGCTCCTCGCCGTCGGGGATCTGGATGACGAGCGGATCGAAGCCCGCCGCACGCAGCGACGCCAGCACCGGCTCGAGGTAGAGCGTGGCGACGTGCTCGCCGGTCACGACGGCACAGCGTCCGCGGAAGCCGAGGCCGGCGAGCCGCGGGCCGATCTCGGTCAGCACGCCCTCCCCGACGACGATCGGATACGAGCGCTCGCCGAGGGCGACGACCACCTCGTCGATCCGTCGTTCCGCCTCCATCACCACCGCCGCCCCCGTGTGCATTCCACCGTCACCGTTCCGCCACGAGCGACCGCACACGGTCGGTGATCTGGTCGACGGACAGCCCCGTGGTGTCTACGGCGTACGTCGCCATGGCGTAGACGGGTGCACGCTCGGCCATGAGCGTGCGGATGCGTGCGAGCCGGTCGCCCCGCCCGCGCAGCAACGGACGACTCGCCGCGCTCCCGACGCGACGCAGGATCTCTTCCGGCGATGCCGTCAGGCACACCACCGGACCGGCCGCGGTGAGCCGTCGACGATTCTCGTCGTCGAGCAGCGCGCCGCCGCCGATGGCGATGACGGCGTCGGGCAGGCCGCAGGCCCGCTCCACCGCCGCCCGCTCGCGGGCACGGAATCCGGCCTCACCCTCGTCGGCGAAGATCGCCGCCACGGTACGCCCGGCGTCGGCCTCGACCAGCGCGTCCGTATCGACGAACTCGCATCCGAGTCGTTGCGCCAGTCGGCGGCCGACCTCTGTCTTTCCCGTTGCCATGAACCCCGCGAGGATGATGTGTCCCACCTACCGTGCAGGCGGACGCGTCAGCCGCCCCTCCGCTGCTCCCACAGGCGCTCGGCCGGCGGCAGCGCGACGGTGCCGGTCTCGACGACCTTGGGCGTGAGGAACACCAGCAGCTCTTCCTGCCGCTTCGAGTCGAGCGTGCGCTTGAAGAGCCAGCCGAGACCCGGGACGTTGCGCAGGAAGGGCAGACCCGACTCACGGTCGTCGCTGATGTGCCGGAAGATGCCGCCCAGGACGACGGTCTCGCCGTCCTTGATGAGGACGTTCGAGTTCGCCTCACGGCTGATCTCGTTCGGGATACCGTCGACCGCGCGGTTGAAGTCCGGGACCGACGACTTGGCGTAGATGTTCATGAGCACGAATCCGTCGGCGGACACCTGGGGGGTGACCACCAGCGTGATGCCGGTGTTGATCTTCTCCGTCGCGGTACTCGACCCGCCCGCCACGCCGCCGGTGCCGGTGTTGATGACGGTACCGGTGGACGGCAGCTTGACGCGCAGGATCGTCAGGCTCTGGATCGTCGCCGCCACGTTGTTCATCGTGATGACGCGGGGACGGCTGATGACCTTACCCTTGCCCTCCTCCTCCAGCGCGGTCAATCGAGCCGCGAGGGTGGACGAGCCGTTGAGCGAGCCGAGCGCCAGGTCGAGGGCCGAGCCCGCGCCCGGGCCGAAGCCGGAGCCGAAGTTCGACGGCACCGGGAAGTCGGCGATGAACGGGACGCGACCCGCAGGCGCGCCCGAGCCGCTCGGCGGCGGCGCCGAGCCGGAGCCCACGCCCGAGCCGCCGATGCCGACGGTGCCCGGGAAGTTCGACCCGGTGGGCGTGCCGGTGGTGGGACCGCCGTTGTAGCTGTAGCCCCACTGCACGCCGAGGCCGCGACCGAAGTCCTCGGTGGCCTCGACGATGTTCGCTTCGATGAGGACCTGCGGGCTCTGGACGTCGAGCTCGTGGATCAACTGCTCGGCGTCGACGATGCCGCGCTGGATGTCGCGCACGATGATGGTGTTGGTGCGATCGTCGAACGTGACGCTGCCGCGGTCGCTCAGCACGCCCTTCACCTTGTCGATGAGCGCCTCGTCGGCGCGGGCGTAGTTGACGCGCTGGTATGCGATGCGGAGCGGCTCGAGCTCGCGCTCGGCGTCGACGGCGGCGCGGAGCGCCTCGCGCTCGTCCTTCAGACGGCCGATCGTCGAGATGCGCATCACGTTGCCCTCTTCCGTGGCCTCGAGGCGGTTCGTGCGCAGCACGAGATCGAGGGCCTGATCCCACGGCACCTCGGTGAGGTGCAAGGTGATCTTCCCCTTCACGTCGTCGGTCGCGATGATGTTCATGTTGCTGACGTCGGCCAGCACGCGGAGCACGTTCTGGATGTCGGCGTCCTTGAAATCGAGCGAGATGCGCTGGCCGTTGAAGGTGGTCTCGTTGCCGAGGAGATCGCGACGCATGCGCGTCTGGGGCGCGGGACGGGGCGTCGTGGGCACCGGCTCGATGGCCTTCGCCGCGGCGAGGAGCAGCGGCACCTCGTCGCGCACCGGATCGGCGACGGGGGCCGCGACCCGCGCGACCTTCTCCGCGCGCTCGGGGACGGGCGGCGCCTCGATGGCGGCCGTCGCCTCGCCGAACTCGGCGACGACGCCGTCACCCTCGGGACGGACCGCGAGGACGGTGGCCTGGTCGCGCAGGTCGAGCACGACGCGGAGACGACCCTTGAAGCGGGCCGCGCGTACGCCGGAGACGACCGCGTCGTCGACGGCGAACCGTGCCTCGCGCGAATCGCCACCCTTCACCGGGCCGGCGACGTCGATGACCAACCGCGGGGGATTGGGCAGCGAGAACTGGCGCACGCTCTCGGGCGCGCGGCTGAGCTGGACGACGACGCGCTTGCCGGCGCCAACCGGCTCGACGCGCACGTCACGCACCGACAGCCAGGGGGAAGCCGGCGTCTCCGCCACGATGTCGACCGGCGCCGCGGCCGGTGGTTCCTCGATCGGTGCGTCGATCGGTGTCTCGATGGCCGCTTCGGTGTCGATGACGACGTCGGTGCCGTCCTCTGCCAACACGGGCTGGATCGGCGCCCACGCGACCGCGAGCACCAGCACCCCGATAGTCTGCCCGAACCTCCTCATCGCCTCCCCCTCTCACGCCCGGCCGGACGGCCTACGTTGCCGCCGGTGAGCTCGAGCACCACCTCGGATGCCTGACTGTCGCCGTAGAAGTCTTGGGCGTCCTCGCGGACGAGGACCCGACCCTTCTCGATCGCACGCACGGCCCCGCCGTTCGTGCCGATCGGCGTTCCCACCTTCACGATGTACCCGAGCCCGGCGTCGTCCTCGACGACGGCCCGTGGCTCCCGGGTGTTGTAGATGACCGCGACCAGACGGAGCTGGCCGATCTCGAATCGCTGCAACGGCGTCTGCGAGTCGGCGACACCGGACGCCGCGCGCGGCGGACGGAACGGATCGCGACGACCCACCGCCTCGTAGACGGGCTCCTCGGCGGGCGGAGCCGCCGGCTTCGGTGCGCGTGCCGCGGGCGGTGCCGCGTCGGGCGCTGCCCAGGCGGGCGACGCCATCGCGGCGACGCAGAGTGCGAGGACGATGGTCCGCCTCATGCCCCCCTCCTCGACGGCCGCTTCGTGGGCGCCGCCTTGCCGTCCTTGCCGTCTTTGCCCTTCTTGGCGTCCTTCTCCGCGTTGATCTTTTCGCGCTCGGCCTCCTGCAGGAAGCGGAACGTGGTCGCGGTGCAGGACGCGTCGAGAACCATGCGATCGCCCTGCATGGTGGGCTTCTGCAGATTGATGTCGCTGATGTTGACGATACGGTCGAGCCGCTTCACGCGATCGAGAAACATCGCGACGTCGTGGTACGTGCCGCGCATGTTCATCTCGACCGGCACGTTGGCGTAGAAGTCGGCATACGTCTCCGGCTGCTGCCGGAAGAGCGTGATGTCGAGCCCCACCCCGCGGGCGCTGGACGCGATGCTGGAGAGGAGGTTCGCGATCTCGCGCTGGTCGGGCAGGCGCGCCTCGGCACGCTTCAGCTCCGCCGTGAGCTCCTTCAGCTCCTTCTCGGCGTCGGCGCGGGCATCGGCCTTCTCGCTCTTGGTCTTGAGTTCTTCTTCGCGCTGCTGGAGCAGCGAGCGCGTCTCGGCGAGCGTGTCGGCACGCGGACCGTAGACGTACTGCCAATCGAGGATGACGACGACCGCCACCAGGAAGATCAGCGCGCCGAGCTTCTGCAGCGGCGGTCGCTCACGCAGATCGTCGAGCACTCCGAGGATCATCGGCCCGCTCCCGTCTTGGCGGCGACGGTCTTCGCCTTCGCGGGCGCCGGCGCCTCCGCCGTCTTCGCGGGCGCCTGCGCGCCCAGGTAGTTCACCTGGCCCGAGATGACGAACTTCTTGTCCTTGAGGCCGCTCTTCTCGTCTTCGCTGGTCTCGTCGAGGTCGACGCTCTTGAAGTAGGGCGACGCGCTCAGGCGGCGCAGGAACTCGGCGACCGTCTGCTCGTCGACGCCGAAGCCGGTGAGCGTGATCTTGCCGTTCGACTCGGCGAAGTCGGTGAGCCAGAGCCGGTCGGGCGTGGCGGCGGAGACGTCGGCCAGCACGCGGACGGGGCCGCTGCTGCGGGCCTCGAGCTCGGAGATGACCTGCAGCTTCTCCTTGAGCTCGGCCTTCTGCTGCTCCATGCGGCTGATCTCGACGTACGAGCCCTGGATGGCCTCGATGCCCTTGTTGGTGGCCGCGAGCTTGCGATCGACGTTGACGATCTGCAGCTGCTGCCAGCCGTGAGCCAGCACCAGCAGCAACACCGCCAGGGCGACGACGAGGCTGCCGACGGCCAGCTCCTGGCGCTGGCCGGCGGCGCGCTGGGCGTCTTCGGTCGGCAGGAGGTTGACGCGAATCATTTGTCCCCCGGTCGGCGTGTGGCCAACCCGACCGCGACGGCGAGGGCCGGACCGCACTGCTCGATGAGGTCGCGATCGACCCGCCCGTCGATGGTGAGACGGCGGAATGGATCGGCGACCTCGACGTTGCACTCGAGACGATCCTTCAGCTGCGACGACAGCCCCGGCATGCGCGCCGGGCCGCCCGACAGGACGACCGCACCGAGCGGCTCGTCGGTGGCGGCGGTCCAGAAGAAGCTGAGCGCCCGCTGGATCTCCTCGACGATGAACTCGGTGACGGATCCGATGACGGGTTCGGCCGTCAGCAGATCGACGCCGCCCGCCGCCTTGCCGCGCTTCAGCGCGTCGGCGTCCTCGGGTGAGACCCCGAGCTGACGGATGAGCGCGTCGTTGAACTCGACCCCGCCCACCGGCACGTCGCCGGTGAAGGTGGAGCGCCCCTCCTTCAGGATGTTGATCGAGGAATAGCGCGCGCCGATGTTCACCAGCGCCACCGGCCCGCCGCTGTCGGGCTGGTCGTAGTTGAGCTCGTACATGTTCTCGAGCGCGAAGTAGTCGACGTCGCAGACGACCGGCTCGAGCCCGGCGGCGCGGATCGCGTTGGTGTAGGAGTTGATGATCTCCTTCTTCACCGCGACGACCAGCACCTCCATCTTGTTGCCCGACTCGATCCAGTCGATCACCTGGTAATCGAGGTTGACGTTGTCGAGCGAGTCGGGGACCAGCTGCGAGGCCTCGGCGAACACCGCGGTGTCGACGTTGGCTCCGGGCTGCGCCGGCAGGATCACCTTCTTCACGATGACGGCCGGGCCGGGCACCGCGGTGATGACCTGCTTCGACTGCACACCGGTCTGACTGATCAGATCACGGATGGCGTCGACCACCGGCGTCTCGTCCTGGATGACGTTGGACTGGATCACCGTTGGTGGCAGCGGACTCATGGCCAGCGCCGACAGGCGCGGGCCGCTCGGTCCGTGATGGACTTCGGCGAGTTTGACGCTGCTCGAGCCGATGTCCAGTACCAGGAAACCTTCCTGGCGTCGGAACGGATTCGGGAGCTTGGCCCCCAGGATGCGGCCGAACAGCGAGGCCGGCTTCACGCCCAACGACGGCGCCACGGCTTCCTCCTCATCATCCACTCCCCACCCGCTCCCCCTGGGAGCGTCAGCCTACGTTCTGCGTTACCGGGGCCGAAAGCGCGCGCAGTATGCGCTTCGCCCACCGGGGTTGTCAAAGCATTGTGCCGGATTCCACCTGCACGACTTCCACGGTGGGACAGGTGCAACGTGCGTGCCCAGTCGACCACGAGTGAAATGCAGGGCCCAGAAACGAGAAGACCCGGCCACGTTGCCGTGACCGGGTCTCCTCGTGTGCAGAAAGGAGGGGCTGGAGGAGAGGAAGAGCAAGCGTGATGCCACGCTACCATCGTTGAATTTCCAACTGTTTTGATTCGTGCGGCTCTCGGAAGCGTTCACTTTGCGTCGCTCGGGTGAAATCGCCGGCGAATCTCTGACGCCGTCGGGTTTCTGACACCCCTTTGACACCCCCCTGGGTGGCCTCTAAGCAGTGCTGCGCATCCATGCACGGGCTCGTCGAGATCGCACCACTGCCGCCCGTGCCGCTCCGCGATCTGTTCACGTACAGCGTGCCCGACCTGCTGCAGGGACGCATCCAGGCCGGCATGCGCGTGCGCGTCCCCCTCGGACGGCAGACACGGACCGGCGTCGTGGCCGGCTTCCCCGCAGCGGCGCCGCCCGGCGATCTGCGTGCCGTCATCGACCTGCTCGATCGCGATCCGTTCCTGCCGTCGGAGCTGCTCGAGCTGTGCCGCTGGACGGCACGCTACTACTTCGCGTCGCTCGCCGAGGTGATCGCCACCATCGTGCCGACGAAGTTGCCCACGGCCAGTCAGGAACGCGCCATCCGCCTCGCGCGCCCCCTCGACGCCGATGAGGCGGCCTCGTTGGCGCGACGTGCCCCCGCCCGGGTCCGCGCCTATCGTCTCCTCGCCGAGGCACCCGACGGCGTGCTCACCGCACGCGCGGCCCACGCCGCGGGCCTCGGTGACGCGGTGCTCCGCGGTCTGGTGACGAGCGGCCTCGCGGAGATGGTGCAGACCGACCGACCACGCATCGTCCCCGCGGCGACGGCGTATCCGCGCCCGACCCTCACCGCCGAGCAACGCATCGCCGCCGACGCCATCATGACGGCGGTGGCATCGGCCACCTCGTCGTCGTTCCTGCTGCACGGCATCACCGGCAGCGGTAAGACCGAAGTCTTCCTCACCGCGGCCGAAGCCACGCTCGCCGCCGACCGCGACGTGCTGGTGCTGGTGCCCGAGATCGCGCTGACGCATCAGCTCGTCGAGCGCGTGCGCGGGCGCTTCGGCGACCAGGTGGCGGTGCTGCACAGCGGGCTCGGGCCACGCGAGCGCTGGACCGAGTGGCGTCGCATCCGCTCGCGCGAGGCGCGGGTCGTCGTGGGCGCACGCTCCGCCGTCTTCGCGCCGGTGGCACGTCTCGGCCTCGTCGTCGTCGACGAGGAGCACGACGCCGCCTACAAGCAGGAGGACGGCATCCGCTACAACGCCCGCGATCTGGCGGTGGTGCGGGCGCGGCTCGCGTCGGCCGCGGTGGTCCTGGCCTCGGCGACGCCGTCCGCCGAGAGCTACCACGCGGCGCAGGATGGCCGGCACACGCTGCTGTCGCTGACAGGACGTCCGACGGCGCAGTCCCTGCCCGAGGTCGAGATCATCGACCTGCGCCAGCGGTCCTACCCGGAGGGTGGCAACGCCCTGCTCTCCGACCCGATGCGTGACGCCCTCGAACGCAACCTCGCCGCCGGCCACCAGTCGCTGGTGTTCCTCAACCGGCGCGGCTTCGCGACCTACCTCCAGTGTCCGGCGTGCGGCACGGCGGCGACCTGCCCGCACTGCAGCGTCACGCTGACCTGGCATCGTCGGGCCGGGGCACTCGTCTGCCACCACTGTCACCATCACCGTCCACCTGCACCGACGTGCGAGGGATGCGGTGGACCACCGCTGCAGGCGTTCGGCGTCGGCACCGAGCAGATCGAATCGATCATCCAGACGTACTTCCCCGACGCCGCCGTCGACCGCATGGACCGCGACGCCGCCAACCGTCCCGGAGCGCAGCGGCGCATCCTGCAGGACTGGCAGGCGGGGGACACCGACATCCTCGTCGGCACGCAGATGGTGAGCAAAGGGCACGACGTGCCCGGTGTGACCCTGGTGGCCGTGCTGCTCGCCGACCTGTCGCTCAACATGCCCGACTTCCGGGCCGGCGAACGCACCTTCCAGCTGCTCGTGCAGGTGGCGGGCCGCGCCGGACGCGGCGACGCCCCGGGTCGCGTGCTCGTGCAGACGTTCCGTCCGGGCCATCCCAGCCTCGAGGCGGCGGCGCGGCACGACTACGCCGGCTTCATGGCGGGCGAGCTCGAGCGCCGCCGCGAGCTCGGCTACCCGCCGTTCGCGCGCATGGTGAATCTCCGGCTCGACGGTCGCGACCCCGCTGCGGTGGAGGACGCGGCCACCGCGCTGGCCAAGCGACTGCGCACACAGGCCGCCGCGCTCGACCTCCCCACCGACACGGTCATGGGCCCCGCCCCGCCCCCCATCGAGCGCATCAAGGGACGCCATCGCTGGCAGGTGCTGCTCCGCGCCGCCGCGGTGCCGCCGCTGCGGGCACTGGCGCGGGTGGCACGCTCCGCCGAGGCGGCGCTCCGGCGCGACGGCGTGCGGCTCGTGATCGACGTCGACCCGTACTCGATGTAGCGCCGCGCTGGATTGCGACCGTCCCCCTCGGGATGTAAGTCGGACGGGCCCGCTTCCGCATGGCCATTCGCCAGATACACACCTACCCGAGCCCGGTTCTCAAGGACGCGGCGACCCCCGTCACCGAGATCGACGGGACGATCGCCACCCTGGTCGAGGACATGGCCGAGACCATGTACGCGGCACCCGGCATCGGCCTGGCCGCGCCACAGGTCGGCGTCGGCCATCGGGTCATCGTGCTCGACGTGCCGGGGCCCGACGAGAGCCAGGGGCGGCGCCTCCTGAAGCTCATCAACCCGGAGATCACGCATCGCGAGGGCAGCATCGTCTGGGAGGAGGGTTGCCTGTCGGTGCCCGACTTCACCGCGCCGGTGAAGCGGTCGCAGCGCATCCTCGTGAAGGCGTGGACGACGGACCAGCGCGAGATCGAGATCGAGGCCGAGGAGCTCCTGGCGGTGGCGCTGCAGCACGAGATCGACCACCTGGAGGGCCGGCTCTTCCTCGACCGCCTCTCACGGCTGAAGCGCGATCTCTACAAGGCACGCCAGCGCAAGCTCGACCGTCAGGGACGCGAGAGCGGCAGCTCGGGCCCGCGGCGACCGATCCTTTGATGATCGCGCCCTGGCGCGTCGTCTTCATGGGCACGCCGGCCTTCGCGTGTCCCATCCTCGAGGCGCTGCTCGCGCGGCCCGACCCCGTCGTCGGCGTCGTGTGTCAGCCCGATCGCCCGCAGGGGCGCGGCCTCACGGTGGCCGCGCCACCGGTGAAGCAGCTCGCGCTCGCGCACGGCCTCCCCGTCCTGCAGCCGACGAAGGTGCGCGTGCCCGAGTTCGCCGACGCCCTGCGCGCGCTGGCGCCGGATCTGATCGTCGTCGCGGCGTACGGACGCATCCTGCCGCGCACGATCCTCGACCTGCCGCCGCACGGCTGCATCAACGTCCACGCATCGCTGCTGCCGCGTCACCGCGGCGCGGCGCCCATCGCGCACGCCATCCTCGCCGGGGACGCCGTCACCGGGGTCACGATCATGGCGATGGCCGAGGAGATGGACGCCGGTGACATGCTGCTCACGCGCGAGACGCCGATCGGCCCCGACGACACCACCGGCTCGCTCACGACCCGGCTGTCGGCGATCGGCGCCGAGGCCATCGGCGCCGCCATCGACGGGCTGCATGCCGGAACGATCCGTCCCGTGCCGCAGCCGGCGGACGGCGTGACGTTCTCGCCACCCATCGAGCGCGAGCAGGGACGCATCGACTGGCGGCGTCCGGCCGTGGAGCTCGACCGTCTGGTGCGCGCGTTCACGCCCGCGCCGACCGCGTCGACGACGCTCGCCGGCAAGGTCGTGAAGGTGCATCGGGCCATCGCCGGCGGCGATCCCGGCCGCGCGGCCCCGGGCACGGTCGTGGAGGCGAGTCCGTCCGGCATCCTCGTGGCCACCGGTGCGGGCGCGTTGCGCATCCTCGAGCTCCAGCTCGAGGGCAAGCGACGGCTCGACGCGGGCGCCTTCGTCGCCGGCCAGCGGCTCGTGCCGGGGACATGCCTGGGCGACGGGTAGCCACGGCCGACGCGCGCACGATCGCGCACGACGTGCTCCTGCGGGTCGAAGGCGAGCAGGCGTTCGCCGACGTGCTACTCGCACACCGCCTGTCCGGTGCACGAATGTCGCCGGAGGATCGCGCGCTCGCGACGCGTCTCGTCTACGGCGTGCTCGCCTGGCAGGGGCGTCTCGACCATCACCTGGCGGGGCTCGTCCGCGGCGGCGACGTGGCGGCGCTCGACCCGCCGGTGCGCGCGGCCTTACGTCTCGGGCTGTTCCAGCTGCTCCTGCTCGAGCGCGTGCCGGCCTATGCCGCGGTGGATGCGAGCGTGCGGCTCGCGGGGTCGTGCGGCCGCGGTGCACGCGGCCTCGTCAACGCCGTCCTGCGCCGGGCGTCGCGCGAGGGCCGCGACCTGCCGCTCCCGTCGGACCCGATCGAGCGGCTCGCCGTCGAGTGGTCGCACCCGCGCTGGCTGGTCGAGCGCTGGGCCCGCGACTTCGACGCCGACGAGCTGCCGGCACTCCTCGCCGCCGACAACGAGCCCGGCGGCACGGTGCTGCGCGCGCATGGCGTATCGCGCGACGCCCTCGCGACCGAGCTCGCGGAGGGCGGCATCGAGACCACCCCGGCGCGCTGGTCGAGCCAGGGGCTCGTCGTCGCGCGCGACGCCGGCCGCGTCCGCAGCACGGCCGCCTGGCACGAGGGCCGCTGCACCTTCCAGAGCGAAGCCTCGCAGCTCGTCGGCGCGCTGCTGGCGCCGCCGCCGGGAAGCCGCGTGCTCGACGCCTGCGCCGCGCCGGGCGGGAAGACGTCGCACCTGGCGGCGTTCGCCGGGCCGGACGGTCGGGTCGTCGCGATCGATCCGCATCGGGCCGGCGCCGCGCGCATCGCGGCCGAGGCCGTGCGCCTGCGCGCCGACACGATCCGTCCGCTCGTGGCCGACGCGCGACGACCGCCGCTCCGCGGGAGCTTCGATGCCGTGCTCGTCGACGCCCCGTGCTCGGGCCTCGGCACCCTGCGCCGCCATCCCGAGCTGCGCTGGCGCCGCACGCCGGACGACATCCCACGCCTCGCCGCCCTGCAGACGGAGTTGCTCGCCGGCACAGCGCCGCTCGTGCGACCCGGCGGCGTCCTCGTCTACGCCGTCTGCACGCTGACGCGGGAGGAGACGGTCGACGTCGTCGAGGCATTCCAGGCAGCTACGCCGGCGTTCGCTGCCGAACCGGCGTCGGACCTGGTCGACCGGGCGCTGACGACCCCCGCGGGCCACCTCCGCACGCTGCCGCATCGCCACGGACTCGACGGCTTCTTCGCCGTCCGGCTGCGCGCCCGCGGCTGAGCTTGTCCCGTCGCGACCGCGGCGGCTAGGATGATCGGCACGGTGGGCAACACGTTCGGCACGCTGTTCCGGGTGACGACCTGGGGCGAATCACACGGCGGTGGCATCGGCGCCGTCGTCGACGGCTGCCCGCCGCTGCTGCCGCTGTCGGAAACCGACATCCAGCCCGAGCTCGATCGGCGTGCACCCGGACAGAGCGCGCTCGTGACGCAACGCAAGGAGTCGGACACCGTCCGCATCCTGAGCGGGGTGTACGAGGGTCGCACGCTCGGCACGCCGATCAGCCTGTTCATCCCGAACGAGGATCAGCGCTCGGGCGACTACAGCGAAGTGGCTTCGAAGTACCGCCCGAGCCACGCCGACTACACCTACGATGCGAAGTACGGCATCCGCGACTGGCGCGGCGGCGGGCGCACCAGCGCACGCGAGACCGCCGGACGCGTGGCGGCGGGAGCCATCGCCGCGAAATTGCTGCGCGAACGCTGGCACGTGGACATCGTCGCCTGGGTCTCCAAGGTGGGCCGTCTGGTCGCCGACGCCGACCTCCAGGCGGTCACGCGCGCCCAGGTCGACGCGACGCCGATCCGCTGCCCCGATCCGGCGCGCGCGGCCGAGATGATCACCGCCGTCGAAGCGGCCCGGAAGGACGGCAACTCGCTCGGCGGCATCGTCACCTGTGCGATCCGCGGCTGCCCGCCGGGATGGGGCGAGCCGGTGTTCGACCGTCTCGAGGCCGATCTCGCGCGCGGCATGCTGAGCCTGCCGGCGAGCAAGGGGTTCGAGATCGGCTCCGGCTTCGCCGGCACCGACCTCACCGGGCTCGAGCACAACGACGCCTTCTACATGGAGGGCGATCGCGTGCGGACGCGGACCAACCGCAGCGGCGGCGTCCAGGGCGGCATCACCAACGGCGAGACGGTGTGGTTCCGCGTCGCCTTCAAGCCCACCGCCACGGTGATGCGGCAGCAGGACACGGTGAGCGTGGCCCACGAGGACACGACGATCACCGGCCGCGGCCGCCACGACCCGTGCGTGCTCCCGCGCGCCGTCCCGATGGTGGAGGCGATGGCCGCGCTGGTGCTCGCCGACCACGCCCTCCGTCACGCCGCGCTCGGGCGCTAGGATCTCACTGCCGGGCGCGGACGACGACCGCGGCGATCGCGTCGAGCGCGACGACGGCGTCGTAGAAGTCCTTGCCCGTCAGCTGTCCGAGGTGCACGGCGTCGCCGCTCACCTTGACGACGGAGCCGCCGACCTCGCCGCCCCCACGCAGCATGAGCGTCACGGGCGTCCCGACGCGCGCCTTCAGCAGGGCAGTGACGCCCTGCGAGTCCGCGAGCTCGACGGGAGCCGGCGCCGCGTGCCCCGCGGAGGGGAGGAGCGAGAGCAGGACGGTCAGGGCGAACGCCGCGACGATCTTCGTCATGCGGCGCTTCTGACGACCGTCGAGCCGGCTGTCAACGAAACGCGGACAGGCCGGGGGGGACGGGCCGCCCGCCCATGTTAGTCGACCCGCCCCCCGGATCCGGCCACACGCCGCGGGATCAGCTCCCGCGGCCCGCCGACGACGGAGCGTCGCCGACGGTGATCTGTTCGCGCAGGCTCTCGAGGAGCTTGTCGCCGATGCCCTTCACCTTCGTCAGGTCCTCGACCTTCGCGAAGGGCTCCTTGGCGCGATGGTCGACGATGGCCTGCGCCTTCGACGGGCCGATGCCGGGCAGGCGAGCCAGCTCGCCTGCCGAGGCCGTGTTCACGTTGACCCGGGCGCTCGCCTCCGCGGGCTTCGTCGGTGCCGCGAACGCCGGCACGCCACCGAGGACCAGACCGCAGAGGACCCCCAGCGCCAACGTCTTCCCGAACCGCTGCATGATCTCGTTCATCATTCCTCACCTCCCTGTCGCCGCGACGGCAGCGACACGAACCGCCAGCGCAAGCCATGTGCCACCCCCGGTGGCCCATGGATGCGTCGTGCGCCCCCGGGCACGCAGCACGAGGTGCAACGATTCGTCTCGGCTGCGCACCCAACCTTCCCTTTCGAGAGCGCGTGTGTTAACTCGCGAAACCGCGCTGGTGAGAACTGCACGGGGTGTGGCTCAGCCTGGCTAGAGCACTGCGTTCGGGACGCAGGAGTCGCAGGTTCAAATCCTGTCACCCCGACCATCTCGAGACGCCAGCCATGAGGCGAAGACCGGGGTGAGGAGGGCGTTGCGGCGGTGGGTGGCGACGGGGGCACTGGCCCTCCCACTCCTCTTCGCGCTTCCTCCCACGGTCGACGCCGGCGACGTCACGCTGCGGGTGAAAGCCCGGCTACGCGAAGGCGCCAGCAAGAACACGCCGTTGCTGGGATGGGTCGAGGCTGGAACCACCGTCGAGCTGCTCCAGGAGACGGCCGGATGGCGACAGGTCCGGGTGCCGGACGGCCGCACGGGCTACATCTGGGGCGAGCACTTCGCGAAGAGCGATCTCGAGCCGCTGGCGACATCGGGCAACGTCGCCGAAGCGGCGGCACCTCCGACCACCCAGCCCGCCGGCCCGGACGACCTCCGGTCGCTGCGCGCCGACCTCGACGCCATCCGGAATCGGCCCGAGCCGGCCTCGGCAGCGGCACTCGAGCAGCTCCGTGGCGAGGTCGGCCGCCTCACCACCGCGCAGCAGGAGCTCACGCGCCGGCTCGACGCGCGGGGCACCGCCGCGCCCGCCGCCGACGGCGTGCCCTCGGCGCCCATCGACGGTACCGCCAGCGCAGCCGTCGTCTTCCTCGTCGCCGGGGCGTTCGTCGGCTGGATCGCGAGCCGGCTCATGCAACGGTGGCGTGACCGCCGCTCGCGCATCCGGATCTGACCAGGCCCTGCACAAGAGGCAGGCACTGCCCACATCACGGGCACGGCGTCCGATCCGCCCCCCTCGATTCACCTGTACCGGCGTCGGCCGACCGGCGTCGCGCTCCGTGGCACTACCGTTGCTGTCCCCGACGTTCCGCGGCTCCGGTCCCCGGAATCCCGGGGACCCGTGTCGTGCGTGCCGGACGGCGAATCGGCACAGGAGGGTTGCAGCGGAACGCGAGGAGTGATCGATGTGCGATCTTCTTAACCGTGTCCCCCGCCGGCGGTGGGGGACATCGACCTGGCAGGCCAAGCTGGAGGCACGACCATGAAAAAAGTCGAGGCGATCATCAAACCCTTCAAGTTGGACGAGGTGAAGGAAAGCCTCTCCGCCGTCGGCGTACAGGGCCTCACCGTGAGTGAAGTGAAGGGCTTCGGGCGTCAGAAGGGTCACACCGAGCTCTACCGCGGCGCGGAGTACGTCGTCGATTTTCTTCCCAAGGTGAAGCTCGAGATCATCGTCCGCGACGAGCAGGTGGGCGAGGTCGTCGAAACCATCGAGAAGGCGGCGAAGACGGGCCGCATCGGCGACGGCAAGATCTTCGTGCTGCCGATCGACGACATCATCCGCATCCGCACCGGCGAGCGAGGGGCAGACGCCATCTGACGACCGTCAACGAGTCGGCCGGGCCACAGACCCCCGGCAGGAGGGAAGTGCATGGGAACCCAGACTCCGAAGGACGTCCTCAAGTTCGCGAAGGATCACAAGTGCGAAGCGGTCGACCTGAAGTTTCTCGACTTCCTCGGCACCTGGCAGCACTTCTCGGTGACGATGACCGAGCTGTCCGAAGACCTCTTCGAGGAGGGCTCGGGCTTCGACGGATCGTCGATCCGTGGATGGCAGCCGATCAATGCGTCGGACATGCTCGTCATCCCCGACCCCACGACGGCGGTGATCGACCCGTTCATGGCGATCCCCACGTTGAGCCTGATCTGCAACATCACGGACCCGATCACCAAGGAGTCGTACACCCGCGACCCGCGCAACATCGCGCGCAAGGCCGAGGCGTTTCTCAAGTCGACCGGCGTCGGTGACGTCGCCTATTTCGGTCCCGAGCCCGAGTTCTTCATCTTCGACGAAGTCCGATACGAGCAGAACCAGCACACCGGGTTCTATCTGATCGACTCCGCCGAGGGTCAGTGGAACACCGGCCGCGCGACCGATCCGGTCAACGACCGCCACGGCCGCCTCGTCGAGGGCAAGAACCTCGGCTACAAGCCGCGCTACAAGGAAGGCTACTTCCCGGTGGCTCCCACCGACAGCCAGCAGGACATCCGCGCCGAGATGGTGCGCGAGATGGAGAAGGTGGGCATCCGCATCGAGAAGCACCACCACGAGGTGGCGACCGCCGGTCAGGCCGAGATCGACCTGCGCTTCCTGCCGCTCGTGCCGATGGGCGACGCGCTCATGTGGTACAAGTACATCGTCAAGAACGTCGCGCGCCGCTACGGCAAGACGGCGACGTTCATGCCGAAGCCCATCTTCGGCGACAACGGCACCGGCATGCACACCCACCAGTCGATCTGGAAGGGGGACAAGCCGCTGTTCGCCGGTGACCGCTACGGCGGCATGAGCGAGCTGGCGATGCACTACATCGGCGGCATCCTGAAGCACGCTCCGGCGCTCGCGGCGTTCACCAACCCCGGCACCAACTCGTATCGCCGGCTCGTCCCGGGCTTCGAGGCGCCGGTGAACCTGGCGTACTCGAGCCGCAACCGCTCGGCCGCGGTGCGCATCCCGATGTACTCGCCGTCACCGAAGGCGAAGCGCATCGAGGTGCGGTTCCCCGATCCGTCGGCGAACGGCTACATGGCGTTCGCCGCCATGCTCATGGCCGGCCTCGACGGCGTCGAGCGCCGTCTCGCGCCGGGCGAGCCGCTCGACAAGGACATCTACTCGCTGACGCCCGAGGAGCTGAAGGACGTCCCGTCCATGCCGGGGTCGCTCGAAGAGGCGCTCAACAACCTCAAGAAGGACCACGAGTTCCTGCTGAAGGGCGACGTCTTCACGGAGGACGTGGTGGAGACCTGGATCGACTACAAGATGTCGAACGAGGTCAACGCCATGCGGCTCCGGCCGCATCCGCACGAGTACGCCATGTACTACGACTGCTGATTCCGACCCCCGGGAGCACCGCGCTCCCGCGTGTCTCCGAACGGCGGAGGAGCCCCACGGCTCTTCCGCCGTTTCGTTTTCCAGTCGAAACGATCTGTGCCAGCATACCCAACGGCTCGATGAAGAAGGTCATCTCGCACCTCCTGAAGTTCGGCGTCACCCTCGCAGTATTCGTGGGCATCTTCCTCGAGTTCGGGGGAGGCTACACGCCGGTCGACACCGCCAGCCTCAGCACGCCCGGCGCGTTCGAGGTCAGCAACCCCGCCTACCCCGGCCTCGTCGGTCGGATGCAGGCCAAGCTCCGGGGTACCGAGCTGCCACCGCCGCGGATCTCCGAGCCGATCGACCGGGTCTGCACCGACGCCGCCGAACGCAGCGTCTTCGTGCGCAACGTCGACGGGGCCTACAAGCAGTTCAAGCCGCTCCGGCACTGTGGCGAGGGCGGCATCACGACGGTGTACGTCGAGCGCAGCGAGGGCGAGTTCGAGCCGGTGCCGCTCGCGGAGGCGCCGGCGCAGTCGTTCTTCCGCGTGCAGGGCTTCCAGCTCGTGCCCGCCGAGTTCTCCGAGCTGTGGGCCGAGATCAGCAACCTCGACTGGAGCATCTTCCTGCCGTGGTTCCTGGGCGCCATCCTGATCAAGCTGGTCGGCATCTTCGCCAACATCTGGCGCTGGCAGATCCTGCTCGCCGGCCAGGGCATCGATCTCAAGTTCGGCTTCCTCTGCAGCACGTACTTCATCGGCCGCTACTTCGGCATCCTCACGCCCAGCACCATGGGGCTCGACGCATGGCGGCTGTACGAAACGATCCGTCTGACGCGGAAGCCCGTCGAGTGCACCACGTCGCTCGCCGTCGAGCGCCTGCTCGGGCTCGTCGGCCTGTTCCTCGTCATCCTGATGTTCCTGCCGTTCGCGGGACGCATCACCCAGGGCCAGTCGCTCGGCGAGCTGGTCGCGGCCATGAAGATTCCGCTCGGCGCCGCGGTGCTCTTCGTCATGCTGATCCTGCTCCAGCCGGCGTGGTTCCGCAGTCTGCTCCGGCTCGTACCCACGCAGAAGGGGAAGGCCTTCGTCGGCAACGTCATCGACTCGGCCACGGCCTACTCGTCACGGCGCGGCCATCTGCTCCTGGCGCTGGCCCTCGCCGTCTTCGGTCAGCTCACCACCACGCTCATGTACTTCGCGAACGCGATGGCCATCGCGACGCAGAACGTCCACATCACCGAGGTGCTGTTCGCCTCGGCGGTCATGACGTTCGGCACCTTCGTAGCGCCGTCGGCGTCCGGCGAAGGCGTGCGCGAGCTGGTCTTCGTCTGGCTGCTCGGCAGCAAGGCAGGCGCGGTGAAGGCGTTCCTGATCGGCAACCTCGGCTTCTGGATCGAAAAGGTGCCGCTGTCGATTCCGGGTGGGATCATCCTGCTGATGCGGCGGGATCCGACGCTGCGTGCCGTCACGCGCGAGGATCTCGATCGCGTGCGGGAAGAGGCGACGCGGGCCGCGAGCTAGCGTCCGGGCGGGCCGGGCGCCCGGGGGCTGAGGTGCCACCGGCTGCGCGCGGAGTTCGCACGGCACCATCCAGCCCCTTTTCCCCTCCCGCGTGCTCTCAACGCGCTCGCTCGGTGGCACCTCAGCCCCCGGGCACCCGACCCACCCGGTCATGCGGGTCACGTGTCGGCTCATCCCACGAGCGGTCTTGCCGCGCGAGGGATGTTTGACGCCTGAACGGGCGTCGGCGTAGTCGGGGCCACATGGGGCGTCGACTGTTCGTCCTGTTCGTCGTCGTGGCAATCGGGGCGCAGGTTGCTCTTGCTGCACCGATCACCGTGCAACCCGGTACGCGGCTCTCGGGGACGCTGACGAACCGGGGCGGCGCGACGAGCAGCCTCTCGTTGCGGATCACGGTGTGTGGGGTGACCCGGCTCGGGATTCCGTTCTGTCGGGGGCGATTCCGGTCGTGCGTCGGGCCCGGGTGTGTCGGGCGCGCCGGCGGGCTGTCGTTTCGTCCCGCGTGGCGGAACGGGCCGCTGCTCACACTCTGGCGGGGCGGGAAGCGCTGCCATCTGCACGCCGTGCCCGATCCGGAGGCGAGCGTCATCCTCGGGACGTACCGCTGCATCGCGATCGACTCCGGCGCGGTCGACGTCCCCGAGATCGCCTCGATCGAGCGGGGAACGTTCGTGCTCACCGAGGAGACGCCGTAGGGACCGTCGTGGCGTGGGCTGGCGCACCCGTGGGTTGCGCCGCATGATGGGGGCATGCGTCGGGGGATCGTGGTGGCGGTCGGGGTGGCTCTCGCCGTCGTTGCGTATCTGTTGTGGCCGTCGGCCGGACGCGAGGCGCCCAAGCTGGTCACCACCGTGGTCGAGCGCGGACCCATCACGGCGACGGTGACCGCGACCGGGACCGTCAATCCGGTCGAGACCGTACAGGTCGGGACCTACGTGTCGGGCCCCATCCAGGAGATCCTCGCCGACTACAACACGCCCGTGCGCCGCGGACAGCTGCTGGCACGGATCGATCCGCGACCGTTCCAGGTGAAGGTCGCGGGCGCCGAGGCCGACGTCGCGAATGCGCGGGCACGCGTCGCCAAGGCGCACGCCGATCGCGACCTGAAGGCGGCCAACCTGCGACGCGCCCGCGAGCTGGCCGCCAACGGCATCGTGTCGCAGAGCGAGCTCGACGCCTCCACCAGCGACGCGAAGCAGTCCGAGTCGCAGATCGCGCTCGAGGAGGCGGCGCTGCAGTCGTCGCAGGCGAAGCTCGACGACGCCAAGGTGAGCCTCGCCTACACCGACATCGTCGCCCCCGTCGACGGCGTGGTGGTGGCGCGCAACGTCACCAAGGGACAGACCGTCGCCGCGAGCTTCCAGACGCCGACGCTCTTCCTCGTCGCCGCCGACCTGAAGCGCATGGAGGTCAACGCCAGCGTCAGCGAGTCCGACATCGGCGGCATCGCCGTCGGGCAGGACGTGGCGTTCACGGTCGACGCCTACCCGCAGACGCCGTTCCGCGGTCGCGTCGCACAGGTGCGCAACTCGCCCATCACGCTGCAGAACGTCGTCACCTACGAGGTGCTGGTGACGGTCGACAACGAGGAGCTGAAGCTCAAGCCCGGCATGACGGCGAACGTCACCATCACCACGGCGACGCGCGACGACGCGCTCCGCGTGCCCACCAGCGCGCTGCGCTTCCGTCCGCCGCCCGATCTCTCGGGCGCGGCCGAGGCGCCGCCCGCGCGCGCCGGCTCCACGGTGTGGACGGTCGGCGCCCGCGACGAGCTCGATCCGGTCGCGGTGACGACGGGCATCGCCGACGAGCGCTTCACCGAGATCCTCTCCGGCGTCGATGCGGGCACGCGCGTCGTCACCGCCATCGAGCGCGATCCCGACGAGGGCGCGCAACGCCCGCAGCTGCCCTCCTTCGGCGCCGGCGGCGGCCGACGACGCTGACGTGATCGACGTCCGGGACCTCCGCAAGACGTACGCGCTCGGTGCCGGCAACGTGGTCGAGGCGCTGCGCGGCGTGACGCTCGACGTGCCCGACGGCGCGCTGGTGTCGATCATGGGCGCGTCGGGTTCCGGCAAGTCGACGCTGCTGAACCTCCTCGGCTGTCTCGACCGTCCCACCGGCGGCGTCTACCGGCTCGACGGCGAGGACGTCGGCCGCCTCGACGCCGACGCGCGCGCCGATATCCGCAACCGCAAGATCGGCTTCGTCTTCCAGAGCTTCAACCTGCTGCCCCGCACCTCGGCGCGCGAGAACGTCACGCTGCCGCTCGTCTACGGCGACGTCCCGCTCGCCGAGCACGCACCGCGCGCCGACGCCGCGCTCGCGGCGGTGGGGCTCGCCGGGCTCGGTGATCGCCTGCCGAGCCAGCTCTCCGGCGGCCAGCAGCAGCGCGTCGCCATCGCGCGGGCGCTCGCGACGCATCCCCGCCTCATCCTGGCCGACGAGCCCACCGGCAACCTCGACTCGGCCAACTCCGACGAGATCATGCAGCTGCTGCGCCGTCTGAACGCCGAGGGCCTCACCATCGCGATCGTCACGCACGAGCCCGACGTCGCCGCGCAGACCGATCGGGTCGTCGTGCTGCGCGACGGTCGCATCGTCGCGGACGGGACGCCCGACGCCGTCCTCGTCGCACGGGGGCCGTCGTGAAGCTGCTCCAGGTGACGCTGCGGACGGCGTGGCGCGCGCTGCGCCGCAACCCGCTCCGCTCCGCGCTGACGATGCTCGGCGTCGTCATCGGCGTCGCGGCGGTCATCGCCATGGTGAGCGTCGGCCAGGGCGCGAACGCGGCCGTGCAGGCGCAGATCTCGAACCTCGGGACGAACGTCGTGATGGTGATTCCGGGTACGACGACCCAGGGCGGCGTGCGCGCCGGATCGGGGTCGTCGACCACGCTGACGGCAGCCGACGCCCGCGCGCTCGCGCGCGACCTCGAGGACGTCGCCGAGGTGACGTGGATCAAGCGCGAGGTCGCGCAGGTGAGCTACGCCAACCGCAACTGGTCGACCGGCATCCAGGGCTCGTCGCCGGCGTTCCTGCGCGTGCGCGACTGGCCGCTGCGCGCGGGCCGCTTCTTCTCGCCGACGGAGGACGACAGCGCCGCCAAGGTCGCGGTGCTCGGGCAGACGCTGGTGGACGAGCTGTTCGCACCCGGCGAGGATCCCCTCGGCGCCACCATCCGCATCAAGAACGTCCCGTTCCAGGTGATCGGCGTCCTCGGCCGCAAGGGGCAGACGTCGTGGGGGCAGGACCAGGACGACGTCGCCATGATCCCGTTCCGCACCGCCGAGCGCCGGGTCCTCGGCACCGACGCCCTCGGCAGCGTCAACATGGTGGTCATCTCCGCCCACGGCGAGCAGGACGTCGCCACGGTCGACACACGGGTGAAGGACCTCCTGCGCACGCGCCACCGCATCGCGCCCGGCGAGGACGACGACTTCACCGTGCGCAGCATGCAGGAGATGTTCGAGACGTCGCTCGCCGCGAGCAAGGTCATGTCGCAGCTCCTCGCGGCGATCGCGTCGATCTCGCTGCTCGTCGGCGGCATCGGCATCATGAACACGCTGCTCGTGTCGGTGACGGAGCGCACGCGAGAGATCGGCGTGCGGCTCGCCGTCGGCGCGAAGGCCCGTCACATCCTGCTGCAGTTCCTCGTCGAGTCGATCGTGCTGAGCCTCGCCGGCGGCGTCCTCGGCGCGCTGCTCGGCGTCGGCGTCGCCGTCATGATCGGTCGCCTCGCGGGCTGGCCGATCCTGATCTCGCCGCTCGCGATCGCGGCGGCGTTCGTCTTCTCGGGGACCGTCGGGCTCGTGTTCGGCGTCTATCCGGCGCGACGGGCGGCACGCCTCGATCCGATCGTGGCGCTGCGCCACGAATAGGCGCGCTCAGGCCGCGGCGAGCGTCGTCTCGAGCTCGGCGAGGATACGCAGCCAGTCGTCGACCGTGCGCTGCATGAAGGCGCCGAGCAGCGCCGCCGGGGCGCCGTCACGGACGCGCGCCTCCAGCGCGCCGGCCTCGTCGCGCACCGTCTGCTCGAACGGGTCGAGCCGCCGCCGCACGACGGGAACCCAGCGCGCGAAGTCGCGCTCGACGAGCGTCAGCAGCGCACGCGTCCGCCACCACGGGCTCGCGGCATCCGGCTCGGCCCCGCCCTGCGCCAGGATCGCCGGCACCTCGGCCCGAAGCCACAGCGGCAGGAAGACCCCGATGCAGGGGCTGCCGAGGCACACCCACGTCGCCGCGACGGCGTCGGGGTCGCGCGGCAACGGCGTCACCATGGCGGCCGTCGTGTTGTCGAGCGGGTCGGCGTGCATGCAGAGCGTGAAGAAGTGCTCGTCGTCGAACGCGCGCGGGCGGCGCACGAGGCCGTCGACGTCGTGGTCACGCAGCATGGCCTGCATGCCCGGCACCGCGTGCCGTCCGCGACCCTCGACCAGCAGCGACGTCGCCCGCCGGCGACGGCCGGCGCACAGGTTCGGCGGCACGCCGGCCGCGTCGGTGTAGGCGGCGGCGAAGTCGACGGGTCCGGCGTCGGCGCGCCACCATCCCTGCGTCACGGCGAACGACGTGACGTCGGCCGCACCGCGCGTCCAATCGGCGCCGATCGCGAGCCCGTTCGAGATGTTGCCCACGTCACGGACCGCGCGCGCCACCCAGTGGCGCCCCGACGTCTCGAGCATCCACGCCGACGTCGGGTCGGCGACGAGGAAGGCGTTGTGGTACGGCCAGTCGAACGCGACGTGCCCCGACCCGCCCTGCCCATGGGCTTCGAGGAGGGCCGTGATGACGTCGAGCGCCTCGGTGGCGGTGCGACCGCGTTCGAGCCCGAGCCGCACCAGGTCCATGCCGATGAGCCCCGTGGAGCCCAGCACCTCGCGGGCGAAGACGGTCTCGTTGCCGATGGCGACGCGATGCTCGTTGACGCCGTGCTCGAACCCCCAGAGCCACCAGGGCTGCGAACCGAGCACCGCCGCCGTCTCCGCCACCTGCGGCAGCGAGAGGTACTGGCAGCGGAGCATGGCGCCCGCCGTGTGAAACCCGCGTGGAATCTGCACGAACCGTTGACACTCGCGGGGCGGGCGATCACTGTTCTTCGCGAACAACGTCACCCCGTCCCGGGTGGACGGCGCGAGCGCAACGAGAGTGTCACAGCCCATGCCCGGGACGTCACCCAGGCACGTGCGCCATGTCAAGTCGGATCGTTGCTGGCTATTCTCATGTCTTGATGCGTCCCATCTCGATCCTCCTCGCGCTGATCGTTCTGGCCGCCCCGGCGTTCGCCGCAGCACCGGCCGTCGATCCCCTCCCCGTCTACTCCATGGTGTCCGGCACGGAGCACGACTACGTGCTCCAGAAGGGCGAAACGGCCTGGTCCGTGGCCGGACGGCTCACCATGACGCCCTCGCAGCTGAAGGCGCTCAACCCCGGCATCAACGTCGACCGCGTGAAGGTGGGCGGCACGGTGCGGGTCTCCGACCGCCACGTCGTCCCGACACGCACGCCCGAAGGCCTCGTCGTCGACATCGCGGACCGCACCGTCTACTGGTTCGAGAGCGGCGCGCTGAAGGCGCGCTTCCCGGTCGCGGTGGGCAAGAACCTCAAGTGGTCCACCCCGCGCGGACGCTTCTGGATCCTCGAGCGCCGGCGGGATCCGGTGTGGCGCGTCCCGCCGTCGATCCAGGACGAGATGCGGGCGGCGGGCCGCACCGTCATCACCGAAGTGAAGCCCGGGCCGAAGAATCCGCTCGGCAAGTACTTCATCGCGTTCTCGGGCGGCGGCGTCGGGTTCCACGGCACCAACGCACCGGGCAGCGTCGGCCGCTACGCCACGCACGGCTGCATGCGCATGCTGCCTGCCGACATCGAGCGCCTGTACAAGGAGACGGTCGACGGCACCTACGTCGAAAACGTCTACGAGCCCGTGACGTTGGCGCAGGACGACGCCGGCCGCGTCTGGCTCGAGGTGCACGAGGACGTCTACCGGGGCCGCAAGGCGAGCGTCGAGCGCATCCACGCCGGCATCGTCGCGGCCGGGCTCGGCGACATGGTCGACTGGGCTCGCGTCGCCGACGTCGTGAAGCGCCAGTGGGGCTCGGCCGAGGACGTCACGCGGGCGGACGCCCCGCTCCGCCTCGTCATCGAGCCGCCGCCGCCCACCGTGATCGAGGCGTCGCTCCCTGCCCGCTTCCTGCTCGCGGCGACGCCCTGAGGGCGGCGCCGGTCACCCGGCCGGCAGCACCAGCGTGAACGTCGAGCCGTGGCCGGGCGCGCTCTCGACCTGCACGTCGCCGCCGTGCGCGTGCGCGATGGTGCGTGCGATGAAGAGCCCGAGCCCGACGCCGTCGACCCGGCGCGCGGCCGGCGCCCGCCGGTACTTGTCGAAGATCTCGCCGATGTCCTCGGGGGCGATGCCCGGCCCGGTGTCCTCGACGGCGATCGCCACGTGGCCGTTCGCACGCTGCGTGCGCACCGTGATGCGACCGCCGCGCGGCGTGTACTTGATGGCGTTGCCGAGGAGGTTCACGACCACGCGCTCGAGCTGGGGGCGATCGCCCGTCACCTCCGGCACCGCCGCCTCCTCGAGCGACAGCTCGATCCCCTTGCGCCGCGCCCGCGGCGCGTGGTGCAGGACCAGCCGTGACAGCAGCTCGCCCAGGTCGACCGGGCGCCGATCGACGAGATGCTGCCCGGCCTCGATGCGCGACAGCTCGACGAAGTTCGAGACCAGCGCGTGGATCTGTTCGCCGCTCTCGCGGATGCGCCCGAGGGTGTCCGTCAGCATGGCGTGGGACGGGGGCTCGTCGGGGTCGCTCAGCAGCTCGGTGTAGCCGAGGATGACGGTGAGGGGTCCCTTGATGTCGTGGGTGACCATCGAGAGGAACTCGAGCCGCGCCTCCTCCGCCTCGTGACGCGCGCGCACGTCGCGGAAGACGCCGACCAGGCGGCCGTCGGCCATGGGCGCCAGCATCGCCTCCCACACGCCGTCCTCGGCGCGCAGCTCGCCACACCACGGCCCGTCGGCGGCGCTTCGGAGCGCGTCGGCGACGGTGCCGTCCTCTCCCGGACGCGCGACCAGCGTCGCGAGCGCGGTGCCGGTCGGGTCGTTGCCGCCCATGGCGGCGGCGAACGCCGGATTCGCCTCCTGCACGATGCCGTCGCCATCGAGGACGACGACCCCGTCGGGCGCGGCCTGCAGGGCCACCGCGAGGCCCGCACCGTCCACCGGCATCCGCTTCCGCTTCGTCACGCCCATCGAGTACCCATTCAGCAAGGCGCATGCCCGGCCACCTCCATGCGCGGTAAGGCCTGGCGTGCCCTGGACCGGCACCGTTTTGACGGTGGGGAACCGTCCGTTATCATCCCGCCCACCCCATGCCTTCCTTCCATCGATGAGCGCGCGTTTCTGTTCGCAGTGTGGCACCCGGTCCGTTGCCGGCGCCAAATTCTGCGCCGAATGTGGATCCGACCTGCGTACCGGCACCGCACGGGCCGACGTGGCGATGGCGCAGAGCGCGCAGGGGGTCTGGCAACTCACGACGCCAGGCATCTCGCTGCTCGGGGTCCTGCTGGTCGCGGGACTCGCCATCTGGGCGAGCATCCTGTCGCCGGAACCCCCGAAGCCCGCGCTCGGGGGTCGCGCCTCAGCACCCTCGCCACAGGCCCAGGCCGCGCCGGGGGGCGGCGAGGCGCCACAGCGTCCGCTCGAGCTGCCCGCCGAGGTGAAGACGTTCATCACCGAGCTCGCGACGAAGGCGCAGGCGGCGCCGGACGACGCGGCGGCCTGGAATCGTCTCGGGCAGGTGTACTACCGCGCCGCCCAGCTCGATGCGTCGTACTACCCGAAGGCACTCGAGGCCTTCGACCACGTCCTGCAGCGCGATCCGAAGAGCAAGGACGCGATCCGCGGCAAGGCCAACGTCTTCTACGATCGGCAGGACCACGCGCAGGCGATCCCGCTGTACGAGCGCTTCCTCGAGCTCGAGCCCGGCGACCCGAGCGCCCGCACCGACCTGGCGACGATGTACCTGTATGCGGGCGACCCGCCGAAGGCGATCGGCATCTACCAGGACGTCATCGCGAAGAACCCGTCGTTCCTGCAGGCGCACTACAACCTCGCAGTCACCTACGCGCAGCTCGGCCAGAACGACCAGGCGCTCGCCTCCTTCAAGGCCGCTCGCGCGCTGGCGCCCGACGACAACGTCCGCAAGCAGATCGACGACATGACCGCGCGGCTCTCCGGCGCGGGCGGAACGGCACCTCCCACACCGCCTGCCGCGGTCGCCAACGCCGGGCCGCTGACGCCGTTCCAGAGCGCGGTGGAGAAGGACTTCCGCAGCGCACCGATCATGGGCGAGCGCATCAGCCGCATCGAGTGGAGTGGGCCGACGACGGGCCGCGTGCTGGTACAGAACTTCCCGATGGACGGCATGCCGCCGGCCGTACGTGACAAATTCACCAGCCGGCTGCGCGAGGCACTGCAGGCGGCGGTGAAGGCGAATCAGGCCACCGGCGACGTGCGAATGGACATCGCCGACGCCGGGGCGGGCACCGTCATGCTGACGGTCACCCCCACCGGCACCACCGACGCCCCGCCCGCCGCGGTGCTGACGCCGTTCCAGAGCGCGGTGGAGAAGGACTTCCGCAGCGCACCGATCATGGGCGAGCGCATCAGCCGCATCGAGTGGAGTGGGCCGACGACGGGCCGCGTGCTGGTACAGAACTTCCCGATGGACGGCATGCCGCCGGCCGTACGTGACAAATTCACCAGCCGGCTGCGCGAGGCACTGCAGGCGGCGGTGAAGGCGAATCAGGCCACCGGCGACGTGCGCATGGACATCGCCGACGCCGGGGCGGGCACCGTCATGCTGACGGTCACACCCTGATCAGCCCGGGAGTCCCCACTTCGCCTTGTTGGCCGCGATCTGCTCCGCGGTCGGATGCTCGATCTTCTTCTGCGGCGCGACCTTGAAGTCGTCGGTGTGCTCCATCATCGCGTAGTTGAGCGCGGTATCGTCCTTGAAGACGTCCGGCACGCCGACTTCCTCGAAGATGGCCTGCCACGGGCACTCGGGCTCACAGGCGCCGCAGTCGATGCACTCGTCGGGATGGATGTAGAGCTGATTCGGAAACTGCTCGCGATCGCTGCCGGTGTACTCGTAGATGCAATCCACCGGGCAGACCGCCACGCAACCGGTGTCGACACAGTCACGGCAGAGTCGGGTGATGATGTACGCCATCGCGTTCTCCCTTGCGGCACAGGGCTCAGGGCGCCTCTCCTAACGCCGGGGTCTGGCCTTTGCAACCCCGTTCGCGCCCCCGTCCGATCGATTGACAGCGTCCGCTGTCCGGGACTACGTCCCCCCCGGTGACGGTCCATCGCGTCGGCGTGATCGGCGCCGGCAAGCACGGCGTCCGCTACATGAACCACCTCCGCAACGGCGAGGTGCCGGGGCTTCGCCTCGAGGCGTTCTCGCGCCACGACGCGGAACGCGGTGCGGTACAGGCACGGGAGCTAGGCTGCCGCTTCCATGCCGACTGGCAGGCGCTGGTCGCGGATCCGTCCGTCGACGCCGTCGTCGCGGTCGTGCCGCCGACGTTGCATCCTGCGATCGTCGACGCCGTCACGTCGGCGAGGAAGGCGTTGCTGATCGAGAAGCCGCTCGCCACCAGCGGCGACGCGGCGGTCGACGTCGTCCGCCGCGTGCGCGCCGCCGGCATCCCGTGCCTCATGG
Organism: uncultured Binatia bacterium (SeqCode); assembly: GCA_964404165.1. Lineage (GTDB taxonomy): Bacteria > Desulfobacterota > Binatia > DP-6 > DP-6 > DASYLJ01. The sequence goes on along the minus strand of CAYOIZ010000019.1, from coordinate 63,502 downwards.
CGCACACGCTGCGCTGGAACACCGTCGTGCGCGCCGTCCGCGATCGTCTCGCCGACGTGGCGCCGGTGCATGCGCTGGTCGTGAACCAGCGCTTCGAGCCGTCGCCCCTGCCCTGGCTCGACGACCCCGCCGTGTCGGGCGGCGGCATTCTGCTCCACACCGGCGTCCACAGCTTCGACCTGGTGCGCTTCCTCACCGGGCACGACGTGGCCCGCGTGTGGTGCCGCACCGCGCGCGTCACCACGACGCGCACCGAGGACAACTTCACCGCCATCCTCGAGCTCGACGGCAGCCCGATGCTGGTGGGCGTGAACGGCTGCCGCTCGACCGCGGGGCGCTCGGGCATGATCGACGTCGCGGGCACGGGCGGGCAGATCGTCGCCGACCACCAGCAGCACTGGCTGCAGACGGTCCGCGGCCTCGAACGCGCCCCCGTGCCGCTCCCGACGGCCGCGGCCACGGTCCGCGAAGCGCTCGACGCCTTCGACCGCCTGCTCTCCGAGGGCACGACGCCGCCCACGAGCATCGAGGACGGCGCCCATGCCGTCCGGATCGCCGAGGCCTGCCGCCGCTCGGCGGACTCGGGGGGCCGCGACATGCCCGTCGGTCCCCTGCCGCTCTGAGGCCGGGGAAGAAAATCGTTGACACGCGGCGCGTTCGCCGCTAACTGAATCATCGTTCAGTCATGAAAACAGACTCACTCCCGGCGGGTGCGCCGAGCCGACTCGAGCGCAAGAAGGAGCGTACCCGGCTCGAGATCATCGCCGCGGCCACCCGTGTGCTGGCCGAGAAGGGCCTCTACGCCACCAAGATCGCCGACATCGCCGCCGCGGCGGACGTCGGCGTCGGCACCTTCTACCTCCACTTCGACACCAAGGAGGCGCTGTTCGGCGCGCTGGTCGACGACACGGTGGCGCGACTCAAGGACACCGTCGACGCCGCCCGGCTGTCGGTGAACGATCCGGTCGAGCGGGTCGCGATCTCGAACCGCGCGCTCTGCCGCTTCGCCGTCGAGAACCGCGCGGTGTTCAAGATCGTCTTCGGGCACGGCGACGCCCATCACGAGACGATCCGTCGCGCCCAGGCGCAGTTCGCCGCCGACATCGAGGAGAACCTCCGCGAGGGCGCGGCCGCCGGCGTCTTCGCCGACCTGCCGAGCGTCATCGCGGCGCAGGCGCTGGTCGGCATGAGCACGCAGCTCCTCGCCTGGTGGAGCGAGCACGACGACAGTCCGATCGAGTTGCTGGAAGACACCATCATGAAGTTGACGCTGCACGGGCTCAGCCCGGCAAAGGAGTAGCCATGTACGAAGGTGCCGTGAGCCCCGTCCGCCCGAACGAGCAGCAGATCGAGCTGCTCTCCACCACGTTCAACACGACCTACACGTGGAACTACGAGATGGTCCGCCGCGACCTGCACGCCCTCTACGAGAAGGCGAAGCGCGACCAGTGGAATGCCACCGACCAGCTGGCGTGGACGACGGGCGTCGACGCCGAGGCGGAGCTGCTGCCCGACATGCAGATCCCGATCTACGGCACCCACATCTGGGAGAAGCTCACGCCGGGCGAGGTGAAGAAGCTGCGCCGCGAGCAGCTGCGCTGGTCGCTGTCGAACTTCATGCACGGCGAGCAGGGCGCGCTCCTCGCCACCGCACAGATCGTCGACGTCACGCCGTGGATGGAGGCCAAGTTCTACGGCTCGACCCAGGTGATGGACGAGGCGCGCCACGTCGAGGTGTTCTCGCGCTACCTGAACGAGAAGCTCGGAGGTCCCTACCGCATCAACGCCAACCTGAAGGCGCTGCTCGACCAGATCCTCACCGACTCGCGCTGGGACATGAAGTACCTCGGCATGCAGATCATGGTGGAAGGGCTCGCCATGGCGGCCTTCGGCTTCATGCACAAGATGTGCGCCGAGCCGCTCCTCACCGACCTGCTGCACTACGTGATCCGTGACGAGGCGCGCCACGTCGCGTTCGGCGTCATCTCGCTGAGCGATTGGTTCACCCAGCTGTCGCCGACGGAGCTGCGCGAGCGCGAGGAGTTCGTCTTCGAGGGCTGCCGCCTCATGCGCGACCGCCTGCTGGCCGAGGACGTCTGGGAGGTCATGGGCTGGCCCGTTGCAGAAGTTCGCGAGATCGTGCTCCACTCCCCGCAGATGATCGAGTTCCGCAAGATGCTGTTCTCGAAGATCGTGCCGAACGTGAAGCGCCTCGGGCTCCTCACGCCGTTCGTGCGCGAGCGCTTCGCCGAGCTCGACATCCTCCAGTTCGAGCACATGGAGCCCTCCGCCTGAACGCGCTCAAGAAGATCGCGCCGTGGGCCGTCACGCTCGCGATCTTCGCGTTCCTGTTCCGCAAGTATCCGGTCGCACAGGTGGTCGACACCCTCGCCGCGGGGCGGTGGGGGGTCTACCTCCTGCTGATGGCACCGTACTCGGTCTTCTACCTCCTGATCGACACGCTGGTGCTGCAACGCGCGGTGACGTGGTTCAACGTCCCCGTCCGCTACGGCGACGTGCTCCCCGTCCGCGCCACCGCCTACATCCTGTCGCTGGTGAACACGCAGCTCGGCCAGGGCGGGATCGCCGTCTACCTGCACAAGCGTCACGACATCCCGTTCTGGCAGGTGACGGGCACGGTCGTGTTCATCGCCCTGATCGAGGTCTACCAGCTCGCCTTCTACTCCGGCGTGGGCGCGGCCATCAGCGGCGAGCCCCGCGCGCCGTGGGGCGTGTACGAGGTGATGGCGGTCTACCTGGCGCTGCACCTCTGGTTCTTCTCGAAGCCCCGCGGCGGCAAGCTGGGCTCGGTGCCGATCTTCGCCGCGTTCCGTCAGGCGAAGCCGTGGCAGTACCTGGCGCTGCTGCTGCTGAAGACGCCGAACCTGCTCGCCGCCGTCGTCGTGCACTGGCTGGCGCTGCCGCTCTTCGGCATCGAGATCCCGTTCACCACGCTGCTGACGTTCCTGCCCCTGGTGTTCTTCTGCGCCGCGCTGCCGATCGCGGCGGCCCACCTCGGCCCGAGCCAGGCGGCGTGGACGTTCTTCTTCCAGGACTACGCCCCGGGCGAGAAGCTGCTGGCCTACAGCCTGGCCGCGCACCTGATGTTCATGCTGATGAACGCGGGGCTCGGCCTGCTCTTCCTGCGACGCGTGAGCGGCGAGCTAGCGGGCGGCGATGCGGAGCGCGACGGCCAGCAGATTGATGCCCGCGGTCAGGGCGCCGGCCGCCGTCAGTAGCGTCCCCCACCACGCCCCCGGCAGCGCCAGCGCACCGCTGACGACGCCGACGCACGCGTAGTTCGTCACCCCGGCCCAGTGCCCCACCCGGCTCCGGGCGAGCCGCGGACCACCGTCCTGCGAGAGACGGCGCGACGCGAGCGCGTATCCCGCCACCGAGCAGACGATCGCCACCGGCGCGACCCAGGTGACGAGCCCGAGCGCCGCCGCGGTGACGAGCCCGCCGAGCACGAACGCCACGTCGGCGACGACGTCGAGGATCGCGCCGCGTGCACTGACGGCACCGCGTCGTCGGGCGATGGGACCGTCGGCGTAGTCGCTCAGGGCAGCGACGATCCAGACGACGAGTGGCGCCGCGCCTCCCCGCACCAGGAGCAACGGAAACACCACGGCGAGCAGCAGCCGCGCGCCGCTCAGCGCGTTCGCCACGATGGTGTCCCGAGTTGGACGCGGCGGGGACTTCCCGTCCGCGCGGAGCTGGCTCGGCACCTCCCCCCACCTGTTCCCCGCCCGCTCACTCGCAACGCGCTCCTTCGGAAGCCCCCGCCGCGTCCAACCCGGAACACTAGCGTTTGGCTCCTTCGGTGACGCGCAGCGGCCGGTTCCCGCGATCGCGTCGGAGGAGCACGTAGAGCGCGCCGGCACCACCGTCGCACGCACGCGCCGTAGTGAAGGCCAGCACGAGGCGCGCAATGCTGCCGTGCGAGAGCCAGCTGGAGAGCCGCTCCTTCAGCACCGGCACCTGGTCCTTCGAGTTGAGCCCGCGTCCGTGGACGATGAGCACGCAGCGCAGCCCGTCCTTGAACGCCCCGACGACGAACCGCTCCACCTCGACGCGCGCATCGGCGGCGGTGAGCCCGTGCAGATCGACGAACCGCTGCCAGGCGAAGTCGCCCTTGCGCAGCCGTCGCACCAGCCGCGGATCGAGCCCGACGACCATGCCCTCGACGTACTCGCGCGTGTCGGTGACGTCGAAGTGCGCGACCCCCGCCACCAGATCCGACAGCGCCGCGAACGCCTCCGCCTCCTCGCTGACGGGTCCGGGCTTCCCGATCGACGGCGGCGCACTCTCGACACGCGCATGCGGCCCGCGGCTCATGGGCCGCACGCCCGCCATGGCACTGCTGAACAGCGCTCGATCGTCGGGTGGCGGCGGCGGCGCGGGCCGCGCGGGAGCCACCGGCTTCGGCGGCTCCGCGGGCTTCACCTTGATCTTGCCGCGCAGCCCCTTGAACGGCGAATTGAGCGGCCCCGCCTTCGGCACCGCCGGCGCCCCCTCATCATCGCCTCGGCCCCGGCGCGCCATACGAACGGGATGTAACACGCCTCCTCCACCAGGGGCAGAGGACGACGGCTACGCCTGCCCACGACACCCGTGAGGATGGCGTCGGGGCGGATCGGTTGGACCTCCGAGCGAGCGCGTCGAGAGCACGCGCGGTGGGGAAGGGGGCGGGGGGTGCCGTGCGAACGCCGCGCGCAGCCGGAGGTCCAACCGACCCGCCCCGGCGCCACCCTCACGGCACTATCGCGGCAGGCGAACCCGGAACGACGATCCCTCGCCGACCCGGCTCTCCACCGCCACGTCCCCACCCAGCTCCTCGAGGAGCCGCCGCACGACGTAGAGGCCGAGTCCCACGCCGCCGAACCGCCGCGTGTCCGCGGCTTCGACCTGCCGGAACATGTCGAAGATGATCGGCAGGTGCTCGTCGGCGATGCCGATGCCGGTGTCGATGACGGTGAAGACGATCGCGTCCGGATGCGCGTCCACGGTGACCGTCACCTGGCCGCGCTCGGTGAACTTGAGGGCGTTGTGCACGAGGTTCCGCAGCACCGTCCACAGCTTGTCGCGATCGGTCTCGACGGGCGGCAGCATCGGCGCCAGCTGCCACTCGACGGCGACGCCGGGCGCACGCGGCCGCCCCTCGGTGTCCTCGGCGAGCTCGGCCAGCAACGCCGCCAGATCGATGCCGCTGCGCTGCACCGGCGTCTCGCCCGCTTCGAGCCGATTCAGATCGAGCGTCGCCGTCACCAGCTCGAACAGCTCGCGGGCGCTCACCTGGATGCGGTCGAGGACGCCGCGCTGCTCGGCGCCGAGCGTACCGAACGCCTCGTCGGCGAGGAGATCGGCGTAGCCCATCACCACGTTCAGCGGCGTGCGCAGCTCGTGCGACATGGTGGCGATGAAGTCGGACTTCAGCCGATGCGCCTCGCGGAGGTCCTCGCGATGTCGCGTCAGACGCTCGACGAGGAGCGCGCGCTCGATGGCCGCCGCGCTGAGCGCCGCCACCAGCTCGCCCCGATCGCGCCAGCGCGTCAGGTTCGGCGGTGCCGTCGCGGCGAGACACGACAGCACGCCGAGCAGCTCGCCGCCGCGACCCGTCACCGGCACGACGAGCGTGCACCACGGATCGTTCGCGACCACCAGGGCGCGCCGCTCGCGCGCGGCCACCGCCACCGCCGCCGTGCCCGACGTCACGTCGACACGCTGCATGCGCGTATCGTCGCACTCGGGCACCGCCATGCGGCACGCGAGCACGTCACCGTCGAGCAACCAGATCGACGCCGCCTCGATGCCGAGGAGTGGCAGGGCTTCGTCGCAGACGAGCCGGAGCGCGGGCTCGAGCTCGTCGACGTCGAGGACGGCGCACGCGAGACTGGCCGCGCGTCGCTCGAACCCGGACTCCTCCCCGATCGAGGGGGCGCCGGCAGCTCGCGCCGCCGGATCACTCCGCCCGATCATGGATCAGTCGCTATCGATGCTGACGCTCTCGAGCGGGCAGGCCCGCTCGGCGGCTAGCTGCTGCAAGGCTCGCCAGGCGAGCTTGCTCGGCAGTACGTGACCATTTTCCCATCGGCTCACGGTGGAGAACGTCACGCTCAACGACTGCGCCAGGCCTTCCTGGGTGAGACCCGTACGCTGTCGCCAGGCGCGGATGAGCCGACCGGCATCGGGGGGCGGACCGTTGTTCACGGTTGAGGTATGTACCTGCATGGGAATCGAGTAAGGCCCGAAGCAACTCAGGTGCCACGTCGGGATCCTCGAAAAACAAGGCCTTGCGCATCGCCTCAGCGTCATCCCCGCGCCACCCGTCCACATCGTGACGGCCCTTGCGGCGGCGGAGGGGCGTTGGTAAGCGCCAGGGGTGCCTACCCCGCAGGAGATCCAGGAGCGCCTCAAGTCCGTGCAGTATCCGGGTTTCTCCCGCGATATCGTGTCCTTCGGTGTCGTGAAGGACATCGAGGTGGCGTCCGACGGCGTCACCGTGACGATGGCCCCGAGCACCGCCAAGGAGGAGGTGGTGCAGCAGCTCGAGGCCGCCATCCGCGCCGCCATCGGCGGCATGACCGACCTGCCCGGCCCCGTCACCATCGTGCGCGAGGCGGCCCCGGTGCCGCAGGGCGTACGTCGGGGACCCCAGGCGGTTGCGGGCGTGCAGACCGTACTCGCCGTGGCCAGCGGCAAGGGGGGCGTCGGAAAGTCGACGGTGGCCACCAACCTCGCCCTGGCGCTGGCGAGCATGGGCCGCCGCGTCGGGCTGATGGACGCCGACGTCTACGGGCCGAGCATCCCGCTGATGCTCGGCATCACCGAGAAGGCCCAGAGCGGCGAGGGGCGCCGCTTGATCCCGATCGAGCGCCACGGGCTCAAGGTCATCTCGATGGGGCTCTTCGTCGGCGAGGACACGCCCATCATCTGGCGCGGGCCGATGCTGACGAAGCTCATCACCGAGTTCCTGCGCAACTGCGAGTGGGGCGAGCTCGACGTCCTGGTGATGGACCTGCCGCCCGGCACGGGCGACGTCCAGCTGACGCTGACGCAGCAGGTGCCGATCACGGGCGGGGTCATCGTCACCACGCCGCAGGACGTGGCGCTGGCCGACGTCCGTCGCGGCATCCAGATGTTCCGGCAGTGCAACGCGCCGGTGCTGGGGCTCATCGAGAACATGAGCTTCCACCTCTGTCCGGGCTGTGGCACCCGCGCCGAACTGTTCGGGCACGGCGGGGGCGCCGCCATGGCGCGCGAGATGGGTCTGCCGTTCCTGGGCGAGGTGCCGCTGGCCCGCGCCGTGCGCGAGGCCGGCGACCGCGGCCTGCCGATCGTCGCCGCCGATCCGTCGAGCCCGCAGGCCCGCGCGTTCCACGAGATCGCCGAGCGCGTGCTGGTGCAGCTCACCGAGGCCGGACGTCGCGCCGCGGTGCCGAGCGGCCTCAACGTGGTGTCGTGAGCTCGGGCGCGGGTTCCCGCAGCGACGCGAGCAGCACCACGATGACGCCGACGGTGATGGCACTGTCGGCGACGTTGAACATCGGCCAGCTCCACTCGCCGTAGTAAACGTGGGCGAAGTCGATGACCTCGCCGTAGCGCACCCGGCAGATGAAGTTGCCGAGCGCCCCGCCGAGGATGGCGCCGAGTGCCGAGATCAGGCCCCACCGTTCCGGCGGCGTGGTGCGCAGGTAGGACACCAGGGCGATGACGGCAACGACCGTCACCGTGAGGAACAAGGGGATCCGCACCGCCTCCGGCGCGCTCGACAGCAGCGAGAAGGCGGCCCCCGAGTTGCGCACGTAGGTGAGGGCTACGCCGGGTAGGATCGGAATCGTCTCGTGCAGCGTCATCAGGTTCTGCACGAGCTGCTTCGTGAGCTGATCGAGCGCCAGCACCACCAGTGCGACGCCGAGCGCCAGACGGATCCGCGAATCGTTCAGCACACTCACGCCACCACCCCCGCGCAACGCGCGCATAGCGTCGGATGCGCCGCGGCGGTGCCGAGCGGTCGGACGTACCAGCAGCGCTCGCACTTGCCGCCGTCGGCGCGTGACACACGGACCCGCAGCCCCGGCAGCACCGGGCTCGGCGGCGCATCGTGACCGTCGAGCGTGACCGCACCCGCGAGCAGCAGCGACGGCAGCTCGACGGTGGGATCGGCGAGCAGCGCCGCCAGCTCGGCGTCGGCCCCGAGCGACACGTGGGCCTCCGACGACTGCTTCAGCGCCCCCGCCTGCCGCGCCTCCTCGAGCGCCTTCGACACCGCGCCGCGCACGGCGACGAGCGACTCGTAGCGCGCCGCGAGCGCGTCGTCGCGCCACGACTCGGGCGTCTCGCCGAACCCGGCGAGGAAGACGCTCGGCTGGTCCACCGCCGGCATGAACCGCCAGATCTCGTCGGCGGTGAAGGAGAGCACCGGCGCCATGAGCCGCACCATGGTCTCCAGGATGGCGTGCATCACCGTCTGCGTGGCGCGCCGCTCGGGCGCGTCGGGCCGCTCGCAGTAGAGACGGTCCTTGCGGACGTCGAGATACGTGGCGCTCAGGTCGACGCTGCAGAAGTTGTTGAGCGCGTGGTAGATGACGTGGAACTCGTACTCGTCGTAGGCGGCGCGGACCCGGCGCGACAGCGCGTGCGTCTCGTGCAGCGCCCAGCGCTCGAGCGCCGGCAGCCGATCGTAGGCGACGGCGTCGCGCGCGGGATCGAAGTCCCACAGGTTGCTCAGAAGGAAGCGCGCCGTGTTGCGGATGCGACGGTACGCCTCCACGAGCTGGTTCAGGATCTCGTCGGAGACGCTGACGTCGCCGCGGTAGTCCTCCGCCGCCACCCACAGGCGCAGCAGCTCGGCGCCGTGCTTCTTGATGACGTCGCCCGGCGCGACCGCGTTGTCGCCCGACTTCGACATCTTCTTCCCGGCACCGTCGAGGATGAAGCCGTGCGTCAGCACGACGTCGTACGGAGCGCGGCCCGTCACCGCGACGCTGGTGAGCAGCGCCGAGTGGAACCAGCCGCGATGCTGGTCGCTGCCCTCGAGATACATGTCGGCGTGTCCGCCGAGCTCCGGACGCTGCTCGACGACGGCCTTCCAGCTCACGCCCGAGTCGAACCACACGTCGAGGATGTCGGTCTCGCGACGGAACGTAGTGCCCCCGCATTTGGCGCAGGCGAGCCCCGGGGGCACGAGCTCCGCGACGGGGCGCGCGAACCACGCGTCGGCGCCCTCCGTGTCGAAGAGCGCGGCGACGTGCTCGCAGAGCCGTTCGCTGAAGTGCTCCGTGCCGCACGACTCGCAGAACACCGCCACCACCGGCACGCCCCAGTCGCGCTGGCGCGAGATGCACCAATCGGGCCGCATGGAGATCATGCCGTGGATGCGATCGCGTCCCCACTCCGGCACCCAGCGTACACGGTCGATCTCGGCGAGCGCGCGCTCGCGCAGCCCGCCGCGCTCCATGCCGATGAACCACTGCTCGGTGGCGCGGAAGACGATCGGGTTCTTGCACCGCCAGCAGTGCGGATAGCTGTGGTCGAAGTCGTGCGCCGCGAGCAGCGCGCCGGTGCTGCGCAGGTGCTCGACGATGGCGGGATTGGCGTCGAAGACGCGCACGCCCTTCCATTCCGGCACGGCGTCGGTGAAGCGACCGCGGTCGTCGACCGGCGCCAGCACCTCGAGCCCGTAGCGCAGACCGGTCTGGTAGTCGTCCTGGCCGTGGCCGGGCGCGGTGTGCACCAGACCGGTGCCGCTCTCGAGCGTGACGTAGTGGGCGAGGACGACCGGCACCTCGCGCTCGAGCCACGGGTGGCGCACGCGCGCGTCCGCGATGTCCTTGCCGCGGAACCGACGCAGCTCGCGCGGCGCCTCGGCGAGCCGCATGGCCTTGGCGAGCGCCGGCACCAGCGCCGCGGCCACCACCAGCGTGCGGTCCCCCGCCGCCACCGCGACGTACTCGTGCTCGGGATGCACGGCGACGGCGAGGCTCGCGGGCAGCGTCCACGGGGTGGTGGTCCATGCCGCGGCGGCCACGCCGTCGAGACCCGCGAGCGCTTCGGGGAGCGGCGTCACGAACGGATACGCGACGTACACCGACGGCGACGTCACGTCGGCGTACTCGACCTCGGCCTCGGCCAGCGCCGTCGCGCACGACCAGCACCACTGCACGGGCTTCTTGCCGCGGAAGACGAGGTCGGCGGCGATGCACTTGCCGAGCACCCGCACCTCTTCCGCCTCGTAGGAGAAATCCATGGTGAGGTAGGGACGCTGCCAGTCGCCGAGGATGCCGAGGCGCTCGAACTCGCTGCCCTGGATCTCGACGAAGCGGGCGGCGTAGTCGCGGCAGAGCTTCCGCACCTCGACCTTGGACATCGCCTCCTTCTTGGCGCGTCCGAGCTTCTTCTCGACCTGCAGCTCGATGGGCAGGCCGTGGCAGTCCCATCCCGGCACGTAGGGCGACAGGAAGCCCGCCATCGACCGCGACTTCACCACGATGTCCTTCAACACCTTGTTGAGGGTGTGGCCGATGTGGATGTTGCCGTTGGCGTACGGCGGGCCGTCGTGGAGCACGAAGCGCGGCCGCTCCGCGTTGGCCTCCTGGATGGTGCGGTAGAGCTGCATCTCCTGCCAGCGCTTCAGAATCTCGGGCTCCCGCTGGGCCAGGTTGGCCTTCATGGGGAACTCGGTCCGGGGCAGGTTCAGCGTGCTCTTGTAGTCCATCGGAAGGGGGCGACGGTATCAGCGCCACCCGGGGCATTCAAAGGCGTCAGCGCGGCGCGAGCCCGTCGAGGGCACGCGCCACGGCCGCCGCCCGCGGCTCGCCGACGGGGTTCGGGAACACGATGGCCGACGCGGCCCCGGCCATGGCGTAGGCACGCAGCCGCTCGCGACAGTGGGCGGGATCGCCCACCAGCGTCACGGCGTCGGCCATGTCGTCGGTGACCGCCTGCTCGGCGGCGGCGACGTCGCGCGCCTTCATGTGCCCCCGCACCGCCTCGACCTCGGCCGCGAACCCGCTCTGCGCCAGCATGTTGCCGTAGAACGGCAGGTTGGCGTAGCGCGCCAGCATGCGCTTGGCCTCGTGCAGGCAGGCGGCCCGGTCGGGACCGAGGTAGCAGGTGGTGAAGTGGTGGATGGCGATCGATTGCGGGTCGCGGCCCCCGCGCTCGGCGCCGCGGTAGAGGGCCGCCAGCGCCTTCGGGTAGCGCTCGAGCGGGAACAGATTGAAGATGACGCCGTCGGCGAGCTCGCCCACCAGCTCGATCATCTTCGGGGCCAGCGCCGCAGCCAGGATCACCGGCGGCTTCGTCGGCCGCGGCTGGTGCCCGCCCTTCACCCAGGCGGTGCGCAGGACGCCGATGACGTCGCGCATCTTCGCCATGGCGTCGCCCATCTCGATGCCGAGCGAGCGGTTGACGACCTGGTGTCCGACGCCGAGCCCGAGATGGAGCCGTCCGCCCGAGAACTCCTGCACCGCCGCCGCCTGCTGGGCCAGCAGGGTGGGATGCCGCAGGTACACGTTGGTGATCGCGGTCCCGACGTGGAGCGTCGTCGTCGACATCGCCACGGCCTGCGCGTAGGCGAGGGAGTCGTTGAACGACTCGGGAATGTAGACGCCCGCGAACCCACGCTCCTCGGCGGTGCGCGACCAGGAGATGATGTCGGCGGGCAGGGCATCCCGGAGGGGCGAGAACGACAGCGCGACGCGATCCATCGCGATTCCTTAGTCCCAAACCCGCCGCGATGCGACACGTCGGCATGGCAAAGCTAGCTGCTTTTCCCTGACCGGTTCGCCGGGGGACGGTAGCCCCGTCGGACCGACACAGGGAGGCCCATCCGTGTCGACCGGACGACCCAGGCGTCGCTGGATCCTGTCGGCGCACGGCACGTGCTGGACGGCGACGACGTCGAACCCGTCGCGCGATGACGCGACGCAGTTCGTCGGCCGCCGACTGGCATGCACTTTTCGATTGACGGACATGGCGCATCGGCGGTAGCTGGCTTCCCAGTCGACTAACAAGCCCGGGGGGGCGCATGCGAAACATCCTGTGGGGGGCCCTCGCGGCCCTCGCGATCAGCGGCGTGGCTTCGGCGATGGACATCACCGCGCCGGGTGTCACCGTTCCGAGTGGTCAGACCGGTGTGCTGCAGGCCGACCTCATCTGCCCACCGAACACCAGCGGCATCTCGCTGGAAGACCGGTCGCGGCTCGACCTCAACGGCCACGTCGTCGAGTGCTTCATCACCACACACACCACCGAGCGGCGCGACGTGAAGATCAAAGGCCCGGGGACCATCCGCAACGCCGGCATCGGCCTCGGCCCGGGAAAAGTCCTGATCTCGAACCTCACGATCCAGGACGCGCCCACCTGGTCCATCCGGGGCGCATGGAGCGCTTTCGAGGAACCGACCACGGTGATCGCGAAGCGGGTCACGTGTACCGGCCCGGCGATGTCCCACATCAGCTCGAGCATGATCCGCGCGATCAACGTCACTGTGAGTGGTGCGTCCGGAAACGGCATCGAGGGCGGCACCGTCAGTGGCAGCCACATCCAGGCCAACGACAACGGTTACAGCGGCATCTTCTCCAGCGCCGGCAAGATGCGTCTCACCCACGTGACGGCGACGGGCAACGGCTGTGGTGGCGTCTTCGGCTTCGAAGTGGCCCTCCGCGTCGGCCAGGTCACGGGCAACGCCGTCGGCGACCCCACCTGCGCCGACATCTATTCCGGCGCCCAACCCATGCTGACGCGGGTCACCTGCGGCATCAGCAGTGACACCAACTTCCCGTCGAACACCTGGGGGCTCTGCGCGCTCGACTGACCCGCGGTTGCAGGTGCGGGAGCGCCGCGTTAGACCACGTCCGTGGCCAAGCGCATGCTCCTCGACTACCAGAAGGAATCCTACCCGGCGTACGACCTCGAGCCCGAGAACGGCATCCCGGTGCCGTGCGCGCTCGGCCAGCCCTGGGTGAACGTCGACACGCAGGAGACCCTGAAGCGCCTGCGGATTCCGCGCACCGACCCGTGGGGCAAGCCGCTCCCGGGCGAGCCCGAAGACCCGCAGCGCAAGCGGATGTACTAGGGCGTCAGCCGCCCGTCACCTTGGCGGCGCGCGCAGCCATCTCGTCGGGCGACACGTCCTCGACGTGTGTGGCGACGCTCCAGCGGTGGCCGAACGGGTCCTCGAACTGCCCGGACCGGTCGCCGTAGAACTGGTTCTCGACGGCGCGGATGGACGTGGCGCCCGCCTTCACGGCGCGATCGAAGACGCGGTCGACGTCATCCACGTAGACGGCGATCATCACCGGCGTCCCCCCGACCGACTTCGGCCCGCGCACCCCCATCTCCGGGAACTCGTCCGAGAGCATGAGCACCGAGTCGCCGATCTGCAGCTCGGCGTGACCGATCTTCCCGCCCGGCGCCGGCATGTGCATGCGCTCCGTGGCCCCGAAGACCTGCATGTAGAACTCCATCGCCGCCTTGGCGCCGTCGACACAGAGGTACGGCGTCACCTGCGGATAGCCATCCGGTATCGGCTTCGGCATGGGTCTCCCCTCCCGAAGCGACCCTTACGTCGTCCTCCAGAGCGCGACAAGACGGAAAGGATCGACGGTCAGGACATCCCGGCGGAGACGCTCACCCGACCAGGTCCGCCATCAGCGTGCGCGCCGCCACGATCTCCGGCGCCGTCGCCCCCTGCCGATCCGCGAAACCCGCGTACGCCGCACCGAGCACCCTGCGCGCATCGTCGACCCGCCCCTGCTCGCGATGGTGCTGCGCCAGGGGCACCGCCGCACGGAGCGTCAGCAGCCGCGCGCCCTGCGCCGCAGCGACGTCGAGCGCGCGACGCAGGCACGCTTCGGTCGACGCTGCGTCGTCACCAGCCAGCGTCGCCTTCGCGACCAGCAACGCGCTTTCGAAGATGCGCTCGCCGGTGCGGTCCAGCTCGGCGAGCGCTTCGTCGACCCGTGCCACGGCGAGCGCGCGGTCGCCTTCGAAGACGTGCGCGGCCGCGAGCATGCCCAGGTACGACGATCGCAGCAGCGCCGCCCCCGTCGCGTCCACCATCGCCACGCCCTCGCGCAGCAGGGGAATGCCGGCGACGGCGTCGCCCTGCATCAGCAGCGCCCAGCCGTGATTCACCGTCGCCATGCCCCGCACGTGCGGAAAGCCGTGCTCCTCGGCCTGGCGCGCCGCTTCGGCCGACATGGTCGCCGACGCCGCCCAGTCGCCGAACAGCTGCTGCGTGATGCCCGCCGCCTGGTAGGCCCACGCCAGCGTGAACGACTCGCCATGACGATGCGCCAGCGCGAGCCCGGCGCGACTGTGCGCTGCCGCGTCGTCGAGCTGTCCCTGCAGCGCCAGCGTCCAGGCGAGCCAGAGCGAGCACGCCACCCCGGGATCGTAGCCGCCGTAGACGTGGACGTGCTGGCGGTGCGCCGCGGGATCGTAGGCACGCAACGCGGCCTCGAGATGCGTGCGCGCGACGTCGAGGTGCCCCACGTGGAAGGCCGTGGTGCCGACGCCGTAGTGCGCCTGGACGCGCAGCACGGCGTCGGCCCGGCGCCGGGCGGTGTGACGCAGGAGCTGCTCACCGAGAACGCCGGCCTCGCCGAGCTCGGCCCGGACCTGGTGATACGAGAGCAACCCACGCAGGACGGGATAGAGCGTCGGCGCCGCGGGCTGCGCCTCGCACAGCACGCGGGCGCGCGCGAACGCCTGCTCCGTCGCCGGCGCGGCGTAGCCCTGGATCGCCATCAGCAGCGTCGCCCGCGCCACGACGAGCCCGAGCTCGCGACGCGCACGCCCGGCTTTCTCCGGCGTCAGCACGAGCGCATCCAGCGCCGCGGTGCAGTGGGCCATGGCCTCGTGCGGGGCATGGCGGTCGAGCGCAGCGGCCGCGGCGAGCTCGTGGAAATGCAACGCGCGGGCGTGGGCGCGGCCCCGCGTGAAGTGCATCGCGAGCTCGGCCGCATGCTCGGCGGCATGCGCGCCGTAACCAATCTCCAGCCGCCGTCCGATGGCGCGATGCATGCGCGCGCGGCGCGCCTCGGCGACGCCCTCGTACAGCACGCGACGGTACAGCGCGTGCCGGAAGCGGTAGCGACCGGAGATGGCCCCGTCGGGCCACTCGGCCACGCCGGCGTCGACGATCAGCAGCCCCTGCGACGCCAGCTGCTCGCACACGTCCTCGATCCGCCCCGCGCCCGCCGCCACCGCCGCAGCGACCGCAGCGACGGCGAACTCGTCGCCGGCGACGCTCGCCGCCTCCAGCACGGCGCGGATCGCCGGCTCGAGCCCGTGCATGCGACGGCCGAGCAGCTCCTGCAGGCCGGTCGGGATGCGATCGGTCGCGGTCTCGATCGATCCGTCGACGTGCCACCCGTCGTCACGCCAGGCGAGCAGCCCCGCGGCGACGAGGTCGTTCACCATGTTGACCATGAACAGGCCGTTGCCTTCGGTCCGTTCGTAGACGCGCGTCGCGAGCCGCTCGAGCGCGTCGGGCGACGCGCCGCCGAATCGTGCCCCGACCCAGGCGGCCACGTCGTCACGCGACAGCAGCTCGAGCGCGATCTCCTCGCACAGGCCCTTCGCCCGTAGCTCCTGCTGCACGGCGAGCAGGGGATGGTCGTGCACCTTCATGTCCTCGGGGCGCAGGCTGCCCACCACGAGGAGGCGGGCCGACTGACGACGGCGCGCGAGGCACGCCAGCAGATCGACGCTCGACCGATCGCTCCACTGCAGATCTTCCAGCACGAGCATCAGCGGACGATGCCGGGTGACGACCTCGAGCGCGTCGGCCATCTCGCGCAGCATGCGTGCCGGCATGGTGGCGATCGCGCCGCCGGCGCGCGCCGGCTGTGACACGGCCGGCGCGATGGCCGCCAGGTGGGAGACCCAGGTGGGCGCGTGGCGCGCGAGCGTCTCGCCGAGCTCCCCGGCGACGTCGTCACGCGTCAGGGCGCCGAGCGCCTCCAGCACCGGCAGGTACGCCTCCCCTTCCCCGTACTGCTCGAGGCACTGGCCGCGCGCCACACGCACGTCGCCCGCGCGTGCGACCTCGTCGACGAACCGATCGAGGAGCGTCGTCTTGCCGATGCCCGCCTCGCCGGCGACGAAGACCATCGCCCGGGTGCCGCCCCGCGCCTGCTCGAGCGCGGCGTGCAGCCGGGCGAGATCGGCGTCGCGCCCCACCATCGTCACCGCGCCGCTCGACGCCGGCCGCCGCGGCACGGCCGGCGCGTCCCCCGCCCCGATGAAGCGGTAGCCTTCGCGGCCGACCGTCTCGAGATAGCGGGGCGCGTCGGCGTCGTCGTCTATCGCTTCGCGAATGGCCCGCACCGCCACCTTGAGCACGGCCTTGGTGACGAAGGTGCCGGCCCAGAGGGTCGCGATCAGCTCGTCGCGGCTGACCACGACGCCGGGCCGCGCGGCGAGGTGCGCCAGGACGGCGAGCGGACGCGGCTGAATCGGAACTGGATCGTTCCCCTTCCAGAGCCGTGCGCCCTCGATGTCCAGCCGATAGGGGCCGAAAGGGATCCCGAGTCCGTTGTGGGCCATGCGCCGGCGGATTCCGGCGTCCCCTGGCTGGAGACGCCGAACCGACCGGCCTGCTCTCAAACACGACGCGGTACGGCGTGCAAGGTGGCTACGCCACCGCGAGCGGCAGCGAGTAGACGTCGACCGGCTCGGCGCGACCGCGGATACGCACCCGTTCGTGCCGCCGGAAACGCGCCGCCGACTCACCCGCGCGCCGATGCGTATGCGCGTCGATGGCGACGGACGCGTCGAGCTCGCGGGTCAGGCGCTCGATCCGCGACGCCAGGTTCACGACGTCGCCGACGGCGGTGTAGACGAAGCGATCGTTGGTCCGCACGTTGCCGACGAACGCCTCGCCGCTCGCGATGCCGACGCCGACGGTGATCGGCGCGGTGCCGTCGCCCGGCCCGAGCGCCAGCCGTCGCACCGTGGCGACCACCTCGCACGCCGCCTGGACCGCGGCGCGGGCGTGCTCCGGCATCGGCTCGGGCGCGCCGAACACCGCCATCAGCCCGTCGCCGAGGAACTCGACGACGGTGCCGCCGCGTTGCTGGATCACCGCCGACACCGCCTCGGTGTAGCGGTTCACCATCGAGAACACGGTGTCGGCCGTCTGCTGCTCCGAGTAGGTGGTGTAGCCACGGATGTCGACGAACAGCACGGAGACGTCGTGCTCGCCGCCCTCGATCGACTGCCCGCGCGTCAGCCGCGCCGCCACCGGCTCCGGCACGTAGCGGCGGAGCGCGTCGCTCATCGTCCGCTCCTGCTGCAGGATCACCGCGGCGTCGAAGCGCAGCAGCTCGCCGGACACCTTGTCGGCCACCGCGGCCAGCAGCGCCAGGTCGGTCGGCGTGTAGACGTCGCCCGATCGCTTGGCGCCGAGACAGATGGCCGCGGCGAGCTCGCCGTGCCGGTGCACCGGCACGACCGCCTCGGCACCGAGCGCCTCGAGCGTCGGCAGCGTCGGCGGCGCCTCGCTGCCGCGTGCGAACACCGGCGCGAACCCGTCGCCGAGCGGCGCGTAGATCAGACACGACTGCGGGCACACCAGCGCGTCGAGCCGTTCGCCGACCAGCGTGAAGAGCGTGTCGGGATCCGCCGCCCCGGCCAGGTCGCGCAGCAGCGTCTCGACGCCGGCGCGCAGCGCATGCCGCTCGCGGAAGAGCAGCCGTTCGATGCGAGGTTGCAGGAAGCGGGTGCCGGGGACGATGCCGGCGGCCACCACGATCGAGAGCAGGGGCTGCACGACCCCCGGGTCGAACCCGCCCGCCGTGCTCACCGCCCCGGCCAGCTGCGGCACCGCGAACAGCGCCATCGCCAGCAACAGGATCGACAGGATGGAGTACACGGCCGTGCTGGTGATCAGCCGGTCGACGTCGAAGAGATTGGCGCGCACGACGGCGATCAGCACCGACAGCGGAATGGCGATCTCGGCGATGGCCGCCAGCTCGTGCAGCCAGACGAGCGACGGTGCCACGGCAGCGACGACGTCGGCGAGCAGGACCGGCACCGTGCCGACGTACATGCCGAGCACCACCCACTTCAGCTGACGCCGTCCGAGCGGCCCGGCGCGACGGAAGTTACGCGTCAGGACGACGAGCAGGGTCACGATGAAGGCGACGTTGACGGCGAAGGCGGCACGGAAGCCGGTCTCGGGGGGCAGCGGCACGCCGAAGACCCAGCTCGTCGAGATGGGGCCGAAGATCGCGAACAGCCACGGCCACCACGGCAACCCGCCCGCCGGGGCGACCTCGGCCGGGAACACCAGCACCGCACGCAGGATGAGTGGCCACATCACCAGCGAGGCGCCGAAGAACACCACCACCCAGGCGAAGGTCTGCCATGGCGCCCCCCCGAAGAAGAACGTCCAGTGCAGGCCGTAGGCGATCGCGAGCAGGAAGAAGCTGCGTGCGATGCGCGACCGCCGACGCCGCACCAGCACCAGGGCCGCGGTGAAGACGAGCGTGCAGGTGAGCGGCAGCATGCGCCACGGATACGCGACCGGGATCAGTGTCATCGTCGTGGTCCCGATCGCGCCGTCGCGTTCGTAGAGCACCGGCACCTGCAGACCGCCGCGCGCGGCGACCGCGGCATGGACGCGCGCGACGAAACCGAACGGGCCGACGCCGCGCAGGTCGGTGCCCCCCACGCGCAGGAGGCGGTCGCCGACGGCGAGCGCACCGGCGGCATCGGGCGGGGCCCCCGGCCAGAAGTCGCGCACCGTCGGCGGATCGGCGGCATCGGCGGGCGACGTCACGTAGACGCCGACCCACGCCAGCCGCCCGCCGGCCACCTGCCCCACGTGCAGCACCGCGCACACCGCCCAGAGGGCGAGCAGCAACAGCTGCGATGCGGTGCGGGCTGCACGAAGGGCTCGCATGATCGGCTCCGGGTTCCCGCCTCGGGTCAGAGTGGTACGGGCTGGAGGAACTGGATCTTCACCTTGAAGCGCACCACCGTGGCGAGGCCGTCGCCGGTGTGATCGGCGGACTGCACCTGGCGGTCGGTCGCCGCGACGAGCACCGGCGTGCCCTCCGTGCCGAAGAGCGTCCGGAGCTGCTGGGCGAGCGTCGACTCGGGCTGGGCGAAGAGGAGCCCGGTCACGGCCTCGGAGAGGTTCGCGAGCGCGAACTCGTCCATGTCGATCGCCACCACGTTGCCGGCCGCGGTCGGCGCGCTCGTCGGATCGGCGAGGTGCTGGTACGTCGCCGCGAGCATCTGCTGGCTGCCGTCGGGCGCGCGCACCTCGAGCATCAGGGTGAGCGCCTGGTTGGTGGCGCCACCGTTCGCCCAATCGGTCACCGCGTCGTGCGCGATGATCGTGAGCGTTCCCTTGACGGCGGGGCTCAGCGGCAGCACCACGCACTCGCTGCCGGGGCAGTCGGTGCTCTGGGTGGGCACGGTGCAGGCCTGGTTCCTGTTGGCGCCGCCGCGGCAGACGTGTGCGAAATCACCCTGCCGTGTCTCGGGCTGCGGTGCGCCAGCGTGGGCGATGGTCGCACCAAGACAGAGCGCGAACGTGGCGAGTCGTCGGGACGGTTTCATGCGAGCCTCCTTCGGTTGCGGGGTTTGGGATCGAGCAGCGACCGCAGCGACGCCCCCACCACGCCCGCGATCACCACCCATGCGAGGGCATCGCCCCAGCGCTGGTACGGTGTGCGGACGTGCGACGCGCGCACGGTCGCGGTGAGCACCTCTCGGGTGTCGAATCCGCTCTCGGTGAGCGTGCGGCCGTACGGATCGATCACGGCGGAGAAGCCGGTCGCAGCGGCACGCACGAGGTAGCGCCGGCTCTCGACGGCGCGCAGGGTGGCGATCTCGAGCTGATGACGCGCCGGCACGGGGTGGCCGAACCAGCCGTCGTTCGAGAGGTTCAGCAGCAACTCGGCGCCCTGACGGGTCGCCTGCCGCACGAGATCGGGGAACATGCCCTCCACGCAGAGCAGCGTGCCGACACGGAGCGCGGTGGCAGGGAGGACGAAGTCGCCGGGGCCGGCGGTGTAGGTCGTCTCGGCGAACGGCACGAGGCGGGTCTTGTCGTAGCGCGCGGCGACGTGGCCGTCGCGCACGAGGTACGCCGAGTTGTGGTAGCGCGTGCCCACGGCGGACGGCTCATAGTGCGGCGCACCGAGCACGAGGTCGGCGCGGGTGTCGGCGGTGAGCCGCAGCACCGCGTCGCGTGCCGCCGACGGCTCCTCCAGGTACTGCGTGATCGCGTGCTCCGGCCAGACCACGAGGTCGGCCCGCACGCCGCCGGTGAGCGCGACGTACCGCTGCGCGTTCTCCGCCCCAGGGGCCCCGCCCTGCACGACCGCGACCTGCACCGGCTCGCCGTCGGCGAACGTCTGACCGAGACGCCACTCTCCGTAGACGAGCGCCCCGACGACGGCCGCCGCAATCGTTGCGGTGGACAGCGCCGGCCGGCGTCCGCGCAACGCCGGCACCATCCACGCCGCCGCACAGGCGTTGACGCCTGCGATCAGCAGGCCGATGCCGTACGGGCCGGCGACGTCGGCGATCTGGATCATCGACGTCCAGCCCAGCTGCGAATACGCCGCCAGCGCCCACGGGCTGCTGAGCCCGCCGTTCGCGCGCACGAACTCGCAGGCCATCCATCCCCCGGCCAGCAGCATCGGGTTGGCGGCGCGGCGGCGCACCAGCCACGCGACCCACGCCGCCCAGGCACTCACGGTGAGCCCATGCAGCCCACCGACGACCGCGATCGTCGCGAGCCAGCTCGGCAGCGTGCCGAGGCCGAAGTACCCCGACAGCATCCCGGGAAGGAACCAGGCGACGCCGACGGCTGCCGTCACCGACCAGCACATCCCCGCTGCGGCCGCCCGCATCGGCGACAGGGCCGCGCACGCGACGAGCAGCGGCACCAGCGCCAGCCAGGGGGCAAGGGTCCACGACAGTGGCGGGAAGCCGGTCGCGTAGACGGCACCCGACAGGGCCGCCAGGGCCATGGCCGTCGGCGCCGCGACACGCGTACGAGCCACCGGCCGACGCGGCAGGGCGCCGGCATCGCCGGCCGCCACCGCCGTCAGCAGCGCGAACACGTCCGCGTTCATCGAGACGGTGCGCGCGAACGACACGGGGTCGTCCGGCGCAGAAGCGCGCTCGCTGGGAATGCTGTCGGCTCTGACACGGGGTGCCACCATCCGGCCGCGGGTCCCTTCACGACCCCGCATGGGCCGTGCGCCGCGTGAGGTCGGAGCCTAGAAGCGGGTGCGGTTAAGAGGAATGCGCCAGCGGTAAACTCGACGGTAAAGATTCGGGCGGCTTGACGGCCGTGCGCCCAGGGGGTGAGGACGGGCGGGACGATGCACCGTCGGATGACAGCGCTCACCTGCGTCCTCGCGGGGGCCCTGGTCGCGCACCGGGCCGGGGCCCAGGAGCGAACCATCACGTTCTCCGGCCACGAGTGGACGGTGAAGGCCGCCGACGTCCCTGTCGGCCCCGGCCCAACGCGATTCTCCGATTCGACGGCCAGCGTGCGCGTCGATCGGCGCGGCCGCCTCCGGCTGCGGGTACGCCCGATCGACGGCGTCTGGCACGCGGCCGAGGTGGTGTCGCGCGAGTCGTTCGGCCACGGGACCTACCGCTTCCACCTCGACACGGCCGTCGACCAGCTCGATCCGTGGGTGGTGCTCGGCCTCTTCACCTGGAACGACGACCCCGTCCACGACCATCGCGAGCTCGACGTCGAGTTCGCGCGCTGGGGCAACGGCGCGGACCCCACCAACGCGCAGTTCGTCGTGCAGCCCTTCACGACGCCGGGCAACCTGGTGCGGTTCACCCAGCCGGCACGCACACCACGCTCCGTGCAAAGCTTCCACTGGGGCACGGGCGGCGCCACCTTCCGGAGCGTGCGCGGGCGCGATCCCGACCCGGCCGACCCGCGGCGGGTGGTCTTCGAGTGGTCCGCGCCCCCAGGCGCCGTCCCACCCGCCGGGGGCGAGAACGCGCGCATCAATCTGTGGCTCTTCCTCGGCCACCCGCCGGCCGACGGCCGCGCCGTGCGGGTGGTGATCCGTCGCTTCGAGTTCGTCCCCGATCCGTGACGGCCGTCAGCTCACGGCACGAAATCGGCGCTATTGGTGGTGAAGGTCGTGCCGTACTTCTGGAACCCACCGAGGCGGAGGCCGTCGTAGTCGAAGCTGCCGTTCAGCCCTTCGCGGATGGTGGTGCTGGTCCAGGTGATCTTGTCGGGGTCCGCCGTGACGGTGGGATCGATCAGCCCGGGCAGGTTGCCGCCGAGCGTGGCGCGCGGGAAGCTGGCCGGCAGCGTGGGCAGCGTGACCGACGGCGTCGCCTGCGGCGAGAAGACCTCCCACAGCGTGTTGGTCACCACGTGCGAGCTGTCGTTCGCGGCGCAGGCCGTGTAGGGCGTCGAAATCTCCTGCGCCAGCGTGTGCTTCACGTACTGCGCGCCGGTGAGGCCGGCAGGCGTGTCGAGCGTCAGGGTGCGCGCGCTCTGATTGTGGATGCGGATCGGGTACATCGCCCCGTAGGCGAACGTCGCCGGCAGTGTGTCGCTCGGGAAGTCGCGCTTCAACACGACGCTGACGCCGTTGGCGGTGCCGGGGGGAATCGTCACCACGCTCTTGTCGAGGTTGAGCGAGACCGTCGCGCCGAGGTGCCCGACGGTGGTGAAGGGATTGGGCGCGCCGGCGGTCTTGGCCTTGAAGTTCACGCCGGTGAGGTTGACGACGCCGCCCGAGACCGCGCCGGCCTTGAAGCCGAAGACGCCGAGCGGACCCTCGCCGACGTTGTGCGTCGGGGTGGTGTTGCCGTCCCAGTCCATGGCCGCGATGCAGAACGCGTCGTTCCCCGGCGCCCCGGTGGCGGTGCAGGCCGTGGTGGAGCCGAACGACGATACGGCGACGTTGTTCGTCACGGGTCCCGGCCCAGAGATGTTCAGCGTCTGCGCCGTGATGTTCGTGAAGGTGAGCTGCGTGAGCGCCGCGGCCACGCCGCCGCCGCCGGTGAGCGCCCCGATGGGAACGTTGCCGCCGAGCGTGACCACCCGCCGCTGGCCGAACGGCAGCGGCGCGGACACGTAGGATTTCTTCGGGAGGCTGACGATCACGAGCACCGTCTGCGACGGGATGAACACGTTGTTCGGAACGGAGACGTTCCCGACCACGGAGCCGCCGTTGTAGCAGGCGTTGTCGGCGAGCAGCGAGTTCAGGTTGAACGACGCGAGCGTGTTGAGCGTCACGTCGC
This sequence comes from uncultured Binatia bacterium (SeqCode), assembly GCA_964404165.1. Taxonomy (GTDB): domain Bacteria; phylum Desulfobacterota; class Binatia; order DP-6; family DP-6; genus DASYLJ01. The sequence goes on along the minus strand of CAYOIZ010000019.1, from coordinate 40,234 downwards.
CCAGCACGACCCCGACCTCGACGTTGCTGCCGCTGGTGATGCCGCTGATGTCGCCGGCCAACGTCCCGGTCGAGACCGTCGAGACGATGGACTTGAGCGGCAGCACGACGTCGCTCGCGTTCGCGGTCTCGATGGTGAGGTACTGGCGATTCGCCGCACCGGCCGTGACCGTGACCGGACCGGTGAGCGCGTTGCCGAAGTCGCGGAACACCGCGTAGCCCTGCGCGTCGGTGACGGCCGACGTGGCGCCGTCGGCCGGCATGCCGTACGTCGTGACGTAGGTGTTCACCTGCTCGGACTGGCCGACCAGGACGCTGGCGCCGGCGATCGGCGTCCCCGTCTCGGTGACCACCCGCACGCGCAGGTTGCCGTTCTGCCCGCACCCGCCCGCGCCACCGGTGGTGTCGGTGAACGGCGCCGCGAGCGCGACGACGGGCTGCGTGTTGAGCGGCTGGCCGTCGGCGATGACGCTGATCTGCGCCGAGGCGCCGCTGGCCGGGGCCGTCAGGATCGCCCAGTAGAGGTTCCCGCTCGACTGCACGGCGCTCAGCGTGCCGGCCGTGCTGTTGATGACGACCGACGCACCCGACAGCGGCATGGCGTTGGTGTCGAACAGCGCCACCTCGACGGCCAGCTGCGCGCCGCTGGTGTTGGTGAGGCAGCTCGACGTGACGCTCACCGGGCTGCTGGGGTCGACCCCGGCGGGCGCGGTGGTGGTGGTCGTCGACGTGGACGTGGACGACGTGCTCGACGACGACGAGGTCGTGGTGGTCGTCGTGGGTTCCTCGGTGGTCGACGTCGTGGACGTCGAGGTGGTGGTGGTCGGGGCCGACGGATCCGTGGTGCTCGTGGTGGACGTCGACGTCGTGGAGGTGCTCGAGGTGGTCGTGGTCGAGGTGCTCGTCGTGCTCGTCGACGTGCTGGTGGTCGACGACGACGTCGTGGTCGTGGACTCGGTGGTGCTGGTCGTGGACGTCGTCGAGGTGGTGGTGGTCGACGACGTGCTGGTCGTGGTCGAGGTGGTCGACGTGCTGGTCGAGGTGGACGACGACGTGGTGGTCGACGACGACGTCGTCGTGGTGGGCGGAGGCAGCCCCGGGCAGACGGCCGGCGGCGGCGACAGCTTCGCCATGAACTTCACGCCGTCGTCCTTGCGGACCTGACCACCGAAGGTGGCGCAGAACCGCGTCGCCCCCACGCTGGCGACGACGCCGATCTGTGTCTGCGACGCCCCGCCGAGGGCGAACGACATCGTGGCGCCCTTGGCCGAGACCTTCACCAGGCGGCCGTTCTTGATGAGTGCCGCCTTGACCGGCCCGTTGGCCAGGAAGCGGTCCTTGTACTTGTAGCCCGTGGCCGGTGATCCGACCGCCGTCCAGCCACTCGCCGGGAGGGCGAAGACGTCGGACTGCTCGAGCCCCGGGGTGGGATTCACCAGCTCGATCGTGGCGCCGTCGACGGTGGGGTTCTCGGTGCCGACGTCGACGCTCAGGTCGGACGACTTGAACGTCATCTTCCGCTTGGCCGGGTTGGTCAGGTTGTCGACGACGACCAGCGTCCCCCCCGCGATCGGGACGTCGGCGGCTCCGGCCGACGCGACAGACACGAGTACCCCTACGATCACCGACAGCGAGACGATTCGCAGCATCCGTTCCCCCCCGGTGCCATGCCGGCACCACGAACGGAGGGGGCGTAAGACGGAACCAAGCCGGCTGTCAATGAAAATTACCGGTATTCGACCGATTCACCGCCCCGCCGGGGGCGCCCCCGGCTCAGCTCTTGAGCCGGTAGCCGGTCCGGAAGATCCAGGCCACGAGCACCAGATCGAGGGCCAGGAACGCGAGCGTCATCCCGAGGCTCACGCCGACGGCGACGTCCGAGGAGCCGTAGAAGCTCCAGCGGAAGCCGCTGATCAGGTAGACGACGGGGTTGCACATCGCGACCGCCCGCCACGCGGGCGGCAGCATGTCGATCGAGTAGAACGCGCCGCCGAGGAACGTGAGCGGCGTCACGATCAGCATCGGCACCAGCTGCAGCTGCTCGAAGCCGTTGGCCCAGATGCCGATGATGAAGCCGAAGAGGGAGAACGTCACCGCCGTCAGCACCAGGAAGGCCACCATCCAGCCCGGATGCCGGATCTCGACCGGCACGAACAACGTCGCCGTGACGAGGATGATCAGCCCGAGCACGATCGACTTGGTCGCCGCCGCCCCGACGTAGCCCAGGACGACCTCGAACGCCGACACCGGCGCCGAGAGCAGCTCGAAGATCGTGCCGGTGAACTTCGGGAAGTAGATGCCGAGCGAGGCGTTCGAGATGCTCTCGGTGAAGAGCGACAGCATGATCAGCCCCGGGACGATGAACGCCCCGTAGGGCACGCCGTCGATCGACGTCATGCGCGAGCCGATCGCCGCCCCGAAGACGACGAAGTAGAGCGAGGTCGTGATCACCGGCGCCAGCAGGCTCTGCAGCAGGGTGCGCAGCGCGCGGTTCATCTCGAACTTGTAGATGGCCCACGCGCCGTGGCGGTTGAACGACGGGACGCTCATGCGCGGGTGCTCACGAGGTCGACGAAGATGTCCTCGAGCGACGTCTGGCGCGTCTGGAGGTCCGAGTACCCGATCCGCAGCTCGCCGATCCGCTGCAGCAGGGACTCGACGCCGCCGTGCCCGTTGGCGTCGACGGTGTACTCCAGCTCCCGGCCGCCGTCGTTCAGGGCCAGTCGCCAGTCGGCCAGCGCCGCGGGTATCGCCGACAACGGTTCCTTCAACTGCAGGACGAGCCGCTTCTTGCCGAGCTTCCGCATCAGCTCCCGCTTCTCCTCGACGATGATCAGCTCGCCGGCGCGCATCACGCCGACGCGATCGGCCATGTCCTCGGCCTCGTCGATGTAGTGCGTGGTCAGGATGATGGTGACGCCGCGCTCGCGGAGCCGTCGCACCAGCGCCCACATGTCGCGGCGCAGCTCCACGTCCACGCCCGCCGTGGGCTCGTCTAGGAAGAGGATCTCCGGCTCGTGCGACAGCGCCTTCGCGATCAGGACGCGTCGCTTCATGCCGCCGGACAGCGTCATGATGCGGTCCGTGCGCTTCTCCCAGAGCGTCAGGTCGCGCAGCAGCTGTTCGAGGTAGGCCGGATCGGGGGCCCGGCCGAAGAGGCCCCGGCTGAAGGTGACGGTCGCCCAGACGGTCTCGAAGGCGTCGGTGGTGAGCTCCTGCGGCACCAGGCCGATCTTCCGGCGCGCGGCGCGGTAGTCGCGCACGACGTCGTGGCCGTCGACCACCGCGGTGCCGGACGTCGGGCTGACGATGCCGCAGACGATGCTGATCAGCGTCGTCTTGCCGGCGCCGTTCGGGCCCAGCAGGGCGAATATCTCGCCCTTGTGGATGTCGAGGTCGATCCGCCCGAGCGCGCGGAGGCCCGAGGCGTAGGTCTTGGTCAGACCCGCGATGGAGACGACGGTCGGCTTGGGTTCGGACATCGGCAGCGCACCATGCGCCGACCGACAGGCTTAGGGAACCCATGCCGGGTCGCCGTCACCGCAGCATGCGCTCCATCGCCTTGCACATGCCCTGGAAACTCCGCCCGATGCTCTGCCCGCGGGTCTGCTTCACGACCGCACGATCGATCCGTCGATCGAGGCGCGCCCCGACCACGGCCGACACGTCGCCCGCCGCCACCGCGGCGTCGAGCGTGCGCTGCGCCTGCACCAGCAGCTCGCCGAGCTGCGTCTCGTCCGCGGCGAACGACGCCGGGCACGCCTTCCGCTCGCGACGCATGTTGCGCCCCCGATCGGCCCCGGCGCAGACCACGTCGCGCAGGAACAGGTCCCACCGCACCGGCCGGTACTTCTGGATGCCGCCCACCGCGGGGTCCACCGGGATCGGGATCAGCCCGAGCTGGGCGAGACAGCGCGCATACAGCCGGCGCAGCGGCGAGTTGCCGATGTAGAGCGCGCCGTCCGGACCGCTGCTCATCACCGCCACCGTCTCGTCGAGCGACTCGACGAACCATCGCGGCTTGCCGGTGGCGCGGTCGAGGATGCCCATGCCGGTGTTCGTGAACAGCGTCGTCGAGAACTGGTAGCCGGCGCCCGCCTGGAACGCGACGCCGTTGGCGCCGATGCCGGCGATGTCGGCGTTGCCCGAGATCTGGCCGTCGGCCAGCTCGAAGACGTCCATGTCGCCGTCCCAGGCGACATACGCCGTCGGCCCTTCGTCGATGACCTGGTGGATGGTCGCCGGCGTCGAGGCGTAGACCTCGCGGTTGTCGGCGGCGACGCCGATCGAGCCCCGGATCTGGGAGCCGAGCGGGAGCGACCAGATGGTCTCGCACGACGTGCCGATCGCGAGCAGGTTGCCGACGTTGTCGCCGACGTACACCCGCGACCCGTCACGCGGCAGCGCCGGCGTCGAGGCGGTGCCGCCCTGGAACGAGGCGTGACAGGTCTCCGTGACGGTGAACGCGGGGCCTACCGGCAGCAGATCGAGCCGATACAGCGCACCCAGCGTCGACACGCCGTCGACGGTCCCGTCCTCCGCATCCGGCGCCGTCGCGCCCACCCACAGGCGTCCGGTGACGCCGTCGATCGAGAAGTAGTTCGCCACCTCGGTGCCGCTGCCCTGCAGCACGCCGACGAGCTCGGTGATCGTGCCGGTCCCGAGATCGACGAAGCTCGCCAGCTCCGCCTGCGCGCACGCCGTCACCGACGGCGGCGTGGTCGTCGGCGGCGCCGGCGGCGCCTTCTCGCCCGGGAGCTGGAACGGCGCCGTCAGCACGGAGACACCCGTGCGACGATCGACGGCGTACACGTACCCGTCGCGCGACAAGCCGACGATGGCGTCGGCGCCGGGATGGTAGTTGACGCCGAACACGCCGGTCGCCGCGCCGGGCAGGCCCGTCGGCTGGTCCCAGACGATGGTGCCGTCGGTGCGCACGGCGAGCACCCGATCGTAGAGCCCGAGGTAGACGATCTGCTCGCCGGGATGATCCGGATCGTCGAGCACCATCGGCGTCCCACTACCCGCGGCGGAGCCCGGCGGTCGTGGGACGGCCCAGCGTCGGGTGCCGCCGACGGGCTCGAGCGAGATCAGCAGAACGTCCTCGTAGGAGCCGAAGGGGACGAAGTAGAGGTTGCCGGCGTCGTCGAAGACCGGGCCGGTCGGGTTCCAGGTGCCGGGCTCGGCAACCCAGTCGGGCTCGAACATCGGCGGATACGCCAACGATACCTCGTCGGTGTTCACCTCGTCGGCGTGCAGACTCCGCCAGGTCGCGCGCGAGGCGTAGCGCGCGTCACCCGGATCGGGCGTGCGGCAGCCGGTGGGCGTCCACGTCGTCCGCTCCGGTGGCGGAAACGTCTTCGCCGGCTGCGCCAGGGCGACGCCGGCACTGGCGAGGAGGACGAGGGTGGCTGCGAGCAGACGGTGTCTCATGGTGGGGACCTCAGTAGCCCGAAGATACCCCGGCTGGCTCGTCGCCGGTGGACAATTCGTGTCCACCGGCGACGTTAGAAGGCCGACCCGCCCTCGGGGGCGACGATCACCCGCCCGTCGTCCACCACCACGGGCACGACCCGCTTGCCACGGGTCAGCTTGAGCAGCTCCGGGATCGCCTGGCGCTGCGTGCTGACGTTGATCTCCTCGACGACCGCCCCCCGCGCCGCCAGCGACGCCCGCATCGCCTCGCAGTGCGGACACCCGTCGGCGGTGTACAGCAGGACGGGGGCCGCCACGCTACGACGGGACCTCGGTGCCGCAGATCAGCGTCGCCGACGCACTGAACATGCCACCGAGACCGTGGCAGATGGCCGTCTTCGCTCCCTGCACCTGGCGCGCCTCGCCCTCGCCGCGGAGCTGACGCACCGCTTCGACGAGGGTGAACATGCCGTACATGCCGGTGTGCGTGTACGACAGCCCGCCGCCGTTGGTGTTCATCGGGAACGCGCCGCCCGGCGCCGTGCGGCCGTTCGAGACGAACGCCCCCCCCTCGCCCGGCTTGCAGAAGCCCGTCGCCTCGAGCCCCATCACCGGCACGATCGTGAAGGCGTCGTAGAACATCGCCACGTCGATGTCGGCATGCCCGACGCCGGCCATGGCGAAGGCGCGCTCGCTGGCCATCTTCGCCGCGTCCCAGAATGCGAAGTCGGGCATCTGGCTCACCATCACGTGGGTCGACGCCTCGCCGGTGCCGAGGACGTACACCGGCTGCTTCGGCAGATCGCGCGCCCGCTCCGCCGACGTGACCACGACCGCCCCACCGGCGTCGGTGACGAGGCAGCAGTCGAGCAGGTGCAGGGGCGACGAGATCATGCGCGACGACAGCACGTCGTCGACGGTGAGCGGGTCGCGCATCATGGCGCGCGGATTGAGCTGCGCCCACTTGCGCGTCGACACCGCCAGCTCGGCCAGCTGTGCGCTGGTGGTGCCGTACTGGTGCATGTGGCGCGTCGCCGCGAGGGCGTAGCCCGTCGGTGGTCCCGCGAGCCCGAACGGGTTCTCGAACTGCATGCGGAACGCGTCCGGCCCGAAGCGCGTGCCCGGCATGCCGACGCGCGACGCCCCGCTCTCGCCGTGCGTGATGAGCGCCACCTCGACGATGCCGGCGTCGATGGCCGCCATCGCGTGCTGCACGTGCGCGATGAACGAGCAGCCGCCGATCTGCGTGCCGTCGATGTAGCGCGGGCGGATGCCGAGATACTCGGCGGTTTCGGAGCCCATCCAGAGCCCGGCGCTGAACACCGCGTCGACGTCGGACAGCTTCAGCCCGGCGTCGGCGAGCGCGTTGCGCGCCGCCTCCGCGTGCAGGGCGAACGCCGACTTGTGCGGCAGCTTGCCCATCTCGTCCGACTCGCCCGCGCCGACGATGGCGACGCGGCCGCGCAGGCGCCGGCTCACGACGCCGCTCCGGCGGGACGGAAGCGCGGCAGCGCGATGTCGGCACCGACGTCCTCGAACACCACCTCGACCGGCATGCCGATCGTGATCGTCGCGGCATCTGGTGCGACGCCGACGAGGTTCGTCATCAGGCGCGGTCCTTCCGCCAGCTCGACGATGGCGATGACGTACGGGGTGCCGAGCGGGAAGTTCTTCTGGCCGCGCTGCACGACGGTGAAGGTGTGGAGCGTGCCCTTGCCGCTCATGCGCGTCCACTCGAGATCGCCGGAGAGACAGCGCGGACATGCCGCGCGCGGGAAGAAGAACACCGCATCGCAGGGCCGGCAGCGCGGCAGCATCAGCTCGTGACGTCGCGCCGCTTCCCAGTAGGGACGCGTCTCTGGAGTGGGAACCGGGATCGGACCTGTGTAATCGGCCATGCGTGCCCTCGCGGGTGGACTTCGCGACGGCGGTTCTATAAGGAACCGCGAGGAGCCCGGTCAAGCGATGCGACGCTCAGTGCTCGCGCTCGTGTTCGTCATGCTCGCAGCGATCGTCGCGCGTGCGGAGGACGACGAGATCGTTCCGTGGGACGAGGCCGAGCAGCACGTCGGCAAGTCCGTCGTCGTCGAGGGTCGCGTCATGGGCATCCACTGCTCGCCCACGTCGTGCCTGCTGGCGTTCGACCCGAGCTTCAACCGCTTCACGGCCGTGGTGCAGGCGGCGCGCTTCAACGTCTTCCCGCCGGATCAGATCGACTCGCTGTACACCGGCCGCAAGGTGCGCGTGCGCGGCACCGTCCAGACGATCGACAAGAAGCCCGAGATCATCGTGGACGCCCCGGGCGACATCACCCTCGTCACGACGAAGGCCGAGCGCGACAAGAAGGAGGCCGATGCCGCGCAGGTGCAGGTGGAGCTGGTAGAGCGCCTCGGCGACGTCCTCTCGAGCATCGAAGAGCTCACCGAGCGCCTGATGGACACCCAGCTGCGCATGGAGCAGATGCTGGCGAGCCTCGAGCAGCGCCAGGCGGCGCTCGCGTCGCTGCCCGGCCCCCCGATGCCACAACCCGCGCCGTCGTACGGCGATCCGCAGCCACGCCCCGCGTACGAGCGGATGCGCACCGTGAAGCAGGGCATGTCGCCGGCCGACGTGTCGCGTCTGATCGGCGAGCCGCAGGCCATCGAAGAGGGCAGCGGCGGGTGGGTGACGTGGTACTACGGCTACGGTCGGAGCATCAGCTTCGACCCGCGCGGCCGGGCGCGATCACTGGTCGGTTTCCCGAACCCCTGACGCGCCGGCCGCGCCCGATCGTCGTCACCCGATCGCCGTCATGGGACGACGGTTGGTGCTCTTCCGGTGAGGAAGGCCACGACCACGAACACCACGGCGACCACGACCAGCAGGTAGCCGATCTCGGCCGAGAGTCCGGCCGCGCCACGCTGGCCGAGGAAGGCCGCCACGATGGCGATCACGAAGAAGATGAGCGCCCACTGGAGCATGGCTCAGCCCTTGCCCTTGATCTTGTCGGTGACCGCGTCGAGCGCCTTCTCGGCCGCGTTCTTTACCTTGCCGACGGCCTGATCGAGCTTGCCCTCGCGGCGAAGCTTCTCGTCGTCGGTGATGGCGCCGGCGGCCTCCTTGAGGCGGCCCTTTGCCTGATCGACTGTTCCACTCATGGTCGGTTCCTCCGTTCGTTGCCGCTCGTCGATGCGAGCGGGCGACGGATCACTGCGAGGGCCGTGCCACGGCCATGCGCGCGGAAAGGCACGGGATCCTGCCGGGACGCCGCGCAGGTTGTAGATTTGGTGCGTCCGGGGGGAACGGACTACACCTGGTACATGGTGCGACCCCTCAGGCGCGCAGCGCGCGGACGCGGTCGACGAGCCGGGGCAGGGCCTCGCCCGCCGGCGCGCGCAACGCGTACGTGCACAGCGCCGTCAGCTCGGAGGGATACGGATTCACCTCGATCAGCGTTCCGCCGCGCTCCTGGATCTGGAGGGGGAACTGCGCCGCCGGATACACCGTCGCCGACGTACCGGCGACGAGCATGCAGTCCGCCGCCGCCGCTTCCTCGAAGCACAGCTCCAGCACGTCGGGCGGAATGGGCTCACCGAACGAGACGGTGTCGCTCTTGAGCAGGCCGTCGCAGTGCGGGCAGCGCGGCGGCAGCACCGCGAAGTCGATGGCGTCGCGCTGGAAGCGGGCGACGCAGGCGATGCAGCGGATCAGCGTGGCGTTGCCGTGGATCTCGAGCAGACGCGTGCTGCCGGCGGCGCGATGCAGGTCGTCGACGTTCTGCGTGATGAGCGCGCGCAGCACGCCGATCTCCTCCAGCTCGACGAGCGCGTGATGGCCCGGATTCGGCTCCGCCGCAGCGAGCGCCTTCCACAGCTCGGCCATCGGGCCCACCGGATTGAGGCGCTCCTCCCAGGCCTTCTGCGGATCCGCCAGGAAGCGCTGGTAGCCGTTCATCGGCGGCTCGCCGTGCTTCGTCCAGAGACCGCCGGGTCCGCGGAACGGCGGGATGCCGCTCTCCACCGACAGCCCCGCGCCGGTGAGCGCGATCACGTAACGGGCACGCGCAAGACACGCCGCAGCGTCGTCGAGCGCCTCGAGTCCCGGCTCGTCCATGGGGCCAGGCAACCTTTGCCCCACCTCCACGGGCTGTCAACGGTTGACTCGGAGTCGGGCCACGGTATCAGCTCGCTCGCATGACGACGCCGGCGACGACGGGGGTGATCCTCGCCGGAGGACTCGCGTCGCGCATGGGCGGCCGCGACAAGGCCTTTGCGGCAGTGGACGGCGAGCCCATCGCCGTGCGCACCGTGCGGCTGTTCCAGTCGCTGTTCCCGCACGTGCTGGTGTCGACGAATCGCCCGGAGCGCTTCCGCCCCCTCGGCGTCGAGACGGTGGCCGACGTCCATCCCGGCTGTGGCCCGCTCGCCGGCATCCACGCCGCCATGCGCGTCAGCACGAACCCGCGCATCTTCGTCGTCGCCTGCGACATGCCCGGGCTCGACGCCGACGTCATTCGCTTCCTGCTCGACCGGCCCGGCGACGCCGATGCCGTCGTGCCGCAGTGGGAGGGCGACATCGAGCCGCTGCACGCGGTGTACGCCGTGCGCACGCTCCCCACCGTCGAGCGCTGCCTCACGGGCGGCGTCCACGCGCTGCGCGAGTTCCTGCCGCTGGTGCGCGTCGACTGGGTCACGGAGGACGAGCTGCGCCACGTGCGCGGCACGGCGCGCAGCCTGATCAACGTCAATACGCCGGAGGAGCTGGCCGCGGTGGGCGGACGCTTCGGCGAGGGCGAGCGCTGAGCGATCCCGGCGCCGAGCTGGTGGACGTCGTCGACGCCGACGGCGCCGTCGTCGGCTCCGTCACGCGACGCGAGATGCGGGCGCGACGGCTTCCGCACCGCAGCACGTACATCCTGGTGTTCGACCGGCGCGGGCGACTCTTCGTCCACCTGCGCACGCCGGTGAAGGACGTCTACCCGTCGCACTGGGACGTCGCCGTCGGCGGCGTGCTCGGTGCGGGCGAGGACTGGGACGCGGGGGCCGTGCGCGAGCTCGCCGAGGAGCTCGGCGTGACGGCGCCGCTCGAGCCGCTGTTCCCGTTCCGCTGGACCGACGCGACCAACGACGTGCACGGGCGCGTGTACCGCGCCGTCCACGACGGGCCGTTCCGGTTGCAGCCGGAGGAGGTCGTGCGCGGCGAGTTCGTCGACGTCGACGCGGTCGCCGGCCGGGCCGCGACGGCGCCGTTCTGTCCCGACGGGCTGGCAGTGCTCGCCGCGTATCGACGTCGCGCCTGACGCCGTCGAAATCCCCGGACGTGGTGAACGACTGTCCGGAGTCGGTGCCGCTCCGCTGCCGCGCGCGCTAGTCGCCGCGCATGAGACGGAGCGCGACGGAGCGGAGTGCCGTCGCGTCGATCGGGAGCCCGATCTCCACCGCCGTCATCAGGCCCAGCGCCGCCGTCACCAGCAGCATGCCCACCTGCTCGGCGTCGATGTCCCTCCGCACCGCCCCCGCGGCCTGACCCGCCTTCGCCGTCTCGGCCACCCGCAGCGCCGCCTGTCCGAGCAGCGAGACGAGACGCTCGCGGATGGTGGTCGAGCGCGCGCAGGCATCGAGCAGTCGGTGCAGCGGCACGCCGCCAGGCAGCGGCGTCACGGGCGGCGTGGCGACTGGGCCCGCGGGCGCTGCGACGACGTGCGCGAACCGCGTTACGGTCTCCTCGAGGTCGTGCGCCGAGTCGCCGGTGGCGATCACCGCATCGAGGAACGTGCCCAGCACCCGTTCCATGACGGCCACCATGAAGTCGTCACGATCCGCGAAGTGGACGTAGAAGGCCCCGCGCGTGTAGCCGGCGCGGGCGCAGATGGCGTCGAGGCTCGGGGTGTCGAGCCCGCGCTCGGCGAACTCCGCCAGGCCGGCCTCGATGAGAGCGGTCCGGGTCTCCTCCTTGGTGGCGGTCCGGCCCCGGGTTGACGACATACGAGGTCGTATGTATACCAGCTGGAGCGACATACCAACCCGTATGTCGAGCCGGAGGTCGTCATGAAGAGCGTCGCCGCCACTGCCGAGGTCGCCCGCGTCTGGTCGCTGCACCTGCTCTGTCTGGTGCTGCCGGTGACGTCGATCGCGTTCCTGGCCACCGGCCCCCATCCCTGGTGGGCGGCCCTACCCTGGCTGCTGGTGCTCGTGGGCTCGGTGACCATCGACATGTGGAGCCCCGGCGAACGACGACAGCCCGACGCCACCATGCCTGGCTGGCCGTTCGACGCCCTGCTCTACCTGCTCGTCGCCCTCCAGTTCGTGACGCTGTCGCTGCTGGTGCACCGCGTGGCGACGGACGGCTTCTGGCGCGTCGACACCCTCGTCGCGTTCCTGCTCGTCGGCGTGAACTCGGGCTACTCGGCCATCGTCGTCGCGCACGAGCTGATCCACCGTCCCGAGGCGCACATGCATCTCCTCGGCCGCCTGCTCCTCGGCACCGTCCTCTACGACCACTTCTCGACCGAGCACATCCGCGGCCATCACATGCGCGTCGCCACCGGCGACGATCCGGCGACGGCGAGCTTCGGCGAGACGGCGGTGGCGTTCCTGGTGCGGACGGTACCGGCCCAGCTCCGCAGCGCGTGGCGGCTCGAGTCGAAGCGCCTCGGTGACGAGACGATGCCCCTGCTCGACCGGCGCATGCTGCGCCATCGGGTCCTGCACGGGCTGGTCGCCGAGTGGACGGTCGCGTTCGGCATCCTCGCGGTCTTCGGCGCCGGCGCCTTCGCGATCTACGTCCTGCAGGCGGCAGCCGCGGTGCGACTGCTCGAGGCCGTCAACTACTTCGAGCACTGGGGCCTGCGCCGCGCCGGTCGCAAGGTCACGCCGCGCGACTCGTGGGACACCGACTCCTGGTTCACGCTCTACACCCTCGTCGGGCTGTCGCGGCACGCCGACCATCACGCCTACGCGTCGCGTCCCTACCAGCAGCTGCGCTACTTCGAGGAGAGCCCGAAGCTCCCCTATGGCTACTTCGGCACGGTGGTACTGCTCATGTTCGCGAACGCGCGCTTCCAGAAGCTGATGACGGCCGAGCTCGAGCGCTGCCAGCTCGGCCCGTTCGCGCGCGCCGACGCGGCGTAGGCGATTCCGCCGTTCGCGTGCTATCTGCGCGCGGTGCTGAAGACGATCTCGTGCTGGGTGATGGGAGTGCTCTACGTCCTGGCCGGCGTGATGCACTTCGTCGCGCCGGAGTTCTACCTCCAGATCATGCCGCCTTACCTGCCGTGGCACCTGGGGCTGGTGTACGTCTCGGGCATCGCCGAGGTCGTCCTCGGCATCATGGTGATCATCCCGTCGACGCGGGTGCTCGGCGCGTGGGGCATCATCCTGCTGCTGATCGCCGTCTTCCCCGCGAACCTGCACGCAGCCATGAACGACGTGCAGCTCGTGCACCGCCCCGCCTGGATGTCGCAGCCCACGCCGGCGCAGGCGTGGGGCCGGCTGCCGCTGCAGCTCGTGCTCATCGCCTGGGCGTGGTGGTACACGCGGCCGGATCGGCGCTGATGCCCGTCGAGCCGGTGCTGGACGCCGGCGACCCGCGCGTCGAGCCGTTCCGCGACCTGCGCGACCGCGAGCGCGGCTCCCGCGACGGGCTGTTCGTCGTCGAGACGCGCGCCGTCGTGCGCGAGCTGCTGGCGTCGCGGTTCCGCACCCGCGCCATCCTCGTGAACGAGGCGGCGCTGGCGTCGCTCGAGCCGCTCCCGCCGGACGTGCCGGTCTACGTCGGGCCGATGCCGCTGCTGCGCGAGATCGTCGGCTACAACTTCCATCGCGGCTGCCTGGCGCTCGGCGAGCGCCTCCCCGACCCGTCGCTCGACGCCGTCCTCGCAGCGACGCCGCAGCGCCTCGTCGTGCTCGACGACGTCACCGACCCCGACAACGTCGGCGTCATCTTCCGCACCGCGCGGGCATTCGGCGCCGACGGCGTGCTGCTCTCCGCGGGCTCCGCCGACCCGCTCTACCGCAAGGCGATCCGCACCTCGATGGGCGCCACGCTGCTGGTGCCGTTCGCGCGCTTCGTCGAGCCGCTCGACACCGTGTCCCGCCTGCGCGCCGCGGGCATGTCGGTGCTGGCCCTCACCCCGCGCGACGGGGCGGACATCGCCACGTTCGTTCCGCCGGAGCGCGCCGTGCTGCTGCTCGGCACGGAAGGGGCCGGGCTGCATCCCGACGTCACCGCCGCGGCCGACGTCGCGCTGACGATCCCGATGGCGCCGGGCATCGATTCGCTCAACGTCGCCACGGCGGCGGCCATCGCGCTCCATGCGCTGCGTCGGGTTGCCACCGCTCCACCCCGCCTGTAGCGTCGCCGGCGCTCATGCCGGAATTCACCGAACGCTTCTTCCGCAGCGGCACGCTCCGCATCCATTTTCGCGACTGGGGCGATCCGTCGCTCCCGCCGCTGGTCATCGTCCACGGCCTGCGCGACCACTCGCACTCGTTCGACGATCTGGCGCGCGCGCTCGTCGATCGGTACCACGTGCTGGCCATCGATCTCCGCGGCCACGGCGACAGCGAGACGACGCCGTACTACGGCTTCGGCCACTTCGTCCTCGACCTGCACAATCTCATCCGCGCGCTGCGCCTCGAGAAGCCGGTGCTGCTCGGCCATTCGATGGGCGGCGAGATCGTCTGCCAGTACGCCGGCAGCTTCCCCGACACGCCGTCGAAGGTGGTGATGATCGAGGGCATGGGACCGCCCATCCCCGACATGGCCGCCGAGCTGCGCTGGACGATCGCCGGCTTCGCGCGCATCGACCGCGCGCTGAGCGGCCACCCGGGTCTCAAGGACCTCGACGCCGCCTATCGCCGACTACGCGAGCGCAATCCGCGGCTGCCGGAGACGAAGGCGCGCGAGCTCGCCATCCTCGGCACCCGGCTCCGCGAGGACGGCACCCTCGAGTGGAAGTTCGACGCCATGCTGAGCACGCTCTCGATGGGCGGCCCGTTCAACCTCGAGTACGTGATGGCCTTCTGGCGACGCATCACCGCGCCGACGCTGGTGGTGCACGGCGCGGAGTCGGGCGAGTTCTGGCGCGAGAAGCCGGGTGCGATCTACCTCGAGCCCGACGATCTCGCGCGACGGCTGGCGTGCTTCCAGAACGGATCGTTCGTCGAGATTCCGGGCGCGGGGCACATGGTGCACTTCGATCGGCTGGACGAGCTGGTCGCGGCGGTGCGTGGGTTTCTGCTGGGCTGCTAGGGGCAGAAGCACTCGCCGCCGTCCACCCCACAGATTAGCGTCGTCTCGCACCCGCGCTCGGTCTGATCCGACACGAGCCGGCCCTGCTGCGAGAACTGCAGGCGCAGACGCACCTGGAACGGAGCGCTGCCACCGTCGGGTCGCACCAGGCCGAAGGTCAGGAGACGCTCGCAGACGAGGCCCGCACAGCTCGACGGCCCGATGATCTGCTTTCCGAACGCCCGGTAGCCGACTGCGGGGTCCTGCTGCTTCTGCAGGTCCGCGAGCAACGACTCCAATTCCTTCTGCACCGCCGCCAGCTCGCGTAGCAGGCGCTTCAGGGCGGCGCTCACCTGGCTCATCGTCGATCGCAGCTCGGCGGCACGTTCACGGTCGATCTGATGCCCGGGGACCAGGGGGAAGATGTCGGTCGCCAACACCTGCGCCAGCTCCTGCTCCAGGGCATCGAGCTGTCCGCGCAGATCGACGATCTGTTGCTTCAGGTCCCGCTCGCGTTGCTTCAGTGCATCGAGGACGGGGTTCGCAGGCTCCTGGCCATCGGTCGCGTAGGCGAGGAAGGCCTCCTCCCTGATGCTTGCGCGCACCTCCAGGCTCTCGTCCGCGGGGCGCACCTTCGTCTGCACGCGGACGAGGCCGAGCATCGCCACGTCGCGTCCAGAGGCGCTGTCGGCGACGGTCGCTTCGAACAGCACCTTCGCGCTGGACCGCCTCGTGGCCGGCCCTGCGGCGGCGTCGCCCGACGACACGAGCACGAAGAGCAGCCCCGACATGACGGCGGCGCGCGTCGATCGACGCGGCATGGTGCGGAATCTCCGTTCCATCGGCGTAGCTCCTTCGTGCGGCGCGGCCGCGGCGTTCACATCCGCTCGATGATCGTCCCCGTGCCCAATCCGCCCCCGCAGCACATCGCGATCAGCCCGTAGCGTCCACCCGTCCGCTCGAGCTCGTGCAGCGCGGTGGTGATGAGCCGCGCGCCGGTCGAGCCGGTGGGATGTCCGAGCGCGATCGCCCCACCGTTCGGGTTCACGCGCTCCGGGTTGGGGTGGATCTCCTTCTCCCAGGCGAGCACCACCGACGCGAAGGCCTCGTTCACCTCGAAGGTGTCCATCTGGTCGACGGTGAGCCCGGTCTGCGCGAACACCTTGCGCGACGCGGGGATCGGGCCCTTCAGCATCGTCACCGGATCGACGCCGACGAGCGTCGTCGCGACGATGCGCGCCCGCGGCTTCAACCCGAGCGCCTTCGCGCGGGCCGGCGACGCCAGCAGCACCGCCGACGCCCCGTCGGACACCTGCGACGACGTGCCCGCGGTGTGGATGCCGCCCTCCTGCACCGCCTTCAACGACGCGAGCTTCTCGAGCGACGTCTCGCGCAGACCCTCGTCGCGGCTGATCACCTGCGTCTCGCCGGTGGGCTTGCCGTCCTCGCCCAGCACCGGCGCCGTGATCGGCACCACCTCGCGCTCGAAGCGGCCTTCCTTCCACGCCTGGATCGCGTGCTGCTGGCTCAGGAGACCGAAGCGGTCGGTGTCCTCGCGCGTGATGCCGTACTCCTTGGCGATCATCTCCGCACCCGCGAACTGCGACGCGAACGCGTAGTGGGTCTTGTACGACTTCGGCAGCGGCGAGCCGCCGGCCATGTTCGAGCCGAGCGGCACGCGCGTCATCATCTCGACGCCGCACGCGAGCACGACGTCCTCGATGCCGGCGCCGATCATGCCGG
This sequence comes from uncultured Binatia bacterium (SeqCode), assembly GCA_964404165.1. Taxonomy (GTDB): domain Bacteria; phylum Desulfobacterota; class Binatia; order DP-6; family DP-6; genus DASYLJ01. Next base: position 23,867 of record CAYOIZ010000019.1, on the reverse strand, counting down.
CGGCGAGCGTCGTCGCCTGCTGGCTCGAGCCGCACTGCGCGTCGATGGTCGTCGCGGCGACCTCCATCGGCAGCCCCTGCGCCAGCCACGCGGTGCGCGCGATGTCGAACGACTGCTCGCCCACCTGCGACACCGCGCCGCCCACGACCTGCCCGACGGCCGCCGGGTCGATGCCGCTGCGCTCGACGACGGCACGCTGCACGAGGCCCAGGAGGTCGGCGGGGTGCAACCCTGCGAGCCCGCCCTTGCGCCGCCCGATGGGGCTCCGCGCCGCTCCGATGATCCAGACTTCCTGCATCGACGTCTCCCTAGGCCCGGAATGCGGGCATGACCTGCTCGGCGAAGAGCCGCGCGGGCTCGCGCGTGTCCTTGCCGAAGAATTCCATGACGAACAGCGTGCATCCGAGCTTCACGTGCCGCTCGATGCGCTCCACGACCTGCGCCGGCGAGCCCCAGATGCCGTGCTCCTCGAGCCCGCCACCCATGTGTCCGCCGTAGATGCGGTTCGCCTTCGCGAGCGCCTCGCGCGCCGACGCCTCGTCGGGCGCGATCACGACGAGACACTGCTGCGACACCTCGATGGTGGCGGGGTCGCGCTTCACCGCGTCGCAGTGACGGCGCAGCACCTCGACCTTCCTGCCGAGCTGCGCTTGCGAGACGGCGAGGTTGTTCCAGATGTCGGCGTGCTGCGCGGCGATGCGGAGCAGCACCTTCTCGCCGCCGCCACCGATCAGGATGGGCACGCGACGCGGCGGCTTCGGCTCGCACCAGACGGCGTCGGTCTTCGTCGTCGTGCCCTCGAACGTCACCTGCTCCTCGCTCCACATCCGACGCATGAGCTGGCAGGTCTCCTCGAGCGCGCGCAGCCGCTCGCCGACGGGCGGGAACGGGATGCCGTAGCCCTCGTACTCCGACGCGAACCAGCCGCTGCCGAGTCCCGCGATGACGCGGCCACCGGCGATGTTGTCGATGGTGGCGATCTGCTTCGCGAGCACCGCCGGGTTGCGGAAGAACGGCGGCGTGACCAGGGTGCCGAGCTCGACACGTTCGGTGACGGCGGCGACCGCAGCCAGCTCGCTCCATCCCTCGAGGATGGGGAGGTTCGGCATCGGCACGCCGTAGAGGTGATCGCACACCCACACCGAGTCGAAGCCGAGCCGATCGAGCTCGATCGCGGTGTCGCGCGCGTCGGTCCACGTGCGCTTGATCTGCGGCAGGGTCACGCCGAAGCGTACGCGTCGCGACATCCGATGCTCTCCTCGTTCAGGTGGGACGGCCACGCAGCCATTCGGCGACGCGGTGATAGGCGGGCGTGGGGCTCTCGTCGCTCTTCGGCTCGTACGGTCCCGTCAGGTACGGCAGGTACATCGAGCGGCGCAGGCTGGCGAGGCCGGTGTGCGGTGACTGCGCGACGCGATGCCACAGCCGGCCGTCGTGGACGGTGAGGTCGCCGGGCATGGTCTCGACGCAGACCTCCGCCGGATCGGGCGCGTGCGAGACGAAGTACGCCTTGCGGAAGCACATCGACCAGAACCCCTGCCGATGGCTGCCGGGAATGAGCCGCAGCCCGCCGTTGTCGGCGGTGCATCGGTCGAGGTGCAGGCCGATGTTGAGCATCTCCTGCGGCATGCGGCCGTAGAAGATGTCGCGCAGGCCGTCGGTGTGCCAGCCGAGCCGCGGATAGACACTGCCCGGCACGTTCATGAAGCGGTTGATGACGACGCCGTCCTTCTCCGCGTCGCCGACGCGCGCGTCCTTGCCGATGAGGTCGAGGATGGGCGCGAAGCGCGGGTCACGCACGAAGGCGCGGATGCGGTCGGAGAAGATCGACGTGAAGGCGAGCCGCTGCAGGAACGGCTTCCCCTCGTGATCCTTGCCGAAGAAGATCGGGATGCCGAAGACGCGCGTGCGCTTCTCGGCGAGCCACTGCGCCTGGATGCGCTCCATCTCCTCGACGAGCATCGCCACCTCGTCGGGGCGAGCCACCTGGTCGAAGACGAGGAAGCCGTGCTGGGCGAGGAACGCACGCTGCTCCGCCGTGATGGCGGGGCCGAGCGTGAAGCGGGTGGTCAGCGGGAGATCGGTCGGCATGGGACGACCCGGATCGATACCACCCACGCCCCCGGGATGGCCAGCCGGGTCGACCTCTGCTACGCCCGCGGCAGGAGGGACCCGCCATGGCTGCCAGGACCGCCGAGGAATGCGACGCGCTCTTCGAGAAGTACGCCAACGCCGGTCAGCTCGACGACCTCGTCGGGCTCTACGAGGACGACGCGGTGCTGCTCCCGAGCCCGGACCAGCAGGCCAAGGGCCGCGAGGCCATCCGCGAGGCGCTCGGCGGCCTCCTCGAGGCGAAGCCGACGATGAAGCTGCAGGTGATCAAGTCGTTCACGGCCGGGCGCGACCTGGTGATCCTGTACAACGACTGGCACGCGAAGTTCACCGGACCGGAGGGTGAACCGGTCGAGACCGGCGGCGAGGCGATCGAGATCGTGCGACGGCAGCCGGACGGGACGTGGAAGTTCGTGTTCGACGATCCGTACGGACGGGGGTAAGGGCGCCCTCGTCACGAGGCATCTTCTGCAAGCCTCTGCGCCTTTAGTCTCTGTCGCTGGCGCTCGTAGTGCTTCGAGACCACCACAACGTACTCCTTGAGGCGCTCGAGGTGCACCACATCGCACCATGAGATGACTAGCCCCAAGGGATTGAGCTGCACGAATCGGACCCATGGGACTGACGTAATGGACTTCTCCCCGGCCACCCAAATCGGTGCTTCGACGAACACCACTGGGTGGAAATAATCGACCATCGTCGCATGCCGACGAAGCGAATCGCCCAGCCACTCGCTCGGCGACTCATCAAAAGTCTTTGCAGCGGAATATGCTCCCGCGATTCCGGTCCCATGGTAGTCGATCATGTAGCGTCGAAGACTTGCGAATGAAGATCGCAGCGCCAGCACGCTCCTCCAGAGGACGGAGTTGTCCAGATCCTTGGCTGCTCCAATGTTGGTCTCTCGAAAAGCAGAAGACCACCACTTTACGGGAGGCGGCTCAAAGGAACCCGTGCTCATCGCTTGGCGCTGGCGAGGAAAAGCGACTTGCTCAAACTTTCGCAGCCAGACGAGCACCTCCGCGTCACTGAGGCCTTCAACCAGCAGTGCCTTCTTCAACCAGCGATGCTTCCCCTGATCGAACGTCCCAGGCCAGAGTCTTAGTTGGTAGTGCAACATCGAGCGCGCGTCATAGCGCGAGAACAGCAAGTGATACCCCTTGATCGACTTCACTTCGGCATACAAGTGAAGCCTCACTGCTTGCTGCCCCGACTTGAGGCGACGAACCCATACCTGGCGCGCAACGACATCAACTTCGCGCAGCTTCTTGGTCTCAGGGTCACGATAGAATGGCCCGTGATAGGTGTCCCAACGCTTTGCACGAAAAGCCTCAGAAACACGCCGCTCGGCTCGAAGCGACTTGGTCGAGTCGGCACCCGAGAGTTTGTCTTGAATAGTTTCGTCCATAGGGAGGCAACTCGATAGTCCACGATGCGATCCTTGTTCAATGGCACTCGGAGATGGTGCGACGGCTGCCCGACGGGACGTGGAAGTTCGTGTTCGACGACCCGTACGGGCGGGGCTAGAACCGCGACGCCGGAAGCTTCACGTCCGACCGCTGCCATGCATCGGTGAAGCGCGCGTCGACCTTGCCCGCCTCGCTCGGGTCCGACGTACGCAGGCTCGTGGCGAGCCCGTAGAGCGCCCACCCGTTCCCCGGGTTCCGCTCGAGATCGTCCCGATACACGACGACCGCATCGCCTGCCCGTCCCTGCGCCAGCAGCAGCGCTCCGAGATAGTGCCGCACCGGCAGCGGCCACGGCGGCGGCTCCGTGTACGGCAAGGCGTCCTCACGCACCACCGCGTCGCGCAGGAAGCGTTCCGCCGGCTCGGGCAGGTTCCGGCGCGCCGCGATCTCGCCGCCGAGGAGTCCCGCGGCCAGGGTCAGCAGCTGCTGCGCGGGCTGGTTGTCCGCGACGATGCGATCGCGTGGCGTGTCGACGGCGATCGCCGCGAGCTTCGTGCGCTCCGCCATCGCCTCGTCGAGCTTGCCCGTCGCCGCGAACGCCATGCCGCGCGCGAAGTGGTGCATGCCGCTCCAGTACGCGAACTCCGCCGGCGGCACGGGCTCGGCGAGGATCTCGGTCCATCTGCCGAAGCGCACCATCACCAGCACCGACGTCGGCGCGAAGTACTCGAGCATCGCCATCTCGCGCAGCATCTCCGGCGTGATCTCCTTCGAGACGTCGCGACCGGCGTCGAGGGCCACCGCGCTGCGTCCGTCCATCGACGCGGCCGCCGACAGGAAGTGGATGTTGTGCGGGTAGTACATCATCGGGTAGGCACCCGCCGGCTTTTCGGCCGCGATGTACTTCTTGTCGGCGACGATGGCGCGCTCGTTCGCAGTGACGGCGTCTGCGTAGCGCCCGACGCGCATGTAGACGTGTGACGGCATGTGCACGAGATGCCCCGCCCCCGGCGCGAGCCCGGGGATGCGCTGCGCGCTCGCCAGCGCGCGTGACGGATCCGGCGACGCCTCGACGGCGTGGATGTAGTAGTGGTTCGCGCCCGGATGGTTCGGATTCTTCGCCAGCACGCCCTCCAGCGTCGCGACGATCTCGAGCGTATCGGGGGCGGGCTTGCCGTCGGGCAGCCACAGCGCCCACGGGCGCAGCACCATCAGCGACTCGGCGAAAATGGTCGCCGCGTCGAGATCCTCGGGATGCTGCTGCATCACCTTCCGCATGGCGGCGGCATACGCGTGGTCCAGCACGGCACGCTCGCCGTCGGCGTAGCGCGTCGCCAGCGCGGCGATGTAGGCCTGCTCCGCCGGGCTCGCCTTCGGCGCCAGCGCCTGCGCGCGTGCCAACGCTTCGTCGGCGGCACGCTCGCGCTCGGCGTCGATGGGCAGGTTGTAGTTCGGGCCGAGTGCGAGGGCGATGCCCCACTGCGCCATCGCGCAGTCCGGATCGCGACGGGCCGCCTCCTTGAAGGCACGGATGGCCTCGTCGTGGTTGAACGCATAGACGAGACGCAGGCCCTGGTCGAAGTAGCGCTGCGCGTCCGGGCTCGACGTCGTCACCGGGTGCGAGTAGGTGCCGAGATCGTCGAACAGGGGCGGCGGCGTCTCCGACGGCGGCGCATGATCATGCTCGGCGGCTGACGCAACGGCGCAGAGGATACCGATCACGATCATCGTCATCCGCATGCGATTCCTGCTACGCCGATGCCGTTGCGAACTGCAAGTCCACCTCTGCCCTCTCCTTCTCGTCACGGTGCCCATCGGCTGTACCCACCGTGACGGGTTTCATCGACGTCCACGCGGCGGGGATGATCGACGCTATCGGAGAACAGCCCTCGAGCAGGCGTCGATCAGTCGCGCGATGGCGGCCGTATCTCCGATCGTGAAGCAGTCTCCTCGGACTTCACCTTTGCCCATTGTCGCCGAGAATCTCGTCTCGGCCTTCGAAATGCACCCGGCGTCTACCGAGAGACCCCTCGCCAATGCCCTGCCGTGACAGCCCACTATGTCCTGAAGGCGCCGGCCGGACGCCTGCAACTTGATCGTCGCGCACGACGACCGCGGGAGCGTGGCCCGCGCGACATCGAGGGCCGGCGCCAGGTTCGCCGCGCATCGCTCGGCCCGCTGCACTGACGCCGGGAGCGTGTTCGTGCTTGGACACCCCCCCTTAGTCTCTGCCTTCGTCCATGCGCTCGCCATCTTTGCGCCGGCCTTGGCAAGACAGTTGGGGGACACGCTACCACCGCGACTCGCGGCGCTCGCCGCACATCGAAGATCGGCATCGATGCGTTTCGCCATTGCCTTTCGCTTGGCGACGACACACCGCCCGGGAACTGACAGGGTGCAGTCCGCCTCACACCCATCGCCGGATGTCGCGTTTCCATCGTCGCACTCCTCCTCGACATCGACGGTCCCGTTGCCGCACGTTCCGTCGTACGGGTGGAAGGCGACCGGGGCGCCGAGAAGCGCCAGGGCTTCGGCGCCCGCGTTGGTGGAGAGTGGCCAACGCCACGACGTCTCGATGACGTCCGTCAGATTGGCGTCGGCGGCGATGCTCGCGGCGAGGATCATGTTGTCCACCGCATCCTCGGCGGTCGCCCTCATCGGGCGAAGTCCGGCTTCGCGCCAGAAGCGTCGAACCCACTCTTGGCCGTGCACGGCCTCCAGGCGATGCAGGAACGACGCAATGATGTCCGGGTTCGATCCGAGGTTCTGGAGGGGAGGCTGGGCCTGCATGCGAACCGCATTCCCCCAGTTCAGTGCGGGGTCGGCCACGTACCGATCCACCACGCCGAATCGCTGGCGACTCCAGTCCGCGAAATTGGACCCGCCGAACGGGCTACCGGTGAGGCCCAAAGCGTCCACCACGGACAGGCTCATGAAGACCGCGTATGCGGCATCGACGTCGCCCCAGAGACCGGGCTCGGATGGATACCCGAGGCGGTCGCCATAGAACCAGAAGTTTCGACCCAGCTCGTACAGGGCCGTACCCGTGTACCAACCATGGTCGTGGAGGCCGACGTAGGCTTCCTCGAATACCGACTCGATCAGCTCGATTCCCGTGAACCCGAGGTAGCCACAGCCCGCCCCGCAGGTGGAGCCATCGGGCACAATCGCGATCGTCCCCCGGCCATCGAAGAGCGTCGGAGCATAGGCGATCGGCTCGATCCCCGTGGCTGCGAAGTAGAACTCGTAGGCGTCGTCGTAAGCGGCGACCAACCGCCGCATCGTCGCCCCGCATCGGTTCGGCGTCGGGGTCAGGATTGCGATGTGATCGCCCGGCCACGCGTAGAGCGTGTGGGGCGCTCCGGCGAATGTCGTGTAGGGGTGCGGCGTCGGCGTGACCCATTGCCCGGGGCACCCTTGCGCGAGCACGGACCCTCCCGTGACGGCAAGGAACACGACGGCAGCGAGACCACGAATCGAGTCGAGGCGAGAGACCATGGCCACTCCTCTCCGAACGTTGGCGTACGAAGTGGACGCGAGCGTTGGAGCGACGCTACGCCACCCCAACGCGCTCGCCCTACAGCGAAGGGGCTACTTCCGGGTCCACACGCCGATGATGCGGCAATGGCACGGTGCGGTAGTGGAACTCGTGCACGTGAAGCTCGTCAGGGGCGTCGGGAAGCCGGGCGTGTAGGTCACGCAGTGATCGCGCTGGAGCCCCGTACCTCCGTTGACGCTCTGGACGAGCGACAGCGTGCTTCCGGAGTGTATCTTGCACTCGTCGGTGTCGACGCAGGCCTGGGTGACCGTGAACTTCGTATAGCCCGCGGGGCCCGGGGGGATCGTCATCCCCACCGATTCGGCGATGGCGTCTTCGTTGACCTGGACGACGACACCGCCCTTCACCAGCAACTCCCCGATGGCCTGCCCGCGCGCAACCTGCGCAGACGCCGCCGTGATGGCAACGGTGACGATCAGCAACAGTTTCTTCATCGAATGTCCTCCTGCTCATTGGGACACACGGCGCTGGCGCCGCGGTCCGGTTCCACACGCCACGCAGCAGGAACCATGCCGGGTTTGAAAGCATGGTATCAGCTATCCAGCGATGTGTTTTTCGCTCCGCGCGGGGCGAGCCGTGAAGTCACGTACATACCGATGACCGCGCGCTTCACGGGATCCAGGCCGACGCCTCGATGGCGGCGGTCCGCCGCCGTCTGCTACCACCACCGCTGATGCGGTCGATCCCTGCCGTCATGGCACTCGTGGTGACGGCGTGCGTGAACAGCAGCACCTTCGTCGACGTCCACAGCCTCGATCCCTCGATCGTCCTCGACGTCCGCTACGCCACGACCGCGAACTTCACCGGCACGGCCGTCTACCCCGCAGCCCGCTGCCTGCTCCGTCGTGACGTCGCCGAGCGGCTCGTCCGCGTGCAGCAGCGCCTCCGTACCGACGGCCTCGGCCTGCTCGTCTGGGACTGCTACCGCCCCTTCTCCGTCCAGCAGCGGTTCTGGGCGCTGGTGCCCGACGCGCGCTACGTCGCCGAGCCCGTGGTGCGCGACGGGCGGCCCGTCGAGGGCTCGAAGCACAACCGTGGCGCCGCCGTCGACGTGACGCTGGTCGACGCCGGCGGCGTTCCCCTCGTCATGCCCACCGACTACGACGATTTCAGTACCCGCGCCCATCGTGACGCCGTCGACTGGTCACCGGTTGCCCGCCACAACGCCGACCTCCTGGAGCGCGCCATGGTGGCCGAGGGATTCGAGCCGTTCCCGACGGAGTGGTGGCACTTCGATGGCCCCGGCTGGCAGAGCTACGATCTGGCGGACATCCCGCTTCGATAGTAGACAGCAGCATGCCGTCGCGCCTCCTGCTGGCCATGAGCCTGTGCCTGGCCCTCGCAGCGGGCTGCGCCGCCAAGACCACCGAGGCGGGGTGCCGCACCGACGCCGACTGCGTCAAAGCCACCTGCTGCCACCCCACCGCGTGCGTTCCCAGGGCCGAGGCCCCCAAATGCGACGGCATCGCATGCACGATGGATTGCCGTCCCGGTACCCTCGACTGTGGCGGCGCCTGCGTCTGCACCGACGGCCGCTGCGACGCACGCCTGCCCTGACCCGGGACGTCCATGCTCCTTCCCATCTTCCTCGTCGTCCTGGCCGACGTCTTCGCGCTGACGCTGGTCCTGCCACTGCTCGCGATCTACGCCGAGCGCTTCGGTGCGACGCCGCTCGACGCCACCCTGCTCGTGTCGGTGTTCGCCACCTGCCAGCTCGTCTCGAGCCCGCTGCTCGGCCGGCTCTCCGACCGCATCGGGCGCAAGCCGGTGCTCGTCATGAGCCAGATCGGCACCTTCATCGGCCTGATCGTCATGGCCGAGGCGCACACGCTGTGGCTGCTCTACGTCGCCCGCATCATCGACGGCGCCACCGCCGGCAACCTCACCGTCGCGCAGGCGTACATCGCCGACAACACGCCGCCCGAACGTCGCGCGCGTGCCTTCGGCCTGATCGGGATCGCCTTCGGCCTGGGCTTCTTCCTCGGCCCGGCCGTCACCGGCCATCTCTCCCGGTACGGCCTCGAGGCACCGATCTGGGCCGCCGCCGGCCTGTCGATGACGAGCATCCTCTGCACGACGTTCCTGCTGAAGAACCAGCCGATCCCGAAGGCCCCCACCGACGACGCCGATCTCCCGGCCGGCCGTCGCCCGGGCCTGCTCGACTGGGAAGCCTACGCCCCCTACCTGCGCCGTCCCGTCCTCTCCGGACTGCTGATGCAGTTCTTCTGCTTCTCGTTCGCCTTCGCCACCTTCACGTCGGGCTTTGCACTCTTCGCCGAGCGCACCTTTCGCTGGGAAGGCCATCCGTTCACCCCGCGCGAGATCGGCTACCTGTTCGCCTACGCCGGCTTCTTCGGCATCATCCTGCAGGGCGGGCTGATCGGACGCCTGGTGCAGCGCTTCGGCGAGCCGCGGCTCGTCGCCACCGGCTTCGGCGCGATGGCCGCCGGCTATCTGCTGCTCGGCCTCATCGATCAGGTCGGGCCGCTGGTGGCGGTCGCCACCCTGGCGGCGTTCGGCCAGGGCGTGCTCCGCCCCACGCTGACGAGCCTCATCACGCAGCACGTCGACCGGCACGACCAGGGCGCCGTCCTCGGCGTCAGCCAATCGCTCGGCTCCATCGCGCAGATCACGGCGCCGCCGCTCGGCGGGCTCCTGATCGGCGCCGGCGCGCTGCACACGTGGGCGTTCGTCGCCGCGGTCGCGGCGGCCGCGGGCCTCGTGGCGGCGCGCTGGGGCTCCGGCTCGGTCACGGCCCGAAGCAGGAGCGCCGACCGGGCCGTCGCGACGGGCTAGCAGCGCGACCCAAGACCATGTCTTGGGTCGAAGAAGACCCCGAGCATGGCGCGATTCGTCCCGCGCGACCTGGGTGTCGCGGCCGGCGAAGCCGGCGCTCCATGGGAAGCACGCATGGGGTCCGGACCGCAGAACCGCTGCGCGGCAAGCACTCGGCGAGTCGGCGTCGGCGATCGGAGCAGTATGGTGCGCCGGCTTCGCCGGCCGCACCAGAGTGGTCGCACGCGACGTGTCGCCACACGCTCGGGTGCCTCCGACCCAAGACATGGTCTTGGGTCGCGCTCCTAGACGCTCGACGCTTCGGCCTGGATCACGTCCCAGGCCGCGCGTACGTGCCGCTCGGCGGTCGGCGTCGAGCCGACGGCGAGACGCAGCACCGCGCGATCGACACCGTCGACGGGCAGCATGGTGTGCGTCAGGAACAGCCGGCCGCTCGCATTGAGCCGGTCACGCAGCGCCAGCGTGCGCGCGTCGTCGCCGCGGAGCCGGAAGCACACCAGGTTCACCGTGCGCGGCGCCACCACCTCGAAGCGCGCGTCCGCCCGCACCCAGCCCTCGAACAACGCCGCCAGCCGGACGTGCTCGCGGACATGGGCCCGCAACCCCTCGGCGCCGTAGTGACGCAGCACGAGCCAGAGCTTCAGCGCGCGGAAGCGCCGGCCGAGCGGCACCTGCCAGTCACGGTAGTCGATCACGGCGCCCGCGTCGCTGGCGGGGTTGCGCAGATACTCGGGCGTGATGCTGAGCGCCGCGGTCAACGCGCGACGATCGCGCGTCCAGAAGCAGTCGCAATCGAAGTTCGTCAGCAGCCACTTGTGCGGGTTGAAGCAGAGCGAGTCGGCGGCGGCGACGCCGTCGAGCATCCAACGGAACTCGGGGCAGATGCATGCCGCCCCCGAGTGCGCGGCGTCGACGTGCAGCCAGCCGCCGTCGGCCGTCATGCCGGTCTCGCGCATGACGTCGGCGATCGCGGGCAACGGATCGACGGCCGTCGACGACGTCGTGCCGACGGTGGCGCAGACGAAGAACGGGCGCCGCCCCGCGGCCCGGTCCGCGCGGATGGCGGCCGCCAGCGCGTCGGGCCGCATCGCGTGCGTCGCATCGGTGTCGACGAGGCGCAGCCGCTCGCGATCGTCGACGCCGCGCGCGATGCCCGTCACGATGGCGGCCTTCGTCACCGACGAATGCGCCTGCCGCGACGTGTAGGCCACCAGCGTGCCCGCGCCGACGCGATGCCGCGCCGCCACCATCGCCACCAGCGTGCTCTCGCTGGCCGTTCCCTGGATGGCGCCGCCGCCGTTCGGGGCACGCGACGTGAACGCCTCGGGCAGCGCCAGGAGATCCGCCATCCAGTCGAGGACGCGCGTCTCGAGCTCGGTGGCGGCGGGACTCGTCGACCACATCATGGCGTTGACGCCGAGGCCGGCCGCCAGCATCTCGCCAAGGATCGCGGGACCCGACGCGTCGCACGGGAAGAAGCCGTAGAAGTGCGGCGACTGCCAGTGCAGCAGACCGGGCAGCACGATGCGCTCGAGATCGGCGAACACCGCGTCCCACCCGGCCTGGTCCAGCCCGCGCTCGGGGGCCGCCGGCGGCAGCTGCGCCGCGACGTCGCCCGGTGCCACGCGCGGCGCCACCGGCAGCGTCTCGACCCGGCGCATGTAGTCGGCGATCCAGTCGACGACGCGATGGCCGAGCGCGCGGAAGGCGTCGGGGTCGAGGTGGGGGATCGTGCTCAGCGCGTGATATCGCCGTCGCTGTGCCGCACGAACGCGTCCGCCAGCTCGGCGTACGAGGTCGTGACGGGGAACTGCGGGAAGTCGGCGATGACGTTCGCGGGCGGGCGGAAGAGGATGCCGGCGTGCGCGGCGCCGAGCATGGTGGTGTCGTTGTACGAGTCGCCCGCAGCGACGGTGCGGAAGTTGAGCGAGCGGAACGCCTCCACCGCCTTCCGCTTGCTGTCGACCTGGCGCAGCGTGTAGCCGCGCACACGGCCGGCGGCGTCGATGTCGAGCGCGTGGCAGAAGAGCGTCGGCCAGCCGAGCTTCCGCATGAGCGGCTGCGCGAACTGCGCGAACGTGTCGGACAGGATCACGACCTGGCAACGGCTGCGCAGCCACTCGAGGAACTCGGGCGCGCCGTCGAGCGGCTCCATGCCGTCGATGACGGCGTGGATGTCCTCGAGCCCGAGGCCGTGCTCGTCGAGGATGGCGATGCGGCCCTTCATGAGGACGTCGTAGTCGGGCTCGTCGCGCGTCGTGCGACGCAGCGCCGCGATGCCGGTCCGCTCCGCGACGTTGATCCAGATCTCGGGGACGAGAACGCCTTCCAGGTCGAGACACGCGATCATCGGCGCAGGTCTAGCGGAGGCCGGCGAGCGCGTCGAGGGCGTCGAGCGTCCGCGCCACCGGCGCCGGGTCGCGATGCTCGAGGGCCGCGCGCCGGAACGCCTTCGACGTCTCCAGGGCCTCCGCCCGCAGCTCGAAGCAGCCGATGCCGCGGAAGCGCGCGTCCCACACGCGCTCCGTCGCGACGACGAAGCGGAACGCGCGTCGCGCCACCTCGGCCGAGTGGAACGTCCACGCACGCACCACGGCGACGGGGCGGACCTTGGCGGGGGTGAGCCACGGCGCGCTGACGACGCGGAAGCGCGCGCCCCGTCGCACCAGCTTGATGCGCTCGCTCCCGACCTGGCGGATCTGCAGCGTCTCGTACGTCACGGCCGGCGGAATCGGAGCAAGCGCGAGGCCAGCCCGAAGGCCCCGTCCCGCCGATGCCGGGTCCATCGACCCGGCACGAATTTCCTACGCCTTTGCGCTGGGGCGGGAAGATACCGCCGCGTGCCAGCGGGCCAGATTCGCCTGGTCGGGCTGGATGCGGATGCCGGTGACGCGGCCGAAATCGACGGCGCAGAGCGCGGTGATGTCGGCGATGGTGTAGCGCTCGCCGGCGATGAACTCCCGGCCCGCCAGCTCGCCGTCGAGCCACGCCAGGCGCTGCGCGGCGACCTCCTTGCACACCTCGCCGTACGCCGGCACCTGCGTGATGCGGCCCGCGAAGAACGCGTGGGTGTTCTGGAAGGCCTGCGACACCGGCACGAACAGCGACAGCTCCATGCGTCGCTGCCACATCTCCACCTGCGCCTGCTCGACCGCGCCTGTGCCGAACAGCGGCGGCGACGGGTACAGCGCCTCGAAGTAGCGGCAGATCGCGACGCTCTCGGCGATGCACGTGCCGTCGTCGAGCTCGAGCACCGGCACGCCGCCGAGCGCGTTCTTCGCCTTGAACGCCGGCGCCCGGTTCTCCTTGGCCGCGATGTCGACCTGCTGGATCGGCACCTCGATGCCCTTCTCGGCCAGGAAGATGCGGACGCGACGCGGGTTGGGTGCGGACGTGCTGTCCCAGAGGATCATGTCGGCCTCAGTGGTGGTGATGATCGCCCGGGCCGTGCGGATGCCCGTGCTGCTGTTCTTCCGCGGTGGCGTCCCGGATGGCGACGATCTCGACGTTGAAGCGCAGGTCGACGCCCGCGAGCGGATGGTTCTGGTCGACGTGGATGGTGTTGGGCTCGACCTTCGTCACCCAGAGCGGCACCGGCTCGCCGCCCGGCTCCTCGGCCATGAACTGCGTGCCGACCTCGATCTCCGCCCCCTTCGGGAAGGCGCTGCGCGGCACCGGCTGCGGGCCCGGACCCATGCGCTCGCCGTAGCCGTCGGCGGCGGCGACGACCACGTCGAACCTGTCGCCCGGCTTGCGGCCGCTGAGTGCCTGCTCGAGCCCCGGGACGATGTTCCCGGCGCCGTGCAGGTAGTCCATGGGCGGATGCCCGGACGACGTGTCGAGCACTTCCCCCGCATCGTTGGTGAGGGTGTAGTGCACCGAGACGACCTTGCCGGACGCGACGGTCTGCGTGTTTGGATCAGCCACGATGTCCCGCGGGTACAAGGTTCGCGGGGCTCGCGCAATCACTCCGGCGCGACCGTCGCGTCCGGCGATTTCCGGTCGTCAGGATTCCGGAATGGTGGACAACGGGTGTTCGCCGGCACTGTGCTCGTCGCGAAGCCGACCGAGCGTGTGCTCGATCGATCGGGTCAATTTGTCCGCCGCGCCTTCGATGGCCTGGTCGAGCGAGGCCGCATGGTGCGTGACCGCGATCGGATGGCGGCCCTCGATGCGGGCTTCCATCATGCAGCGCTTGTCGTCCTGACCGCTCTTGGCGCCGTTCTCGTCGCTGAGGTGGACCTCGACCCGGGTGATCTGTGCGCTGAAGTGGCTCAACGCCCCCTCGACGACGGCGCCGACGTGGGCGGTCAGCCGCTCACTCCCTCGGACGGTGTGATCGGCATTCACCTGGATCTGCATGCTGTCCTCCTTGGTCGTGGCGCGGGAAGGCGACAACTGCCAGCCTGCCAGAAGCGCACGAAATCGCATAGCCCGTCATCGATCAGACCACGAACTTCCCGCGCAGCGAGGCCACGGCCTGGTCGACGAAGGCGCGCGTCTTGGCGGGGAGGTGTCGTCCGGCGGGATGCACCACGTGGATCGGGATGGGGGGCGGCTCGAAATCGACCAGGACCGGACGCAACGCGCCCGCCGCCACCAGGTGGTCGACCATGTACGACAGCACGCAGGTCGGACCGAGACCGCCCACGGCCGCGTCGATCGCCGGGTCGGCCAGGTTGGTCACCAGGCGGGGCTCCACGAGCGTCACGGTGCGTGCCCGTCCGCTCCCGAACGCCCATCGCGACGGATTGGGCGTCGATCCGGTGAACGCGATGCAGGCGTGGTGGGACAGGTCGGCCGGCACGCGTGGCGGATCGTGCGCCGCCAGATAGGCGGGACTCGCGTAGACGGCCCGCCGGACGTGGCCGGCGCGAATCGCCTTCAGGGTCGAGTCGCGCAGCGGGCCGATGCGGATGCCCACGTCGAACCCGTCCTCGACCAGCGACACCAGGCGATCGGACAGCTCGAGCCGCACGCGCACCGCGGGATGCCGCCGCAGGAACTCCGACACCAGGGGCTGCACGTGCAATCGCCCGAAGACGACGGACGCCGCCACCATGAGCATCCCGGTGGGGGCGAGGCGCTCCGCGGCCGCATGCGTCTCCATGGTGGCGAAGTCCGCGAGCAGGCGACGGCCGAGCTCGAGGTGCTGGTGCCCGGCGTCGGTGAGCGCCACGGCACGCGTCGTGCGGTGGAACAGCCGGACGCCGAGCCGTCGCTCGAGGCTGGCCACCGCCCGCGTCACCATGGCGGGCGATCGGCCGAGCCGTCGCGCCGCCCCGACGAACGCGCCCGTCTCCGCGACGGCGACGAAGGCGGCGATGGTCTCGAGGCGGTCCACGGTTCATTGCGTATGACGCAACAGAGAACGACGTCAATTGGATATTGAGCCTTCTGGGGAAATGATCGAGTAGGGGAGCATGTCGCGACTGTTCCTCCAGCTCGCCACCACCCCCGCCGTCCTGAAGGCGCAGGACCAGACGTACGGACGCGCCCGCCCGGTGTCCGGCGGCGCCGAACCCGATCCCCTCGGCCCGCACGAGCGCGACTACATCGCGGCACGCGACAGCTTCTACATGGCGTCGGTCACCGAGTCGGGCTGGCCCTACGTCCAGCACCGCGGTGGGCGCCGCGGGTTCCTGCGCGTGCTGGGGCCGACCACGATCGGATTCGCCGACTACGAAGGCAATCACCAGCTCCTCAGCACCGGCAACCTCACCGCCGACGATCGCGTCGCGCTGATCCTGATGGACTACCCGAACCAGCGACGGCTCAAGATCCTCGGCCACGCGCGCATCGAGCCCGCCGGCACGAATCCGGCCCTGGTCGAGCAGGTCGTCGCCGACCCATCGACGCGAGCGCTCGTCGAGCGCGTGGTCGTGATCGAGGTGACGGCCTTCGACTGGAACTGCCCCAAGTACATCACGCCCCGTTTCACCGCCGACGAGGTGCGCGACGCCACGGCACCCCTCGTCCACCGGATCGACGAGCTCGAGCAGGAGGTCGCGCGGCTTCGCGGCACCCGACCCGCGTCCGCGTGACGGCGCCTCGCGGGTGTCACCCGCGGCGCTACCGCGCGGATGAAGTGGGTGCTAGGGAACCCCGCCGTGACGTACACGGCCCCTTCGAGGCGGCGCCTGGTCCTCGCGCTCGCACAGATGCTGCTGGCGACGGCATGCTCCTCACCCCCGCCGCTCGGCCCACCCGTCGTCCTGCCGCCGATGCCGCCCGCCACGGGTACACCGGTGACCTATCGCGACGTGCAGCCGATCATCGAGCAGCGCTGCGTCGTCTGCCACGGCTGCTACGACGCGCCCTGCCAGCTCCTGCTGTCGTCGGGCGAGGGCCTCGAGCGCGGCGCGAGCAAGGCGGTCGTCTACGACGGCGGACGCCTCCACGCGGCGGCACCGACGCGCCTCTTCGTCGACGCGCACGGCCCAGCCGCGTGGCGCCAGCGCGGCTTCTTCACGGTGACCGGGACCGGCGCGCCGTCGCTGCTGTACATGATGCTGGCCCTCGGGCGCGCGCAGGCGTTCGCACCGGACTCCCGCCTGCCCGACGCGGTCGGGCTCGACATCAACCGCGCCCTGTCCTGCCCCACCTCTGACGAGTTCGGCACCTACGCCCGCGCGCACCGCCAGGGCGGCATGCCGTACGGCATGGCCCCGCTCGCCGACGCCGAGTACGCCACGCTGGTGGCGTGGATCGCGCAGGGCGCGCCGCCGCCCCCCGCGCCGCCGCCGCTCTCGACGGCCGTCGCCACGGAGGTCGCGCGCTGGGAGCGCTTCCTGAACGGCACCACGCTCGAGCAGCGCATCACCGGCCGCTACCTCTACGAGCACTGGTTCGTGGCCCACCTCTACTTCGCCGACGTGCCGTCGAGCCCGTTCTTCCGCGTCGTGCGCTCGACGACCCCGCCCGGTACGCCGATCGACGAGATCGCCACGCGCCGCCCGTACGATCCGCCCGGCGTGGATCGCTTCTGGTACCGCCTGCGTCCGCTCGACGAGACCATCGTCCACAAGACCCACATCACCTACCCGCTCGACGACGCGAAGCTGCGCCGCCTGACGGCGCTCTTCGTCGACACGCGGTGGAAGGCGACGCGGCTCCCGAGCTACGCGCCCGAGGAGGCGTCGAACCCCTTCGTCACCTTCGACCAGATCCCGGCGCGCTCGCGCTACCAGTACATGCTCGACGACGCGCAGTACTTCGTCATGACGTTCATCCGCGGCCCGGTGTGCCGCGGACAGGTGGCCGTCGACGTCATCGAGGACCACTTCTTCGCCGCCTTCCTCGACCCCGATCACGACATGTCGGTCGTCGATCCCACCTTCCTCGAGCGGACCAAGGGCCTGCTCGCCCTGCCCGCGGAGCACCTGAGCAGCCTCGCCCCCGGCGAGTTCTTCGTCCAGTACGGCATCGATCAGCGGCGCTATCTCGACGTCCGCGAGCAGTACTACGACGCCCTCGACCCCGAGCACCGCGGTCCCACGCTCGACGCCATCTGGAACGGCGACGGCGACAACCCCAACGCGCAGCTCACCATCTTCCGTCACTTCGACAGCGCCAGCGTCGTGCGCGGCTTCCTCGGCGACACGCCGAAGACGGCGTGGGTGCTCGACTACCCGCTGTTCGAGCGCATCTACTACGACCTCGTCGCCGGCTACGACGTCTTCGGCAACCTGGCGCACCAGGCGGCGACGCGCCTCTACATGGACCACCTGCGCATGCAGGCGGAGAACCTGTTCCTGGCCTTTCTGCCCGCCGACCGTCGCGACGCGATCCGCGCCTCGTGGTACGTCGGCGCGACGCACTCGCTCGACTACCTCCTCGTCGACAGGATGCATTCCCTGTCGCACGGCACGCAGATCCCGTTCACGTCGCCCGACGTGCAACGGCAGCTCCTCGACATGATCGTGGCGCGCACGCCCGCCGTATCGGGACCGCCCGACCTCCTGAACCGCTGTGCGGCGCCGCCGTGCGATCGTCCCGGCGCCTCGCCGCTCGAGCGCAGCGCCGAGCGCGCGCTGCAGCCGCTGACGGGCGTGCGCGGGCCATGGGTCGCCCAGCTCCCGGAGGTGTCGTTCCTGCGTGTGCGATCGGCCGGCGACGGCGCCACGTACACGCTGCTGCACAATCGGGCGCACACCAACGTCGCCTACATGTTCGACGAGGCGAAGCGGCTCGTGCCCGCCGACGACACGCTGACGGTGGCGCGTGGCTACGTCGGCAGCTACCCGAACTTCCTGTTCGACGTCGACGTCGCCGAGATCGACGCCTTCACCACGGCACTCGCCGCGGTCACCGACGCCGCGACGATGGAGCAGCTGGTGACGCGCTGGGGCGTGCGCCGCACCAGCCCGGCGATGTGGCGCACGATCGACTGGATCCACGCCGACTTCCGACGCCAGGAGCCGATCGAGTTCGGGCTGTTCGACCTCGACCGCTTCGGCAACCTCTAGCGCTGACCGTTACGTCGTGCGCACCGTACGCAGCACCGCCACGCCGGCGACGACGCCCACCACACCGGCGACCAGCCCCGGCTGCGTGAGCACGGCACCGATCGGCAGCGCCCGCGCCAGCACCGCGAACGCGGAGAGGCCCGCGACCAGCACGCCCGCCCCGATCAGCACGCTGCCGGTCAACCGCACGAGACGGCGCAGCGTCGCCGCCTCCTCTCGCAGCCGGTCGTGCAGCTCGGCCTTGGCGTAGGCGACCGCGATGTCGCTCGCGACCGCGTCGAGGAACTCGACGTCGTCGGGTCCGGAGCGACCGGGGGCCGGATTCATCACCTCGATGACGCCGATGCTCGGTCCCTCGGTACGCATCGGCGCCGCGAGCAGCGTGCGGGTCGTGGCACCCGTCGCCTTGTCGACGCCCCGGTAGAAGCGCGGATCGTTGGCGACGTCGTCGACCGCGACCGCCTCGCCGTGCTCGAGCACCCAGCCGGCCACCCCCTGCCCCGCCGGGAAGCGCACCTCCGCGAGCTCGGCGACGGTGGCCTCGCTGCCCTCGCGTTGGCTCGCGATCGGGAAGCGCAGCTCGCGCGTCTCCGGATCGAGGATCAGGACCGCGCTCCCCTCGGCCTCGAACAGCTCGCGCAGCCCGCCGGTGGCATGACGGAGGACGTCGTCCAGCTCGTTGAACGTCGCCAGCCGGCGACTCAGATCGTACAGAAGCCGCAGCCGCTCCGCTGTCCCCACCGTCATGGCGCGCGACCGTAGGCCGGCGTCCGGCGGGAATCAACACTCGCCACAGGGCCCGCCGTACGCCGTTCGACGGACAGAAAAAACGCTTGCTTGGGTGAGGGCATGTGCAGTAACGATCGCGCGTCGAGCCGAGGGCGCGTCGGGGTGGGGCGTCGGCGGGTCGGCTTGGAGCACAGACCACATGCCCCCCACCCGATTCCTCGCGGTCGCCATCCTCCTCGGTGTGCTCTCGAGCGCGCCGGTGACCGCCCAGGTGCTGCAGGCACCCTATGCCGACAGCTACACCGTGGCCGACCTCGGCTCGCCGGTGGGTGTGCCGGGCCCGCTCGGCGGCCTCACCTTCCTTCCCGGCGACCCCAACACCATCGTCATCGGCGGCGCGGCCAACGGATCGTCCGGCGCGCTCTACACCCTCACCGCCGTGCGCGACGGCAACCAGCACATCACGGGATTCGCGGGCACGGCGGCGCCCTTCGCGGAGGGGACGTACAACGACGGCGGCGTCGCCTACGGCCCGGGCGGCGTGCTCTTCCTGACGCAGTACCCGATCAACAAGCTCGCCCAGCTCCGCGCGGGCAGCACGGTGGTGAACAAGACGATCGACCTGGGCCCGCTCGGGGTCGTCACCTCGGTGGGCGCCATCAACTTCGTCCCGGACGGTTTCCCGGGCGCCGGCCAGACCAAGCTCGTCAGCTACAACGCGTACCGTTGGTACACGCTGACGCTCGCCGCCGACGACGCCGGCACCTGGGACGTCACCGCGGCGACGTACTCGGTGACCACCCAGGGCGGCCCCGAGGGCTTCATCTACGTGCCGCAGGGATCCCCGTTGTTCCCGAAGCCGAGCATGCTGGTCAGCGAGTACCAGGCAGGCAAGGTCACGGCCTTCGAGGTCGACGCCAACGGCGACCCGAAGCCCGACACCCGCACCGTCTTCGTCGACGGCCTGAGCGGCGCCGAAGGTGCCGTCATCGACCCGCTGACCGGCGACTTCCTGTTCTCGACCTTCGGCGGCGGCAACCACGTCGTCGCCGTGCGCGGCTTCGTCGCTCCGCCGTCCACGACCTCGACCACCTCGACGACGATCACCACCACCTCGACCACCTCGACGTCGTCGACGTCGAGCACCACCACGACGAGCAGCACGAGCACCACCACGACCACGACGACGCTGCCCGCCCTCTGCGACGCCGCCCCCGAGTGCGACGACGCCGACGTCTGCAACGGCGTCGAGGCGTGCGTGGGCGGTCGGTGCGCGCCGGCGGCGGCGGCGCAGTGCCGTCCCACGGGGCGGTCGCTCGCCGCCATGTCGCTCTACCGCGCCGACGCCGTCGCGCTGATCGACGTCGCGAGCCACGAGACGCAGGGCACGATCGCCGTCGGTCGTCATCCCTGGGGCGTGGCGTGGCAGCCCGACGGGACGCGCGTCTGGGTGACGAATCGCGGCGGCGACTCCGTCTCCGCGATCGACCCGCTGGGGCCCGCCGTCGCCGTCACCGTCCCGATCGGTCGCGAGCCGCTCGGCATCGCCGTCCATCCGGACGGGACGCGGGTGTACGTGGCCGAGCACGGCGACGACGCCGTGGCCGTCATCGACGCACGGACGAGCACCGTCGTCGACGGCATCCGCGTCGGCGACGGCCCGGCCGCGGTGGTCGTCAATCCGGCCGGCACGCGTCTCTACGTCGGCAACTATCGCGAGGGCAGCGTCTCCGTCGTCGACACGACGAGCGGGCGCGTGATCGACACCGTCGCCGTCGGCGGCTTCCCGCTCGGCCTCGCCGTCGCACCCGGCGGGGCGAAGCTCTACGTCACCGACTACGGCGCCAGCCAGGTGACGGTGATCGGCACCGTCAGCAACAGCGTCACGGCAACGGTGCGCGTCGGCCGCCGGCCGCTCGGCGTCGCCTTCACGCCCGATGGCACGCGCGCCTTCGTCACCTGTGCCGGGGACGACGTCGTGGCCGTGCTCGACGCGTCGACCGACCGGGTGATCGCGAAGCGGCCGGTGCCGCACATGCCGCTCGGCGTCGCCACCGACCTGGCGAGCGACGAGGTGTGGGTGGCGAGCAGCAACGGCGCCGCGGTCGCGATCGTCGACGAGACGGCGACCATCGACGAGCGCGTGCTCGACGGCACGCCCGTCGGCTTCGGGCAGTTCATCGGGACGCTGCCGGGTGACTGTCCCGCGCAGGCGCTCTCGTGCGACGATGCCGATCCGTTCACCGACGATGGCTGTGACGCCGGCGCGGGCTGCGACCACACGACGCTCGACGGCCTCGACGCCGTCGCAGCCGGTGCGGCGGCGATGACGGACGTGGTCGAGGGCGTGTCGCCCGACGGCGGGGCGCTCGCGCGCCAGGTGTTGGCGCAGGTCCCCGCGCTCGGCGGCGTCGTGGCCGCGGCGCAGGTGGGGAACGATGCGGACGCGGTCCGTGCCGTGCGCCGCTCGGTGCTGCGGCTGACGAAACTCGTCGAGGCGGCGGCGCGACGCGGACAGCTCGGCATGGCGGGGAGCGCTCTGCTCGACCTGGCACGCGCCACGCGCGGGCGGTTGCGCGGTGCGGCACACCGGCGTCTCGGCCCACGCGCTGCATCGAGCGCTCCCGACTGTGTCGGGTGTCGCGAGGGGCTGGACTGAGCAGCGCGGTTTGTAAAGCCTACGTGCGACACCGGCGCCTGAATACATTTGCCGTGCAAGATCAAGGCGGCTAGCTCGGCACGCTGGTTGCTCACCAGCCGTAGGAGGCACTCATGTACTACGGTTATGGATTCGGTGGCATCGTCGTCCTCGTTCTCGTGATTCTGCTGCTCACGGGTCGCCTGTAGCCGGGGGGGAGTCATGCGCGGAAGCGCGGCTGGTGGTAGTCCGGCTGCACGCCGGGCTACCACCAGCGTTCGCGGGCCGACGTCAGGGCCCGCGACGCACCCCGACACGGTGGCGAAGCATCCCGTCCGCCTGCGTCACGGCACCGACGCCCGGATCTTCGCGACGTCCTCCGCCGTGTACGTCGCGGCGAGCTGCACGTCGTTGTCGCGCGAGAAGTTCGTCAGGTGGAGCGCCACGGCCTGCGTCCGCGGGATGAATTCGAAGTGGATCGGCTCCGGCACGATCTGTCGTACCGGCATCCCCAGCCGCACCGCGCACGCATGCAGCCAGATGTCGTCGCTCTTGGGACAGACGTCGCGGAAGGACGTACCGGCGCGCGCCACGTACTCGAGGAATCGCGGCGGGAACAGCTGCCCCGAGACGGAGGTGCCGAAATTCGCCAGCGTCGGCAGCTGGTCGCGACACGGGCTCCACGTCGGGTAGCTCGCCATGACGTCGCCGTCGAAGCGGATGCGGTGGGCCCGGTAGCAGACGATCTCGTCCGGGTGCTCGGCGTGGGCGGTCACGAGGCCGGCGAGCCAGCCCTCGGGATAGATCATGTCGTCGTCCGCCGTGACGAGCGGCCGCCCGTGGCGGGCGACGGAGCCGACGTAGGGGAACCACTTGGTGTGCACGCCGTGGCGTTCGGCCGCGAGGATCTCGACGCCGCGGCGCTCGAGACGCCGCCAGGTGCGCGGCGTGGCCGCGAGGATCTGCGGGTCGTCGATCCAGAGCAGCAGCCGCCCCGGCCGCACGCGGCCGCGGGCGATCGACTCCAGCGCCAGATACACGGACGGCACGCGCGCGCGATGGGTCGTCATGGTGACGACGACGTCGCTCGTGACGTCCACCGCCGGACGACGCGTCAGACGATTGCGGATCGCCAGCCGCAGGAGCTCGAGACGAACGGCCAGTGACTTCGGCGCGTCCATCGGTCGCGCGTTCGGAGCTACGCCAGCACCTCGTCGGGGACGTCGTCGAGGCACCCGGCGATGAGGTCGAGGCCCGGCATGGGCTCCATCTCGCACGGCAGACGGCCGGACGCGAGGCCGTCGCCCCTCGCAACCTCGCGCCCCACCGGCCACAATGACCCCGCCGCATGCACGCACCGCCCGCCGACGTCCTCGCCGACCTCCGCATGGAGGTGGAAACCCCCGAGCACGTCGCCATCGCCTATCCGCTCGCCGGCCTCGGCTCCCGCTTCGCGGCGCTGATGGTCGACGGCATCATCGCCACGACGGTGCTCACGGCCGGCGTGGCGCTCGCCGTCGGCGTGATGTGGTTCGATCCGGTGCTGCCGTTCCTCGCCGCCGTCTTCACGCCGGGACGGATGGCCGCCGCGATCGTGCTGTGGATCTTCACGGTCACCTGGGGCTACTTCTTCTGGTGCGAGGCGTTCCGCGACGGACAGACCGTCGGCAAGCAGCTGCTCGGCATCCGCACCGTCATGGACGGCGGCTACCCGCTCACCATCGAGGCGGCCGCCATCCGCAATCTCCTGCGTGCCGTCGACATCCAGGCGGGCGGGCTGGTCGGCGGCTTCTTCATGCTGCTCACCCGCCAGTCGCAGCGTCTCGGCGATCTCGCCGCCAACACCGTCGTCGTGCGCGAGCTGCCGGCAGCGTTCCCCGCCATCGCGGACGCGGCACCGGTGAGCGCCAGTCCCCGCCTCGACGACGCCGCGTTCACGGCGCTCGAAGCCTATGCCGACCGTCGCAACACGCTCGATCCCGGGGCGCGGAACCGCCTCGCCGCCGAGCTCACGACGCACGTCCGAACGCAGGTGGCCCCGCTCGCCGGCGAGCCCGACGATGCCTTCCTCGTGCGTCTCCACGGCGAGGAGCGCGGGCGTCGCGCCGCGGC
This sequence comes from uncultured Binatia bacterium (SeqCode), assembly GCA_964404165.1. Lineage (GTDB taxonomy): Bacteria > Desulfobacterota > Binatia > DP-6 > DP-6 > DASYLJ01. The sequence goes on along the minus strand of CAYOIZ010000019.1, from coordinate 47 downwards.
CCGTCTCGGTGGTCGGGCCGGCAGCGCCGCCGCGGCGGCCCTGCTGC
>CAYOIZ010000018.1:0-94966 GCA_964404165.1 uncultured Binatia bacterium (SeqCode) | reverse complement strand
CGCCACACGCTCGGGTGCCTCCGACCCAAGACATGGTCTTGGGTCGCGCTCCTAGGACACGGCCGGCGCCACGCTGCGTCCGGACTCGTGCGCCGGCGGATGCGTCTCGAGCGCGCGGGCGACGAACGCCTCGATGAGCTGCGCGCCCTCGAACCCGGGTAGACGGCGGATGGTGCCGTCGACGCGACGGGCGGCGGCGCGTCCGTCGGGGCCGGAGAAGAGGTGCGTGGCGAGGAAGCGCACCTCCGGATCGGGCTGCACGCCGCTGCCGACCGGAGCCCAGAAGTGGTCGATGAGGAAGCGCGCGACGCGGCGCGCGCCCGGCCGCGCGAGTCGCTCCTCGGCCTGATGGTAGTAGAAGGCGAAGTGCCGGGCTTCGTCGCGCATGATGCGCGCCAGCACCTCGGTGACGACCGGGTGGTCGGCGAGCTCGGCGAGGCGCTGGTAGCCGGTGAGCGTGGTGAGCTCGTTGATGGCGCCCCACGTCATGTGGACGGCGACGAAGTCGGGCCAGACCTGTGACACCAGACGGATGGCGCTCTCCTCGAGGCGGTTGGCGAGGGGGGCACGGGAGCGCCGGCGCGTCACCGTGTCGTGCCCGCCCGCCGCGAGCAGCCGGGCGAGGCCGCGGCCGTGGAACGTCTCCTCGTAGAACCAGCAGGCGAGGAAGGTGGCGACGTCGGGGTCGTCGATGGCGCGCGTCGAGAGCAGCGAGCGCACGTAGATCATCGTGTGGATCTCGATGTCCTGCATGTAGCGCAGGGTGCGCACCGTGGCCGCGTCGAGCGGCCGGTGACGGAGCTGCTCCCAGTCGATGCCGGTGAGGTCGAGAGCCTGGGACCGGCTGGCGTAACGCTCGATGCCCACGTCCTTCATCAACCCCTCCTACGAAGTCGCGCAAGCCCCTGGATTGGCCCATGGCCAATCGAAGATGACTTTGCAAGCTCGGTTCAGAGGTTGAAAGCGGCCCGGATGCGGACCAGGAGGCGGGATTTGACCTCGGCGCTGCGCCGGGCGCGGGCCGCGACCGAGAGCTGGTCGCGTTCGCCCTCGAGCTCGGCGTGGCGTTTGGCGAGCACTTCCGAGATGCTCTCGGCCATCTCCGGCCGCTTCGCCAGCAGGTCGCTGAAGCCGGCGCGGTCGAGGACGAGGGCCGTCACGTCGGTGACGGCGATGCAGGTGGCGGTGCGGACCTCGTTGGTCATCAGCGACATCTCGCCCACGATGTCGCCGCGTTCGAGCGTGTTGAGCTGGCGCTCCTCGCCGTCGACGGCGAGCCGCACGCTCACGGAGCCACTGATGATGAGGAAGAGGCTGTCGCCGGCCTCGCCCTGCCGGATCAGGCGTTCCCCCGCCGCGAACCACGCGTCACGCATCGCGGCGGCGAGGAGGTCCCGGTCGGCGTCGGGGATCATCGCGAACATCTCGATGCCCGCGAGCGCCTTCGCCCGCTCCATCTGCGCCGTGCGCCGGGTGACCGCCGGCGGCTCGGGGTGGTGCTCGGTCTGGATCGGGAAGGGGATCTCGAGGTCGTACCGCTGCGCCGCGTACCAGATGCGGGCACGGACCTCGCTGTCGATGATGGTGTCCCGCTCGTAGTCGGTGATCCAGTAGCGCAGCGCGTACATGACGGCGCTGTCGCCGAAGTCGGTGACGATGACGTCCGGGCCGGGGAAGGGCAGCACGCCGGGCGCGTCGCGGGCCGCTTCCAGCAGCGCCGCCTTCACCAGGTTCGGCGGATGGCGGTAGGCGAAGCCCACCCGCGACCAGATGCGGTGTGCACCGCTCGGCTGCGAGAAGTTGTGGACCTCCTGCTCGAGCAGCCGGGAGTTCGGCACGACGACGAGGTCGCCGTCCTTGGTGAGCAGCGTCGTGGCGCGCCACTTCACCTCGAGGATGCGGCCGACGACGTCGTCGACCTTGATCCACTCGCCGATGCCGAAGGTACGGTCGACCTGCAGCGACAGGCCGGCGAACAGGTTGGCGATGGTGCCCTGCAGGGCCAGGCCGATGACGCCGCCGACGATGGCCGAGGTGGTGACGAGCGAGAACAGGTCGTCCGTCGCCTCCTTCCACAACCAGAGCAGCACCAGGACGACGAAACCGCCCTGGATCAGGTTGCGCAGGATCGACGGCACCCGGATCCGCCGGCGGTTCAGCCCGAGGTCGAAGATCACGAGGCTCAGCAGGCCGGAGAGCCCGAGCACCAGGGTGACGACGTGCAGGATGCCGAGGATGCCGCGCGCCGCCCACACGCCCCCCCACTCGACGAGGCCGATGGCGGCAAGGCGGACCAGCAGGGCGGCCACCAGGAAGGCGAGCGCCGCGCGCCCCCGCTCGCGCTGACCAGGCGGGAGGGAGCGACGGAGCAGCAGCAGGACGACCAGCGCCACCAGGGTGGCGCCGAGACCGGACCATATCGGCTCGATCTGCTGCAGCCGTTCCAGCGCGCGCATCGGCGGCGGACCTTAGCAGGCTCGCCGCGACGCTTGTAGCGTTGACAGGTTTCCGGGGCGGCGCGATGGTCGCGCATGCCGATCCGCCAGCTGACGCCGCCCGAAGCGCAGGCCCTCCTCGCCGCCGATCCCGCCGCCGTCTATCTCGACGTCCGCACCGCCGGCGAGTACGACGCCGGACATCCGGCCGGTGCCCGCAACGTCGCGGTCATGCAGCTCGATCCGGCCAGCGGCCGGCCGGCGCCGAACGCCGACTTCGTGGCGATCGTCGGCCGGCACCTGCCGCCGTCGACACGCCTCGTGGTGGGCTGTCAGGCGGGCGGACGCTCGCAGCGTGCCTGTGAGCTGCTGGCGGCTGCGGGCTGGACCGATCTCGCCAACGTCCAGGGCGGCTTCGGCGGCGCCCCCGGCGTGCCCGGGTGGCGCGACGCCGGGCTGCCGGTCGACACCGGACCGGGCGGACGGCTCGACTAGAGCGACCGTCCGATGGCGACGCGGATGGCGTCGCCGAGCCGCTGCGTCTCGTCCTGGGGGAGGCCGTCGGGGAAGGACTCGAAGAGCTCGCGCTCTTCGCGCCGGACGTGGGTCTCGAGCAGGTCGGCGAAGGCGGTCAGCGCGGGCCCGCGGGCGGCGTCGTCGCCGGCCGCCTCGACGGCATCGCGCAGCTGCTCGAAGCGGCGGTGGTCGGCGACGAGCGCGTCGAGCAGGGGCGCCGTGGCCGGTGCCTTCTCACGCAGGAAGGGGAACAGCAGCGCTTCCTCGGCGTGGAAATGGGCGACGAGGTGATCGGTGAAGAACGCCAGCGTCTCCGCGCGCCGGCTCTCCGGCGTGCTCGCGGGGGTCATCGGCGTCACGGGGCCCGGCGGCGACGGGTTGTGCAGCCGGAACGCCAGGCCGAGCGCGTCGCGGTGGTCGTGGGAGAGCGGGATGAGGCTCGGGTGTCGTCGCCGGCGTGCCATCGCGCCCGCTTGTAGCACACGGGCGTCGCCGCCGGCGCAGGCCGGCGGCGACGCTGCGTCACATGCCTAGAGCGCGCCGACGATCGCGGACAACTCCGCCATCTTCGCCACGATGGTGGCGGAGCAGTCGGCGCTGATCTTGCCCTTCTTCCCGGCCTTGGCGGCCTTGCCCTGCGCGACCTTGAGCGCCGCCTTCGCCTTCTTGATCAGCTTCGCCTTCTTCTTGCCGGTGGCGGTGGCGATCTTGGCGAGCAAGCCGTCGACCTTGGCGAGGGCCGTGCTGACGGCCTTCTCGGTCTTGGCGTCGAGCGGATCGGTGCCGCAGATGGGCCCGTCCTTCACGTCGTCGAGCTCGCACTTGGCGCCCTCGGCCCCGCTCTTCTGGATGAAGACGCAGGCGTCGGCGGGGCAGCTGTCGTCGGTGCAGGGGTCGTCGTCGTTGCACTCGGCGGCGCTGGAGCAGCCGCCGGCCGGGCCGTCGGCGACGTTCGGGTCGGTCTCGCCGGCGTCGACGCGGCCGTTGTGGTTGGCGTCCTCGTCACCGTCGAGGAGACCGTCGCCGTCGGTGTCGGGGTTCGCGCCGTTGGTGGTGGTGGCGGGATCGGCGTCGGCGACGAAGGTGCCGTCGAAGTCGGCCGGCCGCTGTGGCTCGATCAGACCGCGCTCGAGGCCGTCGGGCAGGCCGTCGTCGTCGCTGTCCTGGTCGGTCGGATCGGTTTCACCGGCGTCGACCACGCCGTCGTCGTTGGTGTCCTCGCCGCCGTCGATCGAACCGTCGGTGACGCCGTCGTCGTCGCAGTCGGCGTCGTGCGTGCAGCCGTCGAGGGTGTCGGGCAGGCCGTCGCCGTCCGTGTCGCCGATGAGCTCCTGGTCGAGCGGCAGGATGAACGCGGCCGGACCGGGGAGACCGACGTCTTCGTTGATCCCCGACAGGCTGAACGGGAAGGGCGCCCCCGGCGCGCAGAAGGCGCTCACGAGCGTGGCCGCGGCGGTGTTCTCCACCTTGGGGTAGCTCGGGTCGGGCCAGACGGGGAGGGGCGGGGCGCTCGTGCCCTGGCGCGTCACCGTCGTCGGGAAGCAGGCCTTCGTCGTCGTCGTCGAGCAGCAGGCCTGGCCGATGCCGCCGTGGCCGCCCGTGCAGACACCGGTGCACGTCTGCATCCCGGGACAGTCATCGTCCTGCGCCCGGCTGCAGCTGCCCACGGTCGACTGATCCGTGGTGACGTCCACCGTCAGCGGGACGGGAATCGGGGTACCGCCGCTGGCGGGGCAGTCGATCGACACGTCGTAGGTGGTGTCACCCGTCGCCCCCTGGACGTTGACCGTCTCGCCGGCGGCGCAGGCGCCGCCGGAGTTCGCGCCGCCGTTGCAGGTGCCGGCGACGCACTGCGGGCACACGTTGGTGAGGCTGGTGAGGAAGACGTTGGCGGCGAGGTTGGCGGTGGCCGCCATCTCGCCGGTCTCCACGTTCACCGTGCCGGTGACCGCGGGGTCGGCGAAGTTGGCCTGGATGCAGACCGCGGTGGTGCCGATGACGACGGGGATCGGCGGCGCGAATGTGCGCCCCGCGGCCGAGAGCTGATCGGCCTGGCCCTCCACGTCGCAGATCGGATCGGTGTCGTTGTCGCAGTTGGTGAGGCAGAGGCGGAAGCGCGCGCCGCCGGGCACGTCGTAGTCGTGCACGTCGCCCGTCCAGCCCACGTCGAAGTCGGACCCGCTCTGCGGCACCGTCAGCACGAGCTCCGACGGGCCCCCTGGGTTGAGATTGCACCGGGTCGCCGCGCCCGCCGTCGCCGCGGCCAGCATCACCGTCGCCACGACACCGAGCACCTTCGAGATAGACATCGAGATCACCCTCCTGCGGTCCATCGATCTCGTCGGTTGTACGGAAACCCCCGCTATTCGTCCATCCGGAATCCATCCCACGTCCAGGGGATGCTTGACTGCCCGGAACCCCCCTGCCAGCTTCCGCGCCATGCGCTTTGGGCTGTTCGCGATCAACGTCGGTCCCTGTGCCGATCCCGTCCTGCAGCGGCGGGTCGCGATCGTGGCGGAGGAGGAGGGCTTCGAGTCGATCTGGACCGGCGAGCACGTCGTCATGCCGGTGCGCGACAACCCGGTGCCGACACCGCCCGAGACGCCCTTCCTCGACTCGATCGTGTCGCTGACGCACGTGGCCGCGGTCACGAGCCGCATCCGCCTCGGCACCGGCATCCTGGTGCTGCCGCACCACAATCCGGTCGTGCTCGCGAAGGCGCTGGCGTCGCTGGACGTGATCTCGGGCGGACGCCTCATCGCCGGGTTCGCCGCCGGCTACGTCGAGCCCGAGTTCCGGGCCCTGGGGGTCGACTTCCACAAGCGGGGTGCCATCACCGACGACTCCCTGCGCGCCATCAGGGCGCTCTGGACCGACGCGGTGCCGCACCACGAAGGGCGGTTCGCCAATTTCGCCGACATCCGCTTCGAGCCGAAGCCGGTGCAGCGTCCGCACCCGCCCATCATCATCGGGGGCCATGCGCCGCCGGCGCTCGCCCGTGCCGCGCGCGAGGGCAACGGCTGGTACGGCTTCGCGCAGACCGTCGCCGCCACCGCCGAGACGGTGCGCGAGCTGCGCCGTCTCCGCGTCGCCGCGGGTCGTGGCGACGAGCCGTTCGAGATCTCGCTGACGACGTTCGAGCCCATGACGACGGAGCTGGTGGCGCAGGCCGAGGCCGCCGGCATCGACCGGCTCGTCCTCTACCCGATGGTGCGCGGGGAGGAGCTCGAGGCCACGGTGCGCGAGCTCGGCGCGCGCGTCGTCCGGGCGTGAGCGACGGCCTCGTTCGTCTCGTCCTCTGGGCGCACCCGATCCTCGGGCTGGTCGTGACCGCGCTCGCGGTGCGGACCGCGACGCTCGCCGTCCAGGGACGGGGCCGCGGACCACGCGCGATCGCGCATCGCGCCCGGCACCGGAAGCTGTCGCCCTGGGCGTACGGCCTGGCCGTCGTCGCCTGGGTGGGGGGGGTGCTCAGCGTGTGGCTCTGGCGCCCCGATCTCGACGTCACCGAGAGCGGACACTTCCAGGTCGGGGGCGTCATCGTGGTGCTGTTCTCGCTGGCCGCCCTGGTGTCCCGGCGCGTCCCGACCGACGCCTGGGCGCGCGCCGTCCACCCCTGGATCGGCGCCGCGGTGCTGATGGCCCTCGGTATCCAGGTCTTCCTCGGGCTCCAGCTGATGCCCCACTGACGCGCCTTGCGCCGGCGGGACGGCTCGACTAGCGTCCGCCGGATGTCGGAACTGGACACCTTCCGCGAAGACACGCGGCGCTGGCTCGAGGAGCACGCGCCGCCCGCCATGCGCACCCCGCCCCGCGTCGCCGACGAGGTGTGCTGGGGCGGGAAGAAGGGGAAGTATCCCGACGACACGCGCCGCTGGCTCGCCGTCATGGCCGAGCGTGGCTGGACCGCCCCGACATGGCCGCGCGAGTACGGCGGCGGCGGCCTCACGAAGGAGCAGGCGAAGGTCCTGTCCGAGGAGATGGCGAAGCTGCGGCTGCGACCGGCGCTCATCGGCTTCGGTCTCGAGATGATCGGCCCGCTGCTGCTGCAGACCGGCACCGAGGAGCAGAAGCGCGAGCACCTGCCGCGCATCACCCGCGGCGAGATCCGCTGGTGCCAGGGCTACTCCGAGCCGGGCGCCGGCTCCGACCTGGCCGGTCTCCAGACGCGTGCCGTGCGCGACGGCGACGACTACATCCTGAACGGCCAGAAGGTGTGGACGTCGTACGGCGAGAAGTCCGACTGGATGTTCATCCTGGTCCGCACCGACACCGAGAAGAAGCACGCCGGCATCACGTTCCTGCTGATGGACATGGAGGCGCCCGGCGTCTCGGTGGCACCGATCAAGCTCATCAGCGGCGCGTCGCCCTTCTGCGAGACCTTCCTCACCGACGTCCGCGTGCCGCGGCGCAACGTCGTCGGCGAGGAGAACGGCGGCTGGGCCATCGCCAAGATGCTGCTGCGCTTCGAGCGCAACATGATCGCCGACGTCTTCAAGGAGCGCGACGACCGCTCGCGCCTCCTCAAGATGGCGCGGCGTTACCTGCCGGTGGAGAACGGGCGCGTCGCCGACCCGATCCTGCGCGACCGCATCACGCAGATGGAGATGGACCAGCTCGGCCTCGATCTCACGCTGTCGCGCTCGCGCGATCGCCTGAAGGCCGGGCAGGCGCCGGGGCCGGAGACGTCGATCTTCAAGCTCTACGGCACCGAGCTGAACCAGCGCCGGCGCGAGCTCATGATGAGCATCGCCGGACCGCAGTCGCTCGGCTGGGAGGGCCCGGGATTCGCCGACGACGAGCTGACGCTGACGCGGGACTGGCTGCGCTCGCGCGGCAACACCATCGAGGGCGGGACCTCCGAGATCCAGCTCAACATCATCGCCAAGCAAGTGCTTGGCCTGCCGGATTGACACGCATGGCACTCGTCCTCACCGAAGAGCAGGAATTCCTCCAGCGCACCGCGCGCGAGTTCGTCGCCGGACGCTCGTCGTTCAAGCGGCTGCGCGCCCTGCGCGACGACCGCGACGGCTGCGGCTTCTCGCGCGAGCTGTGGACCGAGATGGCGCAGCTCGGCTGGCTCGGCATCGTCATCCCGGAGAGCCACGGCGGCGCCGGGCTCGGATGGACCGAGCTGATGGTCGTGATGGAGGAGCTCGGACGCGGCCTCATGCCCGAGCCGTTCGTCGGCACCGTACTGCTCGGCGCCTCGGCCATCCTCCTGGGTGGCTCCGAAGCCCAGAAGCAGGCGCATCTGCCGCCGGTGGCCGCGGGCGAGCGCTTTCTGGCACTCGCCTATCAGGAGCCCGCGAGCCGCTGGGACCCCGTCCACGTGACGACGCGCGCCGAGCGTGCGGGCGGCGGCTGGAAGATCACCGGCGAGAAGATCCAGGTGCTCGACGGTCATCACGCCGACTGGTTCGTCGTCTCGGCCCGCACCGCCGGCGAGCCCACCGATGCCCAGGGCGTCACGCTCTTCCTGATCCGCCGCGATGCGCCCGGCGTCACCGTCGAGCGGCAGCATCGGGTCGACGCGCGTGGGGCCGCCATCGTGCGCCTCGAGAGCGTCACCGTCACCCCGGAGGCCGTGCTCGGGGGCGAAGGGAAGGGCGCCGATCTCCTGCAGGGGGTGCTCGACCGTGCCGCTGCGGCGCTGAGCGCCGAGATGCTCGGGTCGATGACGGCGTGTTTCGAGATGACGCTCGCCTACCTGAAGACGCGCCAGCAGTTCGGCGTCCTGATCGGGACGTTCCAGGCGCTCAAGCATCGCGCGGCGCGCATGTACATCGAGACCGAGCTGGCCCGCTCGGTGGTGATGGCGGCGCACCGTGCGCTCGACGACGGCGCCGACGACGGGCAGGTGGCCCGGCTCGCCAGCGTCGCCAAGGCGCGCTGCTCCGACGCCTTCGTGCTGATCGGCAACGAGGGCGTGCAGATGCACGGCGGCATCGGCATGACGGACGAGCACGACGTCGGCTTCTTCCTGAAGCGCGCGCGGGCCGCCGAGATGCAGTTCGGGGACGCGGCCTGGCATCGCGGGCGGGTCGCCCTCCTGGACGGCTACTGAGCACCCGGGCGCGGCGGTGACGGACGACGCTCGACGGCGGCTCGCCGCCGCGTTCCGAGCGGACACGGCTCGTCTGCTCGTCCAGCGCCTGCCGCTCGCCGTCGCCGTCTACCTGCCGGCGGGCCTGGCGCTCGTACTGCTCGAGAGCGCGCACCATCCGGACCGGCGCCGGATGATCGCGCTGCGCTTCGCCACCGACGCCATCGCCGCGCTGACGGCCGTCTTCGTGGCGCGGCGCCATCCGACGGGACGGATGCCGATGGTGGCGAGCGCGGGCCTCCTGATCGCCCTCGTCACGCTGAGCGGGCTCTACAACGTCGGCGTCGGCGGGCTGCTCGAGCGCTACGTGATGATCCAGGTCTGCCTCCTGAACGGCGCGGCGGTGCTGTTCCCGTGGGGATGGCGGCCGCAGCTCGCGGCGATGATCGCGGCGGTCGGCGTGTTCGTGCTGACCGCCCCGCACCTCACGGCGGCCGACGCCGTGGGCTTCGGCGCGTTCGGTCTGATCGTGGCGGGGGGGACGTCGGTCCTCGGCGCGTGGTCGATGGATCGTCACCGCTTCGAGGCCTTCGTGCGGACGGCGAGCGAGCGCGAGGAGGCCGACATCGCGGCCATGCTGCTGCGCGTGGCACAGGCGCTCGGCGGCTACACCGACCGCCCGCACATGCTGGAGGAGGTCAATCGGCTCGCCGTCGAAGCCGTCGGCTGCGATTGGACCAGCACCTTCGCGTGGGACGACCGTCGCCAGGCGTACCGGTTCACGGCCGGAGCGGGTCTGCGCGCCGAGCCGGCCGCCGAGCTGGCCCGCGTCGAGGTGACGCGCGACAGTCTGCCCCTGCTGCGTGGGCTGGCGCCCGGCGGGCTGGTCGAGATCGCGGATCCGCTGGCGCAGGCGCTGATGCCGCCCGACCTGATGGCGCGCTGGGACATGAGCGCCACGCTCGTGGTCGCGATCGCGCGCGGCAGCGACGTCGTCGGCATGCTGATCTGCGCCGACCGGACGCGCCGGGGGCCGTTCACGGAGCGCCAGCACCGCGTCGCACTCGGCATCGCGCAGGCGACGGCGATCGCGCTCGAGAACACGCGGCTCATCGCCGACCTGCAGGCCGCCAACCAGCTCAAGACCGAATTCGTGTCGACGATGTCGCACGAGCTGCGCACGCCCCTGAACGTCATCCTGGGGTTCTCCGAGATGGCGCGCGACCACGCCCTCGACCTGCCCGAGCGCGAGCGCTGCCTCGAGCGCGTCGAGACGGCGGGCCGCGAGCTGATGGAGCTGATCGAGGATACGCTCGAGATCGGACGCATCGAGAGCGGTCGTGACGAGGTGCGGCTCGAGCCGGTGGCGCTGTCGACGCTCTGGACCGACCTCGGCATCGCGTGTGGGCGCATGCCACGGCGCCACGGTGTCCTGCTGGCCTGGATCGAGGCGCCGGAGGTGTCGGTGGTGACCGATCCGCGCAAGGTGACGGTGGTGGTGCGGAACCTGGTGGGCAATGCGCTCAAGTTCACCGAGCGTGGGCGTGTCGAGGCGTCGGCGCGTGTCGAGGGTGGGGAGCTGGTGCTGCGCGTCGCCGACACCGGCATCGGCATCCGGCCGGAGGACCAGGCGGTGATCTTCGAGATGTTCCGCCAGGCCGACGGCTCCGATTCGCGCCGGTACGGCGGCGTGGGGCTCGGGCTGCACATCGTGCGGCGCTTCGTCACCCAGCTCGGGGGGACGGTCGCGCTCGACAGCACGCCCGGCGCCGGCTCGGCGTTCACGGTACGGCTGCCGGCGACGGCGGCGTCGGTCCCCGAACGCGACGGCGCGGCATCACGCATTTTGGGTCTTGCCCGCGCCTGAGAGTCGGCTTAACTGGCGCCGTTGCCTGGGTCCGACCGAACGCGCGTTGCCATCCTGCACTCGAGCCCCATCGAGCGGGAGGGATTGGCGGCGCTGATTGCGACGCTCGACGCCGTGCAGATGGTGGGCGCCGTGGGGATGACGGAAGGTGCCGTGTCCTCGCTGATCGCCAGCCAGCCGGCGGTGGTGATCGTCGATCTGCCGCCGTCGACCGACGGGGCCCTGGCACTGGTGCGCGAGATCGTCGGGACACCGGGTGGTCCGCGGGTCGTGGGCCTGCGACGTCACTATGCGCGCGAGCTGGTGGCGGGGGCGTTCGACGCCGGCGTCAGCGCGTGCGTGTCGACCGAGGCGGCGGTGTCGGACCTGCTCGACGGCATCGAGGCGGCGCGCGTCGGCCGGACGTACCTCTGCCCCTTCGTGGCGCGGGTGCTGATCGAGGGGCCCAGCAGCAGCCAGGCGACGCCCCCCGTCGGACGCCAGCTCACGCAGCGCGAGCAGGAGGTGCTGGCGCTGATCGCCAGCGGGAACACCGATCGGCAGATATCCGGCATGCTCGGGCTCGCGGTGGGAACGGTGCACACGCACCGCAAGCACATGATGGCGAAGCTCGGGGTGCGGAACGTGACCAGCCTGCTGCGGCGCGCGCGCGAAGCCGGTTTGTTGCCGGCGCCCTGACCGGGCGGGACGACGACCGCCGCTCAGCTGCCTCCGCTGCGATTGTGGCACGAGGCGCAGGCCTGAGCGCCGGAGCCGACGATGGGCGGGTCGTTCGTCGGATCGTCGTCCTGGTACGCGGCGATGCGTGCGTCGAGCGTCGCCAGCCGGTCGGCGTACAGCCCGGCGAAGCGCCATCCGGATTCGAACGGTGCGCCGAATTCGTACCACTGCCGGGCGGCATCGGCATGGCCCGCCTTCGCATAGAAGTCGCCGAAGAGGATGAAGGTCCCCTGGAGCGCGGTCGGGGCGAGCCCCGAGTTGCCGCAGACCTCCGGCTGGGTGCCGGCGCACAGGAGCGTCTCGGGGTTCGAGAGGTAGGCGTCCATGGCGTTGAAGGCTTCGATGAACGCCGGGCTGGTGGGCGGCTCGGCCTGCACGATCGTCATGAGGTCGAAGACGTTGAAGAAGGCGTTGATCTCGATCGCGTAGGCGAGATCGTTCCGTGCCTGCTCGAGGAGCGCGTCGTTGCGGTCGACGACGCCGAGCGCGTACCGGGCCGCCGCGGCGAATCCCGGAATCCGGGAGTCGCCGGTGCGGGTGTCGCGATTCCAGAGGAGGGGCTCGGCCTCGTCGAGCGCCGCCACGGAGGCGACGAGCTCCTCGCGGGCCGCGGGGCCCGCCGCAGCGATCTGCGGCGTCAGGCGCCCGAAGCGATACATGTGCAGCATGCCGAGCAGGAAACGCGACCGGCCGTCGGTCTTCGTGCGCTGCGCCAGCTTGCGCAGCTCGGCGATCGTGGCCGCCTCGTCCGCCTCGCCGGTCTCGTCTCCCCAGAGGTGTGCCCAGAACGCCGCTTCGGTCGCCGCGCCACGCGCCGACGTCTTCCGACTCACGATGAGATCGGGGCGGTTCCTGCTGAACTCGTGGAAGCGCACGTGGAAGCGCGCCGTACCGACGCCGAGCCAGACCTGCGCGTAGCCGACCGGGCCTGCAGCCGGCATCACCCCCGGTCCGGTGAGCTTCACGACCAGGCCCCGAGGACCGTAGACGATCCGCTGAATGCCGCCGGGCAGGGCGGGATCGGCATAGATCCAACCACGCTTCGTGCGCTTCCACAGGCTGCAGTCGAGCTTCACGGCGGGGTGTCGCTCGACGCCGTTCGTCGCCACCGTGAAGAGGCCGAGCTCGAAGGTGGTGGCCGTGGGGCATTCCGGCGACGGAGCGTCGGCGAGCGCGGGATCTGCGCCCACGCGCAGGACGCCGCGCCACTGCTCGGGTGCTCGCCGGCCGTTCAGCGTGAGCGTCCGCTCGTGCGTCAGGATCGTGAGCCCGAAGGCGTTGCCGGTGTCGAGGAGGAGGCCCAGGGCGAATGTCGCGGTGATGGTGGCGCGGAGGAGCATGCCGGCAACGTGCCTCACGCAGGTGCTGATCGCAAGGAAGAAAATGCTCGATTCGAACGATCAGGTATCAATCGATGAGCAGCAGGCGACGACCAGTGGGGTCGCGTCGTCGACGCCGTGGTGCGTCGACGGACCTCCGTGCCTGGTCGCGGCCGCGCGCCGTCTGATATGGGCGGACCATGAGCCCTGGTCATCGTGCGGCGGAGCGGGTCATACCCCGCCATTCATGATCGGGACCTAGGTGTCGCGCGCCGTTCGCCTCATGGCGCTGGCCGCGGTCGTGTTGGCGGTCCTGGCCGTCGTGGTCGGGCCGCTCGCGATCGCGCTTCGTGAGCCAGGCGGGAGCGACGCGCTCCCTCGCGACGTCCCGGGCCGGATGATCGACGTTGCGGGCCATCGCGTGCACGTCGTCGAGCAGGGTGAGGGCTCGCCGGTGCTCCTGGTGCACGGGTTCGGTGCCAGCACCTTCGATTTCGAGGACCACGCGCTGGCGGCCCTTGCCCGGTCACACCGGGCGGTCGCGGTCGATCTCTACGGTTTCGGCTGGAGCGACCGCGGCGACGACTTCGCCTACGGCTGGACGCTGTGGTCCGATCAGCTCGTCGGGGTGCTCGACGCCCTGGGGTTGGCGCGTGTCTCGATCGTGGGTCACTCGATGGGGGGCGCCGTCGCCGCGGTGTTCGCCGCCCGTCATCCCGATCGGGTCGATCGGCTCGTGCTCGTCGACGCGCTGTATCCGCAGGAGGAGGGGGAGATACCCCTGGTGTTCAAGGCACTGCGCATGCCGGTCGTGGGCGAGCTGGCGCTCGGGCTCACGGCGGATCCCAGTCCGCCGGGCTCCTCGGACGCGTACCGTGCCCGATCGCGAGCGTTCGCGGCCATTCCGGGTACGCGCGGAGCCTGGCTGCGCTACGTGCGTGACCGCGGCAAGCGGGCGGAGCTCGGCGCCGCCTACGCGACGATCACCTCCCCGACGCTCGTCCTCCACGGAACGGCGGACGCGTCGGTCTCCTTCGAGACGATGCAGCGCGCGGCGCCGGCGATCCGCGGTGTGCGCATCGTGCCGCTGCCCAACGGGAGTCACTTCCCGCTGCGCGACACGCCCGACGCCGTCGTTCGCGAGGTCGAGGCGTTCCTCACGCCCGAGCCTCCGCGCCCGGTGAGGTGAGGCGGGTCGGCTGCACGACGCTCTGGCGGACGGGAATACGACCGGCCCCGAGTGTCGCCGGTCGGAATCAACTCACGACGCTGCGTCTTCGCAGGCCGGTATGCTCCTTGCTCCGTATCGCGACATGCGCGTCGCTCTTGCCATCGTGACTGCCCTCCTGCTCGCCAGCCCGCGCGCCGAGGCGAAGCCCGCCTGCACCGGCCCCCTCGCGACGAGCTGCGCGAAGAAGCTGTACAAATGCTTCAAGCCGAAGGGGGCCTGCGTCGGCGAGCTCGTCTTCAGCCCGACCGGCGTGTCGACGCTGCAGTGCTGGGAGAACGGTGCGACGATCAGCATCGAGGCCACCGAGGCGGGGGGCACCGTGGAATACCGCGGTGCTCGCGGCAGGAAGTGTCTGCGGGGGACGATCGTCGTCGAGAGCGAGGACGACGCCGCGTTCGTCTTCAAGCGCAAGGCGAAGACGTGGACGATCCGCCCCGGGACGGAGGGCGGCATCGTCATCACGTGTCCCGATGGGAGCGTCGAAACCTATACCGAGGACGAGGTCAACCAGGAGCCGCCGAGCTGCGGCGGCTACTCGGAGAGCACGGCGTGCACGATGGGGGACTGTCCGTAGCGCGTCAGTGCGTCTCGGACGCCAGCGGCGGTGCGCCGCTCCGCTCGCGCGCCTCGCGCACCATCTCCACCAGCACCACGCGCGCGTCTTTCGTCGATCGCACCTCGCGCGGAAACGGGATGCGGATCCCCGCGAGGCGATCCGCCGTCTGCGCGCGGACGCGGAACCCCAGCCGATCGACCGCGGTCATCGTGGCACTCGTCGCCTCGATGCCAGCGAACACCTGGCAGTAGAGCACGAGCGCATCGGCGTGATCGGCGTTCATGTGCGCCAGGATGGCTTCCGACGCGTCCGCGAGCGGATCTGGCGACGTGGCGAGGTACTCGGACGCCGGCACCCAACCCATGGCCCCGAACCCGGCGACGTAGTAGCAGTCCACGACGTCGAGACGATGGAAGGCGAAGTCGTCGAAGTCGACCCAGTACTTCGCGTTCTCGTGGCGCGCGAGGTAGTCGGCGCGCACCGCCTCGACCTCCGGCCTCGGCACCGGCGTGATCGGGCCGAGCAGCGTGACGCGCGCGCCGGCGAGCGGGTCGCCCGTCCAGCCGGGCTGCGGCACCAGCAGGCTGGCCTTCGGATCGGCCGCCAGGTTCTGCGTGTGCATCGCCATCGTGCTGATCAGGAACGTCGGCCGGCCGCGCTCGTCGAGACCGTAGAGTGCGATCGAGCCGAACGGGAAGCCGGGCTGACGCTGCGACTGGGTGCAGAGGGTGCCGGTGCGGCCGCAGTGCACGAGGGTGCGGGCCTGCTCGGCGAAGGGCAGCTCGGGAACGGCGGACGGGGCGGCCCCGCCGCTGGCGTGCTGGTTCACGAGCGATTTCCTGGTTGCTTCTGGATGACGGTGAGCGCGGTGGCGACCATCGCGCCGACGTCCGTGAGGTTCGCGGGCAGGATCATGGTGTTGTTGACCTTGGCCAGCTCACCGAAGCGGTTCACGTACTGCTCGGCGACTCGGAGCTGCACCGCCTCGTGGCCGCCCGGCACCTGGATGGCCTCGGCGACCTTGCGGATGCCGTCGGCGGTGGCGGTGGCGATGGCCTGGATCGCGGCGGCGGCGCCCTCGGCCTCGTTCACCTGCTGCTGGCGGCTGGCCTCGGACTGCTTGATGACCTGCTGCTTGTCGCCCTCGGCCGTGTTCACCGCGGCGTCGCGCACGCCCTCGGAGGTGAGGATGACGGCGCGCTTCTCGCGCTCGGCGCGCATCTGCTTCTCCATGGCCGCGATGACGTCGGCGGGCGGCGTGATGTTCTTGATCTCGTAGCGCAGCACCTTGACGCCCCAGGGTTCCGACGCCTTGTCGAGCTCGTTCACGATCGCGACGTTGATGTGGGCGCGCTCCTCGAAGGTGCGGTCGAGCTCGATCTTCCCCATCTCGCTGCGCAGCGTGGTCTGCGCCAGCTGGCTGATGGCGAACAGGTAGTCGGCGACGCCGTAGGAGGCGCGCTCGGGGTTCAGCACCTGCAGGTAGAGCACCCCGTCGACGTGCACCTGCACGTTGTCGCGCGTGATGCAGACCTGTTCCGGGATGTCCATCGCCGATTCCTTGAGTGAATGGCGGTAGCGCACCACGTCCACGAACGGCACCAGGATGTGGAACCCCGCGTGCATCGTGCCCCGATACTTGCCGAGGCGCTCCACCACGAAGGCACTCTGCTGCGGGACGACGACGGCCGTCTTGGCGACGACGGTCACCACGAGGAAGGCCAGGACCAGGAAGACGACCAGTGCACCACTCATGACGACTCTCCCTTCACTCCGCGCGGACCCACAGCATCAGGCCGTCGACACGCTTCACGCGGCATCGTTGTCCGCGCGCGAGCGTGCCGTCGCCGTCGTGGCGCACGGACCACGTCGTGCCGCGCAGCTCGGCCTTGCCGACGCCGCCCGGTGGCAGATCGTCCGCCAGGGTGGCGATCTCGCCGACCAGATTGCTCGGCGACGGTCCGCTGCCGTCGCGGAAGCGGTCGACGAGGCGGCCACGGAACAGCACGAGCGAGCCCACGGCCAGCACCGAGAACAGCAGCCACTGCATCCAGTCGGGGCCGCCGGCGCCGATGCCGACGAGCACGCCGACGGCGAGCGCGGCCAGGCCGAAGAAGATGACGAAGAACCCGCCCGGGGTGACGATCTCGATCGCCAGCAGCACGAGGCCGACCAGCGCCCACACCCACCACGCCATCGCGCGCGAGCCTACGTTCCGCCCGTCGGGGGGTCAAGCCGCGGGAACGTCAGGTGGGCCCGTCGACGTCGAGGGCCAGGGGGTGCAGCAGGCCGTCGGCGATGTCGTAGACGAGCCCGTGCAGGAGCGGCGAGCGGCCGTGCTCCCAGGCGCGCTGGATGACCGGCATGCGCGACAGGTTGTAGACCTGCTCGACGACGTTCAGGTCGACGAGCCGGCGATAGCGCGCCTCCGGATCGGTGACGGCGTCGAGCTCGGTCTGGTGCAGCCGCATCACGTTGCGGATGCCGCCGAGCCAGTGATCGACGAGCCCCATCGTCGGCGTGCCCATCGCGGCCAGCACGCCGCCGCAGCCGTAGTGGCCGCACACGATCACGTGCGGGACCTTCAGCACGTCGACGGCGTACTCGATCACCGACAGCACGTTCATGTCGCCCGGGAAGACCTGGTTGGCGACGTTGCGGTGCACGAACAGCTCGCCCGGCAACGCACCCGTGAGCGAATTCGCCGGCACGCGGCTGTCGGAGCAGCCGATGAAGAGGAAGTGCGGTTCCTGGCGCCCGGCGCGACGGCGGAAGAAGTCCGGGTCGGCGGTGGTCATCTCCGCCACCCATTTCTTGTTGGCCTCGAAGAGTCGCTGGATGTGATCCATGCGCGCCGTCAGTGGAACGTGGGCGTCTCGTCGGCGAGACGCGACAGGCGTCCCCGCACCTCGTCGGCGTCGGGGGCGTCGGGGGCCAGGTCGAGGTAGCGGCGCAGGTCCTCCGCCGCGGCGGCGGGACAGTCGAGCTCCTCGTAGAGGAAGCCGCGCGTGCGGATGTCGTCGGCGGCGTGCGGCGTGAGCACGAGCAGCAGATCGACGGCCGCGAGCGCGTGCGCGTGGTCGTCCTTCTCGAGCCATATCCGCAGGAGGTTGCGCAGCATGCGTCCGAGGATGCCGCGCTCGCTCGCCGCCTCGAGGAACTCGTCGGGCACGTGCGCGAAGTCGGGCCCGCCGCCGCGGCTGGCCTGCGACAGCGAGCGCAGGCGTGCGAGCAGGTCGGCGTCGTCGACCGGCGTGCCGGCGTGGAACGGGTCGATCAGCAGCGGCGCGCCGTCGGTGTTGATGCGCACCAGGAAGTGCCCCGGGAAGCCGACGCCCTCGACGTCGAGCCCGATGCGATTGCCGATCTCGATCATCAGGACCGACAGCGAGATCGGGATGCCGAGGCGTCGCTCGAGGACGTCGTTCAGGAAGCTGTTGCGCGGGTCGTAGTAGTCGTCCTGGTTGCCGCGGAAGCCGCACTCCTCGAACAGGAAGCGCGTCAGCTCGGCGACGGCGTCGGCGGGAGCCATCTGTGGCGACACGCGCGGCGCCACGGCGGCGGCCAGCTCGTCCAGGCGGCGCAGCCAGGGGGCAGGGTCGAGATCGGGATACGCGATGCGCGCGATCTCGAGGGCGGCTCCTGCCAGATCGCAGCGGGCGCCGGTGCCCACCTGTGCGGCGAATCGATCGCGAATACCTGGCACGTCAGGGTGTCCGATGGTGGGGGAGGATGAGGTGGTCCATGCGCATCTGGTCAGCCGGCGAAGCGGACCGGAGGTTATCGAAGGAAGGCCGACCACAGCAAGCGCCAGGCCGCCCAGCACACGGCATGCGGGTTGCTTTCGAAGCCCATCCATCCGCGCCAGGCGCCCGTCCGGACGTGGCGCCAGCGACGGGGAGAGCGCCGAGCGAATGACTGCCGGGACAAAAGTGACGCCCACCAGGGCGCAGGTGGAGACGCTGCTGCGCCTGCGGGGGGTGGCGATCGCCTCGATCCCCGGCATCATCGGCGGACTCGGAATCAATGCGTGGCTGTTCCCGAAGGTGTTCGCGCCGCAGGCGATGGCTCTGGGCCTCATGCTGGCGACCGAGCTGGTGTGTGCGTCCCTGCCACGAAGCGCCGCCGTTGCTCGCCGGGCGGTGCCCCTGGCCGTTGCCTACACCGCGGTCCACGGGCTCGGTACGCTCTGGCTCCTGACGTGGTCGGTGTATCTCGACCTCGCCGCCGGCACCCTGGCGGCACTGCTCACCGGCGTGGCGTTGCTGTTCCCGTGGGGTGGCGCGACCCAGGTCGGGGTCACGCTGCTCTTCGGCAGCAGCTTCGCCATCGTGGTGCCCTGGTCGACCTGGGACGACGGTCGCGTCCTGAACATCCTGATCCAGCTCGCCGTCGGTGGGATCATCTCGGTCGCCGGCGCCGTCGTCGTCGAACGCCAGCGCGCCGCGACGGAGCGCGAGCGCGCACACACCCGTGAGGTCGCCCGGCAGCGTGCCGGCATGCTGGTGGCGGCGCACGAGCTCAACGCCACCCTCGACCTCGCGACGCTGAGTCAGCGCATCGTCCGCGTCGGGCGCGCGGTGATCACGTGCGACGTCAGCTCGCTCACCCTCATCGACACGCAGAGCGGTCGCGTCGTCCCGGCGGCGATGGACGGGGACATCGGTGCCACCGGCCAGTCGCTCGTCGGCGTCGTCTTCACCGACGGTGCGCAGTCGCCGTACGTGCAGGAGCTGTTGACCCATCTCGCGTCGCGCGCGACCGTCGAGGTGCCGGGCGGGACGTCGCTCGACGGTCCCGTCCATGCGGTGCTGCAGCATTTCGGAGTGGCCCGTGCGCTGTTCGTCGCCATTCGCCGCGAGGGACGCGTGCTCGGCTACATGAGCTTCAATCGCCGTCACGCCGACGCGGCATTCGATGCCCAGGACCTGCGGCTCGCCGAGGGACTGGCGCAGAGTGCCGCCATCGCGCTCGACAACGCGCGGCTCGTCGACGACCTGCAGCGCGCCGGTCGCCTCAAGTCGGAGTTCGTGTCGACGATGTCGCACGAGCTGCGCACGCCGCTCAACGTCATCATCGGCTACGCCGACATGCTCGACGAGCTCGACGGGTCGGCGCATGCGACGGCGCTCGAGCGCATCCGCGGCGCGAGCCGCGAGCTGCTGGAGCTGATCGAGGCGACGCTCAACCTGAGCCGTCTCGAGTCGGGCCACGATGCGCCGCACCTGGAGCCGATCGCGCTCGACGGGCTCTGGGGCGAGCTGTCACAGGAATTCGCCGCGCTGCCGCGTCCGGCCGACGTCGCGCTGCGCTGGGAAGCGGCCGCCGGTGGTCCGGTGCAGACCGATCGCCGCAAGGTGCGCACCATCGTGAAGAACCTGGTCGGCAACGCGCTCAAGTTCACGGCGACGGGCGAGGTGGTGGCGCGCTGCGAGGTCGCGCCGGGTCGGCTCACCATCGTCGTGCGGGACACCGGCGTCGGCATCCGTGCCGACCAGCTGCCCG
Source organism: uncultured Binatia bacterium (SeqCode) (assembly GCA_964404165.1). Taxonomy (GTDB): domain Bacteria; phylum Desulfobacterota; class Binatia; order DP-6; family DP-6; genus DASYLJ01. Next base: position 74,771 of record CAYOIZ010000018.1, on the reverse strand, counting down.
TCATCTTCGAGATGTTCCGCCAGGTCGACAGCTCCGACTCGCGCTCGTACGGCGGCGTCGGCCTCGGGCTGCACATCGTGCACCGCCTGTGCGGGCAGCTCGGGGGCACGGTCGCGGTGGCGTCGACGCCGGGACGCGGCTCGACGTTCACGGTCACGTTGCCGACGCACGAGACGCGGCTCCGCGCCGTTTCGGCCGCCTGACCCTTGGCGGGCCCGTGGCAGCCCTGCTAAGACCGCGCCCGTGTCGCTCAGGGACAAGGCGGCGATCGTCGGCATCGGGCAGCTGCCGTTCTCGAAGAACATCGGCCGCTCGGAAGAGGTGACCGCGCTCGAGGCCGCGCGCCTCGCACTCGAGGACGCCGGGCTGCGCCCGCGGGACCTCGACGGCATGACCAAGTGGAGCATCCAGGTCACGTCGGAGAACGCCATCGCGCGCAACCTCGGCGTGCCGAACCTGCGCTTCTTCGGCGAGGTGGGCTACGGCGGCGGCGGCGGATGCGGCGTCGTCGGCCACGCGGCGGCGGCCATCGCCGCGGGCATGGCGCGCTGCGTGCTGATCTACCGCTCGCGCAATCGGGGCTCCGGCGGACGGCCGTGGGCGGGGACGTCGCGGGAGCGTGACCAGTCGGCCACCGAGGGCAACGAGACCGCCTTCTACTCGCCCTACGGCTTCGTGCGCCCCGTCGACCAGGTGGCGATGTTCGCGCGTGCCTTCCTGCACGACCGCGGCTATTCCACGCGCCACCTCGGCTGGATCGCGGTGAGCACGCGCAAGCATGCGATGAACAATCCCATGGCCATGATGCGCGAGCCGATGACGCTCGACGACCACGCCAACTCGCGCCTCATCTCCGATCCGCTGCGCCTCTTCGACAACTGCCTCGAGACCGACGGCGCCGCGGCGGTCATCGTCGCCGCCGCCGACATGGCGCGCGATCTCAAGCAGAAGCCGGCCTACATCCGCGCCGCGTCGCAGGGCATGGGACCGCGCAACTTCACGATGAACAACTTCTTCAAGGACCCGCTGCTCGAGTCGCCGGGCGCGTACGCGGCGCGCGACCTGTGGGCGATGGCCGGCGTCGCACCGCACGAGGTCGACGTCGCGCAGCTCTATGACGCGTTCACGCCGCTCGTGCTGGCGTCGCTCGAGGAATACGGCTTCTGCAAGCCGGGCGAGGCGGGCGCCTTCGTCGAGCACGGCGGGCTCGAGGTGGGCGGACGCCTGCCGAACAACACCAGCGGCGGCAGCCTCTCCGAGGCCTACGTCCATGGCATCAACCTCATCATCGAGGCGACGCGGCAGATCCGCGGCACGTCGGTGAACCAGGTGCCCGGCGCGAAGCTCTCGCTGGCGACGAGCGGCAACATGGTGCCGACGGGCGCGCTGCTCCTGCGAGGCGACTGATGGCCGACGACTTCGTTCGCCGCACCGGCGGCGCCGACTGGATTCCCTACTGGGAGGCGGGCCGCAATCGCGAGCTGCGCTTCCAGCGCTGCGTCCAGTGCACGGGCTGGCGGCATCCGCCGCAGCCGATGTGTCCGACGTGTCTCTCGTTCGAGCACGAGTGGGCCCTCGCCAGCGGTCGAGCCCGTGTCCTGTCGTGGGTGATCTGCCATCCGCCCGTCCTGCCGGCGTGGAAGGAGCGGACGCCGTATCCGGTCGTGCTCGTGCAGACCGACGAGGGGCCGCGCACGATGGGCAATCTGGTCGGCGCGACGCCGGACGTGCTGCGCATCGGGCTGCCGATGGTGGTCGACTTCGCGCCGTCGATCGACGGCGACCTCGTGCCGCAGTGGCGTCCGGCGTAGGCCTCCATCTCGGCGTCGACCTCGGCGGCACGAAGATCGAGGGCGTCGTGCTCGACGCCGGCCAGCGGCCGATCGGCCGCCACCGCGTCGCGACGCAGCGCGACCGCGGCTACGCGCACATCCTCGACCGCGTCGGCGAGGTCGTCGCGGCGCTGCGGCCGCTCGTACCGGACCTCCGCCAGGTCGGCGTGGGCACGCCGGGCTCGCTGTCCATGCGCGACGGGCGGCTCAAGAACTCGAACACGACGTGTCTCAACGGGATGCCGCTCGCGGACGACCTCGCGGCGCGGCTCGGGGTACCGGTGCGCATCGAGAACGACGCGAACTGCTTCGCGCTCGCCGAGGCCGGCGCCGGGGCGGGGCAGGGGCGTCGCGTCGTGTTCGGTGTGATCCTGGGGACGGGCGTCGGCGGCGGCCTCGTCCTCGACGGCCGGCTCTGGTCGGGCTGCCAGCGGATCGCCGGGGAGTGGGGGCATCACGTGCTCGATCCCGCCGGACCCGACTGCTACTGCGGCCGGCGCGGGTGTGTCGAGACGTTCCTCTGCGGTCCGGCGCTGGAGCGGGCGTACGGCGGCGGATGCGACGCCGCGGAGATCGGCCGGCGCGCGGCGCGGGGCGAGGCGCGCGCCGCGGCCGCGCTCGACGCCTGGCTCGAGCGCTACGGGCGCGCGCTGGCGAACGTGATCGACATCCTCGATCCGGACGTCGTCGTGCTCGGCGGCGGGCTCTCGAATCTCGACGCGCTGTACGACCGTGGCCGCGACGCCGTCGCGCGGCAGGTCTTCAACGACGAGCTGCGGACGCCGATCGTGCGCAACGCGCTCGGCGACTCGGCGGGCGTGATCGGCGCGGCGCTGCTCACGGGGTGACGTCGATTCGCTGCGCGAGGAGTCGACCGCGGTGGCGCCGGGCTACGGGCCCGCGGGGCCCTTGGCCTTCAACTCCCCGAACACGTTCTTCGACGCCTCGGCGGCGCCGTACGCGGTCTCCCAGCACTGCCCCGCCGCGCTCAACTGCACGCGCAGCGGGAACACCACCGGCGTCGGCGGCGGCCGCAGCCCGCTGCCCTTGGCGGTGAGCGTGATCTTCGCCTTGCCGTCGGCGCCCGGGCCGAGCTTCAAGCCGGTGATGCCGCCCACCGCACCCGCCTTGTCGGCGTACTGGTATCCCTTCGGCTGCGTCAGGCTGCCGAGCCGCTTCCAGCACGGCTTGCCCGCGCAGGTGCCTCCGGGCGGCAGCGTCGCTTCGAGCAGCAGCGCGGACGAGCCCCCGTACATGCAGACCCGGTAGGCGTCGGTCGCGACCGGATCGCCGAAGTCGGCGTGGCTGGTGGCGGGGCCCTTCGCCCACTTCCACACGAGCTTGTCCTTCGTGCCCGGGGGCCCGGCCTCCTTCGAGGATAGCGACGACCCGAGCGGTGCCGGGCTGCGGCAGCCGGCGAGCGGTGTCGCGGGGCAGCCCATGGCGGCGTCGCAGGCGTCGCCCGTGGCGTCGCCGTCGCCGTCGGTCTGGAGCGGGTTCGGCGTCGTCGGACAGTTGTCGAGCTCGTCGGGCACGCCGTCGTCGTCGAGGTCGCGCACCGGCGTGCCGACGGTGACCCGCTGCTCGACGCAGGCCGTCTCGGGCGGGCAGTCGTCGCCGCTGCCGCACGCCCCGGGCGCGTTCAGCGTGCAGCGGGCGGTGAGCGCGTTGCAGAACGTGCCGTCGGGGCACTCGCTCGACGCGGCGCACGCGACGGCCGGCTCCAACGCGCAGCGGCCCGCCGTCGTCGTGAACACCTGGCTCTCGTCGACGATCGCGAGCGGGTCGCTGGTGGAGTCCGGGTCGACCTGGCCGATCACGGTCGTGACACCCGTGCACACGTCGAAGCTCTGGAGCACGAGCCCGCCGATGGCGCCGTTGCCGTCGAGGTCCTCGTCCTGCTCGCCCTCGAAGGTGAGGAAGCGGACCTCGCCGCCGTTCACCCGATACGGCGTGCTCGGGTCGCAGGCCTCGAGCCGGCACGGCGTCACCGCCTGGCCGAGATCGTAGATGGTGTTGGTGACGAAGTCGTAGACCACCATCACCGCGTCGAGCGCGTCGCCGTCGCCGTTGGCAGTCACGTTCCCCTGCGCGGCCTCGCTCGAGCGGATCGCGACCAGGTGGCGCGGACCGCAGACCGTGCCGGACGCGTCGCCCAGCACCAGCTCCTCGGCCGCCTCGCCGAGGTTCAGCAACGACGCCGTGTCCGCATCGAAGACGTGCGCGACGCGGTCGTCGGGGTCGGCGTCGCCGTTCAGGGAGTCGCCGCCGTCGAGCGGCGCCGTGCCCTGCGCGCGCTCGGGTACGATGAACGCGACCCGGTCGGCCGACGCCACGAGCGCGTCCGCGGCCCGACCGACGTTCGTCCACGCCATGCCGGCGACGTCGTAGACGTGCAGCACGTCGTCGTCGGCATCGCCGTCGCCGTTGAGGATGCCCGCATTCTCGCCCGGCTCGGAGACGAGCGCGGCGACGCGGCTCGGCGTCGCGACGATGGCGGTCGCGGCGAGCCCCAGGTTCTGCGTCGGACCGCCGGCCTGGACGAGCTGCACGACCTCGTCGGCGACGTCCGCGTCGGCCGCGTTCAGCGAGCCGCCCGGGCACGCGCCCGTGCCGCTCGCCGACTCGGGCCGGAGATAGGCGGCGACGTCGCCCGCGACCGAGACGTCGCCCGCGGGGCACTTGGTCGACACCGCTCCACTGGTCGCGTTCACGACCTCCAGCACCGTGTCGTCGAGCAGCCCGTCGGGGAAGAGCAGCGCGTCGACGGCCGGGGACTGGGCGGGGTTCAGCGCACGGACGTAGACGTCGTCGTTGAAGTTGTTGTCGGTGAACGGGCCCTCAAGGTTCGAGGCTTTGGAGCCGAACGCCACCACGCGCCCGTCGGCCGAGAGCGACGCCGGCTGCGGGAACGTGCCGCCGAAGTCCTCGGCCGGGGTGCCGTTGGCGGCGACCGTGACCTGCTCGGTGACGCCGCTCGCCCGGTCGTGCACGAAGACCGGGTAGGCGCCCGCGAAGAGCGTGCCGAGGACCATGTTCGGCGCCCGGCTGATGAAGGCCACGAAGCGGCCGTCGGCCGACATGGCGCGGTTTCCCAGCGTGCCCGTGAAGATGAAGCCGCCGGCCTGGATCTGGCTGCCGTCGCTGGCCACGCTCACGCGTTCGTTGGTGCCCCGCACCCGATCGCGCACGAACACGTCGCATTGGCCGTTGGTGTCCTTGCCGGGGGCGAGCAGCAGCCCGGTGTCACAGCTCGAGAAGACGACGTAGCGCCCGTCGGCCGAGATGCCGCCCGGCCGGGTGATGTTGCCGGTGCCCCCGCCGGCGAACGCGACGCTCACCAGCTCGGTCGTTCCGAGCACGCGGTCGCGCAGGTAGAGGTCGGCCATGCCGTTGGTATCCGCCGGGTCGAAGCCCTGATCGCTCAAGAATGTGACGAAGCGGCCGTCGCCGGTCATCACGAGTGTGCCCGCACCGAGCCCCGGGGCGGGGGCCTCGGCGCCGTTCGAAAAGACGGACACGCGCTCGATCGTGTCGGCGACGCGGTCGTAGACGAAGACGTCCTGGTCGTTGTTCGTGTCCTCGCCGGGGGCCAGGAGGTCGGAGGCGCGACTGACGAGGGCGATCACCTGGCCGTCGTCGGAGATGGCGGGCAGGAAGGAGGTGCCGTTCGGGAACCCGCCGCCGAAGGCCTCGCTCACCAGCTCGGTGGTGCCCATCTGGAGGTCGCGCACGTACACCGCGCTGGTGAACCCGTCGCCCACCGGCGCCGCGAGCAGGTTCGTCGCCGTGCTGTCGAACGCCACGAACCGGCCGTCGGCCGAGATGCTCGGGTCGCCCGAATAGCCGTTCGGCGACCCACCACCGAAGGCCTCGCTGACGCGCACGGTGGTGCCCGTCTGGCGGTCGTAGCGGAAGAGGTCGCCGAGCCCCCCGGTGTCGAGCCCCGGGGCGATCAGGTTGCTCGCGTTGCTGCTGTAGACGACGTAGCGCCCGTCGGCGGAGACGTCCCCGGCGTACGACGCGGCGTTGGCGTCACCACCTCCGAAGCTCCGGCTCGCGCGCGCGACACCGTGGCGGCCCATGTCGGCCTCCGACGTCCGCACGTAGGCGCGCCCGTTCGCGACCGCGACCGGCGCGCCGTCGATCCGCGGCGCGACGTCGACGGCGCGCGCCGTGGCGATCGGCGTCTCGCCGATGCCGAGGCGGAAGATGCGGAGGATGCCGTCGGAGAAGTCGAAGTCGCCGGTCTGGTCGCAGGCGAGCTGGCCGTACTCGGACTCGAGGAAGGCCAGCACGTCGTTCTCGACGGCGACGGCGGGGAAGCTGAAGGGGGCCTCCTGCACGCGGATCGCGGCGCGGCCCTCGGGCGTGCCGGAGAGCCCGCAGCCGGCGGTGGCGCCGAGCGCGTTCTGCTGCCCGCTGGCGCGGGCGCGGAAGGTCATCACCGAGTCGTTGGTGTCGCCGTCGCCGTTGCGGTCGACGCCGTCGATCGACTCGCTGATCGTGAACGTGCGCGCCGTCTGGCTCGCTGCCAACCCGTCGAGCGGCACCGGCGTCGTCGCTTCGAGCGCGTAGGTCACGCACGCGTCACCCACCGCCGGGCAATCGCCGGGGCCCGCGCACGCCGCGTGCGGCGCGAGCTGGCAGAAGTGCGGCACGCTCCGCGGCAGCACCACCGGTGCGCCGCTCGCCACTAGCGGCGTGAAGTCGAACAGCCGCCCGCATGCCCCGCTCGGACAGTCGCCGTCGACCGTGCACGGCGTGCCCGGCGCCTCGACGCACGACGTGGCGCACAGCCCACCCTTGCAGTCGAGGTTGGTGGAACAGCGCGCGCCCGCCTCGCTGCCGCCGGCGCACGTCCCGTGCCGCTTGGCGACGCGGATGATGGTGTACGGCGCATCCACCGAGCCGAAGAACGTCACCACGTCGGGGGCCGCTACGGTGGGATCGAGCTGCGGCTCCAGGATGGGTGGCAAGAGACCGCCCTCGGGCGTGAACGACCCGAGGAACATCTGCCCCGGGACCGAGAACGGCAGCGGCGAGCCGAGCCGTGTCCGCACCAGCCGCGGCACCGGCACCCCGGCGTCGGCGACCAGGACTCCGCCCCACCCCATCGGGATCAGGAGGTTGCCCGCCCCGTCGACCGCTGCGCGCACCTCCGTCGCCGTTGCCGTGCAGGGCGGGTCTTCGCTGAAGCAGTCGGCCTGGTAGTCGTTCGGCGGCGGCAGCGCCGTGAACGTCGCAAAGGTCTGGTTCGCCACCGCCGTGCCGCAGGCGCCGTCGCTGGCGAAGAACTGGTCGATGCAGGCGACGAGCCCCGTCTGCGCCGCGCACGTCCCCGTCGCGAGCCCGCATGCCGGCGGCGCCCCGGCGGCCGTCACGCCGATCGCCACCGGGCCCGAGAGCGTGAGGTCATCGGCGGCGCCCGCGACGAGGTCGTCGGTGTCGGGGAAGGTGATGACGAGGCGGCGGTCGCCCTCGTCCAGGTCGGCGCGCGTCGCGAGCTCCCCGGCGGTCACCTCGCGGCACGTGGCCGACACGACCCCTGGCGGCGCGCCGCACGGTGTCAGGTCGATCCCGCTGCAGTCCGCGGCCAGCACGACGATGCGCGTGTCGCTGCCCGACGGCGGCTTGAACGCCAGCGTGACGACGTGATCGCCGCCACCCGGTAGGAAGCCCGTCGAGGCGTCGCACTTGCGGAGCCGCAGCTCGAACCGCTCGCCGGGCGCCGCGAACGGGCGGTTGGCAGCACCGAGCACCGAGCCGAAGGTCTTCTCCGTGCCGGGGATCAGGTTGCAGGCGGCGCGGGCGGACGCGGTGACGCCGAGGAGGGTAGCCAGGACGGATGAGAGGATGACGGCTCGCCGCATTGGATCTCGTGGCCTTTCTGGTGCGGGCTCGGGTACCCGGCGGGCGCACGATCGCAGGGGACCACGGGGTTTGGAAGCCTTCCGACGTGATCGAACGCAAATTGAACGCGAAATTGAACGCTCGGCGTGCGCGCGTCTCGTGCCGCCGACGTCCAACGCCCTCTGGGCCCTGGGCCCCATGCGCCCCGCCGGTGCCATTGCGCCAGGCGGGCAGGGGGGGCCACGTCCGGACGTTCGATCGGCGGAGGCTTCGTCATCCGACCAGCAGAACGAGGAGCGGGATCAGGACGAAGAAGAAGCCGAGCAAAAGCCAGATGAAATGGGCCTCGACGAAGTTGAGGAGGCGGTTGTTCCACGTTGGCCTCGCCCGTTCTTCGGCGAACCGTCGTATCGCCTCCTCGCGTTCGCGCGTGTACAGCGTCTCATAGTGCGCCGCGATCCGCTCCGCCTCCGCTCTCGCGCCGCGAGCCAGCGGCACTGGGATCTGGTAGCCCTCGTCTCCGATGAATTGCATCCACGTCTCATGCACGTGGACCTGCGAGAACGCATTGGGCGAACTCCATTCGCCGACGAAGAACGCATCCTCCCGAAGCACGACCTCGATGCCCGCACCGGCGGAATGCTTGTCGCATTCCTTCAGCAGCTCCACCGGGACGAAAGAGCGCTTCGACCGGAGCCGAGACTCCCGCGCAAACTCGCGCAGGGCGTCCGCATCGACGACCCAACGCGCCAGGATGGTTTCGTCTCGGTATCGCTCAGCCATGGAATCGCTGCGCGACGACAGCGGCGCAGAGGAACACGAGCAACGCTGTACGGTTCATGGATGGCATGGATAGGTCACCAGTGCGCAGATTGCCATTCCCTGGACGTCGAGTACTGCGCCACCATCCGCGTCGCGCGGGCGCTTGAGCGGGGCGGACGCGGGCTGCATACGAGAAGGTGATGACGGCGAGCCCACGGCGTTCCCGCGCACGACGAGCTCGGACCCGCCTTCCCACGCACGCGCCGGCGCGTGGCCGGCTCGCCGCGCTGGCGCTGGTCGTGGTCTTCGGAGCGCACTCGACCGTCGGCGCGGAGGAGACGCGGCCGACCTGCAACGGCTCTCCGGCGACGATCTACGTGCAGGAGGACCGGGTCGTCGGCGGTCCGGACGATGGCCAGCGCTACCGGCGCGTGCTGCGCGGAACGGCCGGCGACGACGTCATCGTCGGGACGGCGCGCTCGGATCGGATCACAGCGCGTGCTGGGCGCGACGCGATCTGTGGCGGCGGCGGCCAGGACGACATCGAGGCGGGCGAAGGCGACGATGTGATCGACGGGGGCACCGGCAACGACGAGATCAAGGGACAGGCGGGGAACGACACCATCGACGGTGGCGACGGCGACGACCGGATCGGCGGCGGCGGCGGCAACGACCGGATCGACGGAGGTGCCGGCACCAACCGCAGCAAGGGCGGCGGGGGAAGCGATACCTGCGTCAACAGCGCCACCGCTGCCAGCTGCGTCGGCACCGGCGCGATGCTCACGATCACGAACGACCTCCCGGCGAGCACGTCGTGCCCCAACGGGAACACGCTCAGCGTCTTCGCGCCGGGGCAGCGGGTCGTTCCAGCCGGTGGCGGCTCCGTGACCATCCAGGGCGACTTCTCGCAGTTCCCGGGCGTCGGCATCCAGGTCAACAATTGGTACTGGACGTCCGTCTCGTTGCCCGTGCAGACGGGGCCGCCGCAGAATCCCGACAACTCGGGTGCGCAATTCGCCGTGTCCGATCAGTGCGTGCTCGCGCAGGAGCCCGCCTGGTTCGGGAAGGGCATCCCCACCTACCTGATCAGCGCTGTCACCGCCGAGAAGACAGCCGATGGATGCCGGATCACGGTCGCGCAGAGTGCGTACACGGACGCCGTCACGCCCGGCTGCTGCTCACCACCTGGCATCGGGAGCGGCACGTGCACCGGGCCATGGGGTGTCACCGAGGATCACGAGCCGTGGCCTCCCCGGTAGCGCGGAGTACGAGACCTCGACGTTGCTGACGACGTGCGTGGGGCACGGCACGCTGCGTCTGGGGGCAGGGCGCGTCCTTCCCACGGCCGCGCGGTGCTCGAGCCCGGTCGACTGACGCTGCCTGCCGCATTGTCAGAGCGTCCGGCGCAACGACTTGAGGTCGCTCAGGATGCCCGCCGCCGTGCTGGCGAGCGCGGCCGCGGCCGTCGGGTTCGCCTTCCGCAGCTTCGGCTTCTTGAGCTGTTTCGTCAGCGCGACCATCTTCCGGACGGCGCCCTTCAGCGCGCGTTTGCCCTGCGGCGTGGCACCCGTGCCGAGGGCCTGCTGCGACGCGGTCGTCGTCTGCAGCGTCTGGTCGATGGTGCGCAGCAGGCGAGTCGCAGTGCCCCCCAGGCCGGCCCGAGCCACGTCGTCGCGCAACGCGCCGAGGCGGCAGACGATCGCGTCGAACGTCGGTCCGGTGCCGCAGCCGGGGAGCAGCGTCGTCGTCGTGGTCGCGGACGCCGGTGTCGTCGTGGTGGTGGTGACGACGCCCGTGTCGCAGGCATCGCCCGCGCCGTCTCCGTCCGTATCCGTCTGGTCGACGTTGGCCATCGCCGGGCAGTTGTCGGCGGCGTCGCAGACGAGATCGCGGTCGCCGTCGCCGGTCGGGTCGTCGCGGCAGACGTCGTCGACGCCGGCGAAGGTCTCGCCGGTCGCGTCGCGCACCATCCGCGTGGTGAGCGCGGCCTCGTCGAACGACAGCGTGAACGTCTCGCCGAGCGTGACCGGCACGTCGCGCATCACCAGCCGCGCGCCGTGGTCGGGGTCGCCCGCGTCGGTCATGATGACGACGACGCTGAACGTGCCGTTCCCCGTTCCGGTGAGGCGCAGCGTGAAGTCGAGCGGGCCCGGCAGGATGTCGGTGCCGACGGCGCCGCCGCCCTCGTCGAACAGCGTCACCGACAGCGGCACGCGCTCTGGATTGGTGAGGAAGTCGAACGCGGTCGCGGCGACGTCGAAGCCCCACTGCGCGCCCGACGCATAGGTGATCGCCGGCACGACCGGCGACAGCAGCACGATCCGATCCGGCCCGAGCGTGACCTTCGAACCCATGAGCGGGATCTGGTCGCCGGCCTGGACGACGAGGGTGTCGTCGTCGAACACGTGCAGGCGGGTGAGCGCGACGCGGCCGTCGACGAGCTGAGCCGCCGGCTGGTGCACGTCGATGGCACCCTGCAGCTTCTCGAGCGGTCCCATGATCGCCGGGTTCACGCGCACGCCGACGCTGACGGTGAGATCGCGCGGCGAGATGCCGACGCGCCCGACGACGGTCGGCCGCGGGGCGATCTCGTCATCCTCGGTCGTCCAGTAGTCGTTGGCGACCTTGGCGAGCGCCTCGGGCTTCACGCCGGTGATGGTGGTGTCGACGCCGCGCACGAGCTGCGGGTGCTTGATCGCCATGATCTTCACCGGGCTGCCCGCCGACGTGACGCGGCAGCCGGTGGAGAACGGGCTGTCGTAGTAGGTGCCGTTCGGGTTGATTGCCGGGTACGGCGCATCGGGAATGTCGTAGCAGCTCCCCTGGGCGTCCCAGAGGAGACTCAGATCGAGTTGCTTCGGGGGCGGCAAGGTCGAGAGGACGATCGCCCCCTGGCGCCCCTGGCCGGCGGCCTTCTCCTCGGTGACGCTCAGGACGGGCTCGAGCGATTGGCCGTTCAGCGAGCGCGGCCAGTAGGCGTCGAAGAACAGGATGAACGCGTCGTCGTCGAAGCCGCTGAGGGAGCCCTCGGGCAGGCGTCCTGCCGGATAGACGCCCACCTGCTGGTGCTCGTACGACGTCAGGGTGAACGCCCACTGCGTCGGCGTGTAGTCGAGGCCGGCGAGGAGCCAGTCGGTCTGGACGTACTCGACCGGCGGCCACGGCGAGACCGAGGTGTCGCCATACGGCGGGATCGCGGTGGTCGGCGTCCACGTGCGCAGCAGGTCGTGTCGCATCAGGTTCAGGTAGATGAGCGACAGCTCCTGAAACTCCTGACAGACGATCAGCAGCTCGTCGCGACGGTTGTCGCCGACGCGCCCGAACTGCTCGGCCACCGGGATGTGGAACCCGTCGACGGTATAGGCCTCGATGATCCGTCCGAGCGTGTTGATGACGGTGACGTCTTCGCGCAGCGGGACGAGCGCCTCCCCGCCCGCGCTCTCGACCTCGATGTACGGCGCGTCCTCGAAGATGCCGTCGAGGAACGCCATCACGTCGAGCATCTCGACGGCCGACAGATCGATGCCGTCGATGGTGCCCGGCGCGTAGGGGACGACGTCGAACAGCTCGCGCGCGTAGAGATAGAGCTCCTTGGTCTCGCCGTTCTCGTCGGTGGTGACGACCAGCTCGCTCGTGAGCGCGGGCGGCCCGCTGTCGAGATCGTCGGGGTCGACGATGCCGAGGTGGTCGGTGAGGTCGTGCTCGGCGTGCCCGACGCGGATGCGGAGGTCGCGATGGACGATGGGTTCGCCCGTCGGTTCGGTCGCCTTGACGCGGAAGGGAATCCAGGCCGTGCCGAAGAGCGGCAGCTTGAGATCCTCTTCCGGCATCGCCTCGTCGAGGCTCGACGCCACACCGTCGCGCGGGATCAGCGCAGTCACCTCACCGCCGACCTGCGTCACGCGGACGCGCGTGCGTTGCGACTCGATGGCGAAGTTCGAGAGCTCGGGGCCGAGTCGCCAGCCCTGCGGAAACGGCCAGGTCGACGAAATGCCGTGGCCGACGATCGTCTTGCCGTCCCGCGAGACGCCGGTCGCGGCGGTGAGCGTCCACCCGTCGAAGTCGATGTCGTGCTCTGCCTCCATCATGTCCTGGAGATCGCGGACGCCGTCGTCCTCGGTCCAGACGAACGCGCGGAGGCTGCTGTTCTCGTCGGCGTACATGCCGACGATCACCGAACCGTCACCCGAGACGGCGGTGGGCAGGATGCCGAGCGCGCCGGGCGGCCGCGGCAGCGGCTGGCTCCCGGTTCCGGTGTGCCAGCGGAAGCCACCCATCTGTTCGCTGTCGCCGACGATCGTGTTGCCGTCCGAGGAGATGTCGTAGGGCTGCACCTGCCCGGAGCCCACCATCCGCGGCGTCCCCACGCTCCCGGGCCCGGCGCCGGTGGCCCAGCGCGCGCCGTGGATGTCGCCGAAGGGGGTGCCCGACGGGTCGAAGCCCTGGGTCTGACTCTCGATGGCCGCCGCGCCGCCGTCGAAGGACGCGGCGATGAAGTAGCTGGCGAGATCGCCCGGCAGGCGGCCGATCTCCGACGGGAGGCCGTTCGCCACGCGGAACACCTGCGTCGAATCGCGCGGCTCCCCGTTGTGGTCGAGGTGGTCCGGGAGCTCGACGCCCATGTTGCCGAAGAGCACCTGGCCGTTGCCGGAGACGCCGTTGATGTAGCTGCCGGCGAAGGCGCCGGTGAGCGGCACGACCTGATACTCGCCGTTCTTCCAGATCGCCGCCTCGTGCCCGAGGAGCGGCTCCCTGCATGCGCCGGCGATCGTGTTGCCGTCGTCGCTGACCTCGATCTCGAGGTGCTGGCAGTGCTCCAGCTCCAGGATGTCGCCGGCCGCCCAGCGAAAGCTGCTGCTCGGCCGAGGCTCATCGTCGAACGCGTCGTAGAGCTTGCCGACGACCACCGAGCCATTGGCGGACACGTCGGTCGGGAGGCTTCCGAGGTTGCCCGCGACGGGCAGGAAGCCGATCGGTTCGAAGACGATCGGCTGGCTGGCCGAAGCGACGGTGCAGAAGAACAGGCACGCGAAGGTTATCGTGGCGACGACCGACAGCGAACGAGACAGGACTGCTCCCGAGGCTGGCACGCGCGGACCATACCCGGCACGGGGCGTCCGCGGCGAGAGGATTGGTCGAGCCGGCTCCGATTGCCTTCGCCCCCGGTTTGCGAGGCGCTGGCGCATCTGCGCTCCGCGACTCCGGGTCGTCGGGTGAGCTCAGAGCACGGCGACGCGCGGACGCCAAGGCCGGAGCGGGGACCGCTCACCCCCGCAGATGGCGGCTCAGGTCCCCGATCAGGTCGGGAATGATCAGGCGGTCGGCGAACCGCCATGCGCCGGCGACGCGCGTGAACGCGTCGTGATAGCGGCCGGCGATGATCGGCTGGAGCGGAAGGTCGGGCCGCGCCTGCAAGACGGTGAAGTAGGAGCGCGCGGTCGCGGCGTCGCCGGTCACCTCCACGATGACGTTGGTGACGACGTGCTTCGTCGACGGCACGCCGTCGTAGAGGATGACGCCGTCGTAGGCGCGACGGACCGCCGCCGCGCCGCGCAGCGGCTCGGGCCGACCCGGCGATCGCCAGGTGGCGTCCGTGAAGAGGGCGGCCACCCCGTCGAGGTCGCCGGCGTCGATACGCTCGGCATAGCCGTGGATCAGGGCGGTGATGCGCGCCGTGTCGTCCATGCCGGGTGCATAGACGGGATGGTTGCGTGCGGTCGAGAGGGCGTGCCACAAGCCCGCCCCATGCCCGCGTTCACGAATCGCACGGTCTCGACGAACGGCATCTCCATGTCCCTCCGCGACGAGGGGAGGGGGCCCGCCGTCGTGCTCTGCCACGGATTCCCGGAGCTGGGGTACTCGTGGCGCCACCAGGTGCCGGCGCTCGCCGCGGCGGGCTACCGCGCGCTGGCGCCCGATCAGCGTGGCTACGGCGACACCGACCGGCCGTCGGACGTGGCGTCCTACGACATCCATCATCTCACCGGCGACCTCGTGGGCATGCTCGACGCGCTCGGCATCGAGCGGGCGGTGTTCGTCGGGCACGACTGGGGCGGCCTGGTCGCGTGGATGATGCCGTTGCTGCACCCACAGCGCACCGCCGGCGTCATCGGCGTCAACACGCCGTACTTCCCACGCGCGCCCATGGCCCCCATCAGCCTGTTCCGGCAGATGCTCGGCGAGAACTACTACATCGTCCACTTCCAGCAGCCGGAGGTGCCCGACGCGGGGTTGGCGCGCGACGTGCGTCGCGTCTTCACGCAGCTCGGCCGGCGTGGCGTTCCGCTCGCCGAGGTCGAGGCCGCGATCGCGCGGGCGGGCCGGATGCGGAACATGGTGGAGATGGTCGAGAGCGACGAGGTGCTGGGCGAGCCGCTGCTCGATCAGAACGAGCTGCAGGTGTTCGTCGACGCCTTCAGCCGCACCGGCTTCACGGGCGGCATCAACTGGTACCGCAACCTCGACCGCAACTGGGAGACCACGCCCCAGCTCGACGGGGCGCGCATCACCGTGCCCTCGCTCATGGTGACGGCGGAGTGGGACTTCGTGCTGCGTCCCGAGATGGCGGAGCCCATGCGGGGGATCGTCGACGACCTCGAGATCGCCATGATCCCGCAGTGCGGTCACTGGACGCAGCAGGAGAAGCCGGCCGAGCTGAACGCGATCATGATCGACTGGCTGAAGCGGCGGTTCCCGGCGTAGGCACACGGGTCGCGAGCGGCTCGCCCCGTTCGAAGGCGGTGACGCTGGCCAGGGTCGTCTGCGCGATCGCCGCCAGGGCTTCCCTGGTCAGGAACGCCTGATGTGACGTGACGATCACGTTCGGGAACGTCAGGAGGCGCGCGAGCACGTCGTCCTGCAGGACGCGATCCGAGAGGTCCTCGAAGAAGACGCCTTCCTCCTCCTCGTAGACGTCGAGGCCGGCACCGCCCACCCGCCCGGATTTGAGCGCATGCACCAGGGCGCTGCTGTCGATCAGGGCGCCGCGGCCGGTGTTGATCAGGAGCACGCCGGGCTTCATCGCCGCGAGTGCGGCGGCGTCGATCACGTGGTGGGTCGACGGCGTGAGCGGCAGGTGGAGTGACACGATGTCGCTGGCGGCGAGCAGCTCGTCGCGCGACACGTAGCGGGCGCCGAGCGCCAACAGGGTGGGGTCCTGCCGCAGGTCGCACACCAGCACGTGGCAGCCGAAGCCCGCCAGGATGCGTGCCATGACGGCTCCGATGCGCCCGCCACCGAACAGGCCCACCGTCTTGCCGTACATGTCGAAGCCGGTGAGGCGCTCGAGCGAGAAGTTGAAGTCGCGCACCCGCAGCGCGGCGCGGACGAGCTTGCGGTTGAGCGCCAGGATCAGGGCGACCGCATGCTCCGCGACGGCGTGTGGCGAGTACTCGGGGACGCGGACGACCGTGAGCCCCAGCGCACCCGCGGCAGCGAGATCGACGTGGTTGACGCCGGCAGACCGGCAGGCGACCAGGCGGGTGCCCCCGTCGTGCAGCGTCTGCAGGGTCGCGGCATCGACCCGGTCGTTGACGAACGAGCATACGACCGGGCTGCCGGTCGCCAGCACGGCCGTCTCGGCGGTGAGCCGCGGCTCGAGGTAGCGCAGGGAGTGGCCCGCGACGACGTTCGCGGCCTCGAACGCCAACCGGTCGTACTCGTGGACGTCGAAGAGAACGACCTGCATGCCCGGATGGTAGTCCTCGCGCGCGTGTTGCAAAAGCTCGTGCGGCCGGGCGAGACTGCCCGGATTCTGCACACTCGAGAAGGAGACACGCATGGGTCGCAAGGTATTCGTGATCGGGGTCGGCATGACGAAGTTCGAGAAGCCCGGCTCCAAGGCCTGGGACTACCCCGACATGGCGAAGGAGGCCGGTGAGAAGGCGCTCAAGGACGCCGGCATCCCGTACGACGCCGTCGAGCAGGCCGCCGTCGGCTACTGCTACGGCGACTCCACCTGCGGCCAGCGCGCCGTCTACACGCTCGGGCTCACCGGCATCCCCGTCTACAACGTCAACAACAACTGCTCGACGGGCTCGACGGCGCTCTTCATGGCGAAGCAGTTCGTCGAAGGCGGCCTCGCCGACTGCGTGCTCGCCCTCGGCTTCGAGAAGATGGAGAAGGGCTCGCTCGGCGTGAAGTTCACCGACCGCACGAACCCCATGGACAAGCAGTTCGAGGCCATGGTGTCGCTGCGTGGCTTCGCGCAGGCGCCGCCCGCGCCGCAGTTCTTCGGCAACGCCGGCCGCGAGCACATGGACCGGTACGGCACCACGCGCGAGCAGTTCGCCAAGATCGGCCAGAAGAACCACAAGCACTCGGTGAACAACCCGTACTCGCAGTTCCAGGACGAGTACACGCTCGAGCAGATCATGAACGCGCCCATGGTCTACGATCCGCTCACCAAGCTGCAGTGCTGCCCGACGTCGGACGGCGCGGGCGCCGCGATCCTCGCCAGCGAGGACTTCGTGCGCAAGCACAAGCTCGAGAAGCAGGCCATCGAGATCGCCGGCATGGCCATGACCACCGACTACCCGAGCACGTTCGACGAGAAGAGCTGCATCAAGCTGATCGGCGCCGACATGACGCGCAAGGCGGCCGAGAAGGTCTACGAGCAGTCGGGCCTCGGTCCGAAGGACGTGCAGGTCATCGAGCTCCACGACTGCTTCTCGGCGAACGAGATGGTGACCTACGAGGCGCTCGGCCTCTGCCCCGAGGGCAAGGCGGGCAAGCTCGTCGACGACGGTGCCGTCACCTACGGCGGCCAGTGGGTGGTGAACCCGTCGGGCGGCCTCATCTCGAAAGGCCACCCGCTCGGCGCCACGGGCCTCGCGCAGTGCGCCGAGCTCAACTGGCAGCTCCGCGGCCTGGCCGAGAAGCGGCAGGTGCCCGGCGTCAAGGCGGCCCTGCAACACAACCTCGGCCTCGGCGGCGCCGCCGTGGTCACGATGTACCGTCGCGCCGACCTGGCCTGACGACGACGCGGAGGATCCCGGCTGTCCCGGGATCCTCCGCGTACGTTCTTGACCCGACCGGGGCGGCAGCATAGCCCGGGCGACATGGACTTCGGCGTGACCATGTTCCCCACCCACTACGCGATCCGTCCCGACGACCTGGCGCGCGAGGCGGAGACGCGGGGCTTCGAGTCGGTCTGGTTCCCGGAGCACACGCACATCCCGGCGTCGCGCCGCAGCCCGTGGCCGGGGGGACCGAACCTGCCGAAGGAGTACTCGCACACCTTCGACCTGTTCGTCGCGATGACGATGGCCGCCGCCGCCACCAAGCGGCTCAAGGTGGCGTCGGGCATCTGTCTCCTCGTCGAGCGCGATCCGATCACGACGGCGAAGGCGCTGGCGTCGCTCGACGTGCTCTCCGGCGGCCGCGTGCTGTTCGGCATCGGCGGGGGGTGGAACGCCGAGGAGATGGAGCACCACGGCACCGAGTTCCGCACGCGCTGGAAGCTGCTGCGCGAGCGCGTCGAGGCCATGCGCACCATCTGGACGAACGACGAGGCCAGCTACGCCGGCGAGCTGGTGCGATTCGACCCGATCTGGTCGTGGCCGAAGCCGCTCCAGAAGCCCGGTCCGCCCGTCATCCTGGGTGCGCACGGACCGAAGGCGCTGCAGCGCGTGGTGGCCTACTGCGACGGCTGGATTCCAATCGGCGTGCGGGCGGGCGATCTGCTCGAGGAGATCAGGAAGCTGCACGCCCTGGCGATCGAGAAGGGGCGCGACCCGAAGTCGATCTCGGTGAACGTCTACGGCACCCCGGCCGACGCCGATCTCCTGAAGCAGCTGCGCGACGTCGGCGTGTCGCGTGCGGTGTTCGCGCTGCCGGCGGCGGGCGCCGAGAAGGTGCTGCCGATGCTCGACACCTACGCCGAGGCGATGCGCGCGGTCGGGTGACGACCGTCCGGGTGCTCGCGTCGATCCGGGAGGCGCCCCGCGCCGCCTGGGACGCGCTCGTGGGCGACGGCTCGCCGTTCCTCGAGTGGGACTGGCTGGCCGCGCTGGAGGACGCCGGCACGGTGACGCCCGACACCGGCTGGCTGCCGCAGCACCTCACGCTGTGGGACGACGACCGACTGCTCGGTGCCTGCCCGCTCTACGTGAAGGGCCACAGCATGGGCGAGTTCGTCTTCGACCAGAGCTGGGCGTCGGCGGCGCAGCGCGCCGGCATCGCGTACTACCCGAAGCTCCTGGTCGGCGTGCCGTTCACCCCGGTGACGGGGAGCCGCTTCCTCGCCGCCCCCGGCGCGCACGCGATGGTGGCGCAGGCGTTCGGCGCGGTGCTGGAGGATCTCTGCGCGCAGCAGGGGTTCTCGTCGGCGCACGTCAACTTCTGTCAGCCCGAGGACGCCGCCGCGCTCGACGCCCGCGGGTGGCTGCGCCGCACCGGCTACCAGTACCACTGGGTCAACGAGGGTTTCGGCACCTTCGACGACTACCTCGCCAGCCTGCGCAGCAAGCGCCGCAACCAGGCACGACGCGAGCGACGCGAGCTCGATGCGCAGGGCATCACCATCACCGCCCACGTCGGGGACGACATTCCCGACGATCTCGTGCCGGTGATGTTCCGCTGCTACCGCACCACCATCGCGCAGCTGGCCTGGGGCCAGCAGTACCTGAACCGTCGCTTCTTCACGCTGATCGCCGAGCGTTTCCGGTCGCGGCTGTGCTTCATCGTGGCCCGCCGCGGCGACGAGGTGCTGGCCGGCACGTTCAACGTGCAGAAGGCGGGCGTCCTCTACGGTCGCTACTGGGGCGCCCTGGCGTCGCTCCGCCACCTCCACTTCAACGTCTGCTACTACGCCGCCATCGAGCACTGCATCCGGCACGGGCTCGAGCGCTTCGAGCCGGGGGCGGGCGGCGAGTTCAAGCATCTGCGGGGCTTCGACGCGCGCCCGACGGAGAGCATGCACTTCCTGCGCGACGTCCGGTTCCGCACCGCGGTGGCCGACTACCTGGTGCGCGAGCGGGCCGCCGTGCGCGACGAGATCGACTGGCTCGACGAGCGGACGGCGCTGCGGCGCGACCGCGACGAGCCGCGGCTCGACTGACGAGGTCGGGTGGCACCCCCAAAACCTTTCTGGTAGCCAGCCCGTCGGACACATGCAGCGTTCCCCAGTCCAGTCGCCATCGGTGTCGGAAGGCCCCCCGCCGAGCAGCACCGGGCCCCGCGCCGTCGCACCGCGGCCGGAGGCGACCGGCCCGCTGCGGGTGCTGTGGGTGACGGACGATTGGGGTGCGTCGTACCGCTATCGCTGTGCCCACGGTGCCGAGCAGCTGCGGGCGGCGGGCGTGCCCGCGAACGTCATGCACGTCGGCGACCCCGATCTGCTGGCCGCGTTGCCGGCGTACTCGGTCGTCGTGCTGTTCCGGCTGCCGTGGACCGCACGCGTCGAGGCGCTGCTCCTCGCGATTCGCCGCCAGGGTGCGACGCCGGTCTTCGAGATCGACGATCTCATCTTCGACCCGGCGTTCGAGCCGCTCCTCGGCTTCCTGCGCGACCTCCGGCCCAGTGCGCAACGCGAATACCGCGACCGCTTCCGCCGCCTGCGCCGGACGTTCGACGCCTGCGACGCGTTCGTCGGCAGCACGCCGGCGCTGGTGCGCGCCGCCGCGGCGCTCGGGCGTCGCGACGCGATCCTGCACCCGAACCTGGTGCCGTCGGCGTACGAGCAGCTGGCGCGGTGGCTGCGACATCGCGGCCGGATGTCGCCGCCGACGATCGCGTATCTGAGCGGGTCGAACACGCACGATCGCGACTTCGCGGTCGTGAGCGGCGCGCTGGCGCGCATCCTCATCGACGACCGTCACGTCCGTCTGCTGGTGTGCGGGTTCGTCGACCTGCCCGCCGCGATGCGACCGTTCGCGGATCGCGTCGTGCAGGTGCCCTACCAGGACTGGCGGGTCTACCCGTGGGCGGTGGCGGGGTGCGCGGTCACGCTCGCGCCGATGGCGGTCCGCAACGCGTTCGCGGACGCCAAGAGCGCGCTCAAGTTCTTCGAGCCCGGGATCTTCGGCGTTCCCGTCGTGGCCACGCCCACGGAACCGTTTCGCGCTGCGATCGTCGACGGCGAGGCGGGATTCCTCGCCGACACCGAGGACGAGTGGGAGGGGAAGATCCGGCAGGCGCTCGACCCCGAGGTCGGCCGCGCGGTGGGGCGGGGCGCCCGGGCCGCCGTGCAGGCGGCGCATACGCAGCATGCGTACGAGGGTCGCCTCGTGGCGCTCCTCGGTCCGCTCGCAGGGCGCGCGACCCCGGCGCCACCGCCGCTGCTGTCGCTCGAGCCCGGTGTCGGCGGCCCGCCACCGCTCACACGGGGCGAGCACGTGCGTCGGGCCTGGTCACTGGTGCGTGGGCGTCCGCCGGCGGAGTACCCTGTGCGTGCGGTGGCTCCTTGGGGACAACCCGTCGCGGCCGATCCGTTCGAGGCGGTGCTGCGCGAGGTGGACGCCGGGACGAGCGAACGGATCAGCACCAGTGTGCCCGTGCTGCGCACCCTGGCTCGCGACGCTGCGGAATGGGGCGGTTGGCAACCGTCGCCGGGGCTCCAGGTGCTGGGAGACGGTCGCTACCGCGCCGGTGACGCCGATCCGGCACTCCAGAGTCCGCCCCTCGACATCGACGGCGACGCCTACCGGTGGGTGCTGGTGCGCATGGCGGTGACGGCCGACGTGCCGGCGCCGCACGCGCAGCTCTTCTGGGCGTGCGGCGGCGGTGGTTTCCACGAGGCCGCGAGCGTGACGTGGGCCGTCGACGCCGACGGGGCCATGCACACCTGGGTGCTCGACCTGCACGAGACCGGCTGGGGCCGGGGCGGGCGCATCACCGGCGTCCGCCTCGATCCGCTCGACCGTCCGGGGACGATCACGCTCGAACGGCTGACGCTCCTCGGCGACCTGGCGCAGCTCGACGGCGGTGACGACGCCGCGGCGACGCTGGCCGTGCGGCATCTCCGTGGTCGCGGCGTGTGCGTCCGGATCGATCCACCGCCGCTGTCGCCGGCGGCACAGGTCACGCGCGTGGACGCCGAGGACGGTGTCGACGACGCCTCGTGCGATTTCGTCGTCGCGACGACGGCGACGCCGCGCCTCGTCCGACCGGGGGGCGCGCTCCTCGTCGTCGGCGACGCCGCCGCACAGGCCGAGGTCGCGGGCTTCGACGTCGTCGAGCGCGCACCGGGAGCGACCCTGCTGCGGCGACCGGCGGGGGACCGCGACGGCGAGCCGCGGGTGGCGCGTCCCGTCGACATCGTGGTGCCGATCTTCAACGCGCGTACCGACGTCATCGCCTGCCTCGAGAGCGTCCTGCGGCACGCGCGCGGCGACTGGCGCCTGGTGCCGGTCGACGACGCCAGCACCGACGCGACGCTCACCGCCTGGCTCGACGAGCTGGCGCGGCGCGAGCCGCGCGTGCGGCTGCTCCGCAACGACGAGAACCAGGGCTTCGTCGGCACCGCCAACCACGGCATGCGCGAGGCCGGCGGGCGTGACGTCCTGCTGCTCAACAGCGACACGATCGTCAGCGAGGGATTCCTCGCCGGCCTGCAGGCGGCGGCGTATGCGGGCGACGGTCCGGCCATCGCCTCGCCGTTGTCGAACAACGCCACCATCCTGAGCGTCCCCGAGTTCTGTGCCGACAATCCGTTGCCGCGGGGGTTCTCCCTGGACGAGTTCGCGGCGCTGGTGTCGCGCACGAGCCTGCGGCGCCGGACGGTGCTGCCGACGGCGCACGGCTTCTGCATGTACCTGCCGGCCGCGGTGCTGGAGACGGTGGGGCTCTTCGACCAGACGCACTTCGGGCGCGGCTTCGGCGAGGAGAACGATCTGTGCGAACGGGCGCGCGCCGCCGGGTTCCCGAGCGTGGTCGCCGACGACGTGTACGTCTGGCACGCCGGGGGCGCGTCGTTCGGCGAGGCCGCCGCGCTGCTGACGCGCGAGCACGCCGAGACACTGCGCGAGCTCCATCCGGACTACTTCCCGCGCGTCGCCCGCTTCATCGAGGAGAACCCGCTGGCGCCGGTGCAGGCGAACCTCCAGCTCGCGCTGCATCGTCGCGCCACCGACGTGCCCGCGCTCCTCTGCCTGCTGCATTCGTCGTTCGACGTGCCGGGTGGCGGCACCGAGCACCACGTTCGCGATCTCGTCCAGGGCGCGCGGCTGCCGCGCGTCGTGGTGGCGGCGCCGGCCCCCGACGGCATCCACCTCACCGAGGTGTTCGACGGTCGGCTCGACGAGGCGGTGCGCTATCGGATTCCGCTCACGGACGCCCCGGTGCGGTTCATGCTGGAGCGCCCGGAGATGGAGGAGGCGCTGCGGACGATCGTGGCGCTGTTCGGCATCGGCGCCGCGCACCTCCACCAGCTCTGCAACTGGCCGGTGCGGGCATGGCGTATCCTGGCGGAGCTCGGGATTCCGTACGTGGCGACGTTCCAGGACTTCTATCCCGTCAGCCCGAACGTCAACCTGTTCGACGTCGCCGCCGACCGCCTCTGCTGTCTCGAGGCCGAGGGCGACTGCACGGCGTGTCTCGAGAACACGTTCCGCACCTTCGGCATCGAGCCGCCCGCCGATCCGGCGGCGTACCTGGCGCGGCATCGCGCCGAGTTCCGCGGGCTCTTCGACGGTGCGGACCGCGTGTTCTTCCCGGCCATGCGCACCCGCGACATCGTCACGCGCTTCCAGCCGATCGCGCCGCCGCGTGCGATGGTCATCCCGCACGGCTACCTCGAGCCGTCGCGCCGGGCGCGGCCGCAGGCGCGGCGGCGTCCGTTGAACGTGGCGCTGCTCGGCGAGGTGGCCTATCCGATCAAGGGGTCGCGCAACTACCTGCCGCTCATGGAGCGCACCCGGGACCTCCCCATCGCGTGGCACGTCTTCGGCGAGGCGGAGCGCTTCGGCTACGCGGACGCGCTGCGGGGGATCGGGCTGCGCTCGCGCCTCGTGCTGCACGGCTGGTACCCGCGTGACGCGATCTTCGAGCGGCTGGCCGCGGCCGAGATCGATCTCGTCGTCTTCCTGCCGCCGTGGCCGGAGACGTTCTCGTACACGCTGTCGGAGGCGCTCGTGGCCGGCGTGCCGGTGGTGGTGTCCGATCAGGGGGCGCTGCCCGAGCGCGTGCGTGCGGACGGCGTCGGGGTCGTCGTCCGCACCGTCGACGAGGCGGTGACGGCGCTCGAGCGGTTGCTGGCACATCCCGAGGAGCTGGAGGCGTTCGCGGCGGCGGCGCAACGCTTCCGACATCGCTCGCTCGCCGAGATGGCGGACGCCTACCGGCCGATCTACACCGAGCTCCTCGACCGCGCGCCGGCGCTCGCGCCGCTCGACCTCGCGGCGCGCCGTCGGCTCGCGGCACTGCACGCCGCCGCCACGCCCCCCGTCGTGCTGCCGCCCGAGGTCACCGCACCGACGCTGCCGCACTACCACCGGCGCTGGTACCAGTATTACCTCCACGTGGCGCACCTCGTGCCCGAGCCGCTGCGACGATGGGCGCGCGAGCAGGTGGTCGCGCGCTGGTGGCGCACGGTGCGCGCGCTGCGGTTCGGCGCGTCGCAGGCGAAGCCCGACGGCCTCGAGCTGGTGCGCACCGGTGGCGGGCGCGTGACGTACCGCGCGCTGCACGCCGACCCGTCGTTCGTGCTCGAGGTCGCGCCCTTCCGGTCGAGCGACGTGCGCGTGATCCGTTTCGCGATGCGCTACGAGGCGCCGGGTGCGACCCACGCCCAGGTCTACTGGGCACATCGCACGGGCGAGCCCTTCACCGAGGACAAGAGCCTCGTGATCCCGCTCGCGAACGGCGACGGCGGCTGGCGCGAGTACGCCGTCATGATCGACCAGAGCGATCGGCGTGCGACGTGGGACGACGGCGACGAGATCCGCCATCTGCGCTTCGACCCGATCAACGCCGCCGGCACCGTCGAGCTCGCCGAGTTCCGGCTCTGCGCGCCCGCCGAGCGCTGATCAGGCCGTGTAGCAGGCGCGCAGGGCGCTCACGTACGGCACGCACGAGCGGCGCGCCTTGACGAACGCGGTGGCGTCGTCGAGCGCGAGACCGTGGTGACGATGCACGTAGGCGATGGCGACGGTGGGCGCGCGGTTGTAGCCCGCGTTGCAGTGCAGGTAGACGCACGCGCCGGCGTCGAGCAGGCCGCGCAACACGGCCACGACGCCGGGCAGGCGTCGCGCCAGGACCTCCGACTCGCCGTCGGGGATGGGCTCGCGATGCAACGTCATCCCGGCGGTGACGCACGCGCGTACCAGCGCCGGTACGCGCAGCCGCTTGCTGGCGAGATCGGCCTCGTCCTGCAGGCTCAGCACGGCGCTCACGCCGTGGGTGTCGCGCAGCCAGGCCAGGTCGTCCGGATTCGGGTACTCGCCGATCAGCAGGCGCGGCAGGACGCGGGAGAGCTGCGGGCGGCCGGCGCGCACCGCACCGCCGGCGAGCCCGTACCACGCGTCCCCGTCCTGCCAGCGCACCCGAGGGCTCAGGCCGGCTCGGCCGGAACGCGCGGCGGCGAGCTCTTCGTCGGCGTGACCTGGAAGGTCAGCTCGTCGTCGCCGACGTCGATCTCGACCTTGCCGCCGTCCTTCAGGCGGCCGAAGAGCATCTCGTCCGCGAGTGGTCGCTTCACCTTGTCCTGGATCAGCCGCGTCATGGGCCGCGCGCCGAACGTCTTGTCGTAGCCGCGCTCGGCGAGCCAGTGGCGTGCCTTCGGCGTGAGCTCGATGCTGACGCGCTTGGCGGCGAGCTGCGCCTCGAGCTCGGCCATGAACTTGTCGACGACGCGCTCGATGGCGTCGGGCTGCAGCGCGCCGAACGCGACCACCGCGTCGAGGCGGTTGCGGAACTCGGGGCTGAAGAGCCGCTCGAGCGCCTTCTGTCCCTTCTCCTCGTTCGACGCGCTGCCGAAGCCGATGGCCGCCGCCGCCATCTCCTGCGCGCCGGCGTTGGTCGTCATGATGAGGATGACGTGACGGAAGTCGGCCTTGCGGCCGGTGGCGTCGGTGAGGGTGGCGTGGTCCATCACCTGCAGCAGGATGTTGAAGACGTCGGGGTGCGCCTTCTCGATCTCGTCGAGCAGCAGCACGGTGTGCGGCGTGCGACGGATGGCGTCGGTGAGGAGCCCCCCCTGATCGAAGCCGACGTATCCGGGCGGCGCGCCGATCAGCCGCGAGACGGTGTGCTTCTCCATGTACTCGCTCATGTCGAAGCGCAGGAACTCGACGCCGAGCGACGCCGCCAGCTGCTTCGCGAGCTCGGTCTTGCCGACGCCCGTGGGGCCCGAGAAGAGGAACGAGCCGACCGGCTTGTCGGGCGTGGCGAGCCCGGCGCGGGCGAGCCGGATGGCGGCGACGACGGCGGCGACGGCGTCGTCCTGGCCGAAGACCAGGAGCTTCAGGTCGCGGTCGAGCGTCTCCAGCCGATCGCGGTCCGACGTCGACACCTGGCGCGGCGGGATGTGCGCCATGGTGGAGACGACGTGCTCGATGTCGCGCGTGCGGATGACCTTCTTCGGCCGCGACCCGGTCTTCACCTGCGCCGCCGCGCCGGCCTCGTCGATGACGTCGATGGCCTTGTCGGGCAGGAAGCGGTCGTGGACGTGCTTCGCCGACAGCTCGGCCGCCGAGCGCAGCGCGCTGTCGGTGTAGCTGACGCCGTGATGCTCCTCGTACTGCGTCTTGAGCCCGCGCAGGATGGCGTGCGTCTCCTCGACGCTCGGCTCCGACAGCTCGATCTTCTGGAAGCGACGGGCGAGGGCGCGGTCGCGCTCGAAGTGCTGCTTGTAGTCCTGGAACGTGGTGGCGCCGATGCAGCGCAGCTCGCCGTTGGCGAGCGCCGGCTTGAGCAGGTTGGAGGCGTCCATCGAGCCGCCGTGGGTGGCGCCCGCGCCGACGACGGTGTGGATCTCGTCGATGAACAGGATGGCCTTCGGCAGCTTCGCGATGGCGGCGAGGACGGCCTTCAGCCGCGCCTCGAACTCGCCGCGGAACTTCGTACCGGCCAGCAGCGCGCCCATGTCGAGGGCGTAGATGGCGGCGTCGAGCAGGGCGGGGGGCACGTCGCCGGCGTGGATGCGGAGTGCCAGCCCTTCGACGAGCGCCGTCTTGCCGACCCCGGGATCGCCGACGAAGACCGGGTTGTTCTTCCGTCGCCGGCAGAGCACGTGCACCGTGCGCTCGAGCTCGCGGGCACGGCCGATGAGCGGATCGATGCGGCCCGCCGCCGCCTTCTCGACCAGGTTCACGGTGAACGCCGACAACGGGTCGCGCGCCGGGGCGCCGCTCTCGCCGTCACCGTCGTCGTCCCCCTCGCCCTCGCCGCCGGTCGATGGCGGGTCGGACGGCTGCGGCACCTTGGGGATGCCGTGCGAGAGATACGTGATGACGTCGAGCCGGCTGATGCCCTGCTGCTGCAGCAGGTACGCCGCGTGCGAATCGGGCTCGCGGAAGATGGCGGCGAGGACGTTGCGGCCGTCGATCTCGTCCTTGCCGGCCGACTGCACGTGCGCGGCGGCGCGCTGCAGCACGCGCTGGAAGCCGAGCGTCTGCTGCGGCGGACGGTCGTCGCCGGGCGGGAGGCTCTCGAGCTGCTCGTCGAGATACGCCTCGACGTCGCGCGTGAGCTGGACCACGTCGCCGCCGCACGCCCGGACCACCTCCGCGACGGCCTCGTCCTGCAGCAGCGCCAGGAGCACGTGCTCGAGACACAGGAATTCGTGCCGGCGGCGGCGGGCTTCGGCGACGGCGAGCGAGAGGCTGGCCTCGAGCGCGCGGGAGAGGCGCATCAGTCGTCCTCCTCGATGCTGGTGCGGAGCGGGAACTCGTGCTCGCGGGCCAGGGCGTCGACCTGGGCGACGCGGGTTTCGGCGACCTCGCGGGCGTACACGCCGGCGACGCCCATGCCGTTGCGATGGACGTGCAGCATGACCTCGAGGGCGGTGGTCTCGTCGTGGTGGAAGACCGCCTGGAGGATCCAGACGACGAACTCCATGGTGGTGTAGTCGTCGTTGTGGAGGAGCACCTTGTAGCGCTTGGGGCGCTTCAGCTGCTCGACGGTCTTGGTCTTCTCGACGACCTTGACCGACCCCTCCTCGTCGCGTTCCGCCATGTGGGTCGATTTAAGCGGGATTCGCCGGCTCCAGCAACGCTGTCCTCAGCCGAACGTTGGATCCTCGGGCGTGCGGGCATCGGCCAGTGCGCCGCCGCGGCGCCACATCCAGCACGAATCGGCGCGGCCACCCATCCCCACCATCCAGCCCGCGTCGCGGGCCAGGCCGGGCCAGGCGTCGGACATCGCGGCGAACACCTGGATCAGCGTGGGGGCCAGCATGAGGAGTGCGTCGACGAGGGGCTGGTCGTCGGGCGTGCCGCCCAGGCGCGCCATCAGGGTCTGGCTCACGCCGCGCGCGAGCGAGAGGCCGTCGGCGACGGCGGCGACGTCGGGGCGATCGACCCACGGTGCCTCGAGATCCCGACCCCAGCGACGGCGCTCGCCGACGCGGACGCCGTCGAGCGCGTAGGCGCCCATGTCGACCCGGCCGAGGGCGCGCACCTCGAGGCAGCCGGCGAAGCGATCCATGGGCCGCGCCGGCTCGGGCGTCGGTGCGGCGTGGACGTCGGTCAGCTGGAGCGCCAGCAGCAGCGTCCCGTCGAGCGCCTCGATGCCGTCGACCACGACGTCGCGGCGGAAGACGCGCTGTCCCGCCGGCCGCGCCGGCGTCGCGCCATGCAGCGCGTGATCGCGCGCCAGCGCCCACGCCACCGACGAGCCGAGGAGCTGGGCCAGCGTGAGCACGTGCGAGCACCCGCGCGGCCCGCCGATCTCGTCGCTCAGCCGGCGTGCGAAGGCGGCGTCGAGGGGCGTGCCGGCGAGCCCGCCGACGCGCGCCCCCAGGTCGCGGCAGCTCTCCCCGCGGGTGAGGGCGCTCGCCTCGAAGGCGACGGCCGGCTGGCGCGTGGCGAGGGTATCGAGGACGGCGGTGGCCGGGTCGACGATGCCGTCGAGCAGCATGTGGTGCACGATCCCGGACGGCTGCAGGTCGCCCCCCACCGGCACGAAGCCGCGCTTGCGCAGATCGAGCAGCGAGCCGGCGACGTCGAGGCGGCCGTCGTCGCGCTGGGTCAGGGTGATCGACAGGGCGCGCGAGTGCAGGGGGTGGCCGTGGGCGTCGAGATGCATTCCGGCCACTGTGTCGCGGCCCCGCGAGGCGGTGCAAGCGCGTCTGGCACTGCCGGGCGTCGGACGCTATGAACCCGGCCCATGAAGATCGCAGAAACGGTGGCAATCGTGACCGGTGGCGCCTCCGGTCTGGGTGAGGCGACCACCCGGACCCTCGCGGGCGCCGGCGGCAAAGTGATGATCCTCGACCGCGACAACTCGCCCGGTCCGCAGGTGGCGAAGGAGCTGGGGGCGAACGTCGCCTTCACGGCGGCCGACGTGACCAGCGCGGAGCAGGTCGAGGCCGCCATCGCCGCGACGGTGAAGCAGTTCGGCACCGTGCACATCGCGGTGAACTGCGCCGGCGTCGGCATGGCGATGCGGACGATCACGCGCGACGGCGCGCATCCGCTCGACATGTTCGCCAAGGCCATCGAGGTGAACCTGATCGGCACCTTCAACGTCATCCGCCTCGCCGCGTGGCAGATGTCGAAGAACACGCCGAACGAGGAGGGCGAGCGCGGCCTCATCGTCAACACCGCCTCGGTGGCGGCGTTCGACGGCCAGATCGGCCAGGCGGCCTACTCGGCGTCGAAGGGCGGCATCGTCGGCATGACGCTGCCCATCGCGCGCGACCTGGCGTCGATCGGCATCCGGGTCCTCACCATCGCGCCCGGCACCTTCGACACCCCGATGCTGGCGATGGCGCCGGAGGCGATCCGCCAGGCGCTCGGCAAGCAGATCCCCTTCCCGTCGCGCCTCGGCCGGCCGAGCGAGTTCGCGGCGCTCGTGAAGCACATGGCCGAGAACGTCATGCTGAACGGCGAGACGATCCGCCTCGACGGCGCCATCCGGATGGCCCCCAAGTGAGCACGGCGGCCACCAGGGTTGGCGTCATCGGCACCGGCAACATCGGCGGCGCCATTGCCGCCAACCTGGTGGCCGACGGGCATCACGTCAGCGTCTACGACACGGTCGCCGATCGGCTGAAGCCCCTCGTGGGCGTCGGCGCGCGCGCGGCGCACTCGCCGGCGGAGGTCGGCCAGCGCAGCGAGATCACGTTCACGTCGCTGCCGACGCCCGCGGTGATGGACGCGGTCACCACGGCGTGGCTGTCGGGTGCGGCGCCCGACGCCGTCCTCGTCGATCTCAGCACCAACGCGCCGGCGATGGTGCAGGCCGTCGGCGCCCGCGTCGCGGCCGCCGGACGGCATCTCGTCGAGGCGCCGCTCACGGGCGGTGCGCCGGGTGCGCAGGCGCGCATGCTGGTCTTCATGGTGGGCGGCGACGACGCGGTGGTGGCGCGCGTGCGTCCGCTCCTCGACAAGCTCGGCCGCGCCACGTTCCACATGGGCCCGCTCGGGAGCGGCAACACGGCGAAGCTCGTGAACAGCCTGATGGCGTTCAGCGCCACCTGGGCGTCGCTCGAGGGGCTCGCGGTGGCGGCCAGGGCCGGCATCGACCTGCGCACCATGATCGACGTCATCCGCACCGGCGGTGCCGGCAACATCTACACCGATCGCATGGTCGAGGGCATCAACGAGCGCGGCCGCCCGCCGATGTTCGCGCTCGGCCTCGCGGCGAAGGACGCGGGGCTCCTCGTCGACCTGGCGCGCGAGCACGGCGTGCCGACCCCGGTGGCGGCGCAGGTCGCGCAGACGTTGGTGGCGGCGGTCGGCGCGGGCCTCGGCGAGCGCGACTTCACCGACCTCGTCGAGCTCATCGAGCGCCAGTCGGGCGTGCGGCTCACCCTGCCACCGCCGCGGAGCTGACGGGCGCACGTCGCCATGTCGCGACTCCTGCGAGGCGCGTCGATCGCCGTCGCGGTGGCGGCGCTGGTGTTGATCGCCCGTCACGTCGACTTCGGCGCGTATGCGAGCGTCGAGGGCATGCGCGGGCTCGTCGAGGCCTGGGGGCCGTTCGGGCCGCTCGTCTTCATCGGCGTCTTCGTCGCCGGCTTCTTCATCCCGGGTCCGGAGATCCTCTTCGCGGCGCTCGGCGCGGTGCTGTTCGGGCCCGTCGCCGGCTTCGTCTACGCCTTTCTCGCCTCGATGATCGGGACGACGGTGACGTTCGCGATCGTCCGCTACACGGCGCAGGACTACATGCAGCAGGCGATGCGCGATCGCTTTCCGAGCCTGCGCGCGCTCGACGACCGGCTCGCCCACCAGGGGGTGCGCACGGTCGCGGTGCTGCGGCTGCTGCTGTTCCTGTCGCCGCCGCTCAACTGGGCACTGGGAGCGTCGCGCGTGCCGATGTGGCGATACATGGTGGGCACGGCGCTCGGCATCCTCCCCGGCCTCGCGATGACGAGCTACCTCGCCGACATGATCACCGAGGCCGGCTCGACCGCCGATCTGCTCTCGCCCGGCGTCCTGCTGCCGGTGCTGGGCGTCGTCGTCTTCGTCGGCGCGGGCGTCGTGTTCGGGCGCCGATTCCTCGGTCGTTCGCCGGCGAAGTGAGTCAGCGCGGGAGCGGCGCGCTCGTGCGGCCGGCGAGGATGCGACGGTCGGCTGTGGCGAGCAGCGCCGCCGGTGTCGTGGCGTCCGGCAGGCCGAGCGTCCGCGTCAGGATCGCCAGCACGTCCGCGGGCGACCGGCCCTGCGCGCGCAGGTCGCGCAGCGTGACGCCCGGCGCGCGTTTCGCGAGGCGCGTACCGTCGGCCGCGACCACGAGCGGCACGTGCCCGAATCCGGGGGCGGCGCCGCCCAGCAGGCCGGCGAGCAGCACCTGGCGTGGGGCGGAGCCGAGCAGGTCGATGCCGCGCACGACCTCGGTGACGCCCATCGCCAGATCGTCCACGACGACGGCGAGCTGATAGGCCCACAGGCCGTCGCCGCGTCGCAGGACGACGTCGCCGACGGCGGCGGCCACGTCCTGTCGCACGGTGCCGGCGAGGGCGTCGTGGACGACGATCTCGCCGGCGGGAACGGCCAGGCGGATCGCCGGCGGACGCTTCCAGGGGCGCGTCGTCATGCCGTGTGGACGGCACGTGCCGGGGTAGCGCGGGCCGTCGTCGCCGACGTGGGGCGCGCTCGCGATGCGGGCGATCTCGGCGCGCGAGCAGTCGCAGTAGTAGGTGAGCCCCCGGGCCGCGAGCGCGGCCAGCGCGTCGCGGTAGCGATCGCCACGCTCGGACTGCCGATAGGGACCGACGGGCCCGCCGACGTCCGGGCCCTCGTCCCAGTCGAGACCGAGCCAGCGCAGGTCGTCGAGCTGGCGCGCCTCGCTGCCGGCCGTGAGGCGCGGGCCGTCGATGTCCTCCACCCGCAGGACGAGCGTGCCGCCGGCAGCGCGGGCGGAGAGCCACGCCACCAAAGCGGTGGCGGCGGAGCCCAGGTGGAGATCGCCGGTGGGCGAGGGGGCGAAGCGGCCGCGATACACTCAGGTGCGCGGCTGCAGCACGTCGGCCGCAGCGTTGAGCGCCTGCACCGCGGCGGGCACGCCGGCGTAGCAGGCCGTCTGCATCAGCACCTCGATCAGCTCCTCGCGGGTGATGCCGAGGTTGAGCGCGCCGGCGAGGTGCGCGCGCAGCTCGTCGGTCTTGCCGAGGGCGGCGAGCTGCGCGACGGTGCAGAGGCTCCGGCTGCGGATGTCGAGGTTCGGCCGCGACCAGAACATGCCGAAGACGAACTGCGCCACCAGCCCGAAGAACTCGGGGGCGAGCTTCTGTGCCGGCAGCTCCTGTCCGCCCGCCCGGGCGCCCCAGAGCTTGCCCGCGACCTCGATCCCGCGCGCCATGTAGTCCTGCTGATCGGCCATCGTGGTTCCTCCGCGGCGGGTATAGCGCGGGCGCGCGACGGATCGCTACGCCACGCGCAGGACGATCTTGCCGAAGTGCGTGCTTGCCTTCATGCGACGATGCGCCTCGGCGGCGTCGCCGAGCGGCAGGACGACGTCGACGATCGGTCGCAGGCGACCGGCCGCCAGCGAGTGGCCGAAGCGCTCGCGGAGCCCGCGCACGATGGCCGCCTTCTCCTCGACGCTGCGGGTGCGGAGCGTCGAGCCGATGATCGACAGGCGTCGCAGCAACATGAGGCCGAGGTTCACCTCGCCCTGCGCGCCGCCCATGAGCCCGATCTCGACGAGGCGGCCGCCGATGGCGAGCACGTCGAGGTTCTTCACGAGGTAGCGCGCGCCGATGTGGTCGAGGACGACGTGCACGCCGCCGCCGTCGGTGAGCTCGCGGATGCGCGCGGCGAAGTCCTCGGTGCGATAGTCGATGGCCGCCGTCGCTCCCAGCTCGACGCACCGTCGTGCCTTGTCGGCCGCGCCCACGGTGACGTACACCGCGTGGCCCGCCTCGCGCAGCAGCGCGATCGACGCCGTGCCGACGCCGCCGCCACCGCCGTGCACGAGCACGCGCTCGCCCGGTGCGAGGGCGCCGAGGCCGGGCATGAACAGGTTCGAGAAGGCGGTGAGGAAGACCTCGGGAAACGCGCCCGCCTCCTCGTCGCTCATGGCATCGGGCACCGGGAGCACCGAGCCGTGGTGCACGGTGACCTCGTCCGCGTAGCCGCCGCCGGCGAGCAGCGCCATCACGCGCTGGCCGATGCGGAAGCCGTGGACCTCGGCGCCCATCTCGGCGACCTCGCCGGCGCACTCGAGACCGAGGAGCGGGGAGGCGCCGGGGGGCGGCGGGTAGAAGCCTTGTCGCTGTAGGAGATCCGCCCGGTTCACGGCCGTGGTGCGGACGCGGATGCGGAGATCGGCGGGGCCCATGACGGGGGCGGGGGCGTCGCCCAGGGTGAGGACCGACTCGTCCCCGGGCTCGCGGATCACGATGGCGCGCATGACCCAGGATCGCTCATGGCAACCCGGGAGAGTCAACGGTATGATCGCCGCCACATGATGCTCGTCCTGGGAACCCTCGTCGTCGTCGCTCTGGTGGTCCTGGTCTGGCGCCTCGGGCTGCGGGTTCGCGAGGTGGAAACCAAGCTCGCCGAGATGCGCCAGCTCCGCCGTGAGATGGAGGAGCAGGCCGGCGAGCTCGAGCGAGGCCTCGCCGTCACCCGCGCGCATCTCGTCCAGGTCGTGCAGGGCGAGCCGCCCGCCGTCGACGTCATCGCGCAGGGCCGCGCGTATCGCGACATCGAGCCGGCTCCCGCGCTCGTGCTGTACGAGCAGACGCCCGATCTCTTCGTGCTCGACGTCCGCACCGAGGCCGAGTTCAACGCCGGCCACATCCCGCGCGCGCACCTGATCCCGCTCGACGAGCTCGAGGATCACCTGAAGGAGCTGCCGCGGAAGGACGCGGTGATGCTCGTCACCTGCGCCGCCGGTGGACGCAGCACGGCCGCCTGTCAGATCCTCGCCGACCAGGGCTTCACGCGCCTCCTGAACCTCGCCGGCGGCATGCATGCCTGGGCGGGACCGAAGGAGCGGGACGCGTCGATCCCGCCGCCGCCGCCGGTACCGACGAAGACCGGCACCAACGTCACGGTCCGTGGCGGCGCGCTGACGGAGCAGCAGGTCGTCGACGCCATCCGCCAGTGCTTCGACCCGGAGATCCCGCTCAACGTGTACGACCTCGGGCTCATCTACGACATCGACATCGACGAGCAGGCGATCGGCATCAAGATGACGCTGACGTCCGAGGGCTGTCCCTCGGCGCGGGCCATTCCCGAGGACGTGAAGAAGAAGGTGTCGGCGCTCGGCCAGCCGAACGTCACCGTCGACGTCGTGTTCGATCCGCCGTGGCATCCGGCGCGCATCAGCCCCGAGGGCAAGGAGAAGCTCGGGCTCTCGAGCTGACGGGCGGCGTCACATGGTGCCGGCCTTGTCGGTCGCCGCGGTTTGGGAGTAGGGCTGCGCGATGGCGAGCTCCGAGCACTTCGGTGGAGGCGTTCCGGCCTATCGCGCGTTCCTGATCCGTACCGACGGGGCAGCCGACCCGGTACGGTTCCAGCTCGCGGAACGCGAGCGGTTCTTCGCGGAGTTCGAAGCCAACCGCCCACGTGCCCGGTTCGTCGCCGATCGGACGGTCTTCCTTCGCAACATGCGCGCGCGGCATCCGGACGCCGACCTCGATCGACGCATGCTCTGGCTCCTCGCGACGGCCAAGCTGAACCAGTCGGAACGCTTCGGCGTCGGGCTGGGCGAAGTGTACGGGAAGGAGCAGGACACGTTCGAGACCGAGCCCGAGCGGCTGTACGTCCAGCTCCAGGAGCACTACCACTCGCGCATCCTGGCCGACGTCGTCTCGATGTTCGACCTGCCGTTTCCCACCGTCCCGCCGCGCTTCGCGCTCCGCGCCACCATCCGGCTGTTCGTCGCCCTGCCGCACGAGTGGACGCTCCCCCTGGTCGGCGCCTCGGAGGTCGTCGGCTGCATCCTCTTCCGGGCGCTGCGCGACGAGGGGGTCCGGCTGTTCGCGGACGATCCGGCGGTCGCCAACCGCATCGACCGGCTCTATGGCGAGATCCTGGCCGACGAGGTCGGCCACGTGGGATTCATCGCGGCAAAGCTGTCGACGCGCTGGCGGGCGATCACGCGATTCCTCGCGCGCGAGCTGGCGTGGCGCAGCATCGTCGGCAGCGTTCCGGAACTCGTCCTGTTGTTCGGTCGCGCCGAGCTGCGGCGTCTCCTGCGCGAACGGTTCGACGTGGAGCGCGAGGTCGAGCGCTTCGGCGGGCGCGCGTACGCCGCCGCCGCGCTGTAGGCGGGTCGTCCGGCGCATGTCGCGACGTCCCTCCGGGTTGCCCGTGGGGGATGCGTGTGTTAGTTCGTCCGGACTTGGCTCGCGACGATCTCATTCAAATCAAGGGCACCATCGTGGAGGCGCTCGCCGGCGGGAACTACCGCGTCAAAGGCGACAACGGCATGGAGTTCCTCGCCAAGATCGGCGGGCGCATGCGGCGCTACCACATCCGAGTGATTCCCGGTGACCGCGTGACGATCGCGGTGTCGCCGTACGATCCGAGTCACGGGCTCATCGTCTTCCGCGGCGGCTGAGTTCGGCGGGCGATCGGGGGGCTGCGAGCCACGTGCTCGCCTCCGGCCTCCTGCGGCGTGCTTCCAGCACGCCTCGTCGGCCTCCGGCTGCGCGCGTGTCTCTCGCTCCCCCGCTCACCCGCCTCACGGGATCAGTGCGCGCAGTAGAGATTCGGGCTCGCCTTGGCCTTTGGCCTCGGCATTGCCTGGGTTAGGACAGTCTCAGGACGTAGAGCATGCTGCCGCTGTCTTTGGCGGCTATGTAGCCGTCGGGGCTCGTGACCTCGGTCGGTAGTGGGACCGGGGTGGCGGGGACCACCTGGGTCGTACGGTACGGGGCGAAGTGGACCCGGGTGCCGCCGAGGGCGTTGCAGGCGGCGCCGGTCCATTGGTTGGTGGCCTCGACGGTGACGTAGGCGAAGCCGAGCCGCTGGTAGCGTTCGACCGTGGCCGCCACCAGCTCGAAGGCGTCGGACGTCGGCAGCGCGTCGGAGCGGGCCACCATGACGTGATGGCCGACGCGGCCCTCGGCATGGGCACGACGGAATTCCGGATAGCGGTGGAGTGCGGCGATGGCTTCCGCGTTCTGCGACTCGAGCAGCGCCATCACCGGCGCGACGAACGAGAGGACGGCATCGAGGACCGGATCGTCCGTGCGGAACGCCGGTGGCTCGCCGTGGGGTGCCAGGGTGTCGTTGATGGCTCCGCCGATCACGGTGCCGTCGTCGTCGAGGATGGCGAGCGACTGGGTGATCGCGGCGTCGTTCGTGCGCACGGCCGAGGCCGGGCTCGTCGGGTCGGTGAGGATGAGCGTCCGGATGAACCAGTAGAGCAGCTCCGCCGTGCTCCAGGTGCCGAGACGCTCGCTGCCGAACGCGTCGGAATGCACCGCATGCGCGAGCGCCCTCGGGGGCACCGCCGGCGGACGCAGGTGACGACACTGCGGCTCGCGTGCGGCGAACGACGCCGCGACGACGCGCGCCAGCTGCAGCACCGCCGCGCGCGGCAGGCGGTCGGCGGTGACGGCCCGATACCGGCGGCTCCGATGCGGGTCGGCCCGCGCGACGTCGGCGAGCGGGAGCATCGGCGGCAGCGGCTGGACGCCGTGCTGCCGGGACTCGCCGGCGCGCGGGTACGTCGCGAAGGGAAGTGGGCGTGGTTCGGCGAATCGGGGGATCGCCGTGGCTGCGTATCGGGTCATCGTCTGCCTCTCCGTCTGGATTCTGCACGGGTGGCGTGAGCCGGCTCCTCACGACGTGAGGAGGACGTGCAGGTCCTTCGGGTACGTCCGACCGCGGGCGTCGGATGCAGCCGTCAGGCGGTCGGGACGGTTTCGGCTTCGGCGAGCCAGGCCGCCGCGGACGCGTCGGCGGGCATGCGCCAGTCTCCGCGGGGCGACAGCGAGCCGCCGGAGCCGACCTTGGGAGAACCGGGGACGCAGTCGCGCTTGTACTGGCTCGCGAAGAACCGGCGCAGGAACACCAGCAGCCACGCGCGGACGACGCCGACTTCGTAGCGGCCGTCGAACGCCGTCACGGCGAGCCGGGCGATGCGGCGCGGGCCGAAGCCGAAGCGCAGCAGGTGGTAGAGGAAGAAGTCGTGCAGCTCGTACGGGCCCACCACGTCCTCCGAGCGCTGGGTGATCTCGCCGCTCGGGGACGGGCGCAGCAGCTCGGGGCTGATCGGCGTCGCGAGCACGGCCCGCAGCGCCGCGCCCACCGCCGGCTCGTCGGCGAAGATCGACTCCGACGACCAGCGGATCATCTCGGAGATCAGCGTCTTCGGCACGCCCGCGTTGACGTTGTAGTGCGACATGTGGTCGCCGCCGTAGGTGGCGAAGCCCAGTGCCAGCTCGGAGAGATCGCCGGTGCCGAGATCGATGCCACCAACCTGCGACGCGATCGAGAACAGCATCATCTTCCGCAGCCACGCCTGCACGTTCTCGAAGGTGACGTTCTCGACCGCGGCGTCGTGGCCGATGGCGTCGAACAGGTGCCCCGACAGCTCGCCGATCGCCACCTCGCGCAGCGTGCCACCGACGGCCGTCACCAGCGCGCATGCGGCCCGGTACGTGGCGTCGGACGTGCCGAGCCCCGGCATCGTCACGCCGACGACGTTCGCGCGCGGCAGACCGAGCAGGTCCGTGGCGTGCACGGCGACCAGCAGCGCCTGCGCCGAATCGCGGCCGCCCGAGACGCCGATGACGATGCGACGGGCGTGTTCCGGCAGCGACGTCAGGCGCCGCGCCAGCGCCGTCGCGGTGATCAGGAAGATCTCGCGGCAGCGCTCGTCGCGTCGCGCCGGATCGGCGGGCACGAACGGCGTCGGGTCGACGCGGCGGCGGAGCGTGTGGAACGTCGCGGCGTCGCGCCCGTCGGTCACCGGCGCCGGCGTCACGCGACGCAGCGGACGGCCGTGCTGTCCGGCGTTCTGAGCGAACGACGTCTGGCGCATGCGGTCGAGGTCGAGCGCCGCCAGGTCGACGTCGGCGGTCACCAGGGTGCCCGCGAGCGCGAAGCGCGTCGTCTCGGCGAGCAGCTCGCCGCGGTCGGCGATGAGGCCGTGGCCGTCCCAGGCGAGATCGGTGGTGGACTCGCCGAACCCCGCCGCGCTGTAGAGCTGCACCGCCAGATTCTTCGCCGACGACATGCGGACGAGGTCGCGACGGTACTCGAACTTGCCGACGGTGACGTTCGACGCCGACAGGTTGGCCAGCACCGTGGCGCCCGACAGCGCCGCGATGGCGCTCGGCGGCACCGGCGTCCACAGATCCTCGCAGATCTCGGTGTGGAGCACGCCGCCGCCAGGCAGGGCCACCAGCACGTCGGTGCCGAACGGGACGGCGTCGCCGAGGAGCTCGATGGTGTCGGCGCGCGCCGCAGCGGCCGGCTGGAACCAGCGCAGCTCGTAGAACTCGCGGTAGCTCGGCGGATACGCCTTCGGGGCGACGGCGACGGCGCGGCCGGCGTAGAGCGTCACCGCGCAGTTGTAGAGCGCCCCGCCGAGGTGGAGCGGCGCGCCGACCGAGATCGCCATGTCCCATCCGGCGGTCGCCGTCGCCAGCCGGGCCAGCGCCTCGTGCACGGTGCGGAGCAGCGTCTCCTGGAAGAAGAGATCGCCGCAGGTGTACCCGGACAGGCCGAGCTCGGGACAGACGGCGTAGCGGGCGCCCTCGGCGTGGGCCCGGGCCAACAGCTGCAGGTGGGCGTTCGCGTTGAAGACCGGATCGGCCACCCGGACCTCGGGCACGCACACGGCCATGCGTGCGAAGCCGTGGCGGCGGACGTCGAGGAACGCGGGATCCACGGCGGGCATCATACCGGGGCCCCTGCGGGCTTCCCAGCCGCGCGGATCAGGGGATCGGGGCGGTGCCGGCGATGCCGTGGGCGATGCGCAGGGCCACGGCGATGATGGTGAGGGTGGGGTTGTACCCCGACGAGGTCGGGAAGACGCTGCCGTCGCAGGCCCAGAGGTTGTCGACGTCGTGGAAGCGGCCGCCGGCATCGACCACCGAGGTGGCCGGGTCGGTGCCCATCCGGAGCGTGCCCAGGACGTGGCTCGACGACGGGGGCTCGCCGAGGGCGCCGTCGGTGGGATTCACGAACGGCTGCGAGGCGCCGGCATTGGTGACGACGTCGCGCATGAAGGGCACGTAGAAGACGCGGGCCGAGCGCTCGAAGGCATGCGACGCGTACGTGACGCGCGGCACCGGCCGGCCGAAGACATCGCGCACCGTGGGGTCGAGGTCGATCACGTTGCCGAGCTGCGGCGCGTCCTCCGCCTGCATGACGAGACCGATCAGGTGCTGGCCGAGCGCGCCGTCGCGGAGCGCGTTCTTGAGCCCGAGACCGCGCCGCCGACCGAAGGGGCCGGGCAGGTCGAAGGCGTAGACGCTGCCGTCCTCGGTGATCGGCTGCCCCTGCGAGGAGCTGAACTCGCAGATGCCGCCCAGGTAGACGCGTGGGCCGTCGGGCGTGGACACGACCCGGAGCGCGGCGCCGCCGGGCTCGACGCCGCGGAAGTCGGTGATGCCGTGCGTGACGGCGCGTCCCCGCTGTCCGTGCACGCGCTCGGGGAGGAAGCCGTTCACGTTGCTCTGCAGGTGGAACATGAGATTCCGTCCCACCTGACCGCTGGTGTTGCCGAGGCCGTCGGACAGCAGGCAGAGCCGCGCCGATTCGATCGGGCTCGCGGCCAGCATGAAGGCGTCGGCGGTGGCCGTCTGCAGCGCGCCGTCGGCGTCGACGTACTCGACCGCCGCGACGTGACTGCCGGTGTGGACGAGCCGCACCACCTGCGCGTCGTGGCGCAGCTGGCAGCGACCGGAGAGCAGCGCGCGTCGCAGCGCCGTCACCGCGGGCGAGCCCTTCGCGTTGCTCGGACAGCCGAAGCCGCTGCACAGCCCGCAGTCGACGCACGCCGGTCGCCCGTCGTCGGTGGGACGCGAGGCGATGGCGGCGGGATAGGTGTGCGGGTGCAGCGGGGAGCCCAGGAACGACGTCGCGAGCGCGCCGCGGCTCAGCACCACACCG
The DNA here is from genome assembly GCA_964404165.1 of uncultured Binatia bacterium (SeqCode). Taxonomy (GTDB): domain Bacteria; phylum Desulfobacterota; class Binatia; order DP-6; family DP-6; genus DASYLJ01. The sequence goes on along the minus strand of CAYOIZ010000018.1, from coordinate 34,696 downwards.
AGATACATCGCGACCCCGGGCGGCATCGGGTAGGGCGTGCTGCGCGGCGACGCGAAGGGATTGTCGTCGGCGCCCTGCACGCCGTAGAGGCGCTCGGCCTCGACGTAGAACGGCTCGAGATCGTCGTAGGAGAACGGCCAGTCGGCGAAGTTGGCGCTGCCGGCGTCGGCCCCGAAGCCCGGCACGACGAGGCCGGGCGTGGCGGCGATCAGCTCCTCGACGGCGCTCTTCAGGCGGAAGTCGACGGCGTTGAAGCGCGGCGTCTTGCAGTCGGCGTGCGTGAACGCACCGCCGACCGTCTTCGGCAGCGTGTTGACGCTGGCGCGGACCTGGGCGGCGTCGGTGGCCCGCTGTCGCCAGGTGCGCGGCTCGAGCGTTCCGAGCTGGTCGATGTAGCCGCGCACCGAGTACTTGAGCTCGTCGTTCGAATGCAGCGGCAGCGGCACGACGTCGGGATCGTCGAGGCCGGGGAAGGGGTTCGGGCCCGCTTCGAGGACGAGCACGTTCTTGCCGGCCTGCGTGAGCACGTGGGCGGCGGTGCCACCGCCCGCGCCGCTGCCGACGATGCAGACGTCGAAAGCGGCGAGGCTGGTGTTGCCGAGCACGGCGGGTGTGGCGCGTCGCTTCATGGCTCAGACCGCGTCGACCGGGATGATGTTCGCCAGCGTCGCGATGCTGCTCTGCACCGCCGCCCCGTCGGGCGTGAGTGGACGCGGCACGACGGTGCCACCGGGCCCGAGCTCGTCGGGGTTGGGCGTCGACATGGGGTGATCGGCGCGCTCGGCGTAGGTGCCGGTGGTGGTGTCGAAGATGGAGTAGCCGAGCGGCTGACTGTCGCCCTCGAGCCCGAGCATCGTCCACCCGCGGGCGCGGACGTTGCCGCCGTACTCGGGAGCGGCGAAGCAGCCTTCGAGGGTGTGACGGATGACGACGTCGATGAACGTCGCGCCGTTCCGCCGCGGATCGGGGGCGAACGCGCCGGTGTCGAGGAGGCCCAGGACGGTGTCCTGATCCGCGGTCGAGAGCTTGGCGTACGGCGCGCCCGCCGTCGCCTCGGCGACCTCGTCCACCTTCTGCAGGCCGGCGCGGTAGACGTCGCGCAGGCCGACCTTGGGCACGCCGAACTGCGCCTCGAACGCGGCCAGCTCGGGCACCTCGGCCGTGCCGTACAGCTCGAGGCGCCAGGCCAGCTCCTGGCGCGGCGTCAGCGCCGCGAAGTGCTTGAAGGCGTTTCGCGGCCGCTTGCGGCCCGGCATGCCCCGCGTGGCGTCGGGGAAGGGGGTGCGCCCGCTGAACGGGCCGCCCGTGAAGATCGGCGGGTGGCGGACCTCGAGCGCGGTCAGCAGGCCTTCGACGTACTTGACGACGCCGAGCGCCGCGGCGCCGGGATCGTGATCGGCCGGCAGGACGCGCTCGCAGAGCGCGCTCAGCGTGACGCGCTCGCGCCCCGTGAAGAACCGCCCGCGGGCGCGGGCCCAGGCCTGCTCGGTGCGTACCAGCGGCAGGGTCATCGCCGCGGCGACGACCGAGGCCGCCTTCAACACCTCGCGTCGCGTCAACAGGAGCGCCACCGACGTCGGTGGTGCGTCCCAACGCAGCTCCGCGGGCAACGCGGAGGGCAGGGTGGTGGGCGGACGCGGGATCCGCAGCCGGATCATCGGCGCGCCTTATCCCTCCCCGTCGTCGATGGAGTCAAGGAGATTCCGGTGGCGGCTGCGATCCCCACAGCTCGCGGCGACCACCGGTCTGCCATGGAAATGCCACGCCCGCCTCGGCGATGGTGGCGCGATGCTTCGGGCTCGTGATCACGAGCACGAGCGGATGGTCGGCGACGAGCTTCCGCACTCCGCGCGACCGCCCGAGGTGGATGATCGGTCGATGCAGATAGAACAGCAGCGACGGCGCGCGGATGCCAAACGCCACGACGGGGACGCCCGCGGGCGCGCGATCGCGGATCACCGCGGCGAGCGGCGCATTGCTCGCCACCCGGCTCACCGCTGGTGCCGCGAAGCGGTAGAACCCGACGAGCACCAGCACGGCGCTGATCGCGAGCACGGTCACGGCCCGTGGGACGCGGTTGCGCCACACCATGATCCCGAGCACGCCGCCGATCGGGAGGAGCCCGAGCGCCATGAGACTCGTTCCGGCGAGCGCGCCATCCCACGCCCGCCAGGCGAGCACCGTCAGCACGATCGGTGACGCCAGCAGGACGGCGGCGACGAGCCACAGCCCCCATCCGGCGAGACGGTGCACGTGGTGGGGGAGGGCTTCGGGTGCGAGCATCGTGTCGAGCGCGCGCCCCGTCAGCAGGGCCAGGGGTGGAAGGCACGGCAGGATGTAGGTGCCGAGCTTCGACGCGCTGGCGCTGAACAGCAGGAAGATCATGCCTGCCCAGACGAGGCAGAGGCGCGTGTCCTCGTCGCTGGGGCGCGTCGCTGCGATCGTCGCGGGGAGCAGTGCGCTCCATGGAAAGAAGCCGCCGAACAGGATCGGCACGTAGAACCAGAACGGCTGATGGTGGAACTCCCGTGACGACCCGACGAAGCGACCGAGATGGCCCTCGAGGTAGAGCTCGCGGAGATATGCGGGATCGATCGCGGCCACCACGAGATGCCAGGGGGCCACCAGCGCCACGAAGACGGCGAGTGCCACGACGAGCGCGCGGGTTCGGAGGAGTGCGAGACGATGCTGCATGACCAGGTGCACGACGCCGATGCCGCCGATCAGCACCGGCGTCACCAGCCCCTTCGTCAGCGTGCCGAGCGCCGCTGCGGTCGTGGCTCCGAAGAGCCACGCGGCCCGCCCGGTCGCACCCCAACGCTCGACGGCGAGCACGCCGGCGGTGACGAACAGCGTCAGCAGCATGTCGAGGTTCGCGAAACGTCCGAGCGCGGTGAACTCGACGCTGGTCAGCAGGACCAGCGCGGCGAGCGCGGCGGGCCGCGGCCCCCAGCGCGGAAGGCTCCACGCGAACACCGCGACGACGGTGGCGAACGCCGCCAGCGCCGACACCAGTCGTGCCCCGAGCTCGTTCACGCCGACCGCGGCGTATGCGGCCGCCACCGCCCAGTAGAAGAAGATCGGCTTCTCGCGGTAGGGCTGGTCGTTCAGGCGCGGCGTGACCCAGCCGTGCCAGTCGGTCGCCCCCAGCACTTCGCGTGCGATCTCGGCATGCCGGCCCTCGTCGGGGTCCCAGAGCGGATACGAGCCCAGTCCGAGGAGGAGCACGACGGCGCAGACGGCGAGCACGAGGGTCGTGGCCGCGAGGCGGGAGGAAAGGAGCGACGACATGCGGGTGCTGCGCGCCCGCAAGAAGCCAGGTTCGGATCGGACGGGCAAGCCGAGCGTTTGCCGCCGCGCGCGAGCTGCTCTACTTGGGGCCGATGCCCGTCGTGCTCGCGTCCGCCTCGCCACGCCGCCGCGAGCTGCTGAACGCGCTCGGTCTCGTGCTCGAGCTCGCCCCGGCAGACATCGACGAGGGCGCCGCCGCCATCGGGCACCAGCCGGCGGACGCCACGCTCGCCGTGGCGACGGCCAAGGCGGCGGCGATCGATCGCCCGCGCGACGTCGTGCTCGCGGCCGACACCGTCGTCGTCCTCGACGGCACCGTGCTCGGCAAGCCCGCCGACGACGAGGACGCGCGTCGCATGCTGCGTGCGTTGCGCGGCCGCACCCACGAGGTCATCACGGCGGTCGTGGTGCGTGCGCCGGCGCGCGAGCAGACGGCGGTGTGCCACAGCAACGTCACGACGCGTGCGTATACGGACGCGGAGATCGACGCCTACGTCGCGAGTGGCGGCGGGCGCGACAAGGCGGGCTCCTACGGCATCCAGGACGAGCCGTTTCGTCCCGTCGACGCGATCGCCGGCTGCTGGTGCAACGTGATGGGGCTCCCGCTGTGGACGGCGTCGGCGATGCTGGCGGCGGCGGGCGTGCACGTCCCGCGCGATCCGGCGCGGACCTACGCGCGCTGCGCGGCCTGCCCGTTGCGCGTCGAGCCGACCGAGCGATGATCGCGGTCGAGCGCCGCGCCGCGCGCGTTCGGCTTGCCCTTGAGCCCGGGGATCAACCACCGGGCGTGATGCTTGAGGCCGCGGATGGCCGCGGTGATCTCGGGGTGCGGGCCGGTCATCCGGTAGACCTGGTGCGCGACGACGAGCAGCGCGAGCGTACCGACGAAGATCCCGGCCCACGCCAGGAGCCATCGGCGGTCGGCGCGGGCCACCTCGACACGGTGCTTCCCCGGACCGATCGGCCCCATGCGCTGCGCCACCCGATTCGCCATGTCCGTTCGATAGATACCGCGCGCTGCCCGATGGTACCAGACCAAAATCCACGGCGTCTGCAATAGATCGATGGTCCCACGCTCGGTAGTCGTCGACGCGGGCGGTCTGGCGCTGCACGTCCTGGTGTGGGGACGTGACGACGACCCGACGGTGCTGCTCGTCCACGGCAACGGCGGCCATGCCCGCTGGTGGACGCCGCTGATCCCGTACCTGGTGCCGGGCTGGCGCGTGCTGGCCCCCGATCTGCGGGGCCACGGCGAGAGCGCCTGGGCCGAGCCGCCCGCCTATCGGCTGGACGACTTCGCCGGCGATCTGACGGAGGTGCTCGACGTGCTGGCGCCCAGGCCCGTGCCCGTCGTCGGGCACTCCATGGGCGGACGGGTGGCGCTGTGGCTCACGGCGCATCATCCCGAACGCGTCCGGGGCCTCGGCATCCTCGACAGCCGGCTCGACACCATCGACGCCGCCTTCGCGGCCCGGCATCGCGGCCGTGTCGGCGGCACGCGCGAGGGCCGCGGCCATCCGACGCGCGCGGCCGCCCTGGCCGCGTTCCGGTTCATTCCCGACGAGCCCGACGTCGCACCCGAGGTGATCGCGCATCTCGCGGCCCACGCCGTGCGCGAGCGCGGGCCCGGTGACTGGACGGTTCGCTTCGACCGTGGCGTCCTTTCGCTCGACGGCGACGGCGCCGGCGACCTGTTCCGCCTGCTGCCCGGCGTGCGCTGCCCGATGTGGCTCGCGGCCGGCGCGGCGAGCCGCGTGATCGATCGTGCGCAGCGCGAGCAGCTCGCCGAGGTCCTGCCGGGCGCGACGTTCGAGGAGTTCCCGGGCGGTCATCACTTCCTGCTCGTGTGCCCGGAGCGGGTGGGGCCGGCGCTACGCCGATTTCTCGACGCGCTCGACTGAACGCGCTACAGAGCCCGCATGCGACTCGAGGGCAAGGTGGCGATCATCACCGGCGCCGGTCAGGGCATCGGTGAGGCGTATGCACGACGGTTCGTGGCCGAGGGTGCCACCGTCGTGGTGGCCGACATCAACGCGGAGAAGGGTGGCGCCGTCGCCGCATCGCTCGGCGGCACGGCCGTCTTCGAGCGGCTCGACGTCTCGAGCGAGGAGGACACACAGCGCGTCGCCACGGCGGTGTTCGATCGCTTCGGGCGCATCGACGTCCTCATCAACAACGCGGCCATCTTCTACGGCATCGACAACTTCGACACGACGCTCGCGTATCTGCGCAAGATCTTCGACGTGAACTACTTCGGCACCTGGCTCATGAGCCGCGCCGTCTTCCCGTACATGGCCAGGGGCGGCGGCGGATCCGTCATCAACCAGTCGTCGTCGGCGGCATGGCTGCATCCCGAGTACCCCGTCATCGACGATCAGCTGCCGTCGTTCCACTACAGCGTGACGAAGGCGGCGATCAACGGCATGACGCACTTCATGGCCGGTACCGTCGGGCGGCAGAACATCCGCGTCAACGCCATCGCGCCGGGGCCCACGATGACGGACGCCACGAAGACCGGTGTGCCGGAGCAGTACCTGCAGTACATCATCGACATGCAGATGGCGATCCACCGTGCCCTTGAGCCCGAGGATCTCACCGGCACCGCGGTGTGGCTCGCCTCCGACGACTCGAAGATGGTGACGGGGCAGTGCATCCCGGTCGACGGCGGCATGGTGATGCTCGGGTGACGACACCACTGGTCGGCATCGTCATGGGCTCCCGCTCCGACTGGGAGACCATGCGGCACGCGGCGGAGACGCTCGACGAGCTCGCGGTGGCGCACGAGGTGCGCGTCGTCTCGGCGCATCGCACGCCCGATCTCCTCTTCGAGTACGCGGACGGCGCCGAGGGCCGTGGGCTCGAGGTGCTGATCGCGGGCGCGGGCGGCGCGGCGCACCTGCCGGGCATGCTCGCGGCCAAGACCGTGCTGCCCGTGTTGGGCGTGCCGGTCGAGTCGAAGGCGCTCAAGGGCATCGACTCGCTGCTGTCGATCGCGCAGATGCCTGGCGGCGTGCCCGTGGGTACGCTCGCCATCGGCAAGGCGGGCGCCATCAACGCGGCGTTGCTGGCCGCCGCCATCCTCGGCGTGAAGCATCCTGCCATGCGTGAGGCGCTGCGCCGCTTCCGCGCCGCGCAGACGTCGGCGGTGCTGGCGGCGCCGGATCCGAGGAAGCCGACGTGAACATCGGTGTGCTCGGCGGAGGCCAGCTCGGACGCATGCTGGCGCTGGCCGGGTATCCGCTGGGGCACGAGTTCGTGTTCGTGGACGCGGCGCCCGAGGCGCTGAGCGGGCTCGGCAGCCACATCGTCGCGGCGCCCGACGACGAGGCGGCGCTGACGGAGCTCGCGAGTCGCGTCGACCTCGTCACCTACGAGTTCGAGAACGTGCCGGTGGCGTCGGCGCGTGCCGTTGCCGCCAAGGTGCCGGTCTATCCGTCACCGGCGGCGCTCGAGGCGTCGCAGGATCGTCTGGCCGAGAAGCGGTTCTTCCAGTCGCTCGGCATCGCCACGGCGCCGTTCGCCGCCATCGGGGATCGCGCCGCGCTGGAGCAGGCGGCACGCACGCTCGGCATGCCCTTCATCCTGAAGACGCGGCGCTTCGGGTACGACGGCAAGGGGCAGGTGGTGATCCGCACGGTGGGCGACATCGCCCCGGCGTGGGACCGTCTCGGCGACGTCGCCTGCATCGCCGAGGGGTTCGTGCGCTTCGCGCGCGAGCTGTCCGTCATCGCGGTACGCGGTCGTGACGGGACGCTCGCCTTCTATCCGCTGGTCGAGAACCTGCATGCCGACGGTCTGCTGCGTCGCTCGCTCGCGCCCGCACCCGCGATGTCGCCGGAGCTGCAGCAGTCGGCCGAGACGATTGCGACGCGCGTGCTCGAATCGCTCGACTACGCGGGCGTGCTGGCGATCGAGCTGTTCCAGGTCGACGGCACGCTGGTGGCGAACGAGATGGCGCCGCGCGTGCACAACTCGGGGCACTGGACGATCGAAGGGGCGGAGACGAGCCAGTTCGAGAACCACGTGCGGGCGATCACCGGGGCGCCGCTCGGATCGACGGCGGCGGTGGGCCAGTCGGCGATGCTGAACCTGATCGGCGATCTGCCCGACATCGACGCCGTGCTCGCCGTCAAGGGCGCGCACCTGCACCTCTACGGCAAGCAGTCGCGCCCGGGTCGCAAGGTGGGGCACGTGACCATTCGCAGCGACGACCCCGCGGCGCTGGCGCGGCGCACGAAGCGCATCGAGGCGATGCTCGACTAGATGACCTCGTCCTCGCGCAGGCGGCCGACCTCGTCCCACGAGTAGCCCAGCACCTCGGTGAGGATCTCCTCGGTGTGCTGGCCGAACTCCGGGGCCGGCAGACGGATCTGGCCCGGGGTCTCGCTGAGCCGCACGGGGACGCCGACCACCTGCGTGTCGCCGAAGCTCGGGTGGTCGAAGGTCGTGACGTAGCCGTTCGCCTGCACCTGCGGGTCGTCGGGGAGCTGGTCGACCGAGTTGACGATCGAGACGATGAAGTCGCCACCCCGGGCGAGCCGCTCGAGCCAGTCGGTGCGCGTCCGGGTGGCGAAGCGTGCGTCGAGCAGCTCGACGCACGCCGCGCTGTTCCCCATCCGGTCGAGCATCGTCGCGAAGCGCGGATCGGTCGCCGCCTCCGGGATCTCGAGCACCGCGCAGAACGAGGGCCAGTAGCGATCGGCCTGCAGCATCGACAGCGCGATCCATTCGCCGTCGGCGCACTGGTAGTGGTTCCAGAGCGGGTTGGTGGCGTAGCGGCGATGGACGCGGGGGAGGGCGCGGCCCAGCATGAGGCGCGCGGAGAGGCCGAGGCCCTGCAGCCACGACATCGAGCCCAGGTGCGAGGCGTCGACCTCCTGGCCGAGCCCCGTCTTCTCGCGCGCGAGCAGCGCCGCCAGCACGCCGTAGGCGAGCATGATGGCACCCATCTGGTCGGCGATGCCGCCGGCGATCGCCAGCGGCGGATCGTCGGGCTCGCCGGCGGACATCATGATCCCGGAGCGCGCGAGGCCCAGGTAGTCGAACGACGGGGCGCCGCTCTCCGGACCCTCGGGGCCGTAGCCGCTGGCGCTGGCGTAGATCAGGCGCGGATTGCGGGCGCGGAGCGTCGCGGCGCCGAGGCCGAGCCGCGCCGCCACGCCCTGGCGGAAGTTCTGCACGAAGACGTCGGCGCGATCCGCCAGGCGGGCCACGATCTCGACCGCCTCGGGCTTCTTCAGGTCGACGGTGAGGCTCTTCTTGTTGCGGTTGTTCGCCTCGAAATAGAAGTTCGGCCGATCGCTCAGGTCGAGGCCCTGCGCGCGCAGCACGCCGCGGCCGGGGTCGCCGCCGATGCGTTCCTCCACCTTGATGACCTCGGCGCCGAGATCGCCGAGCATCACCGACGCCACCGGGCCCTGCTGCCAGATCGTCCAGTCGACGACGCGGATTCCCTCGAGCGGCATGGTCATGGCCGGGAAGTCGCACGGTCCGCGCCCCCGTCGCAACCGGTACGGAGCGTTTGGGTCCCCGCGTCTCGCATGTTAGGTGGCGCCCCCATGCGGGTGCTCGTGACGGGGGCCACTGGGCTCGTGGGGAAGCGACTCTGCGACGCGTTGCGCGCCGCGAGTCACGCGGTCACCGTGGTGAGCCGCGAGCCGGGCCGCGTGCCGGGGCGCGCGGTGGGCTGGGACGCGCTCGCGCCGGCCGTCGCCGACAGCGACGCCGTCGTGAACCTCGCCGGCGAATCGATCGCCGACGGGCGATGGACGGTGGCACGCAAGGCGGCCATCCGTTCGAGCCGCATCGAGGCAACACGTTCGCTGGTACGGGCGATCGAGCTCGCGCCGGCGCGTCCGAAGGTGCTGATCAACGCCTCGGCGGTCGGCTGGTACGGTCCGCACGGCGACGAGCCGCTGGACGAGACGTCGTTCGGCCCCGGGGACGACTTCCTGGCGCGCGTGTGCCGTGACTGGGAAGCCGAGGCGCTGCGCGCCGAGCCGCTCGGCCTGCGCGTCGCGCGCCTGCGCTTCGGCGTCGTGCTGGCGCCCGACGGGGGCGCGCTCGCGAAGATGCTGATCCCGTTCCGTGCATGTCTCGGCGGGCCGATCGGCGGCGGACGGCAGTGGATGTCGTGGGTGCACCGCGACGACGTCGTCGGGCTCGTCCGCGAGGCGCTCGGCAACGACGCCTACGCGGGTGCGGTGAACGTGACGGCACCCCATCCGGTGACGAACCGCGACTTCGTGCAGGCGCTCGGGCACGCGCTCGGCCGGCCCGCCGTGCTGCCCGTGCCGGGGCTGGCGCTCCGCCTCGTCCTCGGAGAGATGGCCGACATGCTGCTCACCGGCCAGCGCGTGCTGCCGGCCGTGGCCGAACGCAACGGCTACGCCTGGCGGCAGCCCGAGCTGGCCGGAGCGCTGGCGGCCTGTCTCGGCTAGCGCTTCCGCACCAGGAACAGGCCGTCGGCGACGGGGAGCATGACCGCCTCGACGCGCGCGTCGGTCACGAGGAAGTCGTTCAGCGCGCGCAGCGCCAGTGTCGACTCGTCGGTGTTCGACGGATCGGCGACCGCGCCGCCCCAGAGGACGTTGTCGAATACGATGAGCCCGTTCTGCCGCAGGCGCGGCAGCAGCTCCTCGTAGTAGTGGCGGTAGTTCGGTTTGTCGGCGTCGACGAAGGCGAGGTCGACGTCGGGCGTGCGGGGCAGGGCGCGCAGCGTGTCGAGCGCCGGGCCGATCCGTAGCTCGATGCGATCGTCGAGCCTGGCGCGCGTCCATGCGCGCTTGGCGATCGCCGTCCACTCCTCGCTGACGTCGCAGCACACGAGGCGCCCGCCGTCGGCGAGCCCGCGTGCGATGGAGATGGCGCTGTAGCCGGTGAAGGTGCCGACCTCGATGGCGTGTCGCACGTTCAGGAGCCGCGCCAGCTGCGTCAGGAATGCCCCTTGCTCGATGGCGATCTGCATCATGCTGATGCCGCCGAGCGCCGCGGTCTCCTCCGCGAGATCGCGCAGCACCGCGTCCTGCGGTGGGTTGTGCGCCACGAGGTAGGCGTAGCGCTCGGGCGTGAGGGCGGTGAATTTCTCGTGCATGGCGGTGGACCCTAGCACCGTCGCGCGGCGTGTTCAGCGCAGCGTGATGACTGCGGCGGTGGCGTCGCCGGCGGGTGTCGTGAGCAGCAGCGTCGTCGGTCGGCCGGGGACGACGGCGTCGAACGTGCCGTCGCCGGCGAGCGTGATCGGCGCACCGTCGGCCGTGAGCGTCAGCGGTGTCGTGCCGGCGCCCTGGCGCGCGTGCCATGCCGTGTAGTGCGCAGCGACGACGCCGAGCAGCCGGCGATGGACGTTGCGGTCGGTGATGATCTGGATCTGCGTCAGGCTCTGCGGAATGATGCACAGACCCTTGCCGTGGACGTTGAGGCCGTACTCGGGACACAGACGGATGTCGGCGCCGAGGATGTTGCCGAGGCAGCGCAGATAGCCGCCGATGTCCGGGGCGGGCGGCGGCGTTCCGAACGCCGGCGCTCGTGCGGCGACCGTCGCCGTGTCGGGGGGAAGGACGCGTCCGGCGACACGCACGCCGTCGCCGCTCGGCGTGACGGTGAGGCTCGCGAACGACGGTTTCATGGCCCGCAGCAGCTGCGCCGCGCCTGCGGCCTGGTCGGCGTGCGTCGCCAGCTCGATCACCCACGGGGCGATCTCGCTGCCGAGCGCCGTGCCGCCGAGGGTCGCGGCGATGGCACCGGGCGCGCTCGCCTGTCGCGCGCTCTCGGCGTCGAGGTCGTCGACGGCGCCGGTCCACGCCGGCGTGCTCCACGTCGTGTCGATCCGCTCCACGATGGCGTGCAGCGTCGCGGCGTCGTCGAGATCGAGCACCGAGCTGCGCGTCTGCTCGGCGAGGATGGCGAGGCCGGGGCCCGTGTCCAGCGTCGCCACCGCGCTCCGCCACGACGCCTCGGCGTCGTACCCACGGGGATCGCGCAGATAGTCGGCGGCGGTGGCGAGCGCGACGAGGCTCGCGTACGGCTGCGTCATCGGGTTCAGCAGGTGGCCGGCGAGTGCCCCCGGCAGGTCGGGGTCGCGGCCGGTCAGCGGCCCGAGGTGCAGATTGTTCGACAGCACGACGTCGTTGACGGGGTAGTTGTCCCAGAGCACGACGGGATGCCCGCCGACGCAGGCACGGCGCGCGACGGCCTGCGCGCGCGTCACCCGTGGTGTGAGCACGGCGTCGCCGGTCCAGCCGACGGGAAGGCCGCGCCGCAGCCGGCGGCCGAGCTCGGTGTGGTACGGATTGCAGGCGGTGCCGGAATAGTCGGTCGGCACCATGAAGGTGAGCCGCGCGAGCCCGTGCGTGCGCAGCCAGTGATCGACGCGGTTGGTGAGGTCGGCGTGGGCGCGTGCGACCGCCTCCGACGAGTTGCCGCCGTAGGCGGCGAGGTCCTCCGGATGCGTGAGCCCTTCGGGAACGTCGTCGAAGAAGAGGGCGAACCGACGGACGCGCGCGCTGGCGACCTGCGCCAGCTTGTCGGTGAGGACGCGGAAGTCGGCGTCGCAGGCGTAGCAGATGTCCAGGGCCGGGCTCAGCGCGTAGATGAACCGGACGCGTGCCGCGCGTGCGGCGACGGCGGTGGCGCGCAGGTCGGCGAGCGCGTCGTCGGGGTAGAGGTCGCGCCAGCGGTCGCGGTGGTAGGGGTCGTTCTTCGGCCCGTAGACGAACGCGTTCATGCCGCGCTCGCCGAGGAAGCGGATGACGTCGCGCCGTGCCGCCCCGCTCCAGGGCTTGCCGTAGTAGCCCTCGACCACGCCCCGCAGAGAAGGTGTCTTCGCCATCGCCGTGCCGGCGGCGAGCGCGAGGCAGAGCGCCACGAGCAGCGAGCCGGTTCGCATCGTGGCAGGGCTATACGTCGCCGGCGACGACGCCGGCAACTGCTTTACAGCGACGGCGACGCTCGGGCAGAGTGCCGCGCATGTCGGACCTGGCCTATCGTTCCGCCCACGAGATCGCTGCCGCGGTGCGGCGTCGCGAGCTGTCCCCGGTGGAGGTCATCGAGGCGACGCTGGCCCGCATCGCCGAGGTCAATCCCACGCTGAACGCGTTCGTCGCCTTGCGCACCGAGGCGGCGATGGCCGAGGCGCGCGCGCTCGGCGAGCGCATCGCGCGAGGCGAGGATCCGGGGCCGCTCGCGGGGGTGCCGTTCGGGGTGAAGGACGAGGAGTCGCTCGAGGGCCTCGCCACCACGTACGGCTCGGTGCCGTTCCGCGAGAACGTCGCCGTGCGCGATTCCACGCAGGTGGCGCGCCTGCGTCGCGCCGGGGCCATCCCGGTCGGCAAGACCAACATGCCCGAGTTCGGCTCGACCGCGTTCACCAAGAACCACCTCTTCGGCGTGACCCGCAATCCGTGGAACCTGTCGCGAACGCCGGGTGGCTCGAGCGGTGGATCGTCGGCGGCGGTGGCGGCGGGCATGGTGCCCATCGCGACCGGTGGCGACGGCGGCGGCTCGATCCGCATCCCGGCGTCGTACACGGGGCTCGTCGGCATCAAGGCGACGTTCGGGCGCATCTCGCGGGGGCCGCTGTCGGTGCGGGACTGGGTCGACACGATCTCGCGCGGCCCGCTCACCCGCTGCGTCACCGACACTGCGCTCTGCCTCGACGCGGTCGCCGGCTACGATTCGCACGATCCCGATTCGCTGGCGTACGCGGGTCCGTCGTACATGGACGGTCTCGAGCACGTGCCGTCCGGACTGCGGCTCGCCTACAGCCCGACGCTCGGCTACGCCCGCGTCGATCCGGAGGTGCGCACGCTCGTCGAGCGTGCGGTGGACGTCGTCGGACGTACGCTCGGGCAGCCCGTCGAGCGCGTCGCCGATCGCTTCACCGACGTCGGCTTCGCCTGGGCCGCGCTCAACAGCTTCCAGACCTTCGGTCGTCTCGCGCCGCTGGTCGAGAAGCACCGTGGCGAGTGGGGCCGTGGATTCCTGAAGGGCATCTCGTTCGGCTCCGCGCTCGGGGCGGCCGACGTGGCGCGTTGCCAGGAGGACCGTCGCCACCTCATCGAGGAGATGGCGGCGCTGTTCGCGCGCTGCGACGTCCTGCTTACGCCGACCATGCCGAGCGTCGCCTTCGCGGCCGGCGGGCCGCTGCCCGCCGAGATCGACGGCGAGAAGCTGACGTCGCCGATCCACGCCGTCGCGTTCTCGTACCCGTTCAACATGACGGGGCACCCGGCGATCACCGTGCGGTGCGGGCTGACCGCGGCGCAGATGCCCGTCGGGCTACAGATCGTGACCGAGCGCGGCCGTGAGGACCTGCTCCTGCAGGTCGCGCGTGCCTACGAGCGCGAGTGTCCGGCGGACGAGTGGCCGCGGGAGCCGCGGCCCGGCGTGTGACGTCGTCGCCGGTGACGCTGCCGGCGCTGCTCGACGATCTGGCGGCGCGCTTCCCGACCCGAGCCGCGCTCGTGTCGGCGCGTGGTCGGCTCGACTTCGCAACGCTGTGCGCGCGTGCGGACGGCGTGGCCGCGGCGCTGGCGGCGCATGGCGTCGGCCGCGGCACCCGCGTCGGGCTGCTGCTGCCGAACTGGCCGGAGTGGATCGTGATCGCCTTCGCGGTGTGGCGTTGCGGCGGCGTCCTCGTGCCGCTCAACACGCTCTACCGTGCGCGTGAGCTGGGGCATGCGCTCGCGCTCGCCGAGGTGGAGGTGCTGGTCGCGGTGCGCCGCTTCCTGCGCAACGACTTCGCGGCGTCGCTCGCCACGCTGCCGGCCCCGCGCGTCGTCGTCCTGCTGGAGCCGCCGGACGACGACGCGGCCGTCGACCTGTCGCCGTTGCTCGGGCGGGCGGCGCCGTTGCCGCCGGCGCCGGCACCCGACGACGACGCCACCATCGTGTTCACGTCCGGCTCGACCGCGGAACCGAAGGGCGTCGTGCACACGCAGCGGTCCCTGTGCCTCGCCGCCGACGGCGATGCCGCGGTGCTCGGCATCACGCCCGCGGATCGCACGTGGGGCTATCTGCCGTTCTTCTTCGCGGGCGGGCTCGTCGCGGTGGCGTTGGCGACGCTGTCGCGCGGTGCGGCCGTCGTGTTGCAGGACGTGTTCGAGCCCGGCGAGACGTTGCGCCTGCTCGAGGCCGAACGGGTGACGGTGTTCTTCGCGTGGCCGCATCAGGCGGAGGCGCTGCTCGCGCATCCCCGCTTCGCGCAGACGACCCTGCACCTCGCGAAGGGCGTCGGGGCCAACACCAAATGGGCGGCGCGGATCTATCCGCCCGATCACCACGCCGTCGGCTCGTACGGGATGACCGAGACGCCGCCACTCTGCTGTGCGTGGCCGTGGGACGCGCCCCGCGAGCGGCGTACGACGAGCCACGGCCCGCCCGTCGGAGGGCGCGAGCTGCGCATCGTCGATCCGTCGACGGGTATGGCGGTGGCGACGGGCGTGGACGGCGAGATCTGCGTGCGTGGGCCGGAGCTCCTGTCGCGCTACCTCGGCCAGGCGCCGTCGGACTGTGTCGACGCCGGGGGCTTCTTCCACACCGGCGACCTCGGCCGCGTCGACGCGGACGGGGCGCTCCACTTCGTCGGTCGGGCGAAGGACGTCATCAAGACGGCGGGTGCGAACGTCGCGGCGGCCGAGGTCGAGGCGGTGCTGCTCGAGCATGCGGAGGTGGCGGCGGCGCATGCGGTCGGCGTGCCCGATGCGCTGCGCGGCGAGAACGTGGCGGCGTTCGTCGTCGTGAAGCGCGCGGTCGCCGTCGATGCGCTGCTGGCGCACTGTCGCGAGCGGCTCGCCAGCTACAAGGTGCCGCGCCACCTGTGGCTGCGCACCGAGCAGGCGCTGCCGCAGAAGGGCAGTGGCAAGGTCGACAAAGCGGCGCTGCGGGACGAGGCTGCGCGTCTCACAGCCGCAGTCGACCCGCCCTGAGTGCGGCGAGGCGCTCGGCGTCGAGCGGCACATAGGTGCGTTGCTCGTCGTCGCGCACCAGGATCGGGTCACTGCCGACCTGCTCGGGCTCCCAGCCTTCTGCGGCGAGACCCTGCTTGCGCTGCTTCTGCGTCCCGGTGACCTCCATCGTCGGCACCACCCGGACGAAGGCGGGCATCGCGTAGCGGGGCAGGTGGGCGTCGGCGTGACGCCAGAGGGCGGCACCGTCGAAGCTGGCCTCCGGCTCCAGCACCACGGCCGCCATGCCGGCGCGGCCGTCGCTGCCGGGGACCGTGACACCGTAGACGCTCGACTCGCCGACGCCGGGCGCGCCGTTGAGGACGTCGGCCACCTCCTGCGTGGCGACGTTCTCGCCCTTCCAGCGGAAGGTGTCGCCGATGCGATCCACGAAGTAGTACCAGCCGTCGGCGGAGCGACGCAGGAGATCGCCGGTGCGGAACCAGGCGTCGCCGGGGACGAACACGTCGCGCGCCAGCTTGCGCTCGGTGGCCTCGCGGTCGGTGTAGCCGTCGTACTCCATCGCGCCCGCCGTGCCGACCTTGCCGAGCAGCTCGCCGGGTTCGTCGGCGTCACAGGCGACGGCCCGGCCGTCGGGGCCGCGCACCAGCGCGCCGGCCGCGAGGTCGTACCGCACCAGCGCGACCTGCTCCTCCATCATGGCGTGCGGGCGGCCGACGGAGCCGACCGGTCCGTCGAAGTTCTGCAACGCGACGTTGCCCTCGGTGGCACCATACATCTCGACGATGCGGCCGACGCCGAAGCGCTCCTGGAAGGCGACCCAGACGTCGGGACGGAGACCGGCCCCGGCTGCGACGCGGAGCTTGTGGTCGCGATCGTGCGCGGTGCGCGGTTGCCGCAGGAGGTAGCGGCACAGCTCACCGACGTAGACGAACGCGACGGCTTCATGGCGGCGGACGTCGTCGAGGAACGCGCTGGCGCTGAACTGGCGTCGCGAGGCGAACGTGCCGCCGGCGCGGAAGGCCGGCGAGAAGCCGACGAAGAGACTCTCACCATGGTAGAGGGGCAGCGGCGCGTAGACCGTCTCGCCGGCCTCGATGCCGAGCCACTGCGACAGGCTCACGCCGCCCATCGTGAACTTGAGGTGCCGGACGACGGCCGGCTTCGGATAGCCGGTGGTGCCGGACGTGTAGATGTAGAGGAACACGTCGCCGCCGCGGATGTCGGGGATGTCGGGCTCGGGCGCGGTGGCCGGTAGCGCGTCGCCGAGCGGTACGACGTCGCGCGGAAGCGGCGTACCCGGGGGCGCGTCGGCGAGGAAGCGGACCGGATGCGTGCCCGCGACGGCGTCGAGCGCCGGCAACGCATGCGCATCGCACACGCCGAGCGTCGCCCCGGACGCCTGCAGGACGTGGGTCAGGCCGCCGCCGGTGACGTGGGTGTTGACGAGCGCGCCGATGGCGCCGAGCTTGCCAACCGCGCCGAGGGCCACCAGGAAAAGGGGGCTGTTCTGGCACAGGATGGCGATCGGTTGGCCGGGCGCAGCGCCGGCGCGTCGCAGCGCCGCCGTCAGCCGGTTCACCTCGACGTCGTAGGCGCCGTAGGTGACGCTCTCGGTCTCGAAGCGCAGCGCCGTGCGATCGGGGATCTGCTCCGCCTGCTGTCGCACGAACGGTCCGAAGGTGTCGGTCGAGCGTCGCAGCTCGGCCATGACGTCGGCCAGGTCCATCGGGCCCGGGTAGCAGGCGGGTCGCGTCGGCCGCAAGGGTGACGGCGTGTCGTCGGGTGTGTATGACCGCGGCGCGTGGACAAGGTCGTCGCGAGCGCCGCAGAGGCCGTCGCCGACGTGCAGGACGGTGCGGTGATCCTGTTCGGAGGCTTCGGCGTCATGCAGGGATGGCCGAACAGCCTGTTGCTCGCCCTGCGCGATCGCGGCGTGCGCGACCTGACGCTCGTCTTCAACACGCCGGGGGCGGGGCCCTGGTCCGCGCAGATTCTTGCAGAGGCGGGACTGGTGCGACGCATCGTCGCCAGCTTCGTCGCCTACCCGACGCGCGTGACGCCGATCGAGACGCTCGTGCGCGCCGGTCGGATCGAGGTCGAGCTGGTTCCGCAGGGGACGTTGGCCGAGCGCATCCGCGCCGGTGGTGCGGGGCTCGCCGCATTCTGGACCCCGACCGGCGCCGGCACGTCCGTCGCCGAAGGCAAGGAGCGGCGGTGGTTCGACGGCCGCGAGCACCTCCTCGAGACCGCCATCCGCGCCGACGTCGCGCTGCTGCGGGCGCACCGGGCCGATCGGCTCGGCAATCTCGTGTACCGACGCGCGGCCCGGAACTTCCACCCGGTGTGCGCCTCTGCGGCGCGTGTCACCATCGCGGAGGTGGATGCGGTGGTCGCGCCCGGAGCGCTCGACCCCGAGGCCGTCGTGACCCCCGGCATCTGGGTCGACCGGGTGGTGCCGACCGCCCACCCGCTCGACGTGCCCGCCGTTCGGGCGTTGACGCGGGCGCATGGCCGCGTCGTCGAGCAGGAGGCGCGTCCGGAGCTCGGCGGTCTCCCCCCCGATCTGATGGCGCGGTACGTCGCGCGTCGCCTCCGCCCCGGGGAGTACGTCAACCTCGGGCTCGGTCTGCCGACGCTCGTCTCGAGCTACATCGACCCGGCGCAGGACGTCGTGCTGCACGCCGAGAACGGCATGCTGGGCTACGGTCCGCTCGTGGAGGAGGGGGCGGAGGACGTCGATCTCTACAATGCGAGCGGGCAGCTGGTGCATCTGCTGCCGGGGGCGGCGTTCTTCGACAGTGCCGCCGCCCACGCGATGGCCCGCGGCGGTCGCGTCTCGACCGTCGTCCTCGGAGCGTTCGAGGTGTCCCAGCGCGGCGATCTGGCCAACTGGAACGTGCCCGCGACGGGCAAAGGCGGCATCGGCGGCGCCATGGACCTGGCGTCGGGTGGGGGACGGGTGATCGTCCTCACGTTCCACACCACGCGCGCCGGCGAGCCGAAGCTCGTCGACGCCTGCCGCTATCCCCTGACCGCGCTCGGCTGTGTACGCGAGGTCGTCACCGATCTCGGGTTCTTCACGATCGAGCCGGAAGGGTTCGTCCTGCGCGAAATAGCCCCCGGTGTCCATCTGGACGCGATTCGTGAGCGGACCGCTGGATTACTGGTTGTCGCGCCCGACCTTCGTGCTATGACCTTCGGGTAGTCTCTCGGCTTCCTGCTCCCCTGGTATGGGAGGGGAAGGTCACGTCTTGCCGTGTTGCGGACTAACACGCATGCCTGGCATCTAGCGGAGCTACCATGCCCACACCGTCGGCGAGGAGCAGTCGGGGCGCGCGTCGGGGAACCGTGTACGGGACCCTGCGCTCGATCGGGGTCGGACCGCTGGCGCGGAGCCACGACGTCCTGCGGGCGTCGTCCGGCGACGTGGGGCGGCTCGGCGAGGAAGGGGCCGAAGGCGAGCGGCGGCTGTTACTGGCCGTCCTCGAGGATGGCATCCGGACCCTGTTGAAGCACGCCGGGGCCACCCGGGGACGGGGACGCAATCTGCATCGGGAGGCCATGACCTGGTTCTCCAGCGATGCCCACGCCGACGTGTTTGCGTTCGCGAGTATCTGCGAAGCCTTGGAGATCGACCCGGGGCGCCTGCGAGGCCGGGTGTTGGCGTGGATGCGCCGCGACGCCCCCTCGGGTCGGTTGCACTGAGGCGTGCTCTAGCGGGCGGCGGACTTGCGGCTGGTGCGGGCAGTGCTCTTACGGAGCTTGTCCTCCAGCGCGGCGGCGACGAACTCCATCACCGAGATGCCGCTCTGGACGCAGAACAGCTTGATCTCGCGATGGAGCCCCTTGGGAATGCGGGTAGCGAGCTGAATCAGGACGTCGTCTTCCTTGGCCATGATGTGTTCCTCCATTGGCGCCGACCGGGCGCCAGGGAGACAAGTAACTTATTAAGGCACTTGTCGCAATGCCACACGTGGGCCGGACCGGATTTTGGGTTTTACTATCTACCTGATTGCCGTGGGTCCGGCGGGGCGGTGGCTTTCAAATTTCGCTCGACGGTTTCGAGCTGGCGGGTCAGTTCAACGATATGCAGTTGGGCGCGCACCCTGGCATACAGCTCGTGTTTGTTGATGGGCTTGGTCAGGAACTCGCTGACGCCGTGATGCATGCCTTCGTGGCGGGTGTCGATGTCGTCGCGGCCCGTCAGCAGGATCACCGGTAGGCGCTTACCCGCCTCGGTGACGCGCAGGGCGGCGCACACCTGGAAGCCGCTCATGCCGGGCATCATCACGTCGAGCAGCAGCAGGGTGACGGGCTCGGTGGCGACGATGTCCAGGCACTCCTGGCCGCTCGCCGCGCGCCGGGTCTGGTAGCCTTCGCGTTCGAGCAGCGTGGCGGTCAGGGCGCAGGTGTCGGGGTCGTCGTCGACGACCAGAATGATCGGGGTGGGGGTGCGGGACGTCATTCGGAAGCCTCGTCCTGGTCGTCGACCTCGTCGGGACCGCGCCGGCGGCGCAGCTTCGCGACGAGGGTGGTGCGCTTCAAGCCGAGGAGACGGGCCGCCGCCTGCTTGTTGCCCTTGGTGCGGCGGAGCGCTTCCTCGATCAGGCGGTTCTCGAACTCCTCGACCGCGGTGTTGAGGTCGAGGCCGGTCTCGCCCAGCGTCGGCCGGGGAATCTTCTTTTCGGAGATGAGGGAACGGATCGCCGGCGGCAGGTGCTGGACGGCGATCGTGCCGTCCTCCGACAGGATCACGAGGCGCTCGAGGAGGTTCTCGAGCTCGCGCACGTTGCCGGGCCAGTCGTATTCCCAGAGGTGCACCATCGCTTCTTCCGAGATGGTGACCGGGCGGCCCGCGCGCTTGCGATTGTGCTTCTCGAGGAAGTGGCGGACCAGGAGCGGGATGTCGGAGCGACGCTCGCGCAGCGGCGGCATCACGATCGGGATGACCTGGAGGCGGTAGAAGAGGTCCTCGCGGAACCGCCCCGCCTCGACCTCGGTGGCGAGATCCTTGTTGGACGCGGCCAGGACCCGGACGTCCACCTTGAACGCGCGGTCACCACCCACGGGGCGGAGCTCGCGGTCCTGCAGCACGCGGAGCAGCTTCACCTGCAGCGTGGGACTCATCTCCCCGACCTCGTCGAGGAAGATGGTGCCGCCGTTGGCGAGCTGGAACATGCCGGCGCGTTGGCCGATGGCGCCGGTGAAGGCGCCACGCTCGTGCCCGAACATCTCGGATTCGAGCAGCTCGGCGGGAATGGCGCCACAGTTCACCGGGATGAACGGACGCTCGGCGCGCGTGCTGTAGCCGTGCACGGCGCGCGCCACCAGCTCCTTGCCGGTGCCACTCTCGCCCATGATGAGGATGGTCGCGTCCGTGGAGGCGACCTTGCGGATCAGCGCTCCGATCTTCTGGATGAGCGCATGCTCACCGATCAGCGCGGGAAAGGCTTCTGTCGCGTTGGTCGTCACGGTACCTCGTTGGAGTCTGCGTTGGACATCACCTTTCGGCCGCACACCGTGTGTCACAAGCACATGGCAGTGCCGCGTTCGGCCGTGCTATGCGCCCCCACATGCGGTGTGCCCTTCGAGAGCTATATCGGCCGGTCCCCCACAATGGTTGAGGGTCGCGTGCGTGGTCGGCGCGATGGCCGGAAAGCCGGCGAGTTGCGTCCCGTCCAATTGACCCCGGGTTTCGTTCCCGACGCCGAGGGCTCCGTCCTGGTGGTCATGGGGTCGACCCGGGTCATCTGCACCGCCACGGTGCAGGACAGCGTGCCGCCGTTCCTGCGCGGGCAGGGCAAGGGCTGGGTGACGGCCGAGTACGCCATGCTCCCGCGCAGCTCGCCCGAGCGGATCGAGCGCGAGCGGCGCGGCCCGGGGGGGCGCACCCAGGAGATTCAGCGCCTCATCGGTCGGAGCCTCCGCAGCGTCGTCGACACGACGGCGCTCGGCGAGCGTGCCGTCCTCATCGATTGCGACGTCCTCCAGGCCGACGGCGGGACCCGGACCGCGTCGATCACGGGTGGCTTCGTCGCCCTGGCGCTGGCGCTCGATCGCCTGCGTCGCGCCGGAACTCTCGAGCGCTCGCCGCTCACCGGCAGCGTCGCGGCGGTGAGCGTCGGCATCGTGGACGGCAAGGTGGCCCTCGATCTGCCCTACGAGGAGGACCATCGGGCCGAGGTGGACCTCAACCTGGTGATGACGGGAGGCGGTCGCTTCGTCGAGGTCCAGGGGACGGCCGAGGGACGGCCGTTCACGGCGAGCCAGCTCGAGCGACTGCTGGCCATCGGCGGCGAGGGAATCCGCACGCTGACGGCGCTGCAGCGGAGCGTGCTGCGCGAGGCCGGGGTCACGCCACCGCGCGGGTGACGTTGCCGGCGCACATCGTGCTCGCCACCGGCAATGCCGGCAAGGTCGTCGAGCTGCGGGCGCTCCTGGCGTCGTGGGGTCCCCTCACCGTGACGTCGCTCGCGGACCATCCCGGCGTCGAGCTGCCGGAGGAGACCGGTGACACCTATGCCGAGAACGCGGCGATCAAGGCGCGAGCCGTCGCGACGGCCCTGGGCCTTCCCGCACTGGGCGACGACTCGGGTATCGAGGTCGATGCGCTCGGCGGGGCGCCCGGCCTGCGCTCGGCGCGGTGGGCGCCGACCGACGAGGAGCGCATCGCGACGATGCTCCGCGCCCTCGCCTCCACATCGGATCGCACGGCGCGATTTCGCTGCGCGATGGCGCTGGCCTGGCCCGACGGCCGCGTCGAGATCGGGGAGGGGACGTGTGTCGGACGCATCGCCGTCGCACCGTCGGGTGACGGGGGCTTCGGCTACGATCCGATCTTCGTCAGCGACGAGCTGCGGACGACGTTCGCTCTCGCGTCGGCCGACGACAAGGCACGCGTCGGTCATCGTGGTCGCGCCGTGCGTGCGCTCGGTGTGCGTCTCCACGGTGCGTGATGGTGGCGAAACGTTGCGTCGTCGCCGCGGTCCGTGTTAGGGACGCTGCGACATATGAGGAGTGCCGGGGCGTAGCGCAGCCTGGTAGCGCGCCTGCTTTGGGAGCAGGTGGTCGGCCGTTCGAATCGGCTCGCCCCGACCATGCCGCGCTCGCGCCAGTAGCTCAGTTGGATAGAGCAACGGCCTTCTAAGCCGTGGGTCAGGGGTTCGAATCCCTTCTGGCGCACATCGAGAACGAGAAGACGGGACAGTGTCGACGACGGTGGTGAGTGTAGCTCAGTTGGTAGAGCACCGGATTGTGGCTCCGGTTGTCGAGGGTTCGATTCCCTTCACTCACCCCATTCGGGCCGCTAGCTCAGTTGGTAGAGCAGCTGACTCTTAATCAGCGGGTCGCAGGTTCGACTCCTGCGCGGCCCATTCCCCATCCCTCGCTCGTTCCGATGACCGGCCGCGATGCCCCGGTTGCCAGGGCGGGACGGCGCATCACGATGCGCCGTCCCCACCCACGGTCCCTCGTGAGATCGATCGTGGGTTGACAGCCCCCCCTCGGAAGAGGAGCCTGGGACGTCGCCGCGACGATCGCGGCGCCCGCCGTGCTGCTGGCGCCTGGGCGGGCGCCGGTCCGCGAGCCAGGCAACCGAGACGGTCCGTCGCGGATGCATGCTTTCTTCGGCCGGGTTCTCTGCACGCCTTGGAGGTCTCATGTCGTACACCACGCGCCGCTTCCCGATGATGCCCTCGGGACCCGGCAGCCGCAGTACCGGTCCCGTGCTCTCCGTCGGACGCCGCGTCTTCATCAACTGTCCGGGTGATCCGAGCCGTCGGGTGACGGTGACCGACGATACGGACGCCGCGGCGTGGACGGCGGTCGACGGTGCCGAGGTCGAAATCGTGGCGTGGCGCCCGCGTGGCTCCGCCGGCACCCGCTATCGGGTACAGTCCACCGACGATCGCCGTGAAGGATGGCTGACCGCCGACTTCCTGCGTGCGGTTCGTTCGCCCGAAGCACCGGTGGTGACACCGCCTCCAGCCGCGCGTGCCGAGCCCGCGCCGGCCGGTCGACGCTTCGGATCGCGTCGCAGCTGACTCGCGGTCCAGTAGTTGACAGCAGTTGGCAATGAGAGCAGGGTCTCGCCCGCAAACCGCGTCCTCTTGTTTGAGCGCGACCCAGCCCGGTTCCGTGTGACACGATCAGGCTTCTCGCCCAGGCAACCGCGACCCTAAACCCGGCTGTCCGCAAGGACGGCCACGGAGTGAGAACTGTCCATGGGCAAGAAACTGTTCGTCGGGAACCTGTCGTTCGACACGACCAACTCGGAGCTGAGCGAGCTCTTTTCGGAAGTGGGTACGTGCGAGTCGGCGTCCGTCATCACCGACCGCGCCACGGGCCGCTCGCGCGGCTTCGGCTTCGTCGAGATGAGCTCGGCAAGCGAGGCCCAGGCGGCGATCGCGGCGCTCAACGGCCGCGAGCTGCAGGGCCGGGCGCTCAACGTCAGCGAGGCCCGCGAGCGCGAGGGTGGCGGTGGCGGCGGTGGCGGCGGTGGCAACCGTCGCTCCGGTGGCGGCTTCAATCAGCGTCGTAGCTACTGAGAGAGGGGGGGCGGAGTGATCCACACGCTGCTCCCCTGTCAGTATCGTGAGCCTGCCGGCGCTCGGCTTGCCTTGCCGCAGCGCCGGCTCATGCTCGCCGTTCTGCAGGCGGTGATCGACGACGTCCACGGTGGTGTGTTGCGACGCACCGAGCGTGGCAGCGGTGCGGTCGATCGCCGGGACGAAGATCGCGCCTGGGCATATCTGCGGAGCGACGACCGAGCCTGGCCTTACAGCTTCGAGAACGTGTGCGAGGCGCTCGGGGTCGACCCGTCGTCTCTGCGGCGCGCGCTCGAAGGTGCTGGGCCGACCGTACCGCGCTGTGCCGACGAAGCCGTCGGCTATTCGACGAGCGCGGCCCTGAAGTCGGGCGCCACGGCCCCCGTATAGGGCCAAGGCTCCGCGTCGGTGGCGGCGACGAGTGCGCGAACGAACTCGTCCTGCCGCCGCCGCGCCTCGGGGACCGGGAGCCAGTAGTTCAACACGGCGAAGGCGACCTCGCCGTATCGGTGCGTGCGAAGCATGCCGATGAGCGCGCACGCGCCGACCGATCCAAACGTGCCGGTCTTGCCGACGACGGTCGCCGGCAGGTCGCGCAGGCGGTCGTGCAGCGTGCCGACGTCGATGCCGGACACCGGCAGGACGTCGGTGAGTACCAGGCCATGGGTCGCGAGCTCGGCTTCGAGTGCCAGGAGCACGGCGGTCGCGGCCCGGGGGCTCAGACGATTGGTCGAGCCGGCGCCGGCGCCGTTGTCGATCACGATCTCCTCCCGCAGCTCCGGGGCGACCCGCTCGCGCGCGATCGCCTGCACCGCCGGCGGTCCGCCGATGGCGTCGGAGGCGAAGTGGAAGACGTTGTTCGAGTAGCCGTTGAGCGCCTTGATCACGGCGCGCAGCGGGGGGGAGCGATGGAGTAGCAGCATGCGCTCGGCACCGTCCGACGGCTCTGCCGTACCAAAGGTAAAGGCCGCGGCCCGCAAGCCGGGCGCTCCGTCGCCGCTGACGCTGGACCACGCGACGGCGCCGTCGTGGCCCTCGAGCGTCTCGCGCAGGCGTCGTCCGTTCGGGTCGGGTTGCCAGTTGAAGATGAGCGGGCCGCGCACCCGCAGATCGCCGCCGACGCGCGCGATGCCGAGCTCGTGTAGGCGGCGCAACACGAGGAAGGCGTTCTCGTAGACGAAGAACGGATCGGTGCCGCCGTCGACGACGAGGTCGCCCTCGAGGACGCCGTCGCGCAGCGCTCCCGTGGCGAGCACGCGCGTGTCGAAGCGATGCGCCGGCCCGAGCCGCGCCAGCAGCGCGAGCGAGGTGGCGACCTTCGACACCGAGGCCGGATGGACGGGACGCTCGGCGAGCTGGGCCGCCAGCACGGTGCCGTCCCGCGTCTGGACGAACACGCCCTGATCCGCGCCGACGTACTCGACCAGCGCCTGCAACGGCGGCTCGGCCGCGTGGGCATCCGCTCCGTAGAGCACGAGGCCGAGGAGCAGGACGACCAGCACGCCGGTGACCCTACCGACGCCTCCGGGCGGCTTCAAGCGACACGGGCAAAACGCCAGCGGCTGCGCTATGGTCCGCGCCCGAACCTCGAGGAGTATCGAATGTCGCGAGTCGCCCAGCTACCGGCCGTGGTCGCCGGTGTGCTTCTGCTCGTCGCGCCACTGCGCGCGCAATCGACGCCGGAGGCGGATCCGGTCGCGGCGGCGATCGCCCGTCGTCTCACGCCGGCACAGGTGATCGTGGACGGCGTGGAGCTCGACGGTGGATCGTTACGGCAGGTCTACGCCGCGCGCCGCGACGCGGCGGCGTGGGACGGTGCGCGCGGGGTGAGCGTGGCGCAGCTGCTCGCGGGTGCGTCCGCCGACGGTCTCGATCCGGCGGCGTACCATGTCCACGCGATGGCGGGACACGCGGCGCCCACAGATGCCGAGGCGGTCGCGACGCGCGATCTGCTGCTGACCGACGCCGTGCTGCGCTGGGTGAGGGACATGCATCGCGGGGTCGCGCCGCCGCGACCGTCCGACGAGAGCGCGATCGTACCACGGACCACCGATGCGGTGGCGCTGACCGTCGCCGCGACGAGCTCGAGCGACCCGGCGGCCTTCCTGGCGGGGCTCGCCCCACGACATCCGGCATATGCGCGACTGCGCGGCGCGCTCGAGCAGTATCGTCGGCTGGCGGCTGCGGGAGGATGGGCGCCGATTCCTGAGGGGCCGTCGCTGCATCCCGGCGAGAGCGACCCCGTCATCGCGACGATCCGGCAGCGCCTCGTCGTCACCGGAGAGCTCGCCGTGGCGAGCGACGCGGTCTTGTACGACGGCGAGCTCGAGGTCGCGGTGAAGTCCTTCCAGGATCGTCACGGTCTCACCGTCGACGGGGTGATCGGCCAGGCGACACGTCGCGCGATGGCGACGTCGGTCGACGAGCGCATCGAGCAGATCGTCGTCAACATGGAGCGCTGGCGATGGATGCCCGACGAGCTCGGCGCGCGCCACGTGCGCGTCAACATCCCGGGCTACACGCTGGAAGTGGTCGACGAAGGGCGCGTGGCGCTCGTGATGCCGGTGGTAGTGGGCAGTGCCACCCGTCGGACCCCGGAGTTCAGCTCGCGTATCACCCGTCTGGTGTTCAACCCGACGTGGACCGTCCCCGTGAAGCTCGCGAAGGAGGACATGCTACCGAAGCTGCGTCGCAACCAGCAGTACTTCGCCGATCACGGGATCCGCGTGTACGCGAGCTGGGGCGCCGACGCGGACGAGATGGATACGCAGGGCGTCGACTGGAGCGCCATCGGCACCGGCATCGGAGCCCTCAAGCTGCGCCAGGAGCCCGGCCCCGGCAATCCGCTCGGCCGCGTCAAGTTCCAGATTCCGAACGACTACGACGTCTACCTGCACGACACGAACTCGAAGGGACTGATGCGGCAGGCCCGCCGGGCGCTCAGCTCGGGCTGCGTTCGGCTCGGAGACGCGCTGGCCCTGGCCGACGCGTTACTCGCCGGTCAGCCCGACTGGACCCCCGAGCGACGGGCCCAGATCCTCGCGGACTGGGACACGCGGACCATCGGTGTCGCGCACGCCGTCCCCGTCCACCTCATGTACGAGACGGCCTGGGTCGGTGACGATGGTCGGGTGCAGTTCCGCGAAGACGTCTATGGACGCGATCGGGTGCTGGCCAGAAATCTGACCGCGGCGATGCGCCGGCGGCGAGGGGCGTCGGAGACGTGAGAAAAGTTGGCGCGTTTGGCTGTCCGTCTGTATAACGCGCCCTCAAGCCGCCGCGAGGACGGACCGAGATCAACCTCGGAATCACGGAAAGGAGGGGCGAGCATGGGTGGACACGAGGGAAGGGACGGCACGTCCCAAGGATGCAGCCGCCGTGACGCGCTCGCGCTCGGTGGTACGTTCGCACTGGGTTGCCTGCTCGGACCGTCGCTGGCTCGGGCGGCGCTTCCATCGAATCGCTCCCTCTCGTTCTATGCCATGCACACCGGCGAGGAGCTCACCGCCGACTACTGCGTGAACGGCCGCTATCAACCGCAGGAACTCCGGGCCATCGCCCACGTGCTGCGCGATCATCGGACCGACCAGATCCACGACATCGCGCCCGAGGTGCTCGACATCGTGCACGCGGTGCGGCGGATGGTGGGCAGTCGCGACGCCATCCACGTCGTCTCCGGGTACCGGTCGCCCGAGACCAACGAGATGAAGCGCCGGCGGAGCCGCTGGTCGGGCGTCGCCAAGAACAGCTACCACCTCGACGGCAAGGCGATCGACCTGATCCTGCCCGACAGCGACATGCGCCAGGTGCGGCGGGCGGGCATCGCACTCCAGGCGGGGGGCGTCGGCTACTATCCGCGCTCCGGGTTCGTCCACCTCGATTGCGGTCCCTTCCGAACCTGGTAGGCAGGGCGTCGTCATGACGCGCAAGGTGGCCAAGTCGGACGAGGAGTGGCGTCGCGAGCTGACGCCGGAGCAATTCGCGGTGATGCGCCAGAAGGGCACCGAAAGGGCCTTCACCGGCGCGCTCTGGGATCAGCACGCGACGGGCGTCTATCGCTGCGCCGGGTGCGGAACCGAGCTCTTCCGGTCGGACGAGAAGTTCGACTCGGGCACGGGCTGGCCGAGCTTCTGGGCCCCCATCGCGGACGATCGCGTGCGGGTGGCCGAGGACGCCAGCCACGGCATGCGGCGCACCGAGGCGCTCTGCGCCGTCTGCGATGCGCATCTCGGCCACGTCTTCGACGACGGGCCGCGTCCCAGCGGCCAGCGCTGGTGCATCAACTCCGTCAGCCTCGACTTCGAGACGAAGGAGTGAATGCGGGGTGGGCGTGACCCACCTGCTCTTCGTCGCGGCGATCGTCGCGGCGGTCGCGGCCATGGCCCTGCGCCGTCGGCGTCGGAGCCGACTGCGTGCCGCGGCGCGCACGCGCGCCGGGGCGACCCTCGACCTCGCCATCCACATCCGCTCGTTCGCCGACATGGACGGGCATCTGTCACGGCGATGGTGCCACTGCGGCGGCTACCTCGAGCGACGCGGCGAGGGGCCGCGCGAGGAGCAGGGGCGGCGCTTCCGCGTGGCGCGACTCGAGTGCCAGGAGTGCGAGTCGGTCGAGGAGGTGTACTTCGACACCACCGACCTGCTGCACTGAGCGGCGCGGTCAGTCGAACAGTGCGAAGTTGAGGGCGTGGTCGAGGTCGCGGGCGTACGTCGCGAGCACCCGATCGAGCATGGGACCGTCGAGCCCGAGCCGCGTCCATGCCGCCGAGTCGATCGTCGGGATGCGCGTGTCGCCGCCGCTGCCGTAGTCGAGCATCCGCACCAGCGAGTTGGCGACGTGCACGATCGCCGTTTCGTTGACCGCCCGCCGCGCACGCGACGGATGATGATGATGCATGATGGGCTCGGCGAGGCAGGCGGGAAGATTCCACCGTGCCACCAGCCACGACGCGATCTCGCAGTGGTCGAGCCCGAGCTCCTCCTGCTCGAGCGCGCGGAAGCTACGGCCGTCCTCGGCGGCGCGGCGCACGATCTCCTCGAAGACGTCGGGCAGCTCCTTGAAGAGCACGACCTTGCCGAGATCGTGCAGCAGGCCTGCGGCGCTCACCTCTTCGGGTTGTGCCAGTCCGGTCACCTTGGCGATCGCGCCGGCCGCCACCGCACAGCCGAGCGAATGCTCCCAGAAGCCGCGCAGGCCCACTTTGCGGACGTCGAGCACGCTCGTCGACAGGACGACGCTGCGGGTGACGACGGTGCCGAGCATGACGAGCGCGCCGGTCACGCGTCCGACGCGCCCCTGCGCGCTGTAGAAGGCGGAGTTCGCCAGGCGGAGTATCTGCGACGTCAGCGACTGGTCGACCTCGATGAGGCTCCCCACGTTCTCGAAGTTGACGTCGGGATCTTCGAGCGCACCGACCACGCGTTGCAGGAGTCGAGGCAGGGTGGGCACCGACCGCAGGCGCTCGACGCGGCGGCGGAGGACGTCGTGGCGTGGGCGCGCGGATGCATCTGGTGCCACCTGGAGATGTCCGCTCATCGGGCCGCGGGCTCCTGGGCGTCGTCGGCCGCGGCGGCCTTGGCGTCCTCCTGCTCGAACTGCAGGGCTCGCGCGCGGAGATGGCGCTCGACCGCTGCGCCCAGCTCGCGGAGGGCGGGGTCGCTCGCCTCGCGCGATATCCGTTCCTGCAAGCGCATCAGATCCTGCTCCAAGGGGCGGACCACCTCCCAGGGGGGGATGTCCGTCGCACCGGTCACCAGCACGCTCTGTACGGCGGAACGCCGCAGGAGCCGGACCATGCTGTCGGAGAGCAGTGTGCCGGTGCTCGCGAGGAGCCGACCCTGCGCGTCGCAGATCGGTCGCGCCAGTCGCATGCTCGACTTCACGAACTCGAGCGGAACACGGACGGGAGGCTGGGAAGGGGCCATTCGCCGGAAGATGCGAAGCAATCGATATGCCGGCAGGAGGGCAGCATCGACGTGCCCGCAGTGTTCAGGGGCGTCAGGCGTGGCGGTGGACGCGGCAGGAAACTGACGCGCCCCCGCGAGAGCTGGATCGGCTCGTCGGGGGCGCAGTCGTTTTCGGGTGGAGCGGGCTCAGTTCAGGAACGCGCCAGACGGCGACGACACGCAGGGGTTGGTAGGGATGCAGCTGCTCCCGACGCCCATGCTGGTGCCGCCCAGGCTCGCGCACTTCTTCTCCGGCACGACCGCGCAGAGCGCGTCGGTCACGATATTCTCGATCGGATTCAGCGGCAGGCAGCAGGCGATGGCCTTCTTGGGCGCCTTCGTCTTGCCGCACGACGCCTTCGCGATGGCCTTCTTGAGCGCCTTCACCGGGGTCGACTTCTTGTCGTCCTTCTCGAGCCCCTTGATGGCGCCCTTGACGCACTTCTTGAAGTCCTTGCTCGAGAGGGTGTCGCAGTCGCAGAGTCCGGGGAGCACCGTGATCTGCCCGCGCAGCTCGCCGGCGATGTTCTCGACGGTGTGGAAGTTCACGTAGAGGCCGCCCTCGAAGAGCGTCTGCATCTGGGCCTCGTTCAGCGGCGTCGTCTCGACGGTGATGGTTCCCGAGGTTCCGGTGATCGGGCTGTCGTCGAGGGTGAAGATGACGTTCCCCTGAACGCCGACCGGTCCCTCGTGGATGTGGGCAAAGACCGGCGGCGAGAGGAGATTCTGTACCGTGACCTCACCGGTGATCCGTCCATCCGGCTCGAGGAGCAGCGTGGCCGTACCGGTTGCCGTGCTCGGGGTCGAGACTGCCGGGACCTCCTGTGCGACGTCGAGCGTCGCGCCGAGCTCGACGTGGGCCCGCGCGACGGTTGTCGCCGACAGCGCCAGCGTGACGGCGAGTGGGGCCAGGAAGCGAAGGGAAGGGGTGCGCCTCGGGTGCATGCGAAATCTCCTCGTCTGGATGGCCGGCCGCCGGCCGGACGGCATCGTCACCGTGGTGGGCTCGATACGAGCGTGCCGGGTGCGAGTCAATACGATGGCGCGGGCCGTTGGTTACCTGTCGTCCTGCACCGACCATCGCCGGGCGGGTACGTCTTCCGCCTGCAGACGGCGCATGACATGAGGATGGACATGGCCGAGCGCCGCAGCCGCGAGTTGATGATTGATTTCTATGGTCCGCGCAGGTGCGCGCGTGCGTGAGATGTCGGTGCTCGACCTCGCGACGCGGCTGCGTGCGGGCGAGCCTTCCTGGCTGCTCGACGTTCGAGAGCCGTGGGAGCATGCGTTGGTCGCGTTGCCGAACAGCACGCTGGTCCCGCTCGACGAGCTGACCGACCGACGGGATACGCTCCGACCTCCGCGTGGCGCCCTGGTGGTGGTGTACTGCCACCACGGCGTACGCAGTCTCGCGGGTGCGGCGATGCTCGATGCGATCGGCATGCAGGACGTGGTCTCGCTTCGCGGTGGCATCGACGCATGGGCACGAGCGATCGAGCCCGGGATGACGCGCTATTGACGCGGTGTCGGCTTGTCTTGCCAGGGGGCCGTTGTTATGGGTGATCACCTGGGTTCGGATACCGACAACGCGAGAGTGGCGGAATTGGCAGACGCACGAGACTTAGGATCTCGCGGGCAACCGTGGGGGTTCAAGTCCCCCCTCTCGCATGGCCCGCGGCGTCGTCGCCGAGGCGTCTGAGGAGCCATGGACGCAGCGAAGGTCACTCTCGAGGAAGTCACCGCGAGCCGGAAACGTCTGCAATTCGAGATTGCGGCGCCCGACGTGCAAGCGGAGATCGACCGCGCGTTTTCGGTGGTCGGGCAGCAGGCGCGTCTTCCCGGATTCCGTCCGGGCAAGGCGCCGCGTCGGGTGCTGGAGCGGATGTTCGGTGAGCAGGTCCGCCGCGAGGTGCTCGGCCGGCTGATCGAGCACTCGTTCGTGCACGCGGTGCAGGAGCATCAGCTCGCCGTCGTCGGCTCGCCCGAGATCGACGCCGACGTGCTGTCGCCCGGCGAGGCACTTCGCTTCTCCGCCACCGTCGACGTTCGGCCCGTGATCGCGATCGGAGAGATCGACGGCCTCGAGGCGCAGCGACCGATCGTCGCGGTCCGCGACGAGGACGTCGACGAGGTGCTCGGGTCGCTCCGCGATTCCGTCGCGCAGCTCCGCCCGGTCGACGGGCGCAACATCGTCGAGAACGGCGATGTCGTCACGCTCAACCTCACCAGTCGCGTCGATGGTGCGGAACCGGTGACGCGCGAGAACGTCATGGTCGAGGCGGGTGGCGGTACCTTCCCGCTCGCGCTCGAGCGTCAGCTCGTCGGTCAGAATCGGGGGTCGCGCTCTTCGCTCCAGGTCACCTATCCGGACGACTACGGCAATCCGTCGCTGGCTGGAAAGACTGCCGAGTTCGAGGTCGATATCCTCGACCTGCGACAGAAGGAGCTCCCGCCCCTCGACGACGACTTCGCGCGCGATCACGGGCGCTCCGAGTCGCTCGCCGACCTGCGATCCCGTATCCGAGCCGATCTCGAGCGCCAGGCGAATGAGCGGGCCGAAGCTGCGGTGCGCGAATCGATCATCGACCAGCTGCTGTCGCGGCACACCTTCGAGGTGCCCGAGTCGCTGGTCGCGCGGCGGTCCGACGCGATGCTGGCGAGCCTCGACGTGCGGCTCCCGGAAGGCGTCGAGCAGGATCGCGCGTTGGATGGTCTGCGCCAGCAACTGCGCCCGCGGGCAGAACGCGACGTACGCGCAGAGCTCATCCTCGATGCGCTGGCGGAGCGGGAGGGTTTTTCGGTGGTGGACGACGCGTTGAATGCCGAAGTGGACGCCATGGCGGCGCGGGAAGGGCAGGCGCCCGAACGCGTTCGCGCCTTCTACGACCGCCCGGAGGCACGGGCGGCATTGCGTGCGCGGATGATCCGGCAGCGAGCGCTCGAGCACGTTCTCGGCGCTGCCAAGATCGTGCCGGTGCCGGTCACGGAAGAAGTTGCCCGTGAAAAGTAAAGCCGGTACACTTCCTTCGAGTCTGGAGAGCGGGCCCGCGCCGATGCAAGCGAACCTCGTCCCCATCGTCATCGAGCAGACCGGTCGCGGCGAACGTGCCTACGACATCTATTCGCGTCTCCTGCGTGACCGGATCATCATCCTGGGCAGTCCCATCGGTGACGATCTGGCCAACCTCGTCGTCGCCCAGCTGCTCTTCCTCGAGTCCGAGGACCCGGAGAAGGACATTTCCATCTACATCAACTCCCCGGGTGGGTCCGTCACGGCGGGATTGGCCATCTACGACACCATGCAGTACGTGAAGCCCGAGGTGTCGACCCTGTGCATCGGTCAGGCAGCCAGCATGGCCGCCTGGCTCCTCGCGGCAGGGGCGAAGGGGAAGCGCTTCGCACTGCCCTACGCCCGCATCATGATCCACCAGCCGCTCGGCGGTGTGCAGGGGCAGGCGGCCGACATCGACATCCAGGCACGGGAAATCCTACGGCTGCGCGAGCAGATGAACAACATTCTCGTGCGGCACACGGGGCAGAGTCTCAAGAAAGTCGAAAAGGACACCGACCGAGACCTCTTCATGACGGGCAAACAGGCAGTGGAATACGGCCTCGTCGACGAGGTCATCATCAATCGGCCCGGAAAGTCGAAGGTCTAAGGGGGCGTCATGGCGAAGCACGGGGATGACCGTACGGGAAACCTCGTCTGCTCGTTCTGCGGAAAGAGCCAGGACGAAGTCCGCAAGTTGATCGCGGGCCCCACCGTCTACATCTGCGACGAGTGCATCGATCTCTGCAACGACATCATCGCCGAGGAGTGCGACCAGGACGAGGCCATCTCGTCGTCGTCCGCGGTGCCGAAGCCGTCCGAGATCAAGAAGGTTCTCGACCAGTACGTGATCGGTCAGGAGCGCGCGAAGAAGATCCTCGCGGTGGCGGTGCACAACCACTACAAGCGGATCGATTCGCAGCTCGTCACCGGTGACGTCGAGCTGCAGAAGTCGAACATCCTGCTGATCGGCCCCACGGGGTCCGGCAAGACGTTGCTGGCGCAGACGTTGGCGCGGTTCCTCCAGGTGCCATTCGCCATTGCCGACGCCACCAGCCTCACCGAGGCGGGCTACGTCGGCGAGGACGTCGAGAACATCATCCTCTCGCTCCTCCAGAACGCCGACTACGACGTCGAGAAATGCCAGCGCGGCATCGTGTACATCGACGAGATCGACAAGATCGCGCGCAAGGGCGACAACCCGTCGATCACCCGCGACGTTTCCGGCGAGGGCGTTCAGCAGGCGCTCCTCAAGATCATCGAGGGCACCACGGCCAGCGTGCCTCCCAAGGGCGGTCGCAAGCATCCCCAGCAGGAGTTCCTGCAGGTCGACACCACCAACATCCTCTTCATCTGTGGCGGCGCCTTCGTCGGGCTCGACGACATGATCCGGCGCCGGACCGGGGTCAAGGGAATGGGGTTCGGTGCCGATATCCGTCGCAAGGACGAGAAGGGGACGGGGGCGTTGCTGGAAGAGGTGCAGACGGAAGACCTGCTGAAGTTCGGGCTGATTCCCGAATTCGTCGGCCGGTTGCCGGTCATCGCCACGCTCCAGGAGCTGGACGAGGTCGCGTTGGTGCGCATCCTGCGCGAGCCGAAGAATGCCCTCACCCGGCAGTATCAGAAGCTCTTCGAGATGGAAGGCGTCCACCTCCGCTTCACCGATGGTGCCCTCGGGGCCATCGCCAGGGAAGCACTGAAGCGGAAGTCTGGCGCACGCGGACTGCGGGCGATCATGGAGAACATCATGCTCGACGTGATGTACGACATCCCCTGCCAGCCCAACATCAAGGAAGTGTTGATCTCGGAAGAGGTCGTCACGAACCACGAGCAGCCGATCGTCCTCTATCAGAAGACCGCCGAGACCGCGTAAAGCGCATATCAGTCAGTTGATTGGGGGAACGAATGCACTTCCGAAAAGACAAGCGAGAACCGCAGACGCCGCCGACCGGCGG
>CAYOIZ010000017.1:0-95423 GCA_964404165.1 uncultured Binatia bacterium (SeqCode) | reverse complement strand
ATCCGGCGACACGGAGCGCCGCCCGCGGCGACGACACCGTCGCGTTGTCGCGGCTCGAGGTCGGCCTGCTGGCGCTGCTCGCGCGCGAGCGCGGTCGGATCGTCTCGCGCCGCGTCCTGCTGCGCGCGGTGTGGGGGCTGCAGCACGTCGACGGCATCCAGACGCGCACGGTCGACGTGCACGTGGCGAAGCTGCGCCGCAAGCTCGGGCTCGACGAGCCCGGCGTCATCGAGACGGTGCGCGGCGAGGGCTACCGCTTCTCGGGCTGAGCCATGCGCGCGCTCCGTCGTCGATTCCTGCTCGTGGCGATCGCGGTACTCGTGCCGGTGGGCCTGCTCGTCTGGCGCGCGCTCGCCAGCGTCGCCACGGAGGAGCAGCGCCGCCACGAGGTGGTCGCCGAGCGGCTGTTCGACGAGATGGAGCGCGTCCTTTCCGAGTTTCTCCTGCAGGCGGACGCGCGGCCGGTCGACGCCGCCGTGCCGACGACCCCGAGCGTGCCGTGGATCGTCGGCTGGTTCGACGTGCCGCCCGACGGCCGCGTCACGGCATCGCCGCCGCTCGCCACCATGCCGGACCTCCTGTCGGCGATCGGCAACGGTGGTCGCGACCCCGCACCCGAGGTCGCACAACGACCAGGTTCGACGGTCGAGCTCGCCGGCGCGGACGCAAAGGGCGAGGTGGCGAAGAAGAACAAGGGCGCGGCGGCGTACGACGCGCTCAGCTCGCTCAACAAGGCGGTCGAGCAGCGCGCCGTTCGCCAGAAGACGCTCGCGGACGCCTACCGCAGCGACGAACGGCAGCAGCGCGACGACGGACCGACGGCGTCGGTGCGTCCGGCCGATGCCGCACCGTTCGTGGGGCGGCTCGCCGACCCCCGGCATCTCGTCCTGTCGCGCACGGTGATCCGCACGGACGGTCGCGGTGGGCGCCAGGGGCTCGTGCTCGACGTGGAGGCGCTCGGCGCCTGGCTGCGTGCGCAGGTGATTCCGTCGAGCCGTTTCGACGCCACCGTGACGTTCGCGACTGCCGCCCCCTCCCCCGCTCCCGACCCGGCGACCTACGCCTACCGGCATCGCTTCGCCGAGCCGTTCGACGCGCTCACCGCCCAGCTCGCGCTGCGTCCGTTGTCCGGCTTCGGGAGCGCGACCTGGATCGTCGCATTGGCGACGCTGCTCGTCATCGCCGTCGCGGTCGGCCTCGTGGCGCTCTACCGCATGGTGGCGGTCGCCATGGGCTTCGCGGAGCGGCGGAGCAACTTCGTCGCCGCCGTCACCCACGAGCTCAAGACGCCGCTGACGGCGATCCGCATGTATGGCGAGATGCTGCGCGACGGCATCGTGCCGTCGGAAGCGAAGCGCGACGAGTACCACCGCCACATCACGGCCGAGTCCGAGCGCCTCAGCCGGCTCATCGACAACGTCCTCGAGTTCTCCCGTCTGGAGCGCGATGCGCGGCCGATGGTGCTGGTGGCCGGCGCGGTCGGCCCGGTGCTGGAGGACGCGGCAGCGATGCTGCGGCCACACGTCGAGCGCGGCGGCCTGACGCTGCGGGTGGCCGTCGACCCGGACCTGCCGCCGGTGCGCTTCGAGCGTGACGCGCTGCTGCAGATCGTCGTCAACCTGGTCGACAACGCCGTCAAGTACGCCGGCGGCGCCGGGCCGGGTGAGGTCGTCGTGCACGCGACCCGCATGGACGACGGCCGGGTGGTCGTCCGCGTCCGCGACCACGGTCCCGGCGTGCCGCGCGAGCACCTCGGCCGCGTCTTCGAGCCGTTCCATCGCGGCGAGCGCGAGCTGACGCGGCGGACCAAGGGCACCGGCCTCGGCCTCGCCCTGGTGCGGAGCCTCACCGAGGCGATGGGCGGCCACGTCCGGGGTCGGAACCTCGCCGACGGGGGGTTCGAGGTCGAGGTGGCGCTCCCCGGCGCGGCCGCGGCGTGAGCCGCAATGGCCGTACTGCAGCAGGTGTGGTGCGGCCGCATCACGGATGCTGCGGTCCGCACGGAAACACGAGGAAATCGCCGTGGCACGGACGTTGCGTCGGCACCGGACATGGCTCACCTGATGCGCGCGATCACCACCCCGTTCTTCGCGGTCATCGACTTTGCGCTCGATGCGCCCGGGCCGGCCACCGGCCTGGCCATCGGCGGCGCGGCGATGCTGGCGATGATGCTGCATTTCGTCCGCTGACGCGCGGCTTGTCGCCCGTCCGTCCGACGGCTACTCGTGCGCCATGTCGCGCCGGGTACCCGAGGCCGTCCTCGACGCGCTCCGCGCCCGGCTCGGCGACCGGGTATCGACCGCGCCGGCCGCGCTCGAGGCCGCCTCGCACGACGCATCGTCGCAGCCGCCGCACCGCCCCGACGTCGTGGTATGGCCGCTCACGACCGACGACGTCGCCGCCATCGTCGCCATCGCCGTCGCGCACCGCACCCCGCTCACGCCGCGCGCCGGGGGTTCGAGCCTCGAAGGCAACCCGATCCCCACGGCCGGCGGCATCGTCCTCGACTGCTCGCGCATGGCCGACGTCACGGCGATCCGTCCTGCGGATCTTCAGGTCGACGTGCAGCCGGGCGTGGTCTACGCGCACCTGAACGCGGCGCTGCGACCGCACGGGCTGTTCTTTCCGCCGTCGCCGGGCGGGAGCGCCGACTGGGCCACCGTCGGCGGCATGGTCGCCAACAACGCCAGCGGCATCTACTCGGTGAAGTACGGCGGCACGCGCGACCACGTGCGCGCGGCGACGGTCGTCACCGGCACCGGCGAGGTGGTCCGTCTCGGCAACCGCTGCCGGAAGAGCGCGTCGGGCTATCACCTGCTCGGCCTGATGGTGGGCTCGGAGGGCACGCTCGGCGTCATCACCGAGCTGACGCTCGCGCTCGACGGCCTGCCCGCCGCACGACGACGCGGCGGCTTCGTGTTTCCGGACGCGAGCGCGGCGGCGCGGGTGGTGGCCGACCTGGTGCGCTACGGTGTCGACGTCGCGGCGGTGGAGTTCCTCGACGCGCCGACGATCGCAGCGTTGAACCGGTTCCGCAGCTTCGGCCTGGCGGAGCGGCCGTCGTTGCTGCTCGAGGTGCACGGCAGCGACGCGACGGTGGACGAGGTATGGACGACGGCGTCCGACATCGCCGTGACGGCGGGTGGCGCGGCGCTCGACCTGCCCGACCCGTGGGCGATCCGCGAGCTCGCCACACGCGCGGTCGAGGCGGAACGTCCCGACGCCGCCACGGTGCGCGCCGATCTCGCCATCCCGATCGGGGCGCTGCCCGAGCTGGTGCGCGCCTGCGAGGAGACGGCCGCGGCGGGGAGGGTGCCGACGCACGTCTTCGGGCATGCGGGCATCGGCATCCTGCACGTGCTGGTGCCGGCCGACGCGAGCGAGCGCGCCGAGGCCGAGGCGGCGCGCGATGCGCTCGTCGAACGCGTGCTCGGGCTCGGCGGGTCGTGCTCGGGCGAGCACGGGATGGGGACGGGGAACCGGCGCTTCGCGACGCGCGAGCACGGGCCGGCGCTGGCGTTGATGCAGGGCGTGAAGGCGGTGTTCGACCCGCACGGCATCCTGAATCCGGGGAAGATCTGGTGACGCGCCGATGCCCCATGGCGGCACGACGCCGCCCGTGCCAGTCTCCCCACTCGTGCAGACGCTCCTCGTACGCTGGCTCATAGCCCTCGACGTCGTCACGCTCCTGATCGGCCTGGGCCTCGGACTCACCGGCACCCCGCGCGGCTGGTTCCTGGCCCTCCTGGTCCCGCTCGCGATCGGCCCGTTCACCTATGCGCGCTGGCGGCTGCACCGATCCCTCGCCCCCGCGCTCGGGGATCGCGGCGCGACGGCGCTCGCTGCGATCGGCATCACCTGCGACGTCGTGCTGTTCGCGCAGCTCCTGACGGCACGCACCCCCGAGATGCTGCCGTTCCTGCACGGCGACGGCGTCGGCTGGATCGGGCCGGTCTGGTTCAGCACGCACGCCCTCTGGCTCGGCGGGCACGGCATCACCGCCGCCGCGCGTGGCCTGCGCCGGCTCGGGGAGCGGGGCCTGGCGCTCGTGCGCCCGTCCAACGCGCCGGCCGACGTGCCGGAGTCGCCCGATCGCCGCGAGTTCCTGCAGTACATGGGGGCCGCCGCCGCCGTCGTGCCCTTCGCCGCCGCCGCCTCTGGCGTGCCGCTGTCGTACGACTTCCGCGTCGAGGAACGCGAGCTGATCGTGCCGGGCTGGCCGCGCGCGCTCGACGGCCTGCGCGTCGTGCACCTGTCCGACATCCACGTCGGCGGCGGCATGACGCGGGAGCGACTGCTGCGCGTCGCCGAGCTCACCAACGCGTGCCGTCCGGATCTCGTCGCCCACACCGGCGACTTCCTGATCCACGCCAGCGGCGACTTCGACGCCCCCCTCTACGAGGCGCTGTCGCGCGTCCGCGCGCCGCTCGGACAGTGGGCGTGCCTCGGCAACCACGACTACGACGACGCCGAGCGCTTCGTGCGACGCCTCGGCGACGCCGGCGTGACGCCGCTGCGCGATCGCCTGACCCGCCTCCAGATCGACGGCCAGGCGCTCGAGCTGGGCGGCCTCGAGTACGTCTTCCGGCCGACGCCACGCGCGACGGCGTATCGCCGTATCATGACGGCGTGGGGTGAGCGCACCGACGCGCCCCGGCTGCTCCTGAACCACGACCCGGGAACCTTCGCCGCGCTGCCGGCCGACGCCGCCAGCCTCGTGCTCTCCGGGCACACGCACGGCGGCCACGTCGGCATGCAGCTCGGGAAGTCGCACGCCATCACCGTCGTCGGCATGATCGGCCTGCCGGACCAGGGCGTGTTCGCGCGCGGCGACATGCGGCTCTTCGTCACCCGCTGCGTCGGCTTCTACGGCTACCCGATGCGCGTCGGCATCCCGCCGGAGATCTCGTTGCTGATCCTGCGGACGCCGGGCTCACCCGTTGCGGGCGAGCCCGTGCGTGCGCTGTGAGCTACTCGCACCTCTACCATCCGAGTCGGCGACAGCTGCCGGGTGCCCTGCGTGCGTTCGTCGACTTCGTGCGTGCCGACGGCGCGCGGACGAGCTAGAGAGCACGCATGCCGACGCTCTCCGCCGCCGACGTCCTGGGGTTCCACACGAGCCTGTCGAACTGGGGCCGCTTCGGCGCGCGCGACCAGCTCGGCGCGCTGAACCTGATCCGCCCGGAGAAACGCGTCGCCGCGGCGCGCCTCGTCCGCAGCGGGCGCACCGTCTCCTGTGCGCGACCGCTGCCGACGGAGCCCGCCGCCGACAACCCGAGCCCGGTCGTGCATCTCATGACCGGCACGGCCACCGAGCACTACGGCGGCGACTACTTCGCGATCGCGTCGCACGGCTTCGCGACGTCGCACATCGACGCCCTCTGCCACATCTTCCACGACGGCAGTCTCTACAACGGCTATCCGATCGATCGCGTCACCGCGCACGGCGCGCTCGACCTCGGCATCCACGAGCTGCGCGACGGCGTGGTGTCGCGCGGCGTGCTGCTCGACGTCCCGCGGCTCCGCGGCACGGACTTCCTCGAGCCGGGCACCCCCATCCTGCCCGACGACCTCGAGCGCGCCGAAGCCGCCTGCGGGGTGACGGTGGAGGAGGGCGACGTCCTCCTCGTGCGCACCGGCCGCTGGACGTGTCGCGACGCGCGCGGCCCGTGGGATGCCCGCACGCTGCTCGCCGGCCTCGACGCATCGTGCCTGCCGTGGCTGCACCGGCGTGGCGTAGCGGCGCTCGGCAGCGACGGCGTGTCCGACGTCCTGCCCTCGGGCATAGACGGCGTCTGGCTGCCGATCCACGAGGTCGCCATCGTGGCGATGGGCGTCCATCTGCTCGACAACCTGGCCCTGCGCGGTCTGGCCGACGCCTGTGCCCAGGAGGGACGCTGGGAGTTCCTGCTGACGGTCGCGCCGCTGGTCCTGCAGCGCGGCACGGCGTCGCCGGTGAACCCCATCGCCATGTTCTGACGCTGGATGACGGTGACTCCTCTACCGTAGAGTACGCCACCGCATGTCCCGTTCGTCCCCCTGCCTGGTCGGGCTCGTCCTGCTCGTCGTGACCGCACCCCTGCTCGCAGCGACTGCGTGCCCGCCAGACGCCGCGCGCGTCGGCGCGCTCTGCGTCGACCGCTGGGAGGCGAGCGTCTGGGCCGTCCCGCCGTCGGAGGACGCGTTGCTGGCGCGCATGCGCACGGGCACCACCACCGCCGACGAGCTGCTGGCCGCCGGCGCCGTCCAGGTCGGGTGCGGTGGGCCCGTCTTCCGGCTCACGCCGGCGCGCTCGCTGCGCGATCGCGTCTTCGTCGCGCAAGCGCTGCCCGGCGTCCTGCCGTCGACCTGCATCACGTGGGACGAGGCGGCACGCGCCTGCGCCGCCGTCGGCAAGCGTCTGCCGTCGATCGCGGAATGGCAGGAGGCCGCCGCCGGCACGCCACGCGGTCCGCAGGACGACGAGCGGTCCGACTGCAACATGGCCGGGCCGCCCTTCGCCATGGTGCCGACGGGCAGCCGCGCGCGCTGCGTGTCGGCGACGGGCGTGTACGACATGCCGGGCAACGTCGAGGAATGGGTCCACATGGGCCCGCTGGCGCCCGACGCGCGCATCCGCACCGGTCGCAACTGGTACGCCGGTGCCGTCGACGTGCAGTTCTGGACGACGCGGCCACTGAGCCCCACCACCGGTTTCCGGTGCGTGCGCGCATCGTGAAGCGCGCCGCCCTCGACGTGACGTGGGCCCTGGCGCTGGCCCTCGCCAGCACCGCGATCCTCGTCCATGCCGGCGGCATCTGGAACGCCGTCACGTCGGGCGACCTGCACGTGCTCATGATCCCGAAGTTCGAGTACGCCGCCCGCCGACTGTTCGACGAGGGCCGGCTCGCGCTGTGGGATCCGTACGACTTCTGCGGCATCCCCATCCTCGGCACGTCGCACGGTCAGGTGCTCTATGCGCCGACGCTGATCGCCTTCGCGCTCTGGTCGTCATGGACCGCGCTGCAGGCCGTGTTCGCCTTCCACGTCTTCGTGCTCTCGCTCGGCATGACGGCCTACCTCCGCCGGCACGACGTCGGACGACCACAGGCCGCGGTGGCGACGATCGTGGCGCTGGCGGGCGTGATGACGACGACGGACTTCGTCGGCGTCGATCACCCCACCTTCCTGGCGGCGGTGGCGTGGATGCCGGCGCTGCTCCTGTTCGCGACGCGCGCCGCCGACGGCGACGTCGCCGTCGGCATCGCCGGCACGGCAATCGCCTGGGCGATGCAGTGGCTGTCGGGCTATCCCGACTTCGCGCTCACGTCGAGCCTCCTCGTCGCGTCGATCGCGGTCGTCACCGGGTCGGCGCCGTGGCGGGTGCGCCTCGCCACCGTGGCCGCCGGCTTCGCGCTCGGCGCTGCCGTCGCCGCGCTGCAGATCCTGCCGCTGCTCGAGACCATCGACGAGGGCGTGCGGGCCGGGCTGCGGTGGCAGTTCGCGTTGTGGCGCGGTCGCTCCGGCGTGCATTCGCTCGCGGACCTGATGACGCAGCTCTCGGTGCGGCAGGGGGCGGTGCCGCTCGTACTGTCGGGCTGTGCGCTCGCGTGGTCGCATCCCCGACGCCAGCGGCTCGCATGGGCCGGGGCGCTCGTCTGGTGCGCGCTCGCGCTGAATCCGCCGCTCGACCTGCTGTACTCGCTCCCCGG
Source organism: uncultured Binatia bacterium (SeqCode) (assembly GCA_964404165.1). Lineage (GTDB taxonomy): Bacteria > Desulfobacterota > Binatia > DP-6 > DP-6 > DASYLJ01. The sequence goes on along the minus strand of CAYOIZ010000017.1, from coordinate 87,732 downwards.
CTTCAACGGCGTACGCTTCGGGTACGCGTGGTCGGCGCTCGCGGGCGTGTTCCTCGGCCTGCTCGTCGCCGATGGCCTCTACCGATGCGAGCGCGGCCCTCGCATGTGGATGCCGTGGGTCGGTCGCGTGCTCGCGATCGCCGTCGTCGTGGTCGGAGCACGCATCGTCGATGCGGTGCCCACGCTCGACTTCCCCACCGTCGGCCTGCGCTTCCCGGCACCGGACCTTCGAATCGTCGCCGAGCGGGTTCCGGAGCTCCGCCGGTGGCTCCGCACCGCACCCGGCGCGCGCGTGGTGTCGGAGCGCGAGCTCGCCGCGGGCAGCGCGCTGCGCGATCGGCTGCCGATGCCGTTCGGACACGAGCCGGCGATTCCCCCCCGTCGCGTGATGCATCTGCTCGAGGAAGCGGGCCTCGTGAGCCCGCTCGCCGGTCGGTACCGCGGCGAGCGCTGGGTGGGCGCCGCGGCGCGACCGGAGCTGCTCGCCCTCCTCGGCGCCCGATTCGTCGTGGTACCGCAGGGCGCCGAGGGTCCGTTCGTCGGCCTCGGCTTCACGCCACGTGCCGAGCTGCCACCGAACGACGTCCTGCTCGAAGGCACCGCGATTCCCCGTGCGCGGCTCGTACATCGCGTCGCCGTCGCCGAGGCGCCGACGGACGAGGCCACGCTCGCGGCACTCTACGAGCACGCCGGCGAGGCCGCGGAGCTCGCCGTCGTCGATCGGTTGCCGGCGACGGGGCCTCGCCCCGAGCCCGGCGGCGAGGCCCGCGACCGCGTCGCCATCGTCGACGAGTCGCCCGATCGCGTGGCGATCGACGCCACGGCGGGCAGCCCGGCACTCCTCGTCCTGACGGACACGTACTTCCCCGGATGGGTCGCCGAGGTGGACGGCGTGCCGGCGGAGATCGTGCGCGCCGACCACGCCTTCCGCGGCGTGCTCCTCGACGCCGGCACGCACCGGGTGGTGTTCCGGTACGAGCCGGCGTCGGTACGGGTGGGTGCGCTGCTGAGCGCCGCGGGGTTGGCGGTCGTGCTGGCGCTCGTCGTCGGCCGCCGGGTCGCGCGTTAGACCGCCGGGATCTTCATTCCGCGTTGCACGGCCGGACGCGCGCCCACCCGATCCAGCCAGCCCTGCACGCCGCGCATCTCGGCGATCTTCTCCGGCATCATGGTCCTGAACGGGGTCCATGCCGCCATGATCCACGGATAGGTCGCGACGTCGGCGATCGAGTAGTCGCCCGCCAGATGATCGTGGTCGCGCAGCGCGGTCTCGAGCACCTCGACGATTCGCAGCGACTCGCCGACGAAACGCTGGATCGCGTACGGGATCTTCTCGGGCGCCTGATTCGCGAAGTGCCCGGCCTGGCCGATCATCGGGCCGACCTGGCTCATCTGGAACATGAGCCACTGGAACGTCGCCGCGCGCGCACGCGGCTCGCTCGGCAGGAGCGCCCCGCTCTTCTCGGCGAGATGGACCAGGATGGCGCCTGACTCGAACAGCGTGAGCGGTCCCCCGGCAACGTCGTGATCGACGAGCACGGGGATCTTGCCGTTCGGGTTCAGGGCCAGGAACTCCGGTCGCTGTTGTTCGAGCGCACCGAGATTCACGGTGTGGACGCGATACGGCAGCCCGATCTCTTCGAGCATGATCGACACTTTGTAGCCGTTCGGCGTCGTCCAGGTATGCAGGTCGAGCATCGATGGAATCCTCCGGTGACGACCATAGGCGCGCTGCGCGCCCACTCAACGTCGCAGTGGCCACCACGGGGGGCCGCGACCGCGTTCCACCTTGCCATTGTGCGCCATCTGGAGGATTTGGTGGCGCTTGCCCATCGAAGGTTCCACAATGTCTTCACCGGCGCGCATCCCACTCGTCCGGGTCGCGGGACTCATCCCTGCCGTCCGCTTCCTGGTGCGTCAGGGGGTGCGGGTCGAGCGCTTCCTCGAGCGCGCCGGTCTGCCGCCGCGGGTGCTCGCACGGCCCGAAGGCCTCGTGCCCCTGCACCTGGCATCACGGTTCCTGAACGACGTCGCCCGGGTGGAGGGATGCCCGACGCTGGGCCTGCAGTTCGGCAACGACGCCACCCTCGACGACCTCGGTACCTTCGGACAGGCCATCGCACGGGCGTCCACCCTGCGGCAGATCCTGGAGGCGCTCTTCCTGAACGCACCGGCCTACAACTCCGGGGTGTCCTGGTGGCTCGAGGAGATTGGTCCGCACGTGCGCCTGTGTCATGCGTTCACCGGCGACCCCGACGGCTCGTTCGTCCAGGTGAGCCAGGGCGCGGTCTCCCTCGCACGCAACACGATCCGGCGCATCGGCGGACCGCAATGGCGTCCCGTGGCACTGCAGCTGTCGACGGGCACCGCCTGCCCCCGCATCCCGGACGACCCCGTGCTGGAGGGCGTCCCGATGGGGATCGATCCACGCGTGTCGGCCGTGACCTTCGAGCGCGAGCTGTTCGCGCTGACGATCCCACAGCCCCGGATCGCACCGCGATTCGACCCCGTGGCGCTCGACCACTGGCGCACGCGTGGGCCGGCGACGGAGCTGCCGACCATCGTGCTCCAGATCCTCCAGACGCTGTCTCACGACGGCATCCCGCCGAGCGTCGGGGAAACGTCGGCCGCGCTCGGCGTCAGCGTGCGGACGCTGCAGCGCTGGCTCGCAGCGGCGGGGAGCAGCTTCGAGGCCCTGATCGGGACGAGTCGACTCGCGGCGGCGCGGCATCTGCTCGACAACACCGACGCCAAGGTGGTCGAGATCGCGCTCGAGCTCGGCTACTCGGACCACGCGCACTTCACGCGCGCGTTCCGACGCTGGACCGGTCTGTCGCCGATCGCGTATCGCCGCGCGCGGCTGACCATGCCCACCGCCGCCACCGGCTGAGCCGTCACGTCAGAAGGCGAAGCCGAGCGCGGCGTAGGGTCCGCGCAACTCGAGGTTCGCCTGGTTCGACCCGGCGAAGTCGTGGTCGAAGGAGACGGCCCGATAGCCGAGTCCGAGCCACGTCGTCGAGCCGAAGGGACTCCAGTCGAGCCACCATCGCGCTCCCCCGACGAGGCCCCAGATGAGCTTCGAGCTGGCGCCGAAGCCACCGATGTCACCACGGAAGTCGAGCGAGATGCGGTCGTGCACCGGCACCTCCCAGCGGACGCCGATCATCGGATCGGCCCAAGTCCAGCTCCTGGACGCGTCGAGGCTGCGGGCGACGACCCCCGGCCGATCGACGTCTGCCTGGATGCGCGAGGAGAGGTACATGATGCGCGTGCCAGCGTACACGCCGAGCGTCAGCGGCCGCCGGCGCTCCGGCAGCGTCCAGGCGCCGAGCTGGTAGCCGAGGCCGACGTCGACGATCGCCTCGTACATCTTGACCTTCGCCGAGAACGTCGTGCAGCACACCGAGCCGTCCGCGTCGGCCTTGGCGAAGCCACCGAATCCATCGACGAAGAGACTCCACCGGTCGTAGCTGGCGCCGAGATAGATGGCGCCGCCGAGCATGTCGCCGTCGAACAGGAGCTTCACGGTGTCGTAGACGGTGGAGTCGACGCGGGCCGTTCGCCCGAGCACCTCCACGGTGCCGAAGGTCCCGGGGAGCCAGGCGTAGGGAACGATCTCGAACTTCCAGGGCGACGGCGCCTCGTCCTCGGCACGAGTGACGGCGGACGAGCCGAGTACGAGCACAGCAACGAGGACCCGGAGAATCACGCGTAGGTTCACCCGCTGCTCCTATTTCGGGAAGAGGAACTGCACCTGGGCGCGCAGCTGCCATTCGCCCGCGAGCTCGGGCCGCACGGCGTTGTAGAACGCCTGCAGCTGGAAGTTGACCGGCAGCGGACCGATGCGCACGAGCTTGCCGGCGCCACCACCCACCGGCACGGTCCACTGGTTGCCGCTGTCGGCCTCCCAGTCGGCGGTCATGATCGGCGCGCTCGACAGGTAGAAGGCGTGCGGCAGGTTGTAGTTCAGGAACGGCTGGATCAGGAACTGATTCACGTCCTCGTCGCCCCAGCCCGCGAACGACCACTGGTTGTTCGCGAGCGCCCCCACCACCCACGGCCCGTCCATCAGCAGGCCGACGGCGGCCGGCCCGGCGCTCCACTTGCCCTGGCCGAGGAGCGAGACGCTCGCCGTCGGCAGCGTCATCGTCGGGCCCACACCCCAGATGAGCTTGCTGGCGTTCGACGGGGACAGGAACACGGTGGGGTTGATGTCGCCGAGGCCGAACGCGTTCGGCACCCCGGGGGCGATCGACGGCTGGTTCACGATCGGCATGATCGTGCGCGTGATCAGGTTCCAGTGCTCGGTGATCTTGATCGGGATGACCGGCTGGACGTTCAACACCCAGACGGCAGCGTCCTTCGGTCCGACGCCGAAGGTGATGTTGTTCTGGAACGGGACGCTGATCAGGTCGGCGACCGGATTCTGCGTCTTCTTGGCGAGGTCTTCCTCGCTCTCGCCGGCGGGCGCGGTGGCCCCCCCCTGCGCCGCCGTGACGAGCAGCAGGGCGAGGGCGGCGATCCGGATCTTCGTCATGGCGTCGGCTCCGCGGGACACGCCCGCACGCAGGCGACGTACTGATCGCTGCACGCCCGAAGCCCGGGAGCGGCGGCATCCCGTGCCGCCAGCCTACAGCTGAACGCGGCGGCGCCGGCGGCGTCCTCGCACGAGGCCAGCGCCGCGCTGCCGGCGGGATTCTCGGCGGCACACGCGGCCAGCGCGGCGTCGCGCACCTGCAGGCAGCTGGACACGGCTGCCGCGAACGCCGAATCGATCGGGGCCTCGCAGACGTCGCGCGATTCGCGACAGGGCTGCACGCAGGCATCGTCCTTGTCGACGCAGGCGCTGGCGCTCACCTGGAACGTGCGACGGCAGTCCGCCAGCGCCTCGCGGCGTGACAGGGCCGCCTCGTCGAGACAGACGTCCGACCCGAGCGGCGGCTCTCCCGGCCCACAGCCGCGCCGGCAGGCGACGCCGTCCTCGGTGCACTGCCGCAGCGCCGGCGCCGCCGCCTGGCGCGCGCCCTGCCGGCATTGATAGCCGTCGAGCTGCGCGCGGTCGAAACACTTGCTGCGCTTCGACGACCCTGCGGGGTGGTTCACCACGCAGCGGGCTACCGCTTGCTGGAGCGTGGCGTTGCACGCGTCGATGGCCTCGCCGATGCCCGTGGTGTCGCGACACTCCTCGCCGATCTCGAGGCACGCACCGACGCACACCGGATCGCGGTCGAGGCAGAGGGCTCGGTCGACGATGAACGCCGCGTCGGCGCTGCTGCGACATTCGCGTGCGTCGCCGCGTGCGGCCTTGAAACACGTACCGCATAGTGGCGCGCTGCTGTTCGCCCCAGCGAACCCGACCATGCCCAACAGCGCCAGCCCCAGCGTCAGCGCAAGTGCGCGCATTCGTCCCCCCACCCGGCGAGGATATCCCCGCGTCCGACCAGAGCTCTTGCCATCTTGCGCCAGCACGACCCGTTCATGTGGACCGCTGCGAGGTGTGCAGGCCGACGAGCCGCGAGATCATCACCGCCAGGTAGAGCTGTCCCACCACCGCCTCGGTGACCGCGACCACCCCCGCCGCGAGGCGCAGCGGCACGATCGGACCGTAGGCGACGGTCGTCAGGGTCGAGAAGCTGAAGTAGATGCACGCCGCCTGCAGATCGTTCTCCGGTCCGAGACGCCATTCGGGTGGAATGTTGAACGAGCCCGGGGAGAACGCCTCGATCAGGAGATAGCAGACGCCCCAGATCATCCCGATGAGGAGATAGCCGCACGCACCGCCGGCGATGGTGTCGAGCGTCACCTGTCGGTCGCCCAGGACACGTCGCAGGATCGCCGCTCCCGCGTAGCCGAAGATGACGAGCCGCGCGATCACGGTGCCGAGCCAGATCAGCGGATGGTTCGAGCCCACCGACACGAGCTGCAACGCGAGCGCCGGTGTCATCAGCATGAGGCTGCGCCGGGTGACGCCGACCGCCGGCAGGATGGCGGCGAGCACCACCAGGCCGATGATGCGCGGTGCGTGGATGCCGTCCGACATCGGCATGATCGGCGACAGGAGCATCTCGAGCAGCAGTGCCACCAACAGGACCACGAACCACGGTGGTGCCCCCCTCTCGTCCTGGCTCCCCGTCACGATCGGCCTCTCATGCCAGCGGTCGCGGGCGGCGCACAAGGGCAAGACGCGGCGGGGACCAGGGTGGTAGGCATGGGCCCTGAGAGCAGGAGGAGCGGATCGATGATGCGACTCGGACCCGTTGGATTCTCACTGATGCTCGCGCTGAGCGCGTGCGTCGGCGGCGTTGCGCACGCCAAGGATGCCGCGAAGCCGGCGAAGAAGGCGGCCCCACCCGTGCCGCACATCGACGCCGTCGTCGAGCCCAAAGCGACCGCCCTGCTCCAGGCCATGAGCGCCCGGCTCGCGGCCGCGAAGACGCTGCGTTTCAACGCCGTCTCGAGCTACGAGAGCCCGAGCCTGCCCGGCCCTGCGCTGGTGTACATGACCCTGTCCGAGGTGACGTTGCAGCGCCCGGACAAGCTCCGGATCGTGTCGCCCGGCGACGGTCCCGCCTCGGAGTTCTACTACGACGGCAAGGTGATGATGGCGTACGCCCCCGCCGAGAACCTGGTCGCGATCGCGGATGCGCCGCCCACCATCGACGCCATGCTGAAGGCGGCCTACCAGACTGCCGACATCTACTTCCCGTTCACCGACCTGATCGTCAGCGATCCCTACAAGGACATGTCGGCGGGTCTCACCTGGGCCTTCGTCATCGGGCAGTCGAAGGTCGTCGGCGGCGTCACCACCGACGTGCTGGCGATCGCCAACGAGGACGTGTTCGTGCAGCTCTGGATCGGCGCCGACGACAAGCTGCCGCGCATGGCGCGCGCCGTCTTCCGTGACGATCCCTCCCGCCTGCGCCAGCAGGTCACCTTCTCCGACTGGAAGCTCGACGACACCGTGTCGGCCGATGCCTTCGGGTCGGCGAAGGTGTCCGGTGCCCAGAAGATCGGCTTCGCCCGCCCCGAGCTCCGGTTGCCGTCCGCGCCCGCCGCGGACCCGAAAGCCAAGAAGTGACGAGGATCAGGACCATGAAAGCGACCATCGCAAGCACGCTGCTCACCCTGCTCTGCATCCAGCCGGCCGCCGCCTACATGCACAGTGGCGGATGGGGTCATGCGGAGGGCAATTCGAGCGACTGGCACGCGCAGGGCCGTTACGGCGGCTCGGCGTCGGGTGGCGACGGCTCGTGGAGCGCCACCGGCGCGCGCGGCGGCACGGCCTCGGGCGGCGACGGCTCGTGGCATGCCAACGGCGCCTACGGTGGCACCGCCTCCGGTGGCGACGGCTCGTGGCACGCCACCGGCGCCGACGGCGGTCATGCCTCGGGCGGCGACGGCTACTGGCACGGCACCAGCGCCTACGGCACGACCGCGTATGGCGGCTACAACAGCCACTATTACGGCGGCAGCTACTCGAGCTACCACCCGCCGACGGTGGTCAACCATTACTACGGGGGCGGCTGCGGGAGCTGCGGGGGATGGTCGGCCGCCGGCGCTGCCGCCGTCGGCCTCGCCGCCGGCACGGCGATCGGCGTCGCCGCCGCCACCAACGCCTACGCGGTGGGGGCGATCTACCCGAGCCTCCCCGGTGGATGCGTCTATTCGCCGGTCGGCGGGGTCACCTACTATTCGTGCTCGGGGTCGTGGATGCAGCCCGCCTACGGCGCCAACGGGGTCTACTACCGCGTCGTCCCGGTGCCCTGAGCGCGTGCGCTCCGGTGGCGCGTAGTGGTAAGACCGCGCGTCGCCGGACTTGCTAGGGTCCCCTCGCCGAGCCGCCGCAGCGGGCGTGCGGCATTCGTATGCACAGCCATCCCGTCGCCGATCCGACCCTCGTCGCCTGCCCAGACTGCGACCTCCTGCTGCATCTGCCCGACCTCGCGCCGGGGGCGTCGGCCCGCTGCCCGCGCTGCGACATCGAGCTCTGGCGTCGGCGTGAGGACTCGCTCGAGCGCTCGTTCGCCCTCGCCATCGCCGCCGCCGTGCTCTACGTGATCGCGAACACGGTGCCCATGCTTGGCCTGCAGGCGGTCGGGCACGATGCATCCACCACGGTGTTCGGCGGCGCGCTCGAGCTGTGGGACACCGGCCAACAGCTGGTGGCCGCGCTCGTGCTCCTGACGGCCGTCGTCGCACCGGCGCTGCAGATCGGCTTCATGCTCACCATGCTGATCGCGGCCCGTCGCACGCCCGCGCCGCGCTGGGTCGGCACGCTGCTGCGCCATCATCCCACCGCCTGCCTGTGGAGCATGATCGAGGTCATGATGGTCGGCGTCCTGGTGGCGCTCATCAAGATCGCCGACTACGCCACCGTGATCCCCGGCTTGTCGCTCTACCTCCTCGGAATCCTCGTCGTGCTGCTCGCCGCCATCCAGTCGGTGTTCGATCCGCGCGAGGTCTGGGCGCGCATCCGCTGGGTCGAGGGCGCACCGTGAGCCTGGGCCTCACCGCGATGGCGCAGGGCCTCCAGCGCTGCGAGGGCTGTGGGCTCGTCGCACGACCCGTTGCCGACGACGACGACGCCCGCTGCCCGCGCTGCGACGGCGAGCTCTGCTTCCGCAAGGCCGACAGCATCCAACGCACGTGGGCGTTCCTGATCGCCGCAGCCGTCTGCTACGTCCCGGCCAACCTGCTGCCCGTCCTCACCACGACGACGGCCGCCGGTGCCGACTCCGACACCATCCTCCAGGGCGTCGTCCTCTTGTGGTCACCGACAGGATGGCCGCTCTCGATCATCGTGCTGATCGCGAGCATCATGATCCCGAGCGCGAAGATCCTCGCCCTCGGCTACCTGCTGCTCTCCGTCCAGTTCGGCTGGAACCAGGCCCCGGCCCAGCGCACGCGGGTGTATCGGATGGTGGGCTTCATCGGCCGCTGGTCGATGGTGGACGTCTTCGTCGACACCTTCACCGCCGCCCTGGTGCAGCTCCAGCCGCTGATGTCCGTCGAGCCCGGTCCGGGACTGGTCTTCTTTGCGGGCGTTGTCGTGCTCACGATGCTCGCGGTCGAGTCGTTCGATCCGCGGCTCATCTGGGATGCCGCCGGCACCAACGAGGTTCGTCATGCCTGAGTCGCCCCCACTCCCTCCCGTCCCCGAGGCCCGGGCCGTGCCGCGTCGCAAGACGAAGCTGTCGCTGGTGTGGGTGGTCCCGATCATCGCCGCCATCGTCGGCGCCTGGGTCGCCGTCGCCAAGATCATGAGCGAAGGTCCCACGATCACCATCGTCTTCGACACCGCGGAAGGCCTCGAAGCCGGCAAGACGGCCATCCACTACAACGGCGTCAGCGTCGGCACCCTGAGCACGATCCGTCTCTCGGACGACCACAAGACCGTGATCGCCACCGCCCGCATGGCGCCCGACTCCGCGAGCTTCCTGGTCGACGACACCACCTTCTGGGTGGTGCGACCGCGCATCTCGGGGGCCAGCGTCTCGGGGCTCGGCACGCTGATCTCGGGGGCGTACATCGGCATGGAGATCGGCAACTCCACGAAGAGCGAGCGGCATTTCACGGCGCTCACCGACCCGCCGGTGGTGAGCCGGGACGTGCCGGGACGCTTCTTCGTCCTGCGCACGTCCGAGCTGGGCTCGCTCGACTACGGCACGCCCATCTACTTCCGGCGCCTGCAGGTGGGCGAGGTCGCCTCGTACGCGCTCGACGACGACGGCAAGGCGCTCACGGTGAAGGTGTTCGTCAAGGCGCCGTACGATCGCTACGTCACGCCGTCGACGCGCTTCTGGCATGCGTCCGGCATCGACGTGTCGTTGTCTGCCGCGGGCATGAAGGTGCAGACGGAATCGCTGCTCTCGATCCTGGTCGGCGGCATCGCCCTCGAGACGCCGGACCTGGGCACGGCGGAGCCGCCGGCGGAGGCGAACGCGGTGTTCACGCTCTTCCGTGACCACGACCAGGCGTTCCAACCCGTGCGTGGCGAGCCACAGACCTACGTCGTCGTCTTCCGGCAGACCGTGCGCGGCCTCGCGCCGGGAGCTCCGGTCGAGTTCTGGGGCATCAAGGTGGGCGAGGTCGTCGACATGCGCTCCGCGTTCGATCCGAAGACGTTCGACGTCTCGGTGCGCGTGACGGTCCACATCTATCCCGACATGCTCCACGTCAGGGCCCCGGATCTGGCGACGGCCGCCGGTCTCGCCGAGCACCATGCCCGCTTCGACGCCCTGGTGAAGCGCGGTCTGCGGGCGCAGCTGCAGTCCGGGAGCCTGATCACCGGCTCGCTGTTCATCGCGCTCGACTTCTTCCCGGACGCTCCGCCGGCCACGATCGACTGGTCGCAGTCGCCGGTGCACATCCCCACCGCCGACAGCGAGATCGCCGCGCTGGAGGCGCAGGTCTCCGCGATCGTCAAGAAGATCGACGGGCTGCCGATCGAAGCCATCGGCAAGGACGTCACCAAGGTGCTCGTGACGCTGGATGGCACCCTGGCCGAGGCCCGCAGCACCCTCGCCGCGGCCGAGAAGACGCTCGCCGACGCCGGCACGGTGGTGGCACCCAACTCGCCGCTGCGCTCCGAGCTCGGCGCCATGCTCGACGAGGTGAGCCGCGCGGCGCGCTCGCTCCGCGGTCTCACCGACTATCTCGAACGACATCCGGAGTCGCTCCTGCGCGGCAAGACCGGGGAGGCGAAGTGATGATCATGCGCATGCTCGCGCTGGCGCTGCTGGCCGCGACCGTCGGCTGCGCTTCGGCCCCGTCGCGCTTCTACATCCTGAACTCCACCGCCGTGCCGGACGGCTCGCCCGCCGCCACCTATGCGGTGACGGTCGGTCCGGTAGCGATCCCGGCATCCGTCGACCGCGCCCAGTTCGTGGTGCAGTCGAGCCCGAACCGGCTCGAGGTCGACGAGTTCAACCGCTGGGCGTCGCCGCTCAACGACAACATCGCCCGCGTCGTGGCGGGCGATCTCCAGGTGCTGCTCGGCACCCCGAACGTGGTGTCGGGCCCGCTCGCGAACTTCGCGCCGACGTATCGCGTGACCATCGACGTCCAGCAGTTCGACTCGATTCCCGCGCAGTCGGTCCTGGTGGACGCGGTGTGGGCCGTGCACCGCACCAAGGGTGGCAACCCGATCGCCGGCCGCACGGTGGCACGCGAAGCCGTCACCGAGAAGAGCTTCGACGCGCTGGCGGCGGCGCACAGCCGCGCGCTCGCCACCGTCAGTGCGGAGATCGCGGCGGCGATCCGGTCGCTCGCCGCATCGGACCGACGGTAGTCACACCGGTGGACGCGGGCGCGGCTGCAGCCGTCGCCGCGTCTCCGGCGACGCGCCCGGACCGGCCACCGCGCGCAGATCGCGGCGCGCGATCGGGCGGCCGTCGGCGTCGGTGACGCGGAGCTTCGGGACCCGCCGGCCGGTCTTCCGGTCGGTGATCAGGATGGGCTCGTTGCCGCGCCCGAAGACCCACTCGTCGGACCACTCGCGCATGGCCGTCAGGATGGGCAGCAGCGCCTCGCCCTTCGCCGTCATACGATACTCGAAGCGTTGCCCTTCGCTGCCGACGTCGAACCGCTCGAAGATGCCGTGCTCGACCAGGTGCTGGAGACGCGCGGTGAGGATGTTCTTCGCGATGCCGAGGCTGCGCTCGAAGTCGCCGAAGCGGCGCGCCCCGAAGAAGGCGTCACGGACGATGAGCAGCGTCCACCAGTCGCCCAGCACCTCCAGGGCCTGGCCGATCCCGCAGTTCATGTCGGTGAATCGCTTCCGCCCCATGGACTCGGTGTATCCCATCGGGCATGGTTGCGTAAAGCAACCAAAAAGGAGACCCGCCCAATGGAGCCGACGCCCGCCGCCGAGACCCCGGAGTGGAAGTCCACCGCCTGCATCCTGTGCGAGTGCAACTGCGGCATCGAGGTGCAGCTCGGCGGGCCCGACGGGCGCACGCTGCAACGCGTGCGCGGCGACGACGCGCATCCCACCTCGCAAGGCTATGCCTGCGAGAAGCCGCTCCGGCTCGAGTACTACCAGAACGGCCCGCACCGCCTGACGACGCCGCTCCGGCGGCGCGCCGACGGCACCTTCGAGGAGATCGACTGGGACACGGCCATCCGCGAGGTCGCCGCGCGCTTCGCCGCCGTCCGCGACTCGTACGGCGGCGAATCGATCTTCTATTACGGTGGCGGCGGACAGGGGAACCATCTTCCCGGGGCATACGGTCGCAGCACGCGCGCAGCGCTCGGCTCGATCCATCGTTCCAGCGCCCTCGCGCAGGAGAAGACCGGTGAGTTCTGGGTCGCCGACAAGATGATGGGCAGCTACTCGCGCGCCGACTTCGAGCACTGCGAGGTGGCGCTGTTCGTCGGCAAGAACCCGTGGTTCTCGCACAGCATCCCGCGCGCGCGGGTCGTGCTGCGCGAGATCGCGAAGGACCCCGCCCGCTGTCTGATCGTGGTCGATCCGCGCCGCACCGAGACGGCGGAGATCGCCGACATCCATCTGCAGGTGAAGCCCGGCACAGACGCCTGGCTCTTCGCCGCGCTGGTGGCCGTGCTGGTGCAGGAGAACCTCGTCGCGCGCGCGTGGCTCGACGCCCACGCCGACGGCCTCGCCGACGTCCTGCCGCACTTCGAGACGCTGCCGATCGCAGACTACTGCACCCGGTGCGGCGTCCCGGAAGCGCTGGTGCGCACGACGGCGCGGCGCATCGCCGCCGCGTCGAGCATGGCCAGCTTCGAGGACCTCGGCGTGCAGATGAACCGGCATTCGACGCTGGTGTCGTACCTCCACAAGCTCGTCGTCTTCCTCACCGGCAACTTCGGCAAGAAGGGTGCCGCCTACGTCCCCACCGTCCTGGTGCCGCTGGCCGTCGGACGGGAGGGTGGCGGCGGGGCGCCGCGCCGCACGCCCGTCACCGGCTCGCGCATCATCGGCGGCCTCACGCCGTGCAACGTCATCCCCGAGGAGATCCTCACCGACCATCCGAAGCGCTTCCGCGCGCTCCTGGTCGAGAGCGGCAACCCGGCACACTCGCTCGCCGACAGCACGCGCATGCGCGAGGCAATGGCGGCGCTCGAGCTGGTGGTGGTCATCGACGTCGCCTTCACGGAGACGGCGCGCCTCGCCGACTACGTGCTGCCCGTGGCCAGCCAGTACGAGAAGGCCGAGGCGACGTTCTTCAACTTCGAGTTCCCGCACAACTATTTCCATCTCCGGAAGGCGCTGATGCCGCCGCTGGCGGGACTCTTCTCCGAGGCGGAGCTGCACGCGCGGCTGCTGGAGGCACTGGGCGTGATGCCCACCGACGCCGTGGCGCAGCTGCGCGCGGCGTGGCACGAAGGCCGCACACCCTTCCGCGAGAAGTTCTTCGAGCTCGCCGGCGCCAATCCGCAGCTGATCGGCCTGGCCCCCGCCCTGCTCTATCGTGCCATCGGCGACCTGCTGCCGGAGGGCCTCGCCGAGGGTGCCGGCGTGTGGGCACTCTGCCAGATCGCGGCGCAGAAGAACCCGAAGTCCCTGGCACGCGCCGGCTTCACGGGCGACCCGCCCGACGCCGCGGACGCGCTCTTCGATGCGCTGCTCACGAGCAAGAGCGCCGTCGTCTTCGCCGTCGACGAATGGGAGGACGTCCTCAAACGGATCGGCACGCCGAACGGCCGCATCCAGCTCGCGGTGACGGAGCTCTTCGAGGAGCTCGACGGCCTCGCCACCGAGGAGCCGCCGGGCGCGAGCGCGGAGTTCCCGTTCCTGCTCTCGGCGGGCGAGCGCCGCTCGTTCACCGCCAATACGATCATCCGCAATCCCGAATGGCGGAAGAAGGATCGCGGCGGTGCGCTGCGCATGAACCCGGACGACGCGCATCGCCTCGGCGTCGCCAACGGCGGGCGCGTGCGGCTGTCCACCCGACGCGGCAGCGCGGAGGTCGCGATCGAGGTCTCCGACCGCATGCAGCCCGGCCACATCGCGCTGCCGAACGGGCTCGGCCTCGACTTCCCGAGCCACGACGGCGCGCCGACGACGACGGGCGTCGCGCCGAACGAGCTCACGCGCAGCGAGGACCGCGACTGGATCGCGGGCACGCCGTGGCACAAGAGCACGCCGGCGCGGGCGGAGGCGCTGGTGGACACGCAGTGATGGTTCGGACGATGCTCGGCGCATGTACGGGTTCGTCGAGCAGCTGCTGCACTACTTCGGCCGGCCGCACGTGGGGGTGCCCACGGCGCCGGTCGGCGGGGCCTCGGCGTGGATGGGTCGGGACCTCGCCGGCTCGACCACGTGGCGGGAGCACCTGACCCCGGCGCACGCGGACGAGCTGCAGCGGGCAGTCGCGACGGCGATCTCGTCCCGCCGTCCCACCGCCGATCTCACCGCCGACGACGTCCCGCTCCCCACGCTGGGTGAGGCGATCGCGCGCTGGCGGACCGAGCTCGACGAGGGACGTGGCTTCGTCGTCATCGGCGGCTTCCCGGTACGGCACTGGTCGCGGGCGGAGGCGGAGGTGGCGTTCTGGGTTCTCGGGCTCCATCTCGGCGTGCCCGGTGCGCAGAACGAGGCAGGCGATCTGCTCGGGCACGTCACCGATCTGTCGGCCGAGCGCGAGCACGCCGACGAGCGCCTGTACCGGACGAACAAGGCCATCCGCTTCCACTGCGACGCCGCCGACGTCGTCGGGCTGCTCTGTCTGAGCGGCTCGGCACGCGGCGGGGCGAGCCGGCTGGTCTCGTCCGTCACCGTCTTCGATCGCCTGCGCGCGACGCATCCCGCCCTGGCCGCCCGCCTGTTGGAGCCGATGCTGCTCGACGCACGACGGCCCGAGGGCGCGGGCATCCAGTACACGCCGGTGGCGCCGTGCACGTTCGACGGCACCCGGCTGCGCACGTTCATGCACCTCGACTACTTCCGCTCCGCCGAGCGGCACGAGGGTGTCACGCTGGACGCGACGGCGCGCGAGGCGCTCGACGCCTGGGAGGCGATCGCGGAGCAGCCCGACGTCCACCTCGACATGCAGCTCGCACCCGGCGACGTGCAGCTGGTGAGCAACCACTCGGTCGTCCACGCCCGCACGGCGTACGTGGACGACGCGGCGTCACCGCGCCACCTATTGCGACTGTGGCTTTCGTCGCCGCCGTGAGGGGCGCGCCTCGTAGCGCGCCGCGATCTCGCGTGCGACCACGGCTTCGGACCGCAGGCGGCCGGCGGCGAGCCAGACGTCCCGGACGCGGCCACGACCGTCACGCACGAGCCGCGCCGGCTCGCCGTGGCTCGCGAAGCCGGTCGCCAGCGTGATCCGGCCCCGGTCGCGCCCCAGCGGCTCCACCTCGCTCGCGTCCATGAGCGGGTTCATCATCGCCGGGGAGGCCACCATGACCTTGTCACGCATCGGCAGCAGATCGACGGCACCCCACAGGCTCCACCAGCGTCCCGTCCACGCCGCCGTGCGACGGCTCGGCGGTCCATTGCGCGCGAATGCACGCAGCACCCGCCCGGCACCGTCGAGCCAGAAATGCGACGGACCGTCGGTGGCGTTGGTGAGGACGGCGATGCAGAGATTCTGCGCCGGCAGCATCGCGGTGCGCGTGATGTAGCCCTGGAAGCCGCCCGAGTGGCCGAACCAGCGCCAGTCGCCCAGCGACCCCGAGATGGTGCCGAGCCCGTACCATCGCTCGAGCGCCGCGTGCGGGTCGCGCCACTGCGGGCGCGTCATCTCGCGACGGCTCGCCACCGACAGCACGCTCCGCTTCGCCGACGGCGACAGCTGGGCGAAGAAGCGCGTCAGGTCGGACGCGGTGCTGACGAAGCCGGTCGCCGGTGCCAGCGCATTCGTCGGGTTGTCGCCGGGGATGACGACGCGACGTCCGAGCGGCACCGTCCCGCTGTGCCCGCGCGCGAAGGGCGTGCCGCGCGGCAAGGGGACGTCGGGTAGCGTCTCCGCGAGCCCGACCGCGTCGACGATCTCCTGGCGGATCCAGGTCGCGTACGGCGCGCCGGTGATCGTCTCGATCACCATGCCGAGCAGCCCGAAGCCGTGGTTCGAGTACTTGAAGCGGCTGTTGGGCTCGATGATCGTCCCGGACGCCAGGTCGGCGCGGAGCTCGGCCGCGCTCAGGAACGGGCGCTGGTCGCTCCACTGCCCGGCGTCGCTACCGTCGCGGACGAGGCCGGCGCTGTGCGACAGCAGCTGGGCCAGCGTCACCTGCGCGACCTGTGGGTGCAGGTCGGCGACGTACTGTCCGACCGTGTCGTCGAGGCGCAGCCGACCGCGCTCGCGCAGGAGCATCACGCCTGCGGCGGTGAAGCTCTTCGAGTGCGACGCAACCCGGAAGCGATGCCGCGGCGTGAGCGCGACGTCGCGCTTCAGGTCGGCATGGCCGAAGGCCTCGTCGAGCACGACCTTCCCGGCGTGGGCGACGGCGATGGCACACCCCGGCTGCGCGGTGACGCGCATCTGGAACTCGAGCCAACGCGGGAGGTAGTCGAGTGCGGCCCCGAGCCATTTCTCCATGGAGGGGCCGTATCATCCAGGCACCGTGCCGCCCAGGGTCGGGACGCCGCCCGGGGCGACGTCACCCTGTCTTGTCGGGGACCTTCTCCTCGATCACCTTGAAGTCCGCCGGCGGCAGGAACATCGCCGGGTCCTGCGGCCCGACCGTCACCGCCACCGCCTCCATCGTGCGCTCGCCGTTCGGTCCCTTGAGCCGCGCCTTCACCACGATCCCCTGGTCGGTGACGCAGGCGGCGATGCCTTCCTTCTCCGGATCGCCGTAGCGCAGCACCGTGCACGACTGGCCCGCCACCTTGTCGGTGCCGATGATCTTCGGGGCCTCCGTCGCCAGCGCCGAGCGACCAGCGATGTACGGGTTGCCGCCGCCCGCGATGGGAAAGCGGGTCGCCGACTTGCGGGGATTGCCCGGCACGAACTCGAGGCCCTGCTTCTTCTCCTCGTCGACGATCACGACCTCGCGCCGCATGATCTGCGACTCCTGCCGGTAGCGCGGCCCCGACACCCGCACCACGATGGTGTCGCCCTCGGCCACGACCTGCCCGCCGTCGACCTTCTCGTCGGCGTTGGTCTTGTAGGTGGCCGAGTAGGGGACGGTGGGCTTGGCGGGCGGCAGGTCGGCGGCCCGTGCTGCGGGAACGGCGAGGGCGGCGAGCAGCAGCGCGATCTTGATCATGCGTGCGTCTTTCGCCCGGCCGGGCGACGCGGTCAACCGGGTGGTTGAAACATGCGCCGGCACGAGGGCATCTGGAGGCGCACGATGCCGCCCGCTCCGCCGCACGACGCCGAGTGGCTCGAGGCCGACGGCCTCGGCGGCTTCGCGTCCGGCACCGTCGACGGCATCCGCACGCGCCGCTACCACGCGCTGCTGCTGGTCGCGACGGCGCCACCCACCGGACGCATGGTGCTGGTGAACGGCCTCGAGGCCTGGGTCGACACCCCCCGTGGCACGTTTCCGCTGACGTCACAGCGCTACCAGCCCGACGTGGTGTGGCCGGCCGGCGCCTCCCACCACGAGGCCTTCACCACCGATCCATGGCCGACGTGGACGATCGCCCTGCCCGACGGCACGCGCCTCGTCCACGAGATCCTCGTGCGACGGGGCATGCCGGCGACGTTGATCTCGTGGCGGCTGCTGACGCCGCAGCCGAACGTCCGACTGCGCGTGCGGCTCCTGCTGTCGGGCCGCGACTACCACGCGCTCCATCACGAGAACCCCGGCTTCCGTTTCGACGCCGACGTCCACGACCACTGCATCGCGTGGAACCCGTATCCCGGCGTCCCCGCCGTCGTCGCCCACACCAACGGCGGCTACCGCCACGCGCCGGACTGGTACCAGACCTTCCTCTACACCGCCGAAGAGGCGCGCGGCCTCGACTGCGTCGAGGACCTGGCCTCACCCGGCGAGCTGGTGTGGGACCTGTCCGCCGGCGAAGCGACGCTGCTCCTCGGCACGCGGAACGACGCCATCGAGCCCGGCGCGATGCGCGACGGCGAGCGCGCGCGACGGGCGGCGTTCGCGAGCCCACTGCATCGCGCCGCCGACGCCTATCTCGTCCGGCGCGGCGAGGGCCGCACCGTCATCGCGGGCTATCCCTGGTTCACCGACTGGGGGCGCGACACGTTCATCGCGTTGCGCGGCCTCTGTCTCGCCACCGGCCGACTCGACGAGGCGCGCAGCATCCTCGTCGAATGGGCCGGCACGGTCTCCGACGGCATGCTGCCGAACCGCTTCCCCGACACCGGCGAGATGCCGGAGTTCAACGCGGTCGACGCCTCGCTGTGGTTCGTCGTGGCGGTCCACGAGCTGCTGCAGCGCGCACCAGACATGCCCCCGCGGGAAGCCCGCCTGCTGCGCGGAGCCGTCGAGACCATCGTCACCGGCTACGCCACGGGCACGCGGCACCACATCCACGTCGATCGCGACGGACTGGTGGCGGCGGGCGAGCCCGGCGTGCAGCTCACCTGGATGGACGCACGCGTCGGCGACCGCGTCGTCACGCCACGCATCGGAAAGCCCGTCGAGATCCAGGCGTTGTGGCTGAACGCGCTGCAGGTCGCGGCGGCGTTCTCGCCGCGCTGGGCGCCGCTGCTGGCGCGCGCGCAGGCGAGCTTCGTCGAGCGCTTCTGGTATGCCGACGGCGGGCATCTCTACGACGTCGTCGACGTCGACCACCGGGCCGGCACCGCCGACGCCACGTTCCGCCCGAACCAGATCTTCGCCGTCGGCGGTCTGCCGATCGCGGTGCTCGACGGCGAGCGCGCACGGCGCGTGGTGGACGCGGTCGAGGCGCAGTTGTGGACGCCGCTCGGCATGCGCACGCTCGCCCCCGACGCCCCCGGCTACGCGGGCCACTACCGCGGCGATCCGACCGCGCGCGACGGCGCCTACCATCAGGGCACGGCGTGGCCGTGGTTGGTGGGACCGTTCGTCGAGGCTTGGGTCCGCGTACGCGGCGACGGCGCGGCGGTGCGCCGCGAGGCGCGCACACGCTTCCTCGAGCCGCTGCTCGCCAGCCGGGACATCGCCGGCCTCGGCCACGTCACCGAGGTGGCCGACGGCGATCCCCCCTTCACGCCCGGCGGCTGCCCGTTCCAGGCCTGGTCGGTGGGCGAGGCGCTCCGACTCGACCGCGAGGTCCTCGCCGAACCCGGGTAGCGACCCCCGTCCCCGACCCCACCACCCGTGCTAGGGTCCCGGGCCATGGGCGAAGAACTCCGGGCCGACCAGCAGCCCATCGAGAACCACGGCGTGATCGGCGACCTCAACACGGTCGCCCTCGTCTCCATCGACGGCACCATCGACTTCATGTGTGCCCCGTCGTTCGACTCGCCATCGGTGTTCGCGGCGCTGCTCGACCACGACCGCGGCGGCATCTTCCAGGTGGCGCCCGTCTTCGACCACGCCGCCCACAAGCAGCTCTACCTTCCGGACACCAACGTCCTGCTGACGCGCTTCCTTTCCGACGAGGGCGTCGCCGAGGTGTCGGACTTCATGCCGGTGGAAGAAGCGGGGCATGCGCACAACGTCGTGCGCCGGGCGAAGACCGTGCGCGGCGAGGTGCACTTCCGGATGCGCTGCGCGCCGCGCTTCGACTACGGCCGTGGCACGCATTCGGTGGAGCGGACGCCCGACGGCGTGCTGTTCCAGTCTCGCGGCGCCGCCCCCATCGCGCTACGGCTCCGCACCACGGTCCCGCTGCGCATCCAGGACGGCGACGCCGTGGCGGAGTTCACGTTGCGCGCGGACGAGACGGCGGCGTTCGTCCTGGAGGAGATGCGCGCGGGCGAGGAGACGCCGTGCGGGCGGCCGAATTACGTCGCCGAGGCCTTCAAGGACACGGTCAACTTCTGGCGGCGCTGGATCGGCCGCGCCACGTATCGTGGCCGCTGGCGGGAGGCCGTCGATCGCTCGGCGCTGACGCTCAAGCTGCTGACGTCGCGCGAGCACGGCTCGATCATCGCCGCGCCGACGTTCGGGCTTCCCGAGCAGATCGGCGGCATCCGCAACTGGGACTATCGCTACACCTGGATCCGCGACGCGTCCTTCACGCTGTACGGCCTGATGCGTCTCGGCTTCACCGACGAGGCGGGCGCGTTCATGCGCTGGATCGAGGCACGCTGCCGCGAGCTGCCGCCCGACGGCTCACTGCAGATCATGTACGGCATCGACGGACGCACGTCGTTGCCGGAGCAGTCGCTCGACCATCTGGCCGGCTACATGGGCTCGCGCCCGGTGCGCATCGGCAACGCCGCGTCCCACCACCTGCAGCTCGACATCTACGGCGAGCTGATGGACGCGGTGTATCTCTTCGACAAGTACGGCTCGCCGATCTCGCACGACCTCTGGCAGGACATCGTCCGGCTCGTCGACTGGGTGACGAAGCACTGGCAGCAGGCCGACGAGAGCATCTGGGAGGTCCGCGGCGGCCGCAAGGAGTTCCTCTACTCGCGCGTCCTCTGCTGGGTGGCGCTCGACCGCGCCATCCGACTCGCCACCAAGCGCTCGTTCCCCGCGCCCATCGCGCGCTGGCACGACGTCCGCGACCAGATCTACGGCGACGTCTTCACGCGCTTCTGGAACACCGAGCAGGCCTCGTTCATGCAGCACGCCGGCACCAGCGAGGTCGACGCCGCCAGCCTGCTGATGCCGCTGGTCCGCTTCATCTCCCCCACCGACCCGCGCTGGATCTCGACGCTGCGACGGATCGAGCGCGACCTGGTGAGCGACTCCCTGGTCTACCGCTACCGCATCCTGGACGGCACCGACGGCGCCGCCGACGGCCTCACCGGCCAGGAGGGCACGTTCTCGATGTGCACCTTCTGGTACGTCGAGTGCCTCTCGCGCATGGGCGACCTTCCGAAAGCCCGCTTCTACTTCGAGAAGATGCTCGGCTACGCCAACCACCTCGGCCTCTACGGCGAAGAGCTCGGCCCGAGAGGCCAGCACCTCGGCAACTTCCCCCAGGCCTTCACCCACCTGGCCCTGATCAGCGCCGCCTTCGACCTCGACAGAAGACTGAACGAAGCGGGCCACGCCGCATGAGGGCACCGCCGGTCATGGGGTTGGTCGGGGTCGCGTTCGAGGGCGGATGACCTCCGAGCGAGCGCGTCGAGAGCATGCGCGGAGGGGACATGGGGCGGGGGGTGCCGTGCGAACGCCGCGCGCAGCCGGAGGTCATCCGCCCTCGAACGCGACCCCGGCCAGCCCCGACCGCCCGCGCCGCGTGCATGTGGCTGGCCCGCGTGGTTCACTCTCGACCAACCGGAAACGGTCGCAGGAGGGTGGCATCGAAGGGCGCATGGGGAAGCCCGGAGCAGTGAACGCGAACGCCGAGCAGGAGCGGCTCGGTCAGAGCGTCCGGCGCGAGAAGGACTGGAAGCGGTGGGGACCGTACCTGTCCGAGCGCCAGTGGGGCACCGTGCGCGAGGACTACTCGCCGAACGGCACGTGCTGGGACTACTTCCCGCACGACCACGCCCGCAGCCGCGCCTATCGCTGGGGCGAGGACGGGCTCCTCGGCATCACCGACCATCAGGGGCGGATGTGCTTCGCGTTGGCACTCTGGAACGGCGTCGACCCCATCCTGAAGGAGCGCCTCTTCGGTCTCACCGGGCCCGAGGGCAATCACGGCGAGGACGTGAAGGAGTGCTACTTCTACCTCGACTCGACGCCGACGCACTCGTACATGAAGGCGCTCTACAAGTATCCGCAGGGGGCCTACCCGTACTCGTGGCTCGTCGAGGAGAACCGCCGGCGCGGCAAGCACGACCCAGAGTTCGAAGTCCTCGACACCGGCGTCTTCGATCACGACCGCTACTTCGACGTCACCGCCGAGTACGCCAAGGCGGGCCCGAACGACGTGCTCGTCCAGATCACCGTCGCCAATCGTGGCCCCGACGCCGCGACGCTGCACCTGCTG
Organism: uncultured Binatia bacterium (SeqCode); assembly: GCA_964404165.1. Classification (GTDB taxonomy): domain Bacteria; phylum Desulfobacterota; class Binatia; order DP-6; family DP-6; genus DASYLJ01. The sequence goes on along the minus strand of CAYOIZ010000017.1, from coordinate 65,798 downwards.
CCGACGCTGTGGTTCCGCAACACCTGGTCGTGGGGTCGCACCGGCGAGGGCTACTGGCCGCGCCCGCACCTCTCCCGTCAGGCCGACGGCACGGTGCTCGCCGACCACGAGTCCCTCGGTCGCTTCCACCTCGCCATCGACGACACGACCGTCCCGCTCCTCTTCACCGAGAACGAGACCAACGCCGCGCGGCTGTTCGACGCGTCGAACCCGCAGGCACACGTGAAGGACGCCTTCCACGAGTACGTCGTGAACGGCCGGCACGACGCCGTGAACCCGTCCGGCATCGGCACCAAGATGGCCGCGCACTACGTCCTCGCCGTGCCGGCGGGCGGCGAGCGCGTCGTGCGCCTGCGCCTCTACGGCGACCAGGAAGCGCCGGCGCAGTGCTTCGGCGCCGCGTTCGACGACGTCGTCGCGATGCGCATCGCCGAGGCCGACGCCTTCTACCACGAGCGCGTGCCGCCGGCGGCGACGCCCGCCGAGCGCCAGGTGATGCGGCAGGCGAGCGCGGGGCTGCTGTGGAGCAAGCAGTTCTACAAGTACGACGTGCACACGTGGCTCGAGGGCGACCCGGCGCAACCACCCCCGCCCCCCGAGCGCCGGCATGGTCGCAACGCCGAGTGGCCGCACCTCTACAACCGCGACGTCATCTCCATGCCCGACAAGTGGGAATACCCCTGGTACGCGGCATGGGACCTGGCGTTCCACATGCTGCCGTTCGCGCACATCGACCCCGACTACGCCAAGTCGCAGCTCGTCCTGTTCCTGCGCGAGTGGTACATGCACCCGAACGGCCAGATCCCGGCGTACGAGTTCGCGTTCGGCGACGTGAATCCGCCGGTGCACGCGTGGGCGGCGTGGCGAACGTACAAGATCACCGCCGAGCGCGGCCACCGCGATCGCATCTTCCTGTCGCGCGTCTACCAGAAGCTCTGCCTCAACTTCACGTGGTGGGTGAACCGCAAGGACGTCGAGGGCAACAACCTCTTCGGCGGCGGCTTCCTCGGCCTCGACAACATCGGCGTCTTCGATCGCTCGCGCCCGCTCCCCGGCAACGCCTTCCTCGAGCAGGCCGACGGCACGGCGTGGATGGCCTTCTACGCCATCACGCTCCTCGCCATGTCGCTCGAGCTGTCGAAGGACAACTCCGCCACCGAGGACATGGCGTCGAAGTTCTTCGAGCACTTCATCGCCATCGCCGACGCCATGAACCAGCTCGGCGGCTCCGGCCTGTGGTGCGACGTCGACGGTTTCTACTACGACCAGCTCCTCATCGACGGGCAGCGCCAGCCGCTGCGCGTGCGCTCGCTGGTGGGCTTCATCCCGCTCCTCGCCGTCAGCGTCCTCGACGAGGACACGATGGGCAACCTCCCGGGCTTCACGAAGCGCCTCGACTGGTTCCTCGAGAATCGTCCCGAGCTGGCGCGGCAGATCTCGTGCATGCAGGGAAAACCCGGGCACCGCCGCCGGCTGCTCGCCATTCCGTCGCGCGAGCGGCTCGAGCGCATGCTGCGCTTCCTGCTCGACGAGAACGAGTTCCTGTCACCACACGGCATCCGCTCGGTGTCGAAGTTCCACCAGGACAACCCGTTCATCCTGCGTACCGACGGCGTCGAGCACCGCGTGACGTACGTCCCCGGCGAATCCGACACCGGCATGTTCGGCGGCAACTCGAACTGGCGCGGCCCGGTGTGGTTCCCGCTCAACTACCTCATCATCGAGGCGCTCGAACGCTACCACCACTTCTTCGGTGACGACTTCAAGGTCGAGCTGCCGACGGGGTCGGGACGCATGGCCACGCTGAAGGAAGCGGCCGACGAGATCTCCCACCGGCTCGCCACGCTCTTCCTGCCCGACGACCACGGGCGGCGGCCGTGCAATGGCGAGGATCGACGGTGGGCGGAGGATCCGCACTGGCGGAACCTGGTGCGGTTCCACGAGTATTTCCACGGCGACACCGGCCGGGGGATGGGCGCGGACCACCAGACCGGATGGACGGCGCTGGTGCTGCGCTGCATCCAGGACATGGCGACGGCGCGGGGGGCCTTTCCGACCTCCTGACGGCGTCGCGTGTCCGGCGCCACCGAGAGGGCCTGCGAATCCCGGGTGGTGTCTGAGCTGGGTCTGCGATATGGGTCACCCATATGAAGACCACGCTCGAGCTCGATGATCGCCTGCTCGAACGCGCCAAGCGCTATGCGGCGGCGCGGGGGACGACGCTCCGCGCCGTGGTGGAGGAAGCCCTGCAGGCGCGGCTCGCCCCACGCGCCCGAGGCACGGAGCCCTATCGATTCACCCCCCCGACGGTGCGCGGGTCCCGCCAGCCCGCGGTCGACGTCAGCGATCGAAACACCTTGTACGACCTGTTCGACGAGCGGCGATGATCGCAGTCGACACCAACATCCTGGTGTACGCGCACCGTGCCGAGATGCCGCTGCACGACGCGGCCATGGCACGATTGCGGGCGTTGGTGGAAGGCGATGCGCCGTGGGGCCTGCCGGTGCCCTGCATCGGCGAGTTCGTTCGAATCGTCACCCACGCGCGAATCTTCACCCCACCGACCGATCTCGACGTCGCACTCGACTTCATCGCGCAGGTCCTCGGAAGTCCCGCTGCCCGACTGCTGGTTCCAGGGCCCACGTTTCCCGAGCTCTTCGCCGTCGCCTGCCGCGACGGGCAGGTACAGGGCAATCTCGCCTTCGACGCGCAGATCGTGGCGCTGTGCCGCGAGCACGGGGTGGGGACCCTCCTCACGGAGGATCGCGACTTCGCGCGATTCACGGCTCCGACCGCTGTCCGGCTCGGGCAGTGAGCGCTACTCCAGCCCCCACCGACGTCGCTTCCGCCACAGCGTCGTCACGTTGATCCCGAGCCGCGCCGCCGCATCTTCGAGCGTCGCCGATTCCGCCAGCACCGAACGCACGTGCTCGCGCTCGACGTCGCGCAGCGCCTGCCCCGACGTCGGGCTCGCCGGTGCCGGCGCCAGCACGCGATCGGGCAGATCGTCGGCGCGGATCACGCCGTCGCGCGCCAGCACGAGCGCGTGCTCGAGCGCATTCACGAGCTCGCGGACGTTGCCCGGCCACGAATACGCCGCCAGGGCCGACGCCGCGGCGGGCTCGATCGACGGCACCTCGCGATGTTGCCGCGCACACAGCGTCGCCAGCACGTGCGTGATCAGCGGCTGGAGATCGCCGCGACGCTCGCGCAGCGGCGGCAGGGCCAGCGCCACCACGTTCAGCCGGTAGAAGAGGTCGCGCCGGAACCGCCCCGCCGCGACCTCGGCCTCGAGCTCGCGGTTGGTCGCCGCGACGATGCGCACGTCGACCTCGACCACCGCATTCCCGCCGACACGCTCGAACTTCCGCTCCTCGAGAAAGCGCAACAGCTTCGCCTGCAGCTCGGGCGGCAGCTCGCCGACCTCGTCGAGGAACACGGTGCCCCCGTCGGCAGCCTCCAGGCGTCCGGGCTTGTCGCGCCATGCGCTGGTGAACGCTCCCTTCACGTGGCCGAAGAGCTCGCTCTCGAGCAGATGCTCCGAAAGCGTGGTGCACGCGATGGTGACGAACGGCCCACCGGCGCGCGGGCTCCAGCGATGAATGGCCGCCGCCAGGACGTTCTTGCCGGTCCCGCTCTCGCCGGTGAGGAGCACCGTGGCATCGCTCGCCGCCACCTGGTGCGCGGTGTCGAGCACGCGCTGCATGCGCGCGTCCGTCGACGTGAGCACGGCGGGCTCCTCCACCACCCGGCGGAGCGTCCGGTTCTCCCGTCGCAGACCCGACACCTCGAGCACGCGGTCGAGCAGCAGGCTGACCGCGTCGAGCGAGAAGGGCTTCACGAGGTAGTCGTAGGCCCCCGCGCGCATCGCCTCGACCGCCCCCGCCACCGTCGCGTACGCCGTCATCAGCACCACGACCGCATCGGGCCGGCGCCGGCGGATCTCCTGCAGCAGCGCGAGGCCGTCCATGCCCGCCATGCGGACGTCGGTCAGCACCACGTCGGGGACGACACGGTCGAGCACCTCCAGCGCCTCCGTGCCGTCGGCCGCCACCTCGACCGTGTGTCCGAGGCCACGCACGAACGTCGCCAGATGGCTCCGGATGTTCGGCTCGTCGTCGACGATGAGGATGGTCGCCATGGTTCACCGCCGGGGCAGCTCCAGGGTGAACCGGCTGCCGCGACCGAGCGCGCTGTCGAGGAAGATGCGCCCCCCATGGGCTTGCACGATGTCGCGCACGATTGCCAGGCCCAGCCCGGCGGCCCCGCCGTCGTCACCGCCGACGAAGCGCTCGAAGATGCGCTCCTGGCGCTCCGGCTCGATGCCGGGACCGGTGTCGGAGACCGTGAGACGGATCAGGTCGCCGTCGGCCGTCACATCGACCCCCACCCGGCCACCGCTCGGCGTGTAGCGCAGCGCGTTCGCGATCAGGTTCGAGAGTGCCCAGGTGATCTTGGTGGGGTCGCCGGCGAGGTGCGCGTCGTCGTCCGCGCGGGTGTCGAGCGTCACCCCGCGCTCACGCGCCTGCAGCGCGAAGAGCCGCCCGACGCGCGACACCACGTCGCCGAGGTCGACCCGACGACGCTCGAGCGCGATGCTCATCGCCCGGGACCGCGACACGTCGAGCAACCGCTGCGTCACGTCCTCGAGGCGGGCGACGTCCTCGGCCGCGGTGTCGAGGAGCGGCTTCGTGTCGGACTGTCCGCGCGCCAACAGCTCCACCGCCATGCGCAGCGACGTCAGCGGCGTGCGCAGCTCGTGCGACAGCGTCGCCATGAGCTGCTCGCGACGCGCCTCCTGGTCGCGCAGGTAGGTGACGTCCTGCAGCACCAGGATGAGCCCGGCCGGCGTGCCGTCGGTCGTGCGCAGCGGCGTCGGGCGCAGGATGTAGTGGTGGTCGCGCCCGCGCAGGAAGAGCGCCAGCTCGACGGGCTGATGCTCCTGCTCGGGGTGGGCGAGAAACTCGGTGACCGCGGCGCGGAGTCGGAGATAGTGGGGATGGTTGGTGCCGAGCTGCGCGAACGGGCGGCCGACCGCGTCGGCGCGCTCGAAGCTCAGGATGGCGCAGGCCACCTCGTTGACGTGCACGACGCGCCCGTCGGGATCGAGGACGACGAGCCCATCCTCGATGCTCTCGATGATGGCCTCGGTCTTGGCCTGGGCTTCCAGCACCGCGTCGATGCGCGTGCGCTCGATGGCGATCGCGGCCTGACCGGCCAGCGCGTCGAGGAGCTGGCGCTGGCCGAGCGTCATCTCGCGCACGCGCAGGGCGAGGACCCCGGCGGAGCCTCGCACGGTGCCGAGTGGCACGTGCAGCCACTCGCTGCCGGGCAACGTGTCCGTACCCCTTCCGGCGGGCTGCGCATGCTGCCACGCCCAGACGGCCGTGCCCCGCTCCGCCTCGGGGACGTCGATGCCATCGGGGTGGGCCGCGCGAACCGTGAGCCGCCCCTCATCGGGGAGCAGGATGGCGGCCTGGGTGTCGAACTGCCTGCCGACGTGGTCGGTGACGACGCGGAGCAGATCGCCGAGGTTCGCGGCGCCCGCGATGGCGCGGGCGAACGCGTACAGGGCCGCCGTCCGCGCCTCGCGACGTCGTGCCGCCGCTGCCTGGTTGCGCACGCGTGCGGTCAGGTTGCTGGTGAGGATCGCCGCCATCAGGAACGTCACCAATGAGAGCAGGTCCTGCGGCTTGGTGACCGTGAGCGTGTAGATCGGCTCGACGAACAGGAAGTCGTAGACCACCAGGCTGACGAAGGCCGCGGCGATGCCGGGTCCGAGGCCGCCGATGACCGAGCTCACCAGGACGCCAACGAGGAACACCATGCCGGGGTCGGACAGCGGCACCACCGCCATGAGGCCTGCCGACAGGAGCGCAGCTCCGGCCACCGTCGCCAGGGCAGCGATGTACCCTTGCGGCTTCACGGCGGGACGGGGGCCGGGCGGAGGCTCGGGCTCCTCGTCTTCGAGCTCGTGCGAGACGATGCGCACGTCGATGCCGCGACCATCACGGATCAACGCGTCCACCGGCGACTGCCGCCACCGATCCTTCCATCGCCCGCGGAGCGGCCCGCCGACGACGATCTCCGTGACGTTGCGCTCGCGCGCGAACCGCAGCAGATCCTCGGCGACGCGGTCGCCGGGGATCGTCACCGCCTCGCCACCGAGCTGCTCGGCGAGGCGCAGCACCTTCGCCACCCGCACGCGCTCCGCCTCGGGCCGCTGATCGAAGCCCGTGGGCTCGACGAACACCGCGATCCACGCGGCATTGCGCCGTTCCGCCATGCGGCGCGCCCGGCGCACCAGCCGCTCGCACATCGAGCCGCCCCGCACCGCCACCATGAGGCGCTCGGTCACCGGCCAGGTGCGGTCGACGGCGTGCGCCCGCATGTGGGCCTGCATCTGCTCGTCGACGTGCTCGGCGGTCTCGCGCAGCGCCAGCTCGCGCAGCGCCGTCAGGTTGCCGGGCTGGAAGTAGTTGCGCAGCGCGCGCTCGGCCTGCTGCGGCACGTACACTTTGCCGTCGCGCAGGCGCTGGATCAGCTCCTCGGGCGACAGGTCGATCAGCTTCACCTCGTCGGCGCGATCGAGGATGCGATCGGGCACCGTCTCGCGCACGCGCACGCCGGTGATCTGCGCGACGACGTCGTTCAGGCTCTCGAGGTGCTGGATATTGACGGTGGAGTAGACCTCGATGCCGGCGTCGAGGAGCTCCTCGACGTCGAGGAAGCGCTTCGCGTGTCGGCTGCCCGGCGCGTTGGTGTGCGCCAGCTCGTCGACCAGGACGAGCCGCGGGCGGCGAGCCAGGATGGCGTCGAGGTCCATCTCCGCGAGCGTCTGCCCGCGATAGTGCAGCGCCTGGCGCGGGATGACCTCGAGGCCGTCCAGGAGCGCCTCCGTCTCGGCGCGCCCATGCGTCTCGACGACACCGACCACGACGTCGGTGCCGTCGAGCTTGCGCTCACGGGCCGCCTGCAGCATGGCGTAGGTCTTGCCCACGCCGGGCGCCGCGCCGACGAACACCTTGAGACGACTGCGCTGCTCGCGCGCCGCAGCGGCGAGCAGCGCCTCCGGGGACGGCCGTCGCGCGCCGTCGGCGTCAGTGCTGTGCACGGCGGCTCATTCTGTCACCGGGCCGGAAGGGCATCCAGCGCGAGGTTGAGTGCGAGGACGTTCACGCTCGGCTCGCCGAGGAATCCCAGCTGGCGGCCGCTGGTGTGCTGGGCGACCAGCGCGGCCACCGCCGACGGTTCGAGGCCACGCACCCTGGCGACACGCGCGACCTGGAACGCGGCCCCGGCGGGCGAGATGGCGGGGTCGAGCCCGCTGCCGGACGCGGTGACGAGGTCCACCGGCACGGGCGCGGTGTTGCCCGGATCGGCCGCCCGCAGCGCATCGACGCGCCCCTGGACGGCCGTGAGCAGGGCCTCGTTGAGCGGGCCGTAGTTCGAGCCGGACGACGCCGCCGAGTTGAACGGGAACGGCCCCGTTCCGGACAGGCGTCCCCAGAAGTACTTCGGGTCCGAGAACGACTGGCCGATGAGCGACGAGCCGACGACCTTCCCGTCGCGCTCGATCAGGCTGCCGTTCGCTTTCGAGGGGAAGATCACCTGCGCGACTCCGGTGACGAGCAGGGGGTAGGCGATGCCCGTCAGCACGGACATCAGGACGAGCATCACGACGGCGGGGCGTAGCTGGTTCATGGGTTCCTCGTCACGCCAGGCCGAGCCCGGCGAGCAGCATGTCGATGAGCTTGATGCCGATGAACGGTGCGATGATGCCACCGACGCCGTAGATCAGCAGGTTCTGGCGCAGCAGCGTCGCCGCCGGCAGCGCGCGATAGCGCACGCCGCGCAGCGCCAGCGGAATCAGGACCACGATGATGAGCGCGTTGAAGATGACGGCCGACAGGATGGCGCTGGCCGGCGTGGCGAGCCCCATCACGTTGAGGGCCCCGAGCTCCGGATAGGTGGCGACGAACGCCGCCGGGATGATCGCGAAGTACTTGGCGACGTCGTTGGCGATGCTGAAGGTGGTGAGCGCACCGCGCGTCATGAGCAGCTGCTTCCCGATCTCGACGATCTCGATCAGCTTCGTCGGGTTCGAGTCGAGGTCGACCATGTTGCCGGCCTCTTTCGCGGCCTGCGTACCGGTGTTCATCGCGACGGCGACGTCGGCCTGCGCCAGCGCCGGGGCGTCGTTCGTGCCGTCGCCGGTCATCGCCACCAGGCGTCCGCCGGTCTGGTACTCGCGGATCAACGCCAGCTTCGCCTCGGGCGTGGCCTCGGCCAGGAAGTCGTCGACGCCGGCCTCCGCGGCGATGGCCGCCGCGGTGAGCGGGTTGTCGCCCGTGATCATGACGGTCTTGATGCCCATGCGTCGCAGCTCGGCGAAGCGGTCCTTGATGCGGGTCTTCACCACGTCCTTCAGCTGGATGACGCCGAGCACCTCGGCGCCCTCGGCCACCACCAGCGGCGTGCCGCCCTCGCGCGAGATCGACTCGACGTGCTGGCGCACGGTGACGGGGAAGCGGCCCCCCAGCTGCTGCACGTAGCGGTCGATGGCGTCGGCGGCGCCCTTGCGCACCCGGGTGCCGTTCATGTCGACGCCGCTCATGCGCGTCTGGGCGGTGAAGGGCACGAACTGCGCGCCGAGCGCGTCCATGTCGCGCTCGCGGATGTCGTAGCGCTCCTTCGCAAGCACGACGATGCTGCGCCCCTCGGGGGTCTCGTCGGCGAGCGATGCCAGCTGTGCCGCATTGGCCAGGCGCTCGACGGCGACGTCGTCGGCCGGCAGGAAGGCCGTCGCCTGGCGGTTGCCGAGCGTGATGGTGCCGGTCTTGTCGAGCAGCAGGACGTCGACGTCGCCCGCCGCCTCGACGGCACGGCCCGAGATGGCGATGACGTTGGCCTGGATCATGCGGTCCATGCCGGCGATGCCGATCGCCGACAGGAGACCGCCGATCGTGGTGGGGATCAGGCACACGAGCAGCGCCACCAGCACGGTGACGGTGACGGGCGTGCCCTTCCCCGCTTCGCTCACGGCGTAGATGGAGAACGGCAGCAGCGTGACCGTCGCCAGCAGGAAGATGATGGTGAAGCCGGCGAGCAGGATGTTGAGCGCGATCTCGTTCGGCGTCTTCTGACGCTTGGCACCCTCGACCATGCCGATCATGCGGTCGAGGAAGGTCTCGCCGGGGTCGGCGGTGATGCGCACGACGAGCCAGTCGGACAGGACGCGCGTGCCGCCGGTGACGGCGCTGCGGTCGCCGCCGGCCTCGCGGATGACCGGCGCGCTCTCGCCGGTGATGGCGCTCTCGTCGACCGACGCCACACCGACGGTGATCTCGCCGTCGCTCGGGATGAAGTTGCCGGCCGTGACGAGGACGAGGTCGCCCTTGCGCAGATCGGCGCTCGTGACCTCCGTGGTGCGCGCCCGCTCGGGAGCGAAGTGGGCGAGATCGAGGAGCTCCAAGAGCTTCTTCGCCAGGATGTCGCGCCGTGCGCGGCGGAGCGCGTCGGCCTGGGCTTTGCCACGGCCTTCGGCCATGGCCTCGGCGAAGTTCGCGAACAGGACCGTGAACCACAGCCACACGGACACCGCCAGGACGAAGGTGGAGCGCTCGGTGAGCCAGATACCGGTCGTCAGGATGCTGCCGATCAGCACCACGAACATCACCGGGTTGCGGATCTGATGACGGGGATCGAGCTTGCGGAGCGACGCCATGAGCGCGCCCCGCACGATCTCGGGGTCGAAGAGCGGACGAGCTTTGGTATTGGTCGACATGGGGTCTCCGCGGTCAGGCGATCATCATGAGGTGCTCGACGATGGGGCCGAGCGCGAGGGCGGGCACGAAGCTCAGGACGCCGACCAGGAGGACGACGCCGACGAGCAGTGCGACGAAGAGCGGGCCGTGCGTCGGCAGCGTGCCACCGCTCACCGGCACGACCTTCTTGCGCGCCAGCGAGCCGGCGATGGCGAGCGCCGGAATGGCGAGCCAGTAGCGCGAGAACAGCATCGCGAGCCCGCCGACGACGTTGTAGAACGGCACGTTCGCGCTGAGCCCCGCGAAGGCGCTGCCGTTGTTGTTCCCCATCGACGAGAACGCGTAGAGGATCTCGCTGAAACCGTGGACGCCGGGATCCTGCCGGCTGCTGAGGGCCACGGGGAGGACCACCGCGACGGCGGTGCACACCTTCACGAGGAGCGGCGGGATCAGGATCATCAGCGCCGCCATCTTCACCTCGTAGGCCTCGATCTTCTTGCCGAGGTATTCCGGCGTGCGCCCCACCATGAGGCCGGCGATGAAGACGGCGATGAAGGCGTAGATGAGCATGCCGTAGAGACCCGAGCCGACACCGCCGAAGACGACCTCGCCGAGCATCATGAGGAACATCGGGACGAGTCCGCCGAGCGGCGTGTACGAGTCGTGCATCGAGTTGACGGAGCCGTTCGACGCCGCCGTCGTCGCCGACGCCCAGAGGGCGGAGTTGACGATGCCGAAGCGCACCTCCTTGCCCTCCATGTTGCCGCCCGACTGCGTGGCACTGGCGACGATGTCGACGCCGTGGGCCGCGATGCGTGGATTGCCGGACTGCTCGGCCCAGACGCCGAGCGCCAGGAAGCCGACGAGGATGATCGTCATGGCGGCGAGGATGGCCCACCCCTGCCGGGTGTCACCGACCATGACGCCGAAGGTGTAGCAGAGCGCCCCCGGGATGATCAGGATCGCCAGCACCTCGAGGAAGTTCGAGAAGGGCGTCGGGTTCTCGAACGGGTGCGCCGAGTTGACGTTGAAGAAGCCGCCGCCGTTCGTGCCGAGCTGCTTGATCGCGATCTGCGACGCCGCCGGGCCCATCGGCAGGAGCTGCTCGGTGACGGCCTCATTCTCGGCGTCGGTGGTGGCTTCGACGAGCGTCGCCGGCTTGTAGGCGTCGAGATTCTGCAGCACGCCCTGCGACACCAGGGCGAGCGCCAGCACGAACGACAGCGGCAACAGGACGTAGAGCGTCGAACGGGTGAGGTCGACCCAGAAGTTGCCGAGCCGCTCCGCCGTGCGCTGCCGGATGCCGCGGATCAGGGCGACCAGCACGGCCATGCCGGTGGCGCAGGACACGAAGTTCTGCACCGTGAGCCCCAGCATCTGGGTCAGGTAGCTCATGGTCGTCTCGCCGCCGTACCCCTGCCAGTTGGTGTTCGACGCGAAGCTGGCGGCGGTGTTGAACGACGAATCGGGCGTGACGGCGCCGAACCCCTGCGGATTGAGCGGCAACACGCCCTGCATGCGCTGGAGCGCGTACACGGCGACGAAGCCGACGAGGTTGAAGAGCAGCATCGCCACCGCGTAGGTCTTCCACGTCATGCCCTCGTCGGCGCGCACGCCGCAGCAGCGGTAGATGAACCGCTCGAGCGGCCCGAGCACGCGGTCGAGCACCATCGGCGGGCCGTCGTAGACGCGCGCCATGTAGGTCCCGAGGGGCTTCGCAGCCGCGAGGAGGACGACGAAGTAGAGGATGAGCTGAAACCAGCCGTTGGCGGTCATCAGAAGAGTTCCGGGCGCAGCAGCGCGACGAAGAGATAGACGAGCAGGACGACGGCGATGATGCCGCCGATCGAGTACAGGATCATCGGGCGTCTCCTTGCAGGCGATCACAGAGGACGATCAGCCCGATCGTCGCCACGACGAACGCGATCGACACCCCTATGCAGATCATTTCCATGTCAGCTTCCTCCCTGGCTCGCGGGTTGAACGCGTACCCGTCCACTCCGCGCTTCCGGCGCTCGCGTCAATCGGATGGTCGCGCCGGGGCGAGCGATGCGGACGTGTCGGCCGTCGGGGCGACGCCACACCGCGCGACAGAGAGGCCAGAGGCTCCCCAGGTACGCGAGGAGCAGGCCAATCCAGATGATGTGCCCCATGCCCTCGAGAGCAGCATCCGTGCCAGCATGCGATCGGCCCAGCCTGCAAGGGTTCTGCAACCACACGGCTCCTTCGTTCTGCAGCCTGCATTGCACTGCACTGCGTTTCGCACTCCCTGGAAAGGCGTCCGCATCTGGCGCATGGTCACCCTCATGGAGACGACGGGACCCAATGCGCAGCAGATCGAATACTGGAACGAGACCGCCGGCCCACGCTGGGTGGCGATGCAGAACGCCCTCGACGCGCAGATCGCGCCGTTCGGGCATGCGGCCCAGGAGCGGCTCGCGCCGGCGGCGGGCGAGCGCGTGCTCGACGTCGGCTGCGGGTGTGGCGAGACGTCGATGGAGCTGGCCCGCCGGGTGGGACCCGGCGGCAGCGTGACCGGCCTCGACATCTCTGCCGTCATGTTGGCGCGCGCCCGTGATCGGGCAGCCGAGGCCGGCCTCGGCAACGTCACGTTCGTTCAGGCCGACGCCCAGACGCACGCGTTCCCGACGCCGTTCGACGCCCTCTTCTCACGCTTCGGGGTGATGTTCTTCGCCGACCCGACGGCGGCCTTCACGAACCTGGGCCGCGCGCTGCGTTCCGGTGGGCGCCTCGGCTTCGTCTGCTGGCGGCCGCTGCAGCAGAATCCATGGATGCTGCTGCCCATGATGGCCGCGGCGCAGCACCTTCCGATGCCGCCACCGCCCGCACCGGACGCACCCGGACCGTTCGCCTTCGCGGACGACGCGCGCGTGCGCGGCATCCTCGAGGGTGCCGGCTTCCGCGACGTCGCCTTCGAGCCGTTGGACCGGACCGTGGTCATTGGAGGTCCGGGTGCCAGCGTCGATCAGGCGGTGGAGTTCATGTCGCAGATGGGTCCCGCCGCAGCGGCGTTCAAGGACGCCACGCCGGCGGCGCGCACCGCTGCCGCCGCCGCCATCCGCGAAACCTTCCTTCCACATCAGGGCGACGACGGCGTGCGCATGGGGGCGTCCGTCTGGATCGTCACTGCACGACGTCCGTGACGGAGAAGAATGTGGTGGACAGCGGTACGTCGCAGCGCTACGATTTGTCCATGGGTTCCCGATCGAGACTTCACACAGGTCTCGTAACCGGCGCACTCCGGGGATCGGGGTCGTGCGGCGACAACGGCGGTCGTCTCACGACGGCGGGGCTTGGGCCCGCCATGTGCAACCGCCGGAGGAAAGGAGGTGGTCCAGTGACGTTATTCCCCACGGTGACTTGTGAGGTGGTGGCCTCCTAGGGTCGACCTGCTTCATCGTCACTGGGTCCACCCTTCGGGGAACCCAGGCACCACCGGACCCCGATGGTCCCCGTCGTCACCGGCGGGGCGGCAGTCGCGCCGTAAAATCCATCGGGGTTCCTCTTTGTGTGGGGCTCGTGTCGCTATTTCCGGGACGTCGCATTATGAGAGGCGGCGATGTCGCTGGAACAGATGACCTTGGTGAGCACCACGTGCATCGTGCTCAGTGGGCTCAGCCTTATCGTCGGGTGGTACTTCATTCGATTTCGGCGCAGCGTCACGGCGCATCGGAATACGATGCTGGTGGCGACGACGTTTGCGGGGTTGTTTCTCGTCGCGTACGTGTCGCGCTGGGTGACCTTTGGGTCGAAGCCGTTCGAGGGAACGGGCGTCTGGCGGACGATCTACGTCGCCAACCTCATTCCACACATCATTCTCGCGATTGCGGTCGGGCCTCTGGCGTTGCGGCTGATCTGGTTGGCGCTGTCGAAGCGTGACTTCAAGGCGCATCGACGGCTCGCGCGCATCACGTTGCCGATCTGGCTGTACGTCGCGGGGAGCGGCTGGCTGGTCTGGTACATGCTCTATCGCATGCAGTTCTGATCCGGAGGACCCATGACGTCCCTCTCCGTCACCGATCCGGCGCGCGGCACCGTGATCGAGACGCTGCCGATCGACGACGCCGAGGCGGTGCGCGCCGCCGTCGAACGCGCCCGTGCCGCTCAGCCCGCGTGGGACGCCCTGGGCGTGCGCGAGCGCGGACGGCTGGTACGACGGGCACGGCGCGCCATGGTGCGCGTGCGCGCCGAGATCCTCGATCGCCTCGAACGCGAGACGGGCAAGGCGCGCTGGGACGTCGCCGGCGAGCTCATGGGCGTGTGCATGGATCTCGGATGGCTGGTGCGACGCGCGCCCAAGTGGCTCGCCACCCGCCGCGTCAGCACGCAGCCGCTGTTCGGCAAGCGCGGTCTGATCGCGTACCGGCCGCGCGGCGTCGTCGGCATCATCAGCCCATGGAACGCACCGCTGAACCTGGCGCTTGGCGACGCCATCCCCGCGCTGGTCGCGGGCAACGCCGTCGTCATCAAGCCGTCCGAGCTGACGCCGCTCGCGGTGCGGCGCGCCGTCGAGGCCATGAACGAGGTCCTGCCTGCCGGCGTGCTGCAGGTGCTGATCGGCGCCGGTGAAACCGGAGCGGCGCTGGTCGACCAGGTCGACATGGTGTGCGTCACCGGGTCGCCCGAGACCGGACGGCGCGTGATGGAGCGCGCCAGCCGCCGGCTGACGCCGGTGCTGCTGGAGCTGGGCGGCAAAGACCCGATGATCGTGCTCGCCGACGCCGATCTCGACCGCGCCGCCAGCGCGGCGGCGTGGGGCGGCTGCATGATGTCGGGGCAGGTGTGCATGTCCGTCGAACGCGTGTACGTCGAAGCCCCCGTGGTCGAGGCGTTCACGCAGAAGCTGGTCGCGAAGATGCAGGCGCTGCGCGTCGGCACGAACGGTCGCGACGCCGAGATCGACTACGGGCCGTTCACCAGCCCGCGACAGGTGGAGATCGTCGAGCGCCAGCTCGCCGATGCGACGGCGCGCGGCGCGCGCGTGCTCACCGGCGGCGAGCGGCACGGCGACGGGCCCGGCATCTTCTTCGAGCCGACGGTGCTCGCCGGCGTCGATCACTCCATGCTCATCATGCGCGAGGAGACGTTCGGCCCCGTCGTTCCCGTGATGGCCGTGCAGAACGCCGAGGAGGCGATCCGTCTCGCCAACGACAGCGTCTACGGTCTCAACGCCAGCGTGTGGACCGCCGACATCGAACGCGGCATCGCGCTCGCGCAGCGCATCGAGAGCGGCAACGCGTGCGTGAACGAATGCGTGCTCTCGGCCGGCGTGCCCGCCCTGCCCTTCGGTGGCCGCAAGCAGAGCGGCGTCGGGACGCGGCACGGCGGTGCCGACGGGCTGCGCCAGTTCTGCGTGCCGCAGGCGCTCCTCGTCGAACGACGCGCGCGCGCCACCGAGGCCGCCTGGTTCCCCTACTCGACGCGCAAGGCGCGGCAGATCGAGCGCCTGATGGGTGTGATGTTCGGATGGCGCTGATACAAGCGGTCGCGTGAACGGCAACTGGCAAGAGCCGAAGCGTCTCAAACACGGTGCGCTCACCGTGCTCTGGGACCCCATGCCCGGCCCCCTCACCGCCATCGGCGTCGCGGTGCGTGCGGGCTCGCGCTTCGACGGCGCGCATCCCGGCATCGCCCACATGACGGAGCACATGCTCTTCCAGGGCACGCCGCTGCTCGACCAGGAAGCCATCAACCGTCGCGCCGGCGAGCTCGGCGGCGAGCACGACGCCGACACCGGCTACGAGGACATGACGCTGCACTTCGAGGTCTTCAACGAGGACGTCGAGGACGCGCTCGCCCTGCTGGCGCAGCAGCTGTTCCATTCCGTCGTCCCCGCCGACCGCTTCGCCAAGGAGCGGCGTGTCGTCATCGACGAGATCCGCGGACGCCAGGAGGATCCCGCCAACGCCATCCACGAGGGCGCGTGGGGTCGTTTCTTCGGCGGCCCGCTCGGCCATCCCATCTGCGGCACCATCAAGAGCCTGCGCGCGATGACGCCGGAAGCGATCCGCACGTTCGTCGCGCGGCACTTCACGCCGTCGAACATGGTGGTGACCCTGGTGGGCGGTGTCGAACGGCCGCGCATCGAGCGCGCGCTCCGTCGCGCCTTCCCGAGCGACGGTCCACCGGCACGCCGCCATCCGCCGCGCCCGCGGCGAGGCGCCACCGGCACGATCCGGCTGCGTCGTGCCGATCTGGCGCAGACCTACCTCGTCCGCATGGTGGCGGCGCCGTCCGATGCGCAGCGCGTGCTGGCCCTGTCGCTCGCCATCGAGATCGTGGGCGCCGATCCCGATGCGCGGCTCTTCCAGGAGGTGCGCGAGCGGCTCGGCCTCGGCTACGACGTCGGTGCCAGCGTCGAGCAGGGGCTCGACTGGGCCGTCGCCGTCATCTCGGCCAGCGCAGCGCGCGAGCACGAGCGGCGCCTGCGCGAGACCGTCGAGCGCACCTGCCAGGAGGCGGCGGCCGGCTTCTCCGACGAGGAGCTGGCACGCGCGCGCAAGAAGGTGCGCTATCGCTTCGCGCGCCTCGCCGACTCGCGTCTCGACCGCGCGCTGGCGCACGCCACCCGCGCCGTGTCCGGGCATCCCACACTCGCCGAGACGGCGCGCATCCTCGATGGTCTGTCGCGCCAGGACGTGGAGAACGCGTGGCGGCGCACGCTGACCGCACCCACGCTGACGGCGGTGCTGGCGGGGTGACCTGGCGCGTCGCGGTCTGGCTCGTGGTGCTCGCGAGCGTCGCCACGGCCGCCGAGCCCGTCCCCCTCGGCCCGTGTGGACCCATCGCGCGACGCACCGAGCACATCGAGCTGCGCGGCATGACGCTGCGACGGCTCGGCGGCACGCCGCTCGCGAAGCTCGGCGTCGTCGCCTGGCGGAACGGCGCCGCGCAGCCGATCCCGTTCCAGGTCGACGAGCGCATCGGCCGACAGATCGCCATGGCCGGCCCGGAGCCCACCAGGGACGATCGACCCGGCGTGCTCGACCCCGACGACGTGCTCGTCTTCATGGCCTGCGACGCCGGCGATCGTGCGCCCGCCGGCACACCCCCCGCGGCCGCGGGCCGCGAGATCCGCATCGACGATCCGCTGACGAAGCGCGCGGGCTGGGCCTACGTCGTCGTCGCCGACGAGCCGCCGCGCACCGATCGTCGCTACGTCGCGTACGACGCCGCCACCGACACGGTGCGCACGGCGGAGTACCGCATCGGCATGGTCGGTGCGCTGCCGGAGTACTTCGCGGTGGCGCTCGGCAAGCCGCTCGGATCGAATCTCGTCGACGGCCTGCGGCTTCGCGCCGAGGCCAGGCTGCACGGCGGCCTCGCCGGCTGGACGCTCACCGAGCGCGACGGCCGCCACGCGCTGGCGGCGTGGACCGCGGGCCCGATCCGCGTCGTGCGCCGCTCTCGGCACGAGGTCGACATCGGCCTCGGCATCCACCTCACCGCCGGCATCGCGCACACGTATTTCTACGCCCAGAACGTCTACGGCCCCGGCGCGCTCAAGCTGCCGTTCTCGCCGAGCGTCTTCTTCGCGAGCATCGACGCCGTCGGCGGCGTCGACCTGCGCGGCATGGAGAGCTGGACCTATCGTGCCCCGGGCACGCCACCGGCCGGCTTCGCGATCGACGGTACGATGACCGACGCCGAGCGCGCCTTCCACAGCACCGGACAGTGGTTCGCGCTCACCCAGGACGACCGCGCCATCGTCGTGATGACGACGATGAGCGAGAACCTGGCGCGCGCGATCCCGCTCGAGCTGGTCTACGTCGACGACGCCACGCGCGTGGCACCGCCGGAGAAGGAGCGGGGCAGCGTACCGCTGGTGGCCGTCCGCGGGCGGGACGTGCAGAAGCTCGAGGCGGGCCGCTACGAGTTCCAGCTGCGCGTCTTCGGGCTCGCCAACTATCGGCCCGGGGACGAGACGACGCTGATCCGTCAGCTCGACGCGCCGCTGACGGCGGAGGTCACTCGCCCAGCCGATCTCGCAGCGCCGCGAGCACGGGCTCGGTGAGATTGCGGATCGGCTGGCGATCGCCGCTCGAGAGGTTGGCGATGGTGCCGCCCTCGATCTTCATGCGCATCAGCTGACCGGTGTGGAACACGTTCGGCGCATCGACCTCGAGTGGTGCCAGGCCCGCGGCGAGCACCTCGTCGGCGAACGTCCCCGCGAAGCTGCCGGCGACGACGGCGACGAAGCCCGCGGCGGCGAGAGCCCGCGCGGCCGGGGCGCCGCCCGGACCGCTGCCGAGCTGCTGCCCCGCCACCAGCACGTCGCCGGGCGCGAGACGGCCGGCGAACGTCGGATCGAGGTCGCCGAAGAGATGCTTCGCCGCATCGGCCGGCGGAAGATCGGCGGCACGCGCCGGCAACACGTCGTGCGCGGCGAGACCGTCGGCGAAGGCCCAGGCACGCCCCGTCAGGACGGGAACGCGCGCCTCGCCTAGCGGACCGCGATCGCCTGGAACTCCCACTTGGGGCTCGGTCGCACCGTCACCAGCCGACCCGGGTTGCGCAGGATGACGCGCGCCTCGTCCGGCGTGATGGCGCGACCGAAGATGTTGTAGCGGCCGCTCGCATCCCGCTGATTGTTGGCCCACTCGGCGAGCTCTTCCGGGGTGGGCCGATGCCCGAGTCGCAGGGCGCACTGCCGTACGACGAATCCGAGCATGATGCGCAGCGGCTCTGCGTTCTCGCTCATGACCAGGGCCGCTTGTCCCACGCCGTTCGCGCGGGCGTCAAGCTGGGTTTCCGCTTGACACCCCCAACCGTGGCGGTCATTCAAAGCGGCGTGAGCAACACGGAACCCTCCCCGGAGGGGCGACGCACTTTTGCGAGCTTCGACCTCCCCGCTCCCGTGGTCGAGGGAATCCAGGCTGCCGGTTTCACGCACTGCACGCCCATCCAGGAAAAGGTGCTTCCGCTCTCGCTCGCCGGCAAGGACGTCGCCGGACAGGCGCAGACCGGCACCGGCAAGACGGCTGCCTTTCTGCTCACGTTGTTCACGCGACTGCTCGCCAACCCGCGCGAAGGACGTCCCGCGGCTCCCCGCGCGCTCATCATCGCGCCGACCCGCGAGCTGGTGGTGCAGATCGCGAGCGACGCGCAGCTGCTCGGCGACGCCACCGGCTTCAGCATCCAGGCGGTGTACGGCGGCGTCGACTACCGCAAGCAGCGCGAGAACGTCGAGTCGGGCGTCGACATCCTGATCGGCACGCCCGGCCGTCTGATCGACTACCACAAGCAGCGCGTCTACGACCTGCGCAGCGTCGAGATCCTCGTCATCGACGAAGCCGACCGCATGTTCGACATGGGGTTCATCAAGGACCTGCGCTACATCCTGCGCCAGCTGCCGCCGCCCGATCGCCGCCAGTCGATGCTGTTCTCCGCCACGCTGAGCTACGACGTCATGGAGCTGGCGTACGTCTTCATGAACGAGGCCGAGAAGGTCTCCGCCACGCCCGAGCAGGTGACGGCCGAGCGCATCGAGCACCTCGTCTACCACGTCGGCCTGCCCGAGAAGATGCCGGTGCTGATCGGTCTGCTGCGCAAGCTTCCCGACGCGCGCGTGCTCGTGTTCACCAACATGAAGCGCACCGCCGAGCGCCTCGAGCGCTACCTCGAGTTCAACGGCATCGCCGCCGCCGCCATCACCGGCGACGTCGACCAGCGCCGTCGCCTGCGCATCCTCGCCGACTTCCGCGAAGGCAAGCTGCCCGTCCTGGTCGCCACCGACGTCGCGTCGCGCGGGCTGCACATCGACGACGTGTCGCACGTCATCAACTTCGACATCCCGCTCGACGCCGAGGACTACGTGCACCGCATCGGGCGCACCGCGCGCGCCGGCGCCTCGGGTCACGCCATCAGCCTCGCGTGCGAGGACTACGTCGAGGGGCTCGAGGCCATCGAGACGTACATCGGCTTCAAGCTGCCGCACGAGATGCCCGACGAGAGCCTGCTCCCGGAGATCAAGCATCCGCCGCGCCCGCCGCGCGAGCATCCGGATCGACGCCGGGATCGCAGTGGGCCTGGTGGGGGTCGCAACGATCGCGACCGTCGCCCGCGTCGCAGCGAGCCCGAGCGCACCCCCGCCCCGGCTCCCGCACCGTCGCCGCAGGCCGCTGCGCCCGGCACCGACCCCGCCAAGCGCAAGCGCCGGCGCCGGCGCCGCAAGAGCGGCACCGCGCCAGCGCCGACATCCGCGACCTAGGCGCGCACCTTCAGGAGATCCCGGATCTCCCCCAGCAGCACCACCTCGTCCGACGGCGGCGGTGGAGCCGTCGGTGCAGCCTCCTCCGTACGACGGAGCGAGTTGATCGCCTTCACCACCACGAACAGGGCGACGGCGATGATGAGGAAGTCGAAGATCGTCTGGAAGAACGCGCCGTAGTTCAGGGTGACGGCGGGGAGATCGCCCTCGCCCGGCTTCAGCACGGCCTTCAGGTTCTTGAAATCGACGCCCCCGACGGCGAGCCCGATGGGCGGCATGATGACGTCGCCGACGAGCGAGGTCACGATCTTCCCGAACGCCCCGCCCACGACCACGCCCACGGCGAGGTCGATCATGTTGCCCTTCACCGCGAACTCGCGGAATTCCTGGATCATCCCCATGAGGCCCTCCTGATTCGAGTCTGCGCAGCCCCTGTAGCACAGCCCGGCGCAGTGCGAAGGACCTCCCCGGATTGACACTCTCGTTGCCACCGCGCTTTCATGCGAGCGAGCCGAATGGGTGCCCTCGCCACATGGACCGCTCCGCTGCGGCGCCCGCGCTTCTGGCTGATCCTCGCCGTGGTGGTGGTGGTGGTCCGGATCGCGCTGCCGTATGCGCTACGGCCGCTGATCGAATCGCAGGCGTCGAAGGCACTCGCCGCCCGCGTCACCGTCGGCAACGTCGACCTCTCACTGCTGCGCGGCGGCGTCACCCTCGAGGACGTCGCCGTCAAGACGGGACCGGCACCGGAGCCCGCCGCGGAAGGCGCCGCGCCCGCCGACGACCCGCCGATCGTCGCCTGGAAGCGCTTCGCCGTGAACCTCGGCTGGCTCGCGCTGTTCCGGAAGACCGTCCGTCTCGAAGAGGTCGATCTCGACAGCCCGCAGGTGGCCCTCGACCGCCTGGCGAACGGCGAGATCAACCTGCTGGCGCTGGTGCCGAAGAGCGAGCCGACGCCGGATCAACCACCGCCCGATCCGGCGAAGGCCTGGGGCATCGCCATCGATCGCTTCATGCTGCGACAGGGCGGCCTGCACTTCCGCGATCTCATGGTGGGTGGCGCCGAACCGCTCGACATCAACCTCGACGCCATCGAGGTGGTCGAGATCGCACTGCAGCCCGGCACGTACGGCGAGCCGGCGCGCCTCCACCTCGACATCGCCGTCGATCAGGGCCTCATCCGCATCGACTCGCGTCTCGCCATCCGCGCCGACGGCGGCTTCGACGTCGACACCGACCTCAAGGCACGCCGGCTGCCGCTCAACCGGAGCCGGGTCTACGTACCCGACGTCGGCTGGACCAGTCTCAGCGGGCTGGTCGGGCTGTCCGTGACACACCATCTGGAGACGGGGTCGAAGAACGAGCTGCGCGGCGGTGTCGTGGTGGACGACCTCACCGTGCTGGTGGGCGGCCTCGACGAGCCGGCGCTGGCGTGGAAGCGGCTCGCGGTCACGCTCGATCCGCTCGACCTGCAGAACCAGCGCGCCGCGGTCCGCACCGTCGACGTCGGCGGCGCGTCGATGGTGGTGCGCCTGGTCGGCGGCGACCCGCTGCCATTCCTGGTCCTGACGAAACGGCAGGGACAGCTCGTCGGGAAGGACGCAGCCACCACGCCCGAGCCCGCCCCGGAACCTCCCGCGGAGCCCGTTCCGCCGGCCGAACCCGCCAAGCCGTGGCGCTGGTCCGTCGGCTCGGTGCGCGTGCACGACTCCGTCGTCGACGTCTACGGCCACGGGCCGCCGATGGGCATCGGCGTGGACGTCGGTGTGCATCGCCTCGCGGGCGAAGGCGACAAGACGTCGCCGGTCGACATCGCGCTCAAGATCGGCGACGCCACCTTCGATCTCGACGGCGACGCACGCGTCAATCCGCCCGGTTTCGCCGGCAAGCTCGTGATCGCGAACCTGGCGCTGCCGCCGCTGGTCACGATGGTCGGGGCGATGCCGCCCGACGTACTGCAGAAGGGGACGCTCGGGCTCGACCTCGACCTCACCGCCGGCTCGTCCGCGACGCCGGCAGGCGACGTCGGCATCGCCGGCAAGATTTCGCTCGGCGACCCGTTGCTGGCGCAGGCCGACGGCAAGGAGTTCTCGGTCGGCGCCAAGAGCATCGACGTCGGCATCGACGAGGTGCGACTCACCGGCGTGATGGCGAAGCCGCCGCCGTCGCCGCCCGCACCCGTCGCGGTGAAGCTGTCGGCGCTCACCATCGCGAGCGCGGCCGTTCAGCTGACGCGCACGCCCACCGGCATGGTGATGCCGAGCTTCACGCCCGCCCCGGCCGCAACGACGGATACGCCGACCACGACGGACACGCCGGCGACGACGCCCGCCGCCGCACCGGCTCCGGCCGCGACCGCGCCCGCCCCCGTCACGGTCGCCATCGGCACGCTGGCACTCACCGACGGGCGCGTCCGCGTCAGCGATCGCACCGTGAAGCCGTTCTGGGCGGGAGAGTTCAAGCCCTTCACCTTCGATGCGAAGGACGTGCGTTGGCCCGACCTGGCGATGGACAAGATCCGGCTCAAGGCCACCAGCACGCAGAAGGGCACCATCGAGATCACCGGCAACCTGAAGCCCGAGGGCGGCAAGGTCGAGATCGTCACGAAGGACCTGGCGCTGATCCCGTTCAATCCGTTCGCGACCACGATGTCGCCCTACAGCATCGCCAAGGGAAAGCTCTCGATCACGACGAAGGCGACGTTCGGCAAGGGCAAGTACGACACCACCACCGCGCTCACGCTGCACGACTTCGACCTGGCCGGGAAGGAAGGCGACAGCCTCTTCCAGCAGCAGTTCGGCCTCCCGCTCACGACCGCGCTGGCGCTGATGCGCGATCTGAAGGGCGACATCAAATTCGACATTCCGGTGAAGGTCGACGAGACCGGCACCACCGTCGCCATCGGACCGATCATCGGACAGGCGCTGCGCGCCGCACTGCTGGGCGCGCTCACGTCGCCGCTCAAGCTGATCGGCGCCGCGTTCGGTGGGGGCGAGGGCGAAGGGCCCGGGCCGATCGGCATCACCTTCCCCGTCGGGCGCGCCGAGCTGACGAGCGAGTCGTCGGAGAATACCGACAAGCTCGCCGAGTTCATGGCAAGCCGGCCCGCCGTCGGGATCACGCTCGCGGCGGTCGCGACGCCGGCCGACGTCCGCTGGCTGCGCGAGCAGGCCCTGGCCGCCGAGCTCGGCGCGCCGCAGGGCGTCTTCGGGGCGCTCAAGAACCTGCCGGCGCGCGGCGCGCGCGACCGCATCCGCACCGCGCTCGACGCCCGTGCCAAGGACGAGGAAGGCAAGCTCGACGACGAGGACGCCGCCACGCTCGAGGAGTGGCTCACCGAGCGCGGCGATCTCCCCGCCGACAAGGTGAAGGCGCTCACCGACGCGCGCATCGCCGCGGTGCAGAAGTCCCTCGTCGAGGGGCACGGCATCGATGCGAAACGCGTGAAGGCGGGCGAGCCGCCGGCCGACTCCGACGAGGAGCAGAAGCCGGCCGACGGACCGCCGACCGTCACGATCGGGCTGGGTGCCGCCGGCTGATCAGCCGCCGAGCGCCGCCTGGATCTCCTTCAACGTCGCCATGTTCTTGTTGAGTGCGTCGAGATGCGACTGCATGTCGGTGACCGTCGTCCCGAGCTTCGCGGCCGAACCGAGCGCACCGCCCGAGCCACCCGCGGCCTCCATGGCCGAGCCGGCCATGTCCTTCATGTCGGCGGCCGCCGGGCGCTGCGCCACGGAGCCTGCCAGGAACCCTGCGGTGAAGATCGCTGCAGTCAGGCCGGCCCGCAGGCCGAATCGCGTCGTCGTCGTCATCGGAGACCTCCTCGCGTCATGCGCCCATCGGGGGCGTGGTTGCGAGGGACGCTAGCAGGAACGCGACGACGGCGGATAGCCACCCCCGGAGCACCTGCCCCGGGGGTGGCCGACGATCACTTCTTGACGTTGACGACCTGGAGCTCGGTGAACGCCTCGTAGCCCCAGCGGCCGTTCTCGTAGCCGATGCCGCTCCACTTGGAGCCGCCGAACGGCGCGAACGGCGTGATGTCCATGTGGTGGTTCACCCAGCCGGTGCCCGACTCGAGCTCCTGCACCACTTCCTTGCCGCGCTCGGTGTCGCTGCTCCACACCGAGCCGCCGAGCCCGTAGTGCGTGCGGTTCGCCTGCTCGATGGCGTCCTCGAGCTTCGTGTACTTGATGATGGGCAGCGCGGTGCCGAACTGCTCCTCGTCGACCAGCCGGACCCCTTCGCCCACGTCGGTCACGATGGTGGGCGGGTAGAAGTAGCCCGAGCCCTCGAGCCGCACGCCGCCGGCGCGCACGGTGCCACCGTGCTTCTTCGCGTCGTCGACGAGACCCATGACGCGCTCGAGCTGCATCTTGTTGTTGATGGGGCCGAGCTGCGTGTCGGGATCCATGCCGTCGCCGACCTTCACCTTGCGCGCGCGCTCGACCAGCCCGTCGACGATCGGCTGGTACACCTTCTCGTGCACGTAGAGCCGCTTGATGGCGGTGCACACCTGGCCGGAGTTCTGGAACGCGCCCCAGAAGAGGCCCTCGGCGACGGCCTTGGGGTCGACGTCGTCGAGCACGATGGCCGGATCGTTGCCGCCGAGCTCGAGCGTCACGCGCTTCAGATCGTCGGCGGCGACGGCGGCGATCTTCTTGCCGGTGTTGACGCTGCCGGTGAACGATATCTTCCGCACCAGCGGGTGCTTCGAGAGCTGCGCACCGAGCTCGTTGCCGCCGGAGAGGACGTTCAGCACGCCCGCCGGCACGATGTCCTTCAGGGTCTCGGCCACCATCAGCGAGGTGAGCGGCGTGTACGGCGACGGCTTGGCGACGACGGTGTTGCCGGCGAGCCACGCCGGCGCGAGCTTCCACGCCAGCAGGATCACCGGGAAGTTCCACGGCGTGATGGCGGCGACGACGCCGAGCGGCTTGCGGACGACCTCGATGCGCTTCTCGCCGTCGTCGGCCAGGATCTCCGGCGACAGCTCCAGGCCGGCGTAGTAGCTGAACCACATGGAGGCCCCGAAGACCTCGCCCATGGCGGCGGTCACCGGCTTGCCCTGCTCCTGCGACAGGACCTGCGCGATCTCCTGCGCACGCCCCTGGATCGCGGTGGCGCACTCGCGCAGCTTCTCGCGCCGGAACGCCTCGTCGCGCCGCCACGACTTGTAGGCGGCGGCGGCGGCCTGCACGGCCTCGTCGACGTGCGCGGCGCTGCCGCGCGGGCAGGTGGCGAAGGGTTCGCCGCGGGCCGGGTTGATGACGTCGTCCTGCTCGGGGGTGGCGACCGAGCGACCGTTGATGACCATCGAGTACGATTCCATGGGGCCTCCGTCGTGGGATGGGGGACCCTCGCGTGCTAGCCCAGGCGCCCGCGCAGGGCAATCCGCGAGCGGCAGCGTCCTCCGCTCGCAGATTCGCGCGAGGGTGGGATTGATCCGTCACCCGCCCAATCGATTGGCGTGATCCCGCATCATGCAGCGGTCCATCACGACGATCAGCCCCGCCGCTCGCGCCCGCGCCGCCGCCTCCTCGTGCACGACGCCGTCCTGCATCCAGATGGCGCGCGCACCGACGGCGATGGCGGACTCGACCACCGGCGGCACCAGCTCGGAGCGACGGAACACGTCCACGACCTCGATCGGGCCCGGTGCCGCCTCGAGGCTCGGCCATACCGGCATCCCGAGCACCTGGTCGACGAGCGGATTCACCAGCGTGACGACGTAGCCCACGTGTCGCAGGTAGGACGCCACGCGGTGCGAGTCGCGCTCGATGCGCGGTGAGATGCCCACCACCGTGACGTGACGGAAGTCGCGCAGGACCTGCCCTGCCGTGGCCTCGTCGGTCATGGCGCCGCCACCACGCGGTTCTCGATGGCCCCGATGCGGTCGATCTCGATGCGCACCACGTCACCCACCTGCAGGAACTTCCGCTTCGGACCACCGACGCCGCCCGGCGTGCCCGTCGAGATGATGTCACCGGGCTCGAGCGTGAACACGGTCGAGAGCAGCTCGACGATGGCGTAGCAGTCGAAGATGAGCTCGCGCGTGTTCGAGCGCTGCCGGCGCTCGCCGTTCACCCAGGTGGTGAGGTCGAGCGTGTGCGGATCGCCGACCTCGTCGCCGGTGACGATCCACGGACCGATGGGGCCGTGCGTGTCGAACGACTTGCCGAGCGTCATCGTCGGCGCGCGGAACTGCCAGTCGCGCACGCTGACGTCGTCGACGACGAGGAAGCCGGCGATGACCTCCGCCGCCTTCGCACGCGGTACCTCGCGGCAGCGACGGCCGATGACGAAGCCCATCTCGCCCTCGTAGTCGAGCTCGATCGACACCTTCGGCATGTGGATCGGATCGTACGGCCCCGTCACGCAGGTCGACTGCTTGTTGAAGAAGACGGGGAACTCGGGCTTCTCGCGACGCGTCTCGCGGATGTGATCGGCGTAGTTGAGGCCGATGGCGAGGAACTTCGGCGGCCGCGCGACGGGCGCCTCGAGCCGGACGTCGGCGAGCGCCAGGCGCGGCGCCTCGGGACGGATCGCGGCGCGAGCGGCGTCCATCGCCGGCCTCCCTGCGGTGAGGAAGGCGAGCATCTGGCGCGGCAGGGACGGTTGCGCCGCGGCGAGGTCGATCACGGTGTCGCCGTCGACGACGCCGACACGCGTCACACCACCGTGCGTGAAGGTCGCGAGGCGCACGGCGGGCTTATCGCTGCGGCGACGTACCCGGTCAAGCGCGCGGGGCGAGTCGGGTCAGCGTGACCGGACGCGCAGGCCAGCGTCGCAGCGTGTGCTGGAAGCCACGCACGAACGCCGCCGCCATCTCGATGCGCAGCGACCACTCCGCGGGCGTCTCCTGGCGACGGCGCCAGGCCGGCAGGCCGAGGCGCCGCACCGCCTTGCGGAAGCGGTCGGGCGTCTCCCAGTCGAGACCGCGGCACTCGATGTACGCCGGCACCGGGTCGATCCCCGCCAACAACGCCGCCCACTCACCGTACATGGCGGCGTCGCGTGCACGTGACCGCCGGAGCATCGCCGTCGTGCGGGTCCGGTCGAGGATGAACGAGGGCACCATGAAGTCGACGCGGCCGATGATGCCGAGCTCGTCCGCGAACAGGCGATTCACCACCGTCTCGGTGGCGTGCAGTGGGAGGTGATGGGTGCGATGCGCCTTTGGCGTGCGCCCGATCCAGAGGGCGGCGTGGCGCGCACCGAGGCGTACGACCGACGCCAGCTCGCGCCCCTTCCAGTGGATCGCGCGATCGAAGTCGAGGTAGTGCACGCGCGCGGCGCCACTCGCGAGGGCGCGGCGCAACGACAGTCGATAGAGCGGTCCGCGGGTATTCGCGGGCGGCGTCCCGGCGTGGGCTCCGGCGGCGGCGAGCAGGTCGACGATGCGCCGCGCCGTGGGCGGGCTGGTCGCGACGGCGACGTGGCCGTAGATGCGGCGCAATCGCGGCAACGCCCGCTCGATGTCGTCGACCAGCGCGCCGGTCGCATCGTGCAGCGTGGCCGCGAGCGCAGTGCCATTCGTCCGCGAATCCATGGGACGGGGAGAAGAGCCCGCCGGCGCCATGCGTGTCAACGGATGCTGCTCCTCATTCGGCGGGACGCCTGGCACAACGGAGGTGCGTGCAGAGCCCGTACCTCATCGGTGAGAGCATCTACCTGCGGCCGCTCGAGGAGGACGACGCGGTGGCGAGCCATGCATGGCTCAACGCGCCGGAGATCCGCCGCGGCCTCGCGTCACGCGTGCGTCCGCACACCACGGCCTCGGCGCGCGAGTACATCCGGAATCTCGACCCTGCGCACGATCAGGTGTTCGCCATCGTCACCCGCGGCGACGGCATCTACGTCGGCAACTGCGGCCTGCACGACATCGATCCGGTGAACCGCGTCGCCGGCCTGGGCCTGCTGATCGGGCACAAGGACCACTGGGGCCGCGGGTTCGGCACCGAAGCGGTGACGCTCGTCTGCCTGCACGCGTTCGAGACGCTGAACCTGCGCAAGGTGTGGCTGCGCTGTCACGCGTCGAACGACCGCGGGCTGCGGCTGTATCGGCGCGTCGGGTTCGAGGTGGAAGGGCGGCTGCGGGAGCACGCGTACGTCGAGGGGCGGTATGTGGACGAGCTGCTCCTCGGGTTGCTGCGGGATGAGCTGCGGGCGATCGGGTGATCCGTTCGGGACTGGTGTGCGGTGGGGGTGCCGGTCCCACCGGCTGCGCGCGGCGTTCGCACGGCACCACGCCACCCCTCATCCCCACCCGCGTGCTCTCGACGCGCTCGCTCGGTGGGACCGGCACCCCCACCGCACACCAGCCCCGCCGACCGACGGGGCCCGAGCTCGTCCCTACGCTTGGTGAATCAGGTCGCCGTACGATGCCCTGACGAACGTCGTTGGCTCCAGACCCAGCGCTTCGGTCAGCTCGTTGACCTGCGCCGTGCAGGTGGCGTCGTCGTGCGATTCGTCGAGCACCGCTTCCAGCTCGACGAAGGTGCCGAGCGCGTCGACCGTGTCGAGGTGGATGCGGACGTTGTCGAGGAGCAACAGCTCGCGGCGCTTGCGGACGACGGCGATCGGCGGGGTCTTCGGGACCAGACAGGCCTCGGCTTCGTCGTCGCGGACGGGACTGATCTCGTAGTCGCTCGGCCGGATGCCACTCGATTCGGGACGGTCGTAGCGGATCAGCTCCGCCGGAACGCCGGGCATCGTGCGGAGCTTCAGGCGGCGGCCGCCGTCGAGCTCGTAGTAGCGGTCGGTCTGGTCGAGGATGCCGGTGGCGCGGGCGCCCAGCGCGAGCGCGCGGGTGCGCACGGCAGCGAGGTCGGCGACACGGGCCTTCACCTCGACGTTGCGCGCCATCAGTCGAGTCGCGCGATCACGTGCTGGCCGATCCAGCCGAGACGGTCGATGTACTCCGCGAAGCTCTCCGCCGGCACGCCGACGTGGAAGGACGTCGCGCCCGCGGCGCACCACGTCCGCATCGTCGCCAGCATCGCGTCCGCCGTGACGCCGATGGGGATCTCGATCGGTGCCACCATCTCCATCGCGTCGGTACGACCCGCCTCGGCCCGCTGGCGCTTCGCCTGCGCCACCAACGCCGCGAACTCCTCCGTCGGCAGGGCCCACGGGATCCACCCCTCGCACAGCTTCGCCGCGCGACGGAGCGCAGCCGCCGAGTTGCCGCCGACCCAGAACGGGGGGCGCGGCTTCTGGGTGGGACGCGGATGGACCATGACGTCGCGGAAGCTCACCGTCTCGCCCTGGAAGCTCGCGACGTCCGACTCCCAGGCCGCGGCGATGGCGTGCAGGTACTCGTCGGTGACCTTGCCGCGACGCTCGTAGTCGGCGCCGAGCGAACGGAACTCGGGCTTCAGGTGCCCACTGCCGACGCCGACGATGACGCGACCGCCGGTGAGATGGTCGAGCGTGCCGTACTGCTTGGCGACGACCAGCGGGTGACGGTACGGCACCACCAGCACGTGCGACAGGAGCCGGACGCGCGACGTCACGCCGGCGACGAAGGCGAGGGTGCTGCCGGCGTCGTACCAGGTCGGGCCCATCGCCTCGGCGCGCGACACCGGCACCATCGGATGGTCGCTGCACGAGAGCCAGGCGAAGCCGGCATCCTCGGCGGCGCGCGCGGCGGCGAGGATCTCGGGCCCCGCGACGTCGCGCTCCCACGGCTTCACGCGCGACGGGATGCGTTGGATGGCGGGGAGTGCGGTTCCGACGGCAGGCGGCATCGCCGGAACGTAGTGGTCCCGCCGCCAGGAAAGCAAGGACGGACGACTCCGCGGCCGGGGAGACGAAGCCGCGGAGTCGTCCGGACCGGAACGGGGGGGTTAGTCGGACGTCCCGGTCTTGAGGGCGTTCTGGATCTGCGTGGCGGCCGGGCCCATCGTGCGGCCCTGCGGGAGCTGCGAGATGTCGACGCCGAGACGCGACATCAGGACGGGATACGACTCGAGCGGCTGCGGCTCGTGCGCCTCGAGCGGCGGGATCTTCGCCATCGCCTTCGCGATGTAGGGTGCCAGCTCCTCGGCCTTCTTCGCCGCCGCGGCGTCGTGCCGCGCCTTGAACTCGGGCTGGACGCGCTCGGCGAACAGCTCGAGCGACGAGCAGATGTCGGCATGCCGGTTGTTGCCGCCCTGCTGGATGAAGACGACCTGGTCGACGCCGACGTCCTCGAACTTCGCGAGGTTCGCGCGCACCTCGTCCGGGTTGCCGATGCCGCCCGTCGGCATCTGCGGGAAGGGCGGCGCCTTCTTGAACTCCTCCCAGATGTTCGTCTTCCCCGGCACGTGCGTACCGGTGATGTAGTAGTGCGCCAGCGCGTAGCCGAAGAACTTGAAGCCCTCGAGCCCCTGCGCCACGGCGGTCTCGCTGTTCTCGTGACACATGAAGCCCGTCACCATGGCGATGTTCGGGTTCACGGCGCGGCCGATCGGCGTGCACTCGTTCTTGAACGTCTCGTAGTACTCGTCGACCCAGTACTTCGCGTCGGACGGATCGATGAAGGCGAACGTCAGCGCGCCGATGCCCATGCGCGCGGCGAGCTTGATGGTGTCGCGGTTCGAGCACGCCACCCACAGCGGCGGATGCGGCGACTGCAGCGGCTTCGGCACGATGTTACGCTCGGGCATCTTGAAGTACTTGCCGTCGAAGCCCGGGTACGGGTTCATGGCGAGCATGCGCGACGTCTCGCGCACCGCCTCCTCCCACGCCTCCCGCTTCTGCATGTAGCCGACACCGTAGCCCTCGAGCTCGATGCGCGAGCTCGACTCGCCGGTGCCCCACTCGACGCGACCGTCGCTGACGAGATCCAGCGTGGCGATGCGCTCGGCGACGCGGGCCGGGTGGTTGTAGCCCGGCGGCATCAGCGTGATGCCGTGGCCGAGGCGGATGTTCTTCGTGCGCTGGCTGCACGCGGCGAGGAACACCTCGGGTGCCGACGAGTGCGAGTACTCCTCGAGGAAGTGGTGCTCGACCTCCCAGGCATAGTCGATGCCGAGCTTGTCGGCGAGCTCGACCTGATCCAGCGCCTCCTTGAACAGACGATGCTCGTCGCCGGGGTTCCACGGCCGCGGGATCTGGTGCTCGTAGAAGATGCCGAACTTCATGCGATGTCCTCCGCTGGTGCGACGTCAGGCGCCGGCGCCGAGCAGCTTCGAGATCGCCTCGGCGCTCTGGCGCCGGCGCGTGTCGCTGAACTCGGCGAAGCGGGCCTTCGCGGTGTCGAGGGCGGTCGTGATGAAGGCGCCGTTGGGACCGCTCATCTGCCGATCGAGCTCACCCTCGACGTAGCTCAGGTGGAACTTCTCCTCCGCCATGACGCTCTCGAGCATGGCGATGTCGTCGGGCCGGTCGAGCACGCGGAGATGCGTCTCGAACTGGTTGAACGCGATCTTCTCGATGGCGTTGATGCCCGCGAACACGATGATGCGCCGGAGCTCCGGCGGCAGCTGCTCGATGAGCTGGCGCTGCGACTGGTACTCCTCCTGGCTGTTCGCGAAGAAGCCCTCCACCTCGGTGGGCAGCGGCTCGGGCTCGACGCCGAGACGGTATATCCAGTCGGTGAACACGCGCGAATGGCGCTCCTCGTCGCGGAAGTGGATCTCCATCGCCTTGTGCAGCTTGCCCTCGGGCTGCATCTCGTCGAGCAGGCGCTTCAACGCCACGACGCCGGCGTACTCGCCGACGCGATACTGGCCGAGGATGTGGGCGTGCGCCTTGGGGTGACGGATGACCTCGCGGAACTCCGAGAGATCGAGGGGGACCGCGTTCTCCTGCTCAGACATCGTCACGTGCTCCTTTCGTGCGCGCCAGCAACTGCGCACCCTCGCTGAGCGCCCGCAGCTCGCCGTGCAGGCTCTCCAGGTCGATCGCGTCGGGATCGAGCAGCCACTGCAGGAAGATGCCGTCGAGCGCCGCCACCGAGATGATGGCGAAACGCCGCCGCTGGCCGTCGTCGCGCACGACGCTGCGCAGGCCGGTCTCGTAGAGATCGCGGATGCGGGCGTAGAGCTGCTGCAGGCGGGCACGCAGCTCGGGCCGTCCTTCGACGCTCTCGAAGATCAGGTAGAGGATGACGCGCTTCAGCTCCGGGTTCTCGCGCAGCGTCGTCGAGAAGAACTTCCAGCTCGCCTCCTGCCGCTCGGCCAACGTCGGCATGGCCAGGATCTTCTGGACGGGGCCCTCGGCCACCTCGTCGAAGACGCGCTCGGCGACGCGGAGCAGGAGCTCCTCCTTCGAGCCGAAGTGCCAGAGGATCGAGCTCTTCGCGACGCCGACCTCCTCCGCCAGCAGGTCGAGCGAAGTCCCCTGGATGCCGCGGGACGCCAGCAGCCGCATCGTCGCCTGGAGGATCGCCTCCTCGGTCCGCATGCCGCGCTCCTGACGCGCCCGGGCGACGGGGCGTGCGGGGCGGCTGGCGCGGGCGGGGCGGGTGGCGCGGGGCGGCATTGGACTGACCATTCAGTACAATTCGCCCCGGGCGGAGTCAACGAAAAAAAGGGCCCCCCGACCGAGCAGTCGGGAGGCCCTGGTGAGCGGTCGGAGTCCGCGCGTCAGTTGTTCGTGTAAGAGGCGGGCTGGCAGGACACGGTGTCGTCGTCCTCCGGCACGCCCTCGCGGCAGAACGCGTTGTCGTAGTTGCAGAACTGTCCGACCTTCGGGCCGCCGACGCAGCGACCGGAGCAGTCCGTGTCGGGTGCACAGTAGAAGTTGCCGGTGAGGATGAACATCTCGTCCTCGGTGGTGACGCCGCCGGCGAGCGGACAGGCGTCGCACAGCTTCTGATCGGCTGGGCCGCAGAACGAATGGTCGCCGGCACAGAGCTGGCCCTTCTTGTCGCCCGCCATGCAGGCGATCCCGAGGTCGCGCGGGAAGAACGATCCTGGCGGCGAGAAGCACGGTCCGCCAGGCGCCAGCGTGCCGAACGACGGCGGGATGGGCGAGTTCGAGTTCTGCTTCACCGGGTGCTCCGGATCGAGGCCATTGCTGTAGATCGAGCAGAACTTGAAGCGCCGGCTGGCGGGATTCGGATCGTCGAACGCGAGGTCGAGACGGGTCACCGCCGGATCGTTGTACTGCGTCGTCACCAGGATGGGCTGCGCCGGCGGCGGCTCGGCCGTGCAGGCGCCGGGGTCGTCGGGTGTGCTGCGACACGGCTGTGCGACGCCGGGGCCCCACACGCGGAACAGGCGGCCACGCTTGTGGGTGTGGGAGCTCATCTCGAACACGCGCGTGCCGAGCGGGAACGTGATCGTGCGGCAGTACTCGCGCTCCTCGAACGGCGGCACGTCCTGCACGAAGATGTCACGCGAGTCGAAGATGCCGCGCAGCGGATAGTCCCGCTCGTCGGGCGGCGCGAAGTAGAGGTTCCACCACTGCTGATTCTCGGTGGACTCGCTCGTCAGGTTGAAGGCGTGCGAGTTCCAGATCATCGTGCCGGAGATCGGCAGCGACGCGAACACGCCCGACGGGTAGACGGTGCGCGCGAAGGGCTGCTGGGAGCCACCGACGGCCGGCGCGTTGTCCGAGCCGTTGCCGGTGGGATCGGCGCCGCGGTTGTAGTCGGGCGGGCCGAAGTCCCGCAGGCAGGCGAGCGACGACACCACCTTGCCGCGACAGACGCCGTCACCACCGCAGACGCCCGGCGTGCGCGGATCGCACGCCTGTCCGTCCTGCGCTCCGCCGTGGCACTGGAAGCGGAAGCCCGGGGTGCCGGAGTCCGCCGAGTACGTCGGCTCGAACTCGCCACGGTAGAGATGGATGATGCTGTGGTGCGAGTTCGGCTCCTGCGTCAGCTCGCTGCGGTTGTACACGAAGCAGGTCTTGCTGGGCCCGCCCCAGTATTCGGAGCAGGGAACCTTGAACGCGTCCGGCACCTGATCGCTGAGGTCGTAGTAGGTCGCGTAGCAGACCTCGTCCTCGTCGCCCGCCGGGATCGTCCACGGCGGCGCGTAGAACTGGATGCCCTCCCCCGCCGCGGGTGCCGCGGGCGGATCGATGCGCGGCGGCTTCGACGGCGGCAGGCACGAGTTGAGGCGAGCCTCGGTACCCTCGACGACGCCCTCCTTCGGCGCACCGTACTGGATCCACAGACGCAACGCCTCGAGCTCGTCCGCGGTCAGCGGATCGAGACCGGAGGGCATGGGCGTCCCGGGGACGCCTTCGAGGTTCAGCGTCTTGGCGGCGAGCTTCCGCCACAGGAAGCTGTCGTTCGACGGCGAACCCGGTTCGACCAGGTTCATCTGACCCTGCTCGGAGTACACCTTGATGAGGCGCTCGTAGACCCCGGGCGACTGGAGATCGAGGCCGTTCTGCTTCGACGTCGTGTCGTGGCAGGTCAGGCTGTTGCAGCCGCGACGCTCGAAGATGACGGTCTGGATCGCGGCCCACGTGCTGTCGAACTGATCGCAGGGACACGCGGCGGGGGCACGCTTCGCGCGGCCGACGCTCTTGCCCTTCTTGTTCTTCGGCTGCGTGAAGGCGGCGCAGAAGCGGGAGTCGCCGATGGTGAGCGCGACGTTGATCGCCGTCTGCTGGGTGGCGAGACGGTAGGCCCAGCTCTCCTTGCCACCGGCGATCTTCACGAGACCGCCCTTCTTGGTGCTCTTCACCACCACGCTGCGGATGCCGCCCGCGGACTGGGTGCCGTCGAAGTACTGGAAACCCTTGCCGTTCTTCAGCGCACGCCAGTTGCCGTTGGCGAGACGTATGATGCCGCTGTCGCCTTCGCTCGGAGCGCCGTAGACGCGCAGGGTGGCACCCGCGATCACGGGGTTGGCCATGCCGGTCGCGGGCTGGTTCCACTTGCCCTGGAAGTTGATGCGACGCTTGGCCGGCGTGGCACCTTCGGCGAGCTGGATGCCGCCGCTCATCGGGTACTCGGGCCCCTCGGCGGCGCGGATCACGCCCGGAACGACGCCACCCAGAATGGCGGTCAGAGCGAGAAGACGAACGACGGTCGCAGCACGCATGTAGTGGAATCCCCCCATGGAGGTGGGTATCCCAGCCCTTCCCGCGCGCACAACCGGGAAAAGCGCAAAGTGCCGTCGAGGTTGCGCGAACGGTCACGAGCGGCCCCCCGATCGACGGGAGGCCGCTCGCGTTCTCAGTTCGCGGTCGGCACGCAGGCGAAGGTGCAGTCGGCGTCGGTGGCGCAGATCTGGCCGCGGCGGGCCCCGACGGCGCAGCGCTTGTTGACCGCCTGCTGGACGCAGGCGCCGGACTCGCCCGGGCACTGTGCACCGTCCCCGTTGCAGGCCTGGTAGTGACGCGCCCCGCCAGCGCAGATGCCACCCGAGCAGCCCTCACCGGCGACGGTCTCGTCGCAGAAGTAGCTGCCGAGAAGGATGAACATCTCGTCCTCGGTGGTGACCCCGCCGCGCAGCGGGCAGGCGTCGCAGAGGCCGTCGCCGGCGCCGGGCGAGCTGTCGCAGTTGGCGTCGACGCCCTGACACGGCTTGCCCTTCTTCGGCCCGGCAAGGCAGCTGACGCCCTCGTCGGTGAACTCGCCGGGTGAGCCGAAGGTGGGAGCGTAGCACTTGCCGCCGATGAGGTTCGGCGGCGACAGGGAGTTGCGCTTCACCGTCGCCGGGTCGGTCTTGCCGTTGTCGTAGACGGCGCAGAACTTGAACCGGCGGCTCGCCGGGTCGTCGCCGTCGAGGGCCAGGGGCGGATCGAAGCGGAGCTGCGCCGGATCGTTGTACTCGAGCGTCTTGAAGATGGGCGCGCTCGTCTCGGGATCGCAGCTCTGGTCGTCGGCCGAGCACGACGCGGCGACGGCCGGGCCCCAGGTCTGGAAGATGGTGGCCCGCTTGTGCGTGTGCGACGACAGATCCGCGATGCGGGTGCCCTTGCCGAAGACGATGGTGCGGCAGTACTCGCGCTCCTCGAACGGCGGCACGTTCTGCACGAAGATGTCGTCGGCGTCGAAGATGGGCTGGATCGGATAGAGCCGCTCCGCCTGGCGGGCGAAGAAGAGGTTCAGCCACTGCTCGTTGGTGATGGGCTGGTCGGTGACGTTGAAGGCGTGCGAGTTCCACACGATGGTGCCTTCGATGGGGAGCTGCGCGAAGACGCCGCCCGGGTACTCGCGCTCGAAGTAGGGCTGTTGCGAGCCGCTGAACGTCGGCGCGACGGGGCTGCCGGCGCCCGTGGCGCTGCCCTGGTAGTCGTCGGGACCGAAGTTGAAGATGCACGCCACCGACGACACCGGCTTGCCGTGGCAGTTGCCGCCGTCGCCACAGACGCCGGGGACGGTGGGGTCGCAGGCCTGTCCGTCGAGCGGACCGCCGAAGCACGTGTTCCGCCAGCCCGGATCGGTCGGCGGGTACTGGCCGTTGTAGATGTGGATGATGCTGTGGTGCGAGTTCGGGTCCTGCGTCAGCTCCTGCCGCTTGTAGCTGAAGCAGGTCTTCCCCGGGCCCCAGAAGCTCTCGTCGCACGGCTCGAGCACGTCGGCGGGAATCTCGCCGGACTCCACGAGCGGCCGGAGATCGTAGTACGTCGAGTAACAGATCTCGTCCTCGCCGTTGTAGCCGTCGACCTGGTTCTTCGGACGAATGGTCCACGGCGGCGCGTAGAACTGGATGCCCTTGCCCGGCTCGGGTTTCGCGGGCGGATCGATCTTCGGGGGGGTGGTCGGGGGGAGGCACGAGTTGAGCAGCTGCTCGGTGTCGGGCGTGATCGAGTCCTTCTTGGCGCCGTACTGGATCCAACGACGGATCGCCTCGAGCTCGTCCTCGCTGATCGCCGGGCGCAGGCTCGGCATGGGGCTGCCCTCGTCACCGGCGATGCCGACGCTCAGGACCTTGGCCTCGTCGCCGAGCGTCGCGGCCGCCAGCTTGCGGTAGAGGAAGCTGTCCTTCGGCGACCCCGGCTGGACCCGCTTCTGGTCGCCGACCGGCGACAGCACGTTGACGAGGTTGTCGTAGGCCACGTCCGGCGAGAGGTCGAGACCGCCCTGCGGTGCGGATCCGCCGCCGTGGCAAGCCGCCTCGGTGCAGCCGTTGCGCTCGAAGACGGCGGCCTGGATGGCCGCGAAGGTCGAGTCGAACGTGTCGCACGGGCAGGTCGCCGGGGCGTCCTTGGCGGCGCCCTGCACCTTGCTGCGCTTCGTCTTCACCGGGGAGAACACGGCGCAGAAGCGTGCCTCGCCGATCATGAGCGTGACCGTGACCGCGGTCTGCTCGCGCGTCACCTCGTACGACCACCCGTTCTTGCCACCGGCGATCTTGAGACGACCCCCACCCTTCTTGCCGAGGCGCAGGACGACCGTCTTGATGCCGCCCGCCGACTGCGTCTTGTCGGAGTAGACGTAGCCCTTGCCACCGGGGATGGCGCGCCAGTTGCCGTTGGCGAGGCGGATCAGGCCGCTGTCGCCCTCGTCGGCGCCGCCGACGACGCGCAGCGTGGCACCCGCGAAGGCGGGATTCGGCATGCCACTGGAGTCACCGGACCACCGCGCCTGGAAGTTGACCCGACGCTTTCCCGGCTTCGCGCCACCTTCCATCTGTATCTTGCTGGCTCCGAGGGGGAACTCGGGCCCGCCTGCGGCGGAGGCCATGGCCGGCGCCAGCAGGGCCACGGCGGTCGTGAGGGTGAGGACGCGGAGGGTGGTGGACGTCATGCGAGGGAATCCCACCCTATCCGCGTACCGCATGTATGCAGCACCGCACAACGGAAAACCTTCGAGCCGACGCCGGCTGCGGCGAACGGTCGAAACTCAGGTCCGGGCGGCGAGGCGGACGAGGAGCTCGCGGGTGCGCGGGATGGCGTCGTCGTCGCCGTGGACGCGGAACGGCACCGCCATGTAGTCGGTGGCGCCCGCCGCGGCCAGGGCCTCGAGCTGCTCGCCGACGGCGCTCTCGTCGCCGACGATGACGACCTGCCCGGGTCCCTCGGCCCCCTCGCGGTCGAGCATCGCGCGGTACGACGGCAGGGTGCCGTATATCTGGAAGCCGCGGTCGGCCGACGCCCGGGCCCCTGCGACGTCCTTCGTCACGGCCACGGGCAGCCCCACGACGACCCGCGGTTTCGGCCGTCCGGCCGCCGCGGCCGCCTCGTTCAGACGCGGTGCGGTGTGCTCGCGGATCGTCTTCGGGCCCGTCATCCAGGTGACGGTGCCGTCGGCGACACGGCCCGTGAGCGCCAGCATCTTCGGCGCCAGCGCCGCCACCAGGATGGGGCATGGACCACCGCCGTGGACGCCGAGCTGCGGCACGTTCACGCGGTACTCGTCGCCGCTGTAGCTCACGGCGCCGGTCCGGATCAGCGGGGCCAGCACCTCGAGGTACTCGCGCATGTGGCTGTACGGCTTCGCGAACGACAGGCCGAACATCATCTCGATGACGACCTGGTGCGACAGGCCGATGCCGAGCACGAAGCGGCCGCGCGCGATCGCCTGCGCCGACAGCGCCGCCTGCGCCATGGCGACGGGGTGGCGCGGGTACGTCGGCACGACGGCGGTGCCGAGCTCGATGCGCGACGTCTCCCGCGCGCAGACGGCCGCCGCCATGATGGCGTCGATGCCGAAGATGTTCGCGAACCACCCGCTCGCGAAGCCGTCGGCCTCGGCCTGCCTCGCCTGCTCCACGAGCCCGTCGACGCCGACGGGGGAACCGCTGATCTCACCGATACCGATGCCGATGCGCATGCGGCGGTCTTACAGCATGCGCACGGCGCCGGGAACCGGTGGAGAGGACGCCCGGCCCGCAGGGAACGAGCCGGGCGTCGGACTGAGACCGAAGGGGGTGCGGCCTCAGGGAATGGTCACGGTGCAGGTGAAACCGGTCGGGCTGATCGGGCTGCCGTTCGGGGCGCCGACCTGCTCGACGGTGCAGGTGTATTCGCCCGCCACCGGTGCCGTGGCGCCCGAGCAGAGATCGTAGCTCGCCTTGAACAGCGTCGTGCCGTTCAGGATGTTCCCGGGCAGGCTCGGGGACAGCACCTCGCGGATCGCGTAGTCGAGGTCGTTGGCGGTGTGGACGAAGCCCGTCGGGAGGGTGGTGATGCGCGCCCGCACCGTGGACCCGTTGCCGACACCGGGCAGGCTCACCTTCGCATCCGGGTAGTTCACGAACACCACGATCGAGCCGACGTTGACGCCGGCGGGCTTGGTGAAGGTCACCGTCGTGTCCTGCCGGGTCAGCGTCGGGCTGCAGAACTCGATGCGGCAGTTCGACGGGCAGGCATCGCCGTTGACGGTGTTGCCGTCGTCGCACGTCTCGCCGGCCTCGATGCGGTTGTTGCCGCAGACCGGCGGCTCGACGACGCAGGTCGACGAGCAGCCGTCGCCGTTCACGGTGTTGTGGTCGTCGCAGCCCTCGACCCCCGAGTAGAAGAAGCCGTCACCGCAGACGGCGTCCTTGCAGCCGGCGACGCAGTCGTCGTTGTTGTCGTCGTTGCCATCGTCGCACTGCTCGGTGCCTTCGGGGATGCCGTTGCCGCAGACGGCGGGGCCGCCGATGGTGGTCGAGGTCGTGGACGACGTGGAGGTGGTGGTCGACGTGCTGCTGCTCGTCGTGGTGGGGGCCGTGGTGCTGGTCGACGACGTCGTGGTGGTCGGCGCCGTCGTCGACGTGGTGGTGGTCGTCGGGACCGTCGTCGAGGTGCTGGTGGTGGTGGCGATCGTCGTGGTCGTCGTCGCCGGGACGCTCAGGCTCGCCACCACCTGGTCGATGCAGGCGTCGACGAGCGCCTCGACGGCGGCGGTGTCGTCGAGCGTCTCGCAGTCGTTCGGCGTCTTGCTCTCGAGCTTCTCGAAGCAGCCCTTCGCCGGGTCGGCCCCGCCGTCGAACTTCGCCTTCGCCTTGTCGACGCAGCCCTTGGTGTTCGGGTCGGACGGCTTGCCGGGCGTCTGCGCCGTCTGCTGGCACTTGAGGAGGCCGGCCATCTTGGTCGCGATGCACTTCTTCTTGGCGGCACCACACTTCGCCTGCGTCAGGGGCGGCGGGTCGATGGTGCCGACGAGCTGGGTCACGCACGCGTCGACGAGGGCCTCGACCGA
Source organism: uncultured Binatia bacterium (SeqCode) (assembly GCA_964404165.1). GTDB lineage: Bacteria > Desulfobacterota > Binatia > DP-6 > DP-6 > DASYLJ01. Next base: position 25,774 of record CAYOIZ010000017.1, on the reverse strand, counting down.
CGCCGTGTCGTCGACGGTGAGGCAGTCGTTGCCGGCCTTGCTCTCGAGCTTCTCGAAGCAGCCCTTGGTCGGGTCGGCGCCGCCGTCGAACTTGGCGACGACCTTGTCGACGCACCCCTTGTCGTTCGGGTTCGCGGGCTTCCCGGGCGTCTCGGCGGTGCCGTGGCACTTGAGCAGGCCGGCGACCTTGCCGGCGACGCACTTCGTCTTGGCGGCGAGACACTTGCTCTGCGCCGCGTGCGCCGGCGATGCCCCGATCGTCATCACACCCAGCGCGATCGCGCCGATCCAGCGCGCGTTCCTCACATCCATGTCTCGTCCCTCCCGGTGGTAGGCTGCCTGGCTGACCTACCAACCGGGAGTTACGAGGACGTGTCGCGGGCGCGACCGTTCCGTCAGGGAATCGTGACGCTGCAGCCGAAGCCGGTCGGGCTGATGGGGCTGCCGTTCGGGGCGCCGACCTGCTCGACGGTGCAGGTGTACTCGCCCGCCGCCGGTGCCGTGGCGCCCGAGCAGAGGTCGTAGCTCGCCTTGAACAGCGTCGACCCGTTCAGGATGTTCCCGGGCAGGCTCGGGGACAGCACCTCGCGGATCGCATAGTCGAGGTCGTTGGCGGTGTGGACGAAGCCCGTCGGGAGGGTGGTGATCCGCGCCCGCACCGTGGACCCGTTGCCGACGCCGGGCAGGCTCACCTTCGCATCCGGGTAGTTCACGAACACCACGATCGAGCCGACGTTGACGCCGGCGGGCTTGGTGAAGGTCACCGTCGTGTCCTGCCGGGTCAGCGTCGGGCTGCAGAACTCGATGCGGCAGTTCGACGGGCAGGCATCGCCGTTGACGGTGTTGCCGTCGTCGCACGTCTCGCCGGCCTCGATGCGGTTGTTGCCGCAGACCGGCGGCTCGACGACGCAGGTCGACGAGCAGCCGTCGCCGTTCACGGTGTTGCGGTCGTCGCAACCCTCGACCCCCGAGTAGAAGAACCCGTCGCCGCAGACGGCGTCCTTGCAGCCGGCGACGCAGTCGTCGTTGTTGTCGTCGTTCATGTCGTCGCACTCCTCGGTGCCCTCGACGACGCCGTTGCCGCACACCGCGGGGCCGCCCAGGGTGGTGGAGGTGGTCGACGAGGTCGACGTGCTGGTCGTGCTGCTCGACGTGGACGTGCTGCTGGTGCTCGACGTGGAGCTGGTGGTCGTCGTGCTGCTCGAGGTCGAGGTCGTGCTGCTGCTCGAGGAGGTCGTCGTCGTGCTGGACGACGACGTCGTGGTCGTCGGTGCGACCGTGGTCGACGTGGTGGTCGTCGTCACCGAGCTCGTCGTGGTGCTCGTGGAGGTCGTGGACGGGACGGTCGTCGTCGACGACGTCGTGGTGCTCCCCACCGTCGAGGTGGTGGTGGTGGTCGTCGCCACCGTGCTCGTCGTGGTGGGGAGCGTCGTCGTCGACGTGGTGGTCGTCGGCAGCTCGGTGGTCGTGGTGGTGATCGGCGTACCAGGCGCGAGCACCACGCTGCAGGTTACGCCGGGCACGGGATTCGAGATCGCGTTGACGGCATCCTTCACGAAGCACCCGACGGCGCTCGAGTCGGGGGGCAGACCAGCGTCGCAATCGAACTGCACGGAGAACACCTGCCCCGGCTGGATGCCGTCGCCGAGGTTGGCCGGCTCGTCGGCCAGCGACACGATGCCGACCGTCAGCGTCTCGTCCACGCCGTTGATGTCGGTGTCCTTGTCGTTGCCGAGCGCCAGGATGTCGGGCGCGATCGGGACGATGCGGCTCTGCACCGACCCGTCCATCCCCGAGCCGGGGATGCCGATTCCCACCGGGTAGACGAGGTCCACCAGGGCGGAGTTCAGATCGCCGCTCGCATTGTCGTAGCTGACCGTGACCGTCGCGCGCAGGCCCACCGCCGGATCGCAGGCCCCGGGCACGGTGGACGTCGTCGTGGTGGTCGAGGTCTCGGTGGTCGAGGTCGAGCTGGTGCTGGTCGTGGTGGTGGTGCTCGGGGCGATCGACGTCGTCGTCGACGAGGACGTCGTCGTGGTCGTCGTCGAGCTCGAGGTGGTGGTCGTGCTGCTGGTGGAGGTCGTCGGCGTCACGGAGCCCTCATTCGTGGCCGTCACGCGGTCGGCACGGATCAGGCGCGCGACGAAGCTGCCGGCGACCCGGCTCCCCATGGTGAGGACGAGGCGCGCATCGGGGGCGCACAGGCGTCCGGTCACTTCGGCGCGACGCGAGACGCGCACGCTGGAGCCGCCGACGAACATCTCGAGATCGGATGCCGTCAGGTCGGACCCGCGTGTGGGACCGGTGATGCTGCCGGTGCCGAGCGTCACGTTCTCCTCGACGAACACGGTCGAGGGACCCGCGAAGGTCAGCTCCGACTTGCGACTGGTGCGGATGCTGCAGAAGACGTAGTCGCCGCCCGCGAGCACGACGGTGCCCTTGCCGCCACCGCCACCGGCGATGACGAGGTCGCCGTAGACGCCCGGAGGCAGCGTGCGCGTCTCGTCGTGACCGACGTCGACCGGGTTCGACGGATCGCACGCGGGAGGCTCCGAGGGGAAACCGCAGGCGTCGGCGACATCGGGCACGAGTGGGCCTGTGAACGGCGCACCGGCGGGGCACCCGGCCACGGGATCGACCACCTCACCCGCCAGGATCTCGAGGCACGTCGACTTCCGTCCCACGCGCGCCAGGTCGGCGACCACGGTGGTGTCCGGGCCGTCGAGGGCGTCCGTCACCCAGAGTGGGCCGGCGTTGACGCCGACGTCACCGGCCGGCACGCGCAGACCGCGTGCGCGCAGCCCCTCGGCCGCGAACAGCGCGTACCCGTCGAGGTTGGTGCTCTGTGCGCCCACCGGCGACGTCGTCGCGAGCGCGACGGTCGCCGCCGCGACGCCCATCCAACGAAACCCGTGCCACATGATCAGTCCTCCTGCGATTCAGCGCACCACGCGTGTCGAACACTTCACGTCGAGCGGGTTGCTCATGATGTCGTTCGCCGACTCGACCCGACAGGTGACGTCGGCGTCGGCGGGCAGGCCGGTGCCTGCACAGTCGAAATGGATGTCGAGAGCGTCGCCCGGCGCGATGCCGTCACCGACGTCGCTCGGTGTGTCGGCGAAGGACGCCAGCACGACGTTGAGCTGGGGTGCTGCGGCGGTGCCGAAGACGCCCGGGACTGCCCGCACGTCACCGCTCCCAGCTCCCAGCACCTTCACACGCTCCCGTACCTCCGGCGCGGCGCCCGCACCCGGGAGTCGTATCGTCGTCGGATACGCGACCACGAGCTTGGCCGCATTCAGATCACGGTTGGCGCCGACGCGGTCGTAGTCGACGCCGACGATCACATGGACGCCGCGCGTTGCGTCGCACGCCATGGGAGCAGCGTCCGGGGCCGCGACCACGGTCGCGGCCCCGAGGCCGAGGATGCCGGTGGCGACGATCGACGTCGCACGCCACCGGCAACGCGAATCCGAGCGATCCCCCACTACGGCGCGCTCACACGAACACTGCAGGTGACCGCCGCATCGGGCCCTTCCACCGGCAAGGTCGTGCTCAGCGTGGAGGCCGACGTGGGTTTGCAGCCGAAATCGTCACCGGAGAACCGGGCCCCCGCCGCGCAGTCGAACCGGATCTCGAGCTGATCGCCGGGCGGTACCCCGTCGGCGGGATTCTCCAGCGAATCGGCCAGCGACGCGTAGCCGATGGTGAGCGTCTCCTCCGTACCGTCGGCCGGCGTGGGAAGGAGATCGCGGTCGTTCCCGAGCGAGAAGAAATCGCTCGGATTGCCGAGGACCACGATCCGCTGCTGTACCGACGTCTCCTGCGCCGATCCCGGGATGCTCACACCGACCGGGTAGGTCAGGTCGACCGTGATCGCGTTCAGATCGGCCTCGTTCTGATCGTAGGCGACGGCCACCGTGATCCGATACCCGACGGCCGGATCGCACGAGACCGCGTCGATCGTGCAGCTCGTGCATCCGTCGTTCGCGACGTCGTTGCCGTCGTCACACTGCTCCGCGGCCACCCCATCGGGCAGGCCGGTCGTCCAGAGGAAGCCGTCGCCGCAACGCGCGGCCTTGCACTGCGCGCAGGCGTCGTCGTCCAGGGAGTTGTCATCGCACTCCTCGACAGGCGCTTGCGTGATGTTGTCGCCACAGACGGGAAGGCGGCAGCTGTTGCTGCAGGCGTCCTGGTCGTCGGCGTTGCCGTCGTCGCACTCCTCGTTTGGCGGCGTGATCGTGCCGTCGCCACACACGGCAGGCGAGCCGTAGAACTGCACGACGAGGTCCTCCGAGATGCTCTCGGCGGAGTCGAACACGCAGTCGGGAAACGGCGAGCAGCTGCCGATGTCGTCCGCGGTGAGGCCCGCGCACGCCTTCGCGATCTTGCCGCGCAGCCCGCCCACGAATGCGTCGGCCGCCGCGAGCGTCGGCTTGGCGAGCGGGGCGAACTCGCACGTCCCGAAGTCGGACAGCTTCTGATTGCCGATGACGGGCTTCAGCAGCGAGCGCACCACCTTCGAGCGCGCCGAGCCGACGGTCTTGTGACACTTCGCGCGCTGCTTGTCGCCGGTGAGCGTCGGGCTTCCCTGGACCGTCGCACCCGTTTCCTTGATGGCTCTGCCCAGCGCCTGCGTGATCGACCTGACCGGATCGCAGTCGGTGAAGAGACAGCGGACCGGGTCGGTCGCTGCACACTTCTTGTCGATGAGCTTGGCGCTCTTCGCCACGATGCCGGACACGTCGATCGCATTGCAGTCGCCGGTGAACTTCCCGGCGTCGCGCTTGGCGTGGCACTTGTCGAGCTGTGTCAGGGCCAGGGACGTGGCCTTGGACGACCGCGACGCGATCAACCCCCGGCACTTCCGCGACGCCTTGCACTCCTTGCTGTCCGCACCCCACGCGAGTGGCGCGAAGCCACCGAGTGCTGTGATCAACGTCGCAATGACGACGGCCCTGTTGTCGATACGCATGAATCCCCCTTCGTGATCGGTGTGTGCTCAGTCGCGGACGTACGAAACGAACTTGAAGGCACCGTTGGCCTCGACGACCGACCCCATCTGCAGGGTGGCCACCTCGCCGTCCTGATCCGCGAGCGTGATCGCGATCCGCTTGTGGGCGGTGTACCAGGCGTATTCCTCGGTGCCCTTGAGGAACGTGATCTCTTTGACGGTGTAGCGACGGCCGCCGAACTCGGAGAGGATTCCCAGCTCCGAGTACTGCGACTTCGCGTCGAGCATGCTCCACCAGAAGTCGTTCTCGCTGGGCGCGATCAGTCGCGGCGCAGCGCCCGGCTCGACGAAGCCCGGCATGATGATCTTCACGTATTCGCGCCGACTGACGCGCAGGCGGCGAAGCGCCGTCTTGTCCTTCGCCTCGAGCGCCGCGAGCAGCCGCGCGACGAGGTCGTCCAGGCTCGGTGCCGCCGCGCGATCGAGCCGAACGCGATCGGGCTGCGGCACAGACGCCGGCGCAGGGCGCACTGCCAGCGTGACGCTGGCGAGCAGGATGGCGACGATCATCTTGGTCATTCGGTCCTCCGATCAGAAACGCCGTGGCCGGGAAGGGGTTTCCCCCTCCCCGGCCGTCGCGTGGTTCAGCTCAGGTCGTGATCAGTTCGCGGGATACGTCGCCCACGGCTGCGACCAGTTGGCTCCACCGGGCACGAAGGCGCCGATGTAGTTGGTGGTCTGGAAGAACGCGTCACCGAACAGCGTCGAGCAGTCGGTGCCGGCACCCGCGACCGGGCTGGCGCCCGGCGGCACGAGGTTCGCCGGCGACGAGCAATCGACCTGCGGATCGATCCCCGACTGCACGCCGCGCGCGCCCCACGCCGAGAAGATCTCGCTCGCGGTGCAGAACGACCCGGTGATGTTCGCCGAACTCGCGTCCGACGCGTTGTTGAAGAAGCGGGAGTTCCACATACCGGTGGACGGATTGAGCGTGCAGCTCCCCGTCGGGCCGGTCGCGAACTGCGCCGACGTCTCGTTGTGCTGGATGCGCATGCCTGCCTGACGGAAGCCCTCGACGATGGCGTTGGCCACGCGGCCCGAGGTGCCACGACGAAGGAGGAGGCCGAACTGGTTCACCGGCTGCGCCGCCAGCGGCTGATCGGCGGTACCGCAGAGGGTGATGTTGCACATCTTCGGATTCGAGACGGGCGTGGCGTTGAAATTGTTCTCGTTGTTGTCCGCCTCGATGGCGTTCGAGCCGCCGGTCTCGACCTGGTTGATGTCCTGCCAGACCGTCGCGAACTGCACCGCGCCGGTGTAGCCGAGCTGCCAGTCGAGGTTGTCGTCACCCGCCGAGCTGGCGACGAGGAAGCGCTCCTTCACGTTGCCGCCGAACCACTCGAACGCGTCGTCGAGGCCGACGTGCGCCGCGAGGTGGTCCATGACGGAGCCCTGCCCGATGGCGTTGTGCGTGATCAGGTTGAGCTCGTTGTCGAGACCGACGACCTTGCCGGCGAACTCGACCTGCACGAACTGCATGACGCCGCTCGAGTCGTTGATCTCGTTGCCGCCGAACGGCACCGCGTCGAGGCCCTCGGAGAGACCCTCGCCACCGGGGACGTTGACCGGGGCGCGGCCGTTCAGGACGAGACCACCCCAGTCGCCCTTGCCCTTCGGGTTGCCCGCCGTGCCGAGCGCGGCTTCGTTCTGGTCGCTGGTGAACAGGATGCGGTTGGCCGACGTGCCCGTCATGTTGAACTTCGAGTCACGCAGGAAGATGAGCGCGGAGACCGTCGCCGGCGGCGTCGGCACCTTCTTGGCGACGACCTTGACGCCCGGCTGGATGCCGAGCGTGACGCCGCCCGCCACCTTGATGAGACGGTCGATGCGGTAGATGCAGCCGGTGATCCAGGTCTGCGAGCTGTTGATGTCGGCGGTGATGTCCTTGACGCCGCCGGGGCATGCGATCTGCACCGGCTGGGGAGCACAGAGCGGATTCACGGTCTCGCCACCGGATACGGTGAGGAGACAGGCGCTGACGTCGGCGGTGTTGATGGCGCCGTCGCCATTGAGGTCGCCGCACTGTGCGGCACCGGAGCCGCCGCAGAGGTTCGCCGGGTCGGGCGGGCCGACGGCGACGTCGAGGAGCAGCGTGCAGTCGGCGACGCTGAGACCGCCGTCACCGTTGAGGTCGCCGCACGTGGCGGCGTGTGCAGCAGGAGTCGCAGCGGCCAAGAACGCCGCCGCTGCTCCCGCGATGATTCCCTTCGAGAAGTGTCGCATGTCTATCGTCTCCTTGTCGCTTGGTGGCGCGGGAGCGCCTACTGCGTCACCAGGACGCTGCAGCTGACGGTGACCGGGTTGCCGACGGCGTCCACCGCACCGGAGACGGTGCAGGGCGTCGCGTCGGGCTGCGTGACGCAGGCGTTGTCACCCGGGCAGCAGTCCTCGGGGGTGCCGGCACCGATCGTCCCGAGCGGGAAGGTCGTGCACGCGGGCGGTGTGAAGACGCAGCCGACCGGGTCGTCGCCGTCGCCGTTGCAGCAGCCGATGACGTTCTGGTTGCGGTTGCAGATGTTCTCGCTGAGCGCGACGCAGCCGTCGAAGCTGAGCGTCAGGAGCGCGCCGGTGTCGAAGATGTCGGCGCCGGCAGCGAGGCCCATCTTGAGATCGGTCTCACGGTCGTTGGCGAGGAAGAGGTAGTCGCCGGGGAGCCCCTGAAGCACGGCGGTCCGGCTCTGGACGAGCGACGACTGGCCGGTGCCGGGGATGCCGCTCTGGAACTGCGGGTAGTCGACCACGATGTCGACGCCGGCGAACGGACGGTCGGCAGTGATCGACACGGTCACGGTGCGGGGGGCGAGGAACGGCGAGCAGGTGTTGCCTTCGATCTCGCAGGTGGCGCTGCATCCGTCGCCGGGGGTCGTGTTCGTGTCGTCGCACTGCTCGGGGTAGGTGATGGTGCCGTCACCACACACCGGCGCCGCCGGCACGCTGTAGATCGTACGCGCGAGGCTCTGGCCCGACTGGACCGAGCTGTCGATCACACACTGCGGGAAGGGCTCGCACACGCCGATGGCGGTGCCCGAGATGCTGGGGCAGGCCTTCGCGATGGCGGGCGTGGCCTTCGCGACCGCCTTGGCGCCCGCGTCGACGCAGCCGTTGTCGATGGCACCGAAGACCAGCGACGTCTTGTCGATGCCCGCCTGGCACTTCGTCGAGTTCTTGATGATCTCGTTGATGATGCCCGAGCGGCTCTTCGCGACAGCCCCGGCGCACTTGATCAGATCCTTGTCGCCGCCGAGGTTGCCGTTGCCGAGAGTGACGACCGAGTTGCCGCCGAGCGTCTGCTCCGCCGCGGGGAAGACCGAACCCGACGCATCGTCGCCCGGGAAGTTGCCGAGCACGGGGTCGCCGGCGAGGCAGGCCTTGTCGATGCTGGCATCGTTCTTCGTGAGGACGCCCGGGTACTTCGCCTTCGGATCGAACTGCGGGCTTCCGATCACGTTGCAGGGACCGCCGTCGGCCGCGATCTTGTTCTGCGCGCCGTGGCACTTGTCCACGTTCAGCAGAATCGTCTTCGCGACGCTCGACGAGCCCTTCGCGATGGTGCTCCGACACTTCTGCGACGCCTTGACGTCGGCCGCCGCCGGCGCCGCCAGGCCCACGACCACGGAGCCCATGGCGACCAATGCCGCCATTCGGCTGCCCCGTCCGGGCTGGACCCTCCTGTGGATGTTCATCGATTCCTCCTTCGTCGTCGTCGTTGTGCAGCGCTCGCCGCGAGCGCCTGCCGTTGTTGGGTGATCGCCGACTTTCTAACAGCGCCGTGTTGCTTGAAGATGTCCTGCTGGCGAATTGCCGGCGATTCCCGCGCGACGCCGAAGCCGATCTCCGACGGAGAAGGGCATATCGAGGCGACGTTACGGCCGCGTTACGCGGCCGGGTAATTGCCGCGACACGAAAGCACCCCCGCGCACCTCCGTTCCCAATGTTCGTCGCTGCGTAACGCGACCGAAACATTCCGAGCGTAGAGAGTCGCGCGTCCCGAAGGAGGGGAGATGCTTGAGCTGATCGCACGAGCGGCCGTCTGCGTCGCGTTGCTGATGTCCGTGCCGGTGCGCGCGCAGAATGCCCCGGCTCCCGCCGCCGCGGGTCCCGTCGGAACCGTCGCCGGCACCATTCTCGACAAGACGTCCGGCGACCCGATCATCGAGGCGGGCGTCGAGGTCGTCGGCCACAACGTGAAGACGCGCACCGACCTCGACGGGAAGTTCACGATCAAGCTGCCGCCGGGGTCGTATCAGCTCCGCATCTTCGCGCCGCTCTATCAGGGCGTGCGACTCGAGAACGTGCAGGTGAAGCCCGACGCCGTCACGCGCGCCGATGCCGCGCTTCCCGCGGCCGTCGCGGCCGGCACGGAGGTCGTCGAAGTCGTCGCGCAGGCCAAGAAGGCCGCCGAAGCGACGCAGATGTTGAAGCGGCAGAAGGCCGACAACGTCGAGGACAACATCAGCGCGGAGTCGATCCGCAAGTCGACCGATTCCGACGCGGCCGAGATCGTGCAGCGCGCCCCGGCCGTGACGGTGAGGGACGACAAGTACATCGTCGTCCGCGGCCTCGGCGAGCGCTACAGCAGCTCGCTGCTCAACGGCAGCCGCCTCCCGAGCACCGACCCCGAGAAGCGCGTCGTTCCGCTCGACCTCTTCCCATCGGAATTCCTCGATTCACTGTCGATCATCAAATCGTACACGCCGAACCTGCCGGGGGATTTCGCCGGCGGGCTGGTCGACATCGATCTCCGCGACTTCCCGGACGAGCTCGAGGCCAATCTGAACGTCTCGACCGGTGCCAACACCTCGACCACGTTCAAGCGGTTCCGCACCTACCATGGCAGCGACACGGACTGGATCGGCTTCGGTCGCAACTTCCGCGACCTCCCCGACGTCTTCGGCGACAAGTCGATCGGGACGCCGCCGAACGAGGCCGCCGAGAAGCGGTACGCGAGCTCGCTCAAGAACATCTGGGCCGTCGAGAACGAGATCGCCCCACCCAACGGCGGGATCAACTTCAACGTGGGCAACAGCTGGGGTCCGTTCGGCATGGAGCTGGCCGGCACGTACAGCACCGAGTGGAAGACGGTGCGCGACCAGATCGAGCGCCAGTTCGTGAACAGCGCCGCCATCGACGCACCGCCCGACATCCAGCTCGAAGACGACTTCAAGTACGACTCGAGCACCTTCGAGACGCGTCTCGGCGGCATCATGACGGCCGCCTACAAGCTCAGCGACACCTCGAAGCTCACCTGGCGCTCGCTGATCAACCGCAGCTCGTACGACGTCGTCCAGGACGGCGACGGAACGTCCACCCAGTTCGGGCCGCAGGCGACCGTGCTCACGACGGGCCTCCTCTACACCGAGGAGGAGCTCGACTACGGCCAGCTCGGCGGCGAGCATCAGCTGTTCCCCTGGCTCGATCTCAACTGGCGCACCGCGCTGGCGCGCACCACGCAGTACATCCCCGACAACCGCAACTACTCGTATCTGCAGCAGCTGAGCCTGCCGCCCATCTACATTCCCGACCCGACGAGCGGCCTCCGGCAGTTCTCCGAGCTGGCCGAGTACATGACCGACACCCAGGTGGATTTCCGTATCCCCTTCAAGACGTGGCTGCCGTTCACCGACGTCTGGAACGATCTACCGGCCGACTTCCGGTTCGGACCGGCGTACACCTATCGCGAGCGCACCTACGACCTGCGCTCGCTGCAGTTCCGCGCCGGATCGCCGGAGGACCTGACCCAGCCGCCCGAGGTGATCTTCGACCCGAACCAGATCGGCAACGGGCTCACCTTCGAGGAGATCACGTCGCCGCGTGACACCTTCGGCGCGACACAGGAGATCATCGCCGGGTACGGCATGTTCGAGCTGCCGATCGTGCGCGACTGGCTCCGCCTCATCGCCGGCGTGCGCACGGAGTACTCGCTGATCCGCCTGAGCACCTTCGACGTCGACGGCAACCCCCAGAACGTCAGGCTGAAGGACATCAACCCGCTGCCCGCGGTCAACCTCGTCCTCACCCCGCTCAAGGACATGAACGTGCGCTTCGCATACAGCGAGACGGTCGCGCGGCCGGAGTTCCGCGAGCTGAGCCCGGTCCTGTTCCAGCGTCCGCGCGGTCTCCGCGCGACCATCGGCAACCCGTTCCTCGTGCAGACCGACATCACGAACTACGAGCTGCGCTGGGAGTGGTTCTTCTCACCGAACGAGCTGGTGTCGTTGGGTGGGTTCTACAAGCAGCTCGAGCAGCCCATCGAGGAGACGGTGGTCACGCAGGGCTCGAGCGCCGTGAACTCCTTCGCCAACGCCGAGAGCGCCGAGCTGAAGGGCTTCGAGTTCGAGGGCCGCAAGAACTTCGCCTTCGTCACCGAGGCGCTTCGCGACCTGCAGTTCACGCTCAACGTCGCCTACATCTCGTCCGACGTCGAAGCCGGCGAGCGCGGCCCGGGCGAGGTGCAGACCAGCTCGAGTCGGCCGCTGCAGGGGCAGGCCCCCTTCGTCATCAACGCGGGCGTCGAGTACACCTATCCCCACTGGGTCACGGCCCGCCTGCAGTACAACACTGCCGGAAATTCGATCACCAACGTCGGCGCCTTCGGTCTGCCGGACATCACGGCGGTGCGCCGCGACCAGCTCGACGCCGCGCTCGTGTTCCCGCTGAAGGAGCTCCTCGGCTATCCCTTCACCGCGAAGTTCACGGTCGAGAACATCCTGAACGACAAGTACGAGGTCACGCAGGGCTCGTCGCTGCAGTCGCGTTGGATCTCGGGCACGAAGTTCGGCCTCTCCGTCGGCTACTCGTACTGACCAGCCGCCCCGCGTCACCGGATGTTCACACTCCAGTAACCGTCGGGCTGCAGCTCGAATGGCATCCTCCGCCGGTCCGGTAAAACCATGAGCGATACCTCCTCCGAGACGACGTTCACCACGTTCGGCGCCTATGGTCCGAGCGCGACGCCCCAGCGGAGCTGGCTGTCGTCGCTGATGGCCTCGTCGGCCATCTACGTCGGCGTCATTCTTCTCATCGCGGCGCTGTCGGCGACCAAGACGATCATCGAGAAGACCAAGCCGGTCGAGCTCAAGTTCGTCGAGAAGGTCGTGAAGGAGCCGCCACCGCCGCCACCCCCGGCGCCGGTCGCGGAGCCGAAGCCCGAGATCAAGCCGCAGGCGCCCGCCGCCGCGGCGCCGATCGTGCGGCCCGACCAGAAGATCCGTCGCCTCGACAAGCCCCCGGTGCCGAAGAAGATGGTCGCACCGACGGAGATGCCGCAGGCGGCGCCCAAGGAAGCCGACCCGAGCCAGGACAAGGGCATCGCGGTCTACGGCGAGGGTGGCAAGGGCGATCCCGCCGGGCTCGAGGGCGGCGTCGCGAAGGGTGGCGTCGCCGGCGGTGAAGTGGGCGGCGCGATCGCACTGCCCGAGGACGCCGTGCCGCCCATGCCCGCCGAGGGCAACGACAAGCCGACGTACCCGCAGGAGGCGCGCGCCACCGGCCAGCAGGGCACCGTCGTGCTCAAGGTGACCATCCTCGCCGACGGCTCGGTGGCGAAGGTCGAGGTGCTGCGCGGCGAGGAGCCGTTCAAGAGCGCCGCCGTCGCCGCCGTCAAGACGTGGAAGTACACGCCCGCGATGTTCAAGGGCCAGCCGATCAGCGTGTACCGGATCATCCAGATCCCCTTCAAACTCACCGCGTAGCTTCAGAAAGGACCGATCATGAACCTCAGCTTCAGCGAGATGTGGACCCACATGGGATGGCCCGCCGTCCTCGTGGCCGGCGCCCTCCTCGTCATGGGTCTCGCCTCACTCACCGTGTTCATCGAGCGCATCCTGACGCTGCGCCGGTCGCGCGCACAGTCGCGCAGCTTCGCCGCGGAGACCAGCGGCCACCTGCGTGCCGAGATGATCGACCAGGTCATCGACGAGGCCGCGAAGTACAAGCACGGGCACCTGCCACGCCTGGTGAAGACGGCGCTCACCACCTACCGTCACGCGCGCGACACGGCGGACGTCTCGAAGATGCCGCCGGCGGAGCGCACGCGCCGGCACATGGAGCGCTACGTCGAGGATCTCGGCGGCGACCTGCGGCGTGGACTCTCGGTGCTGGCGTCGGTCGGATCGGTGGCGCCGTTCGTCGGACTGCTCGGCACGGTGCTCGGCATCATCTCGGCGTTCCAGGGCATCGCGTCGACCGGATCGGGCGGCCTGTCGTCGGTGTCGGCCGGCATCTCCGAGGCGCTCATCGAGACGGCGCTCGGCCTCGTGGTCGCGATTCCCGCGGTGCTGGCGTTCAACTATCTCTCGACGGCCATCACGCGCGACGAGACGGCGCTCAACAGCGCCGCCGGCGAGCTGCTCGACACCATCGAGGGCTGGGCCGAAGCCGAGGTGCAGGAGCGCGCGCACGAGCACGCGCCGCTGATGGCGAATGGGAACGCGCGTGGCCGGGTGGCGTAAGCGCGTCTCGTCCGCCGGCGTCCTGCCGGACATGAACGTCACGCCCCTCGTCGACGTCGTGCTGGTGCTGCTCATCATCTTCATGGTGGTGGCCCCGCAGCTCGAGAAGGACGTGCAGGTCGATCTGCCGGGCATCTTCAACCCCGATCCCGAGGTCGAAGGGGTGGTCGATCCCATCAAGGTGAGCGTGGCGAAGGCGAACGAGTTCCACGTCGAGAACCAGACCTTCGATCTGAACGGTGTGGTCGACTACCTGAGCGAGCAGCACGCGCTCGATCCGTACCGTCGTCTGGTGCTGCGCGGCGACGCCAAGCTCAAGTACGGTCAGGTGCGCGAGTTCATGGCCCGGGTGCAGAGCGTCGGCTTCCCCGGCGTCAACTTCATGGTCGGCGAGAAGCACAAGGAAGGCACCCGCGCGACGACCGAGTTCAAGGACGAACAGCCCGCACCCGCGGGCACGGAGGGCTGAGCGGTGGCCATGAACCTCGGCACGGGCGGCGGCAAAGGCGTCGCTCCCGCGATGAACGTGACGCCGCTCGTCGACGTCGTGCTGGTACTCCTGATCATCTTCATGGTGATCACGCCGCTGCTCAGCAAGAACTTCTGGGTGCACCTCCCGAAGCAGGAGAAGGAGGAGATCACCCCCGAGCAGCTGCAGCAGGACCCCGATCCGCCGCTCGTGCTCCGTGTCGGCCCGAACCGCACCGTGCAGGTGAACGGCGCCGAAGTGACGTTCCCCGAGCTCGCCGAGCGGCTGAAGCGCATGTTCGCCGCACGCGAGGATCACATCCTGTTCTTCGACGCCGCCGACGACGCCGACTACGGCTTCGCCGTCGAGGTCCTCGACCAGGCGCGCGAGGGTGGCGCGGTGACGATTGCACCGCTCACGGCGGGGCTGACGCAGAAGGCGGACGCCGCCGCGCCGGCGCCGGCAGCACCCTAAGCGCCGGACCGGCCCCAGCCGCGTCCGGCGACGAGCGCCACGACGCGACGGCGTACCTCGTCGCGAATGGCCTGCACGCGCTCGGGGGGCTGTCCCTTCGGGTCGGGCACCGGCCAGTCGTCGCGCTCGAGCCCGGGAACGAGCGGACACTTCTCGCCGCAGCCCATCGTGATCAGCAGATCGGCCCCGCGCGCGAGCTCCTCCGTCAGCAACGTCGGAACGGCCGACGACAGATCGATGCCGACCTCGCCCATGGCGACCACCACTTCGGGATGCACCCGTCCGGCAGGCTGCGTGCCCGCCGACACGCCGCGCGCGCGGGCCGGGTCGGCCAGCGCACCGAAGAACGCCGCTGCCATCTGGGAGCGGCCGGCGTTGTGTACGCAGGCGAAGATCACGCGTTTCACGTCCGCATCACCGTCGCTCCGACGGGTGCCGCCCCCACGCCGCGACGCTTCATCCACAGCGCGACGTTGACCAGTCCGACGAGCACCGGGACCTCCACGAGCGGCCCGATGACGGCGGCGAACGCCGCCCCGTGCCCGATGCCGAACGTGCCGATGGCGACCGCGATCGACAGCTCGAAGTTGTTGGACGCCGCCGTGAAGGCCAGCGTCGTCGCCTCGGGATAGGTGGCGCCGACACGCCAGGCCAGCCCGAACGAGAGGAAGAACATCACCACGAAGTAGACGAGCAACGGAATCGCGATGCGCACGACGTCGAGCGGCAGCGCGACGATCGTCTCCCCCTTGAGCGAGAACATCACGACGATGGTGAAAAGCAGCGCCACGAGCGTGAGCGGGCCGATCCGCGGCAGGAAGCGCGTCGCGTACCACGCCGCTCCCTTCCGCCCGACGAGGACCCGCCGGGTCGCGAAGCCCGCCACGAACGGGATGCCGAGGTACACCGCCACGCTCGCCGCGATGTCGCCCACGGAGACGCCCACGCTGACGCCGCCCAGACCGAGCCACGACGGCAGCACGGTCAGGAAGACGAAGGCGTATGCCGAGAACGCCAGCACCTGGAACACCGAGTTGAGCGCCACCAGCGCGGCGCAGTACTCGGCATCGCCGTCGGCGAGATCGTTCCACACGAGCACCATGGCGATGCAACGCGCCAGGCCGATCAGCACCAGCCCCTGCATGTACTCGGGCCGGTCGTGGAGGAACACCACGGCGAGACCGAACATGAGGAGCGGACCGATCACCCAGTTCTGCAGCAGCGACAGTCCGAGCAGCCGCCGGTTCCGCAGCACGCGGCCCAGCTCCTCGTAGCGCACCTTCGCCAGCGGCGGGTACATCATGACGATCAGCCCGACGGCTATGGGGATGGACGTCTGGCCGATGGTGAGCCGGTCGAGCACCGCCGCGAACGCGGGCACGAAGTGCCCGAGCGCGACGCCCAGGGCCATGGCGAGGAATATCCACGCCGTGAGATAGCGATCGAGCCACGACAGACGCCGGACGACGCCAGCCGTCACCGGACGCTCCGGCGTCGTCGGGCTCCACGATGCCGTCGGGCGGGTGCGACGGCGAGCGCGCCGGCCAGCATGGCGAGGCGTTCGGGCACGACGCGGTAGTACACCCACGCACCGCGCTTCTCGCGATCGATGAGGCCTGCGGCATGCAGCAGCTTCAGGTGATGGCTGACGGTGGGCTGGGAGAGGTCCACGGACGACGTGAGATGACACACGCATGCCTCGCCGAGCGGCTGCCCCGCGATGAAGCTCAGCAGGCGTAGCCGACCCGGGTCGCCGAGCGCCTTGAACGCCGATGCGAGCGTCGCCGCATCACCGCGCGGGAGATGCGATTCGAGCACGCCGGGACAGCAGGGAGCGACCGTCGCCATGTCGGGACATTGACGTTCTTCGATGCACTGGGCAACCCGCAGCGCCTTGACACCCTCGCGCGGCGACGGCTACGTCTCGCCGCGCTCATGGGCAATCTCGACGGCATCCGCGTCCTCGACCTGACCACCGAGCCCGGCTTCCTGACGGGGATGCTGCTCGGCGAGCTCGGCGCGGACGTCATCAAGATCGAACCACCCGCGGGCGACGCCGCCCGCCGGCGCGGCCCGTTCTGGGGCGACGTCGACGACCCCGAGCGCTCGCTGCTCTGGCTGGCGCTGAACGGCTCGAAGCGCGGCATCACGCTCGACCTCGACCAGCCGCGCGGCCGCGACGTCTTCCTCGCGCTGGCGGCACGCGCCGACGTCGTGCTCGAGAGCGAGCGCCCCGGCCGCATGGCCGAACGCGGCCTCGGCTGGGAGACGCTGCACGCGCACAATCCGCGCCTGATCCTGTCGTCGCTGACGCCGTTCGGGCAGACGGGGCCCTACGCCGGCTGGCGGGCGTCCGACCTCACGGCGGTGGCGATGAGCGGCAATCTGCACTGCACCGGCGATCCCGACCGCGCGCCCGTGCGCTGCGCGATGCCGGTGTCGTACTACCACGCCGGCATCGAGGCCGCCGTCGGTGTGGCGTTCGCATTGCTCGCGCGCGAGCGCAGCGGCCACGGCGAGCACGTCGACGTCGCGCTGCAGGAGGCCATGGTCATGCCGAACATGGCCACCGCGTCCATGTCGCAGATGACCGGCAACCGTGGCGCCCGCGCCGGCGCCTTCTTCCGCCAGACGAAGAGCGTGCAGCGCGAGATCTGGCCGTGCAAGGACGGCTTCGTGTCGTTCGCGCTCCGCGGCGGCCCCGCGCGCGTACCCGGCCTCATCGCAATGACGAAGTACATGACCGAGCACGGCATGGCCTCGGACCGCCTGCAGGCGATGGACTGGAAGGCCTACAACCACAACCTGCTGTCGCAGGACGAGGTCGACGCGCTGTCGCGCGAGTTCCAGGCGTTCTTCGCCACCAAGACCATGACGGAGCTGTTCCGGGCCGCCTGCGAGCGCAACCTCATGCTGGCGCCCGCCAACACCGCGCGCGAGATCCTCGCCTCCGAGCAGCAGGCGTCTCGCCACTTCTTCGTCGACGTCACGCACGAGGGCCGCGGCGTGCTCCGCCATCCCGGGCCGTTCGCCATCGTCACGTCGGACGACCCCGAGGCCACCGCCGTCGCCGTCCGGCGTCCGGCACCACGACTCGGCGAGCACACCGACGAGGTGCTGCGCGAGCTCGGCGTCGACGTGGCGGCGTTGCGCGCGGAGGGCGTGGCATGACCGATCTGTTCGCCGGCACCACGATCCTCGAGTTCGGCGGCGGCGCCGCCGGACCGGTGGCGACGCGCTACTTCGCCGATCACGGCGCCACCGTCATCCGCGTCGAGTCGCGCCAGCGCCCCGACTTCCTCCGCATCCTGAAGCTCACGCCCACCACGCCCGGCGGCATCGACGGCGGCGAGCACTTCGCGGTGCTCAACGTGAACAAGCTGTCGGTGGCGCTGAACCTCACCAAGCCCGAGGGCGTCGCCATCGCACGACGCCTGGCACTTTGGGTCGACGTCATCGCGGAGAATTTCGCCCCGGGCGCGATGGCGAAGTGGAAGCTCGACTACGCCAGCCTGGTCGGCGAGCGACCCGACCTGGTCATGATCAGCACGTGCCTCAACGGACAGACCGGCCCGCAGCGCTTCTACCCCGGCTTCGGCGGCCAGGGCTCGGCGCTCTCCGGCTTCAATCATCTCACCGGCTGGCCCGATCGCGAGCCCGTCGGCCCGTACGGCACCATCACCGACTCGCTGTCGCCCCGCTTCTCGGCGCTGCTGCTGGCCTCGGCCCTGCTGCGTCGCGCGCGTACCGGCAAGGGCCAGCACATCGACCTGTCGCAGGTGGAAGGCGGCATCGTCTGCCTGTCGGAGGCGATGCTGACGTTCGCCGCCAACGGCCAGACCCTCGGCCGGCTCGGCAACCGCTCGCGCCACGCCGCGCCGCACGGGGTGTTCCGCTGCGCCGACGATGACGGACGGGAGCGCTGGGTGACCATCGTCGTCCACGACGACGCCGACTGGCAGCGCCTCGTGGACGCCCTCGGCCGGCCCGACTGGGCGCTCGACCCGGCGCTCGCCACCTCCGCGGGACGGCTCGCGGCGGCGCCGGCGCTCGAGTGCCATCTCGACGGCTGGACCCGCACCCAACGCGCCATGGACGTCGCCCGCACCCTGCAGGCGGCGGGCGTCGAATCCGGCCCGGTCGAGGACCTGGCCGACGTGCACGCCGATCCGCAGCTCGTCCACCGACGGCACTTCCGTCCGGTGACCCATCCGGTGCTGGGTCCGCATCCGGCAGAAACGCACGCAATTCGCTTCTCCGAGACGTCGCCCGAGCTGCGGTCGCCGGCCCCGAAGCTCGGCGAGCACACCGACCATGTCCTGTGCAACCTCCTCGGCATGCCCGCCGACGAGGTCGCGCAGCTGCGCGCAGCGGGCGTTCTCGAGTAGTCGCGGCCGTCGCCATTGACAGCGGCACAGGGGTGCCGTTTAACGGTGGGCGCTGTATGACGAACGAACGCCAGTTGGCGGAAGCGCGCCAGGAAGCCCGAAAGATCATCCACGAGGTCGCGCGCACCATCGACCGGCGCCTCGGGATCGAGGTTCGTGACGTCCCGGGGCAGGAGCGATTCCAGGTGTCGCTCACGCACGGGACCCGCCACGGGCAGATCGAGCTCGCCATCGGCGCCGTTCTGGCCACCAATGGCGACGCCGTGGCCCGCAACGAGCTCCGGCTGCGCATCAAGCGCGCATCGGACACCATGCAGTTCCGCCCCATGCCCGATCATCGCCTCACGGTGAAGCCGCTGCCGCCTCCGGGTGGTCAGGGCATGCCGGGCCGCGGCGGTCGTGGTGGGCCCCAGCGCGGCGGCGGCCGGCGCTGATCGGCGCATGAAGCGGCATCACAAGCTCCTGCTGGTGGGCATCGTCCTGTTCGTCGCGGCCTGGCTCGCCTGGTCGATGCTGACGGTCGAAGCCGACCTGCTGCAGTGAGCTCACCCGCCGCGTAGACCGCTCAGCGCGGCGCCCACGTCGGCGCTCCGGGCGCGGAGGCTCTGCGCCGTGCCGCTCGCGATCACACCCCGTCGCTCCCCGCGGGTGAGCAGGAGATCGAAGCGGCGAAGCTCCCGCGCCGCGCGTCGCAGCGCCGGCGCGCTCCGGACGGCGGTCGATGCTATGTCGACCTGTCGCGCCGCCTTGGCGAGGTGACGGCGCATGCCACGCGCAGCCCGCACGCCCCCGAGGGCACCGTCGGGCTCGGCATCGAGCACGAGCCGCAGCAGACCGAGGCGGCAGATGATCGCGTCCCAGGTTCCCGCGGGAACGTCACCGCAGGGCGGCAGCTCGATCGTCGTCGTGGTGGTGACCGGCGAGACGGTCGTGGTCGAGGTGGCGGACGTCGAGGTCGTGCTGCTGGTCGACGTCGATGACGTGGTGCTGCTCGATGTAGTGGTCGCGCTGCTGCTGGTCGTCACCGACGACGACGTCGTCGAGGGGCCGAACGTGCTGCTCGTCGTCGTCACCGGCGAGGACGTGGTGGTGACCGTCACGGAGGAGGTCGTGGTCGTCGACGTTGTCGACGTGGTGCTCGTTGACGAGGTGGACGTCGTCGTCGTCACGGGACAGTTCTCGCAGCACGCGAGAAGCGGATCCGTGACGAGCACCGCCGCCGGGGTGATGGTCGCCGACGGCAGGACGATCGGCACCACGCCACGCGACACCAGCGCGTTGCGGCCGGCGGTGACGTCGGCGCGGAGCGTGCCCGCGATCCCCATCACAGCGTGCGCCGTCAGGCGCGTGCCGGCGAACGGCGAACCACCCACGCCGAGGTTCGACACCACCGCTCCGGCCCGCACGTCCATGCGGCAGCCTTCGAGATCCGTCGAGCCGCCGGGCCCGTCGTTCCGGCCGTCGGTGAGCAGCGTGGCAGTACCGAGCACGTCGACCGCCTCCGCCGCCTCGCCCTCGATGAGACCTCCGCCGTATCCACCGCCGCGCGCGTCGATCGACGAGGCGATCTTCAGCGAACGCCCGGCCACCATCGACACGGCGCCGCCTTCGCCCTGCCCCTCGGTGCGCACCACGATCGGCGCCGTGAGCTGCACGTCCCGCGCGCCATCGACGACGACCACGCCGCCGTCGCCATCGGGCTCGGCCCCGCGGGCATCGACGGCACCCGCGATGCCGATGTCGCCGCCCCACGCCGTCACACCGAGCGTGCCGCCGCGCTCGCCACCGTCCATCAGGCTTCCCGCCGCGGCCGCGAAGATCGCGCCCTGCATGTCCACCGCCGTGCCCGCCGTGACGTCGATCGCACCGCCACCCCCCAGTCCCCCGCTGCCGCGAACGTCCATCGTGCCTCTGATGGTGGTGGTCACGGTGCCGGTGGTGGCGAAGATGTCGATGCCGCAGAAGAAGCAATCACCCCGAGAGGCCTCCAGCGGTGCGTCGACGGTGACGTTGGTTGCCGCCGCGATGGCGATGGTGCCGCCGAACGCGCCGAGCTCGCCGCGCTGGCCACCGTTCGCATGGATGCCGTTGCCGCCGAGTGTCACGCGCCCGTTGCGCGAGGTGACGGACACCTCGCCACCGACCCCCGTCTGGGCATTGCAGCTGACGTCCACCACACCGTCGAGCACGAGGTCGCCGCCGGCGTCGATCGTGACCGCTCCCCCTCCGTCGCTCCCCGTCGCGTCGACGACAGACCCCGGCCGCGCCGTCAGCGAGCTCGTCGTGAACACGTCGAGCGCGCCGCCACTGCCACCGTCGCCGGCGACTCCCTGCAGGACGATGCGCGCGCCCGCCTCGAGCGTCACGCTCTCCGCCTCGATCGAGACCGTGTCCGTGCCCGGACCGACGGTGAGGGTCACCCCCGGTGCCACGACCAGGGGCCGTGGCCGGACATCGAAGGTCGAGCCCGCGGGAATCGTGCAGGCGGAAGTGACGGTGCAGGGCCCGGCACCAGGCGCACACAGCTGCGTGCCGTTGCACTGGGCCGACACCGCCAACGGTGTTGCCAGCAGGAGGAGCGACACCATGAACCTGTGGCCACCCATTGCGGCTGGCAGTTCTACTCCGCCATCGTTTCGGCATCGTGGCAGAAGCATGAACAGCCCGCCGGGGTTGCCTACGGCACCGGAGGAGATCACTAGTGGTCCCGAAACACGCGACCATCTAGCGAAAACCCGGGGGAGAGGGAGCGGCGATGAATCAGGCAGCGGAATACTGCGACGTGGGGGGCATGGTCGCCCCACCGCCGTGCACCATGGTGATCTTCGGCGGCAGCGGCGATCTCACCCGTCGCAAGCTGCTCCCGTCACTCTACAACATGGCGCGCGAAGGGTTCCTGAACGAGCGCTTCGCCGTGATCGGCACCGGCAGCACGCCGCTCTCCGACGACGACTTCCGCACCCGGCTGCGCGAAGGCGTCGAGGAGATGTATCCCGGCGCCATCGACAAGGCCGTGCTCGATCGGCTCGCCGCCTCGCTCTATTACGTGCGCGGTCGGTTCACCAAGTCGGAGGAGTTCCCGGCGCTGAAGACGCGACTCGAAGAGGTCGCGAAGCGTCACGGCACGGAGGGCAACGTCCTCTTCTATCTCGCCATCCCGCCGCAGTCGTTCGGCGACGTCGCCGACAACCTCGGCAAGGTCGGCCTCGTCCACGATCCGCTGCAGCCGGGCCCCTGGACGCGTCTCATCATCGAGAAGCCGTTCGGCGACGATCTCGAGTCGGCGCAGGAGCTGAACCGCCGTCTCGCCGCCGTCTTCCACGAGCGCCAGATCCATCGCATCGATCACTACCTCGGCAAGGAGACGGTGCAGAACATCCTGCTGTTCCGTTTCACGAACGGCATCTTCGAGCCGGTGTGGAACCGGCGCTACGTCGACCACGTGCAGATCACGGTCGCGGAGAAGCTCGGCGTCGAGGGTCGCGGCGCGTTCTACGACAGCGCCGGATCGCTGCGCGACGTGATGCAGAACCACATGTTCCAGCTGCTCTGCCTGGTGGCGATGGAGCCGCCGAACAAGCTCGAGGCCGAGGCCGTCCGCGGTGAGAAGGTGAAGGTGCTCGACGCCATCCGCCCGATGACGCCGGAGGAGATCGACCGCTTCACGGTGCGCGGCCAGTACGGTCCCGGCACCGTCGACGGCAAGGCCGTGCCCGGCTATCGCCAGGAGCCGAGCGTGTCGCCCACCTCGACGATCGACACGTTCTCGGCCGTGCGGCTCGAGGTGGAGAACTGGCGCTGGGCCGGCGTGCCGTTCTACCTGCGCACGGGCAAGCGCCTCCCGGTCCGCGACACCGAGATCGTGATCCAGTTCCGTCAGGCACCACTCATGCTGCTCGACGGCATGGCGGCGCGACAGCCGCCGAACCGCCTCACCATCCACGTCCAGCCCGACGAGCGCATCACGCTGCGCTTCCACGCCAAGTGCCCGGGGCCGCCCGTGCGCCTCGCGCCCGTGCAGATGGAGTTCAAGTACAGCGAGCTCGAGGGCAAGACGCGTGGCACCGGCTACGAGACGCTCCTCTACGACTGCATGATGGGCGATCGCATGCTGTTCCACCGCGCCGACATGGTCGAGTCGGCGTGGCGCATCGCCACCCCGATCCTGCAGCGGTGGGAGTCGCAGCAGCAGGGCGACGTCCCGATGTACCCCGCCGGCACCTGGGGACCCGCCGCCGCCGACGAGCTCATCCATCGCGATGGGCATCGCTGGTTCGGCCCCGACGATCACACGTGATCCTGGCGGGTGACATCGGCGGGACCAACACCCGCCTCGTCCTGTGCGAGCACGCCACCACCATCGAGCGCGCCGCAGTCCGGACGTTCCCGAGCCGCGATCACGCCGGCCTCGGCGAGGTGGTCGCCGAGTTCCTCGCCGGGCGCCCGTCGCCGGCGCTGGCGTGCTTCGGCATCGCCGGCCCGGTGCGCGACGGGCGCGTCGTCACCACCAACCTGCCCTGGGTGGTCGATGCCGCCGAGCTGTCGACGCGCTTCGGCGCGCGTACGTGGCTCATCAACGATCTCGAAGCCAACGCGCACGGCATCCCCGTACTCGCGGGCGACGCCTCCATCGTGCTGAGCCCCGGCGTCGCCGGCCCGAGCGGCAACCTCGGCCTCATCTCCGCCGGCACCGGCCTCGGCGAGGCCGGTCTCTTCTGGGACGGCCGCACTCATCACCCGTGGGCGTGCGAGGGGGGTCACACTACCTTCGCCCCCGAGACCGACCTCGAGATCGAGCTGCTGCGCTGGCAGCAGCGCACGCTCGCACACGTCAGCTGGGAGCGCTTCGTCTCCGGCCCCGGCCTGGTGACGATCTACCAGTTCCTGCGCGACACGAAGCGCGGCGACGAGCCGGCCTGGCTGGCCGAGAAGCTGCGCGCGAACGACCCGGGCGCCACGATCTCGCAGGAGGCGGTCGCCGGCACGAGCCCGCTCTGCGTGCAGGCGCTCGACCTCTTCGTCGACCTGTACGGCGCCGAGGCGGGCAACCTCGCGCTGAAGACGATGTCGACCGGCGGTCTCTACGTCGGCGGCGGCATCGCCCCGCACATCATCACCAAACTGCGCGACGGCGCCTTCGCGAAGCGGTTCGTGGCGAAGGGCCGCATGCAGCCGCTCCTCGAGGCGATGCCGGTCCGTGTCATCCTCGACGACCTGACGGCGCTGCGTGGTGCGGCGCGGTGTGCGGAGCTGCGCGGGGTTCCTTCCTGAGGCGTCGCGTCTCGGGGCGTGGCGCGGGCGGTTGCCGCCTCCGCGCGGAGCTCGCACGGCACCACTCCACCCCATTTCCCCACCCGCGTGCTCCCAACGCGCTCCCCGCGGCAACCACCCACGCCACGCCCCGGCCGTAACGTTCAGTACGGTCGCTCGCCAGCGAACCTCGCCGCCCCGGACGCACCACCGTTCGCACTGGCGAGGTTGAGCGAGACCGGATCACCTGCGTCGCTTCGTGGGGGGTGAGCGTGGTGGGGCGTGGGATTGCTCCGAGCGAGCGCGTCGAGAGCACGCGTGGGGAAATGGGGTGGAGTGGTGCCGTGCGAACGCCGCGCGCAGCCGGAGCAATCCCACGCCCCACCACGCTCACCCCCCGACCGCCCCCCGCAGACGATCGAGATCCCACTCCAGCAGCTCCCCGATGCGATCGATGGAGACGTCCGCGGCGGGATTGGTGAGCTCCTTCGGGTCGCGGGCATAGTGGCCCTGGCGCGGGAAGACGGTCGTGACGCGCGTGCCCCAGTACTTCTTGATCGCCGTCAGCAGCCGCAGCTTGTCGTCCACCATGATGTAGTGCTCGGCGGGGTAGCGGCGCTCGACGTCGTCGAGCTCCTGCTCCTTGTGGACGTAGATGAGGACGTTGCGCTCGACGGCCGAGAAGAGGCCGGAGCGCTCGATCTTGCGCGGCTGGAAGACGACGTCGCCGTCGGAGAGGATCACCGCCGGGCCCCACTGCTGCACGTGCTCGATGACGTCGAGCGACTCGGGGAAGAGCCGGTTGGCGAACGGGTAGTTCACCAGGAACGACGACACCGTCAGCAGGTGCGGATCGCGCGGGTGCTCGATGCGATAGCGCTGCAGCGCACCCAGATAGTCGGCGTAGCCGACCTCCTTGCGCATCTCCTCGAACAGCTCCCAGTAGCGCTTCTGCCGCTCGGCACCGACCTCGCGCTCGAGGTGGCGCATCAGGTCGCCGACGACGCGGTCGTTGTCGAGGAGCGTGTTGTCGACGTCGATGAGGGTGACGACGGGGTGCACCGGCATGGCGCTCTTTCTACACCAGATCGACTTGCGATGCCGCCTGCGCCGGGTATAGCGGGCGACCATGACGGACGACGCCGAATCCGGCCCTGCACAGCGCTACGTTCACGACCATCCAGCCATCCAGAACGTCAACGACCTCCACGACGAGCAGCGCACGTTCGGCGACCGGATCGCCGACCGGGTGGCAACGGTGGTCGGCAGCTGGTCCTTCATCATCACGCAGAGCGTGACCCTCGCCCTGTGGATCGTCGCGAACGTCGTCCTGGTGGCGCAGGCCGCCACGTCGGGCAAGCCCTTCATGGAAGCGTGGGACCCCTATCCCTTCATCCTCCTGAACCTCGTCCTGAGCTTCCAGGCCGCCTACACCGGTCCCATCGTCATGATGAGCCAGAACCGCCAGGCCGCCAAAGACCGCATCGCCGCCGAAAGCGACTACGAAGTGAACCGCACGTCAGAGCGCGAACTGGAAGTCGTCCTCGAACACCTGGCCCACCAGGACGAATTGATCCTGAAGGCGCTCGCCCGCCTCGAACGCGTAGTCGCCGGACACGCCGCCGAAATGCGCAGCCTGGCCACCCGCTCGTAGCCAGCAGGTACGCTTGCCACCGGCGGGCGTGGTTCGCGGCGCGGGGTGCCGCCGAGCGAGCGCGTCGAGAGCACG
>CAYOIZ010000016.1:0-96250 GCA_964404165.1 uncultured Binatia bacterium (SeqCode) | reverse complement strand
AGCTCGTGCGTCGCGTCGTCGGAGGGGCTGGTCCATGAGCGCGCGCGACCTCGCGGCGCTCGTCGCGCCGCTCGATCTCGAGACGTTCCTCGCCGAGCACTGGGAGCAGACCCCTGCGGTCCTCCGAGGCGCCGCCGACCGCGCCCGTCGCACCGGAGCCCGCCGTCGTCGCGCGTGTTCCCGTCGACGGACTGCGCACGGCACCGCCGGTGGCAGCCCCCGCCGGTGAGGACCTGCCGTGGGCACGGACCGTGACGCCGCCCCCACCGCCACCGGCCGAGCCGGCGCCGACGACGGGTCGCCTCGCCGTCGCACTCGCGCCGCGGGCCGAGCCGCCGCCGCTTCCCGCCGTGCCCGCCGACCCGCCGCCGGTCGCGCGCCCGCCCGAGGGTGCGCCCAACATCCGGCTGAGCTTCCTGCTCTACTCGGCGCACCCCGAGCGTCGCAGCGTGGCCCTCACCATCGACGGCGGCGGGCTCACCACGCTGCACGAGGGCGACGACCACGAGGGCGTCGAGGTGGTGCGCATCCGCCCCGACGGCGCCGAGCTGCGCTGGCAGGGCGAGGTGTTCACGGTCGAAGCCCGCGACTGACGGCGCTCACGCCCGCCAGGTGATGGCCTGGACCTCAGTGTACTCCTCGAGCCCCCAGCGACCGCCCTCGCGCCCGATCCCGCTCTCCTTGAAGCCGCCGAAGGGTGCGTCGACCATGTTCATGCCGTTGTTGATCCACACCACGCCGGTGCGGATGCGCTTCGCCACCTCCACCGCCTTGGCGGTGTCGCGCGAGTAGATCGCCCCGGCGAGGCCGTAGCTCGAGTCGTTGGCGATGCGGATGGCCTGGTCGACGTCGTCGTAGGGGATCACCGACACCACCGGCCCGAAGATCTCCTCCTGCGCGATGCGGATGTCGTTCCTGACGTTGCAGAACACCGTGGGCTCGAGGAAGTAGCCACGCGGCAGATCCTTCGGACGGCCACCGCCGGTGGCGAGCGTCGCCCCCTCGCGCCTGCCCGACTCGATGTGCGCCTCGATCGCGGTGCGACGGTCGGCGCGGATGACGGGACCGAGCATCGTCGACGGATCGGCCGGATCGCCGACCTTCACCATGCCCTGCACGAAGCCCACCATGTTCTGCACGAACTCGTCGTGCGACGCCTTCGGCACCAGCACACGGGTGGCCATGGCGCAGCCCTGCCCGGCGTGGAACATCGCCGGACCCGACGCGATCATGGCGTTCATCTGGATGTTGTCGCCGTCGAGGTAGAGGCCAACGCTCTTGCCTCCGAGCTCCAGGTGCACGCGCTTCAGGTTCGCTGCCGACGCCTGGATGATGCGACGGCCCGTCTGCACGCTGCCGGTGAAGCTGATCTTGTCGACGCGCGGGTCGGTGACCAATGCCTCGGCGATGGCCGGCGACTCGCCGGTGACGACATTGACGACGCCCGGCGGCAGGTCGGCCTCGGCCACCATCTCGGCCAGGAGCAGGTTGATGAGCGGCCCCCACGGCGACGGCTTGAAGATCATCGTGCAGCCCGCGGCCAGCGCCGGCCCGAGCTTCTGCACGGCGACGAACATCGGGAAGTTCCACGTCGGAATCATGCCGCAGACGCCGACCGGCTGGCGCATGACGATGCCCGAGTTCACCTGCGGGCCCATCGGCCCCTGTGCGATGCGCGTCGGCAGCGGCTCCTCGAACTCGAAGCGGCGCGCCATGTCGGCCCAGTGGCGCAGATGCTCGATCGGCGTCTCCACCTGCATGCCGTGCGTCAGGTACGTCGCCCCCGCTTCGGCGATGAGCAGCGCGCGCATCTCCTCCTTGCGGCGCTCCATCGCATCCGCGATGCGCACCAGCGCGCGCGCCCGCTCGTCACGCGACGAGCGCGGCCACGGCCCGTCGTCGAAGGCGCGCCGTGCGGCGGCGATGGCGCGGTGCATGTCGTCGACGGTGGCGTCGGGAGCGGCGCCGACGGTCTCCTCGGTGGCGGGGTTCGGCACCGTGTAGGTGGCGCCGTTCGACGCGTCGGTCCACGCGCCGTCGATCAACATCTTCGCGGTCTGCACGATCGTTCCTCCACTGTGCCGTCTGCGCAGGCGTCGTCTTCTATAGGATGCTGCGCGCTTCGCTGTCGACCCTCGCGTGCGGCGGCATCATCTCGTCGCGCGAGTGCAGCGACGTGCGATCGACACCCCCGGCGTCGTGATTTTCCGACACTCGTGCGCGGCACGTCTTCTGCACTCGTCAAGCCCCGAGATGAAGCATCGGTTGGGTTGGCTGGGGATTGGTGTGGTGGTGGCCATGGAGCTCGGTGTGTCGCGCACGAGCTCGGCGGAGGTCCTGTACCTCGGACTGCCGAACGGCCAGAGCTTCGCGTACTCGACGACGAGCGGCCGCTTCCCCTGGGTCCGTCGTCCGGCCGCGGACCTGCCCGACGTCGGCAGCTACGCGTTGCCGGCGGTCGCCGACCTCGACGGCGACGGCGATCGCGACGCGATCGTCGGCGAGAACGCCGGCCGCGTGCAGGTGTTCGAGAACATCGGCAGCGACAGCGCGCCGCTCTGGCAGCGCGTGCAGAGCTGGGAGCCGTCGACCGACTTCGGCTCGAGCGCGTCGCCCGCGGTCGCCGACCTCGACGGCGACGGCGACCCCGACATGTTGGTCGGCACGGCGGCCGGCACGATCGTCGGCCTGCGCAACACCGGCAGCCACGGCCCGACGTGGGCGCTCGAGCCGGCCTGGAACATGGACCTCGAAGAGCAGCACGCGCGACCGGCGCTCGGCGACTTCGACGGCGACGGCCGCGCCGACCTATTGATCGGCACCGAGATCGGCCCGATCTACGCGTTCACCGGCACCGGCACGCCGTCGGCGCCGTTCGCGCGCGCCGAGGCGTGGGACGGTCCCGACGCCGGCACCCGCGTCGGTCCGACGCTCGGCGACATCGACGGCGACGGGCGCGCCGACATGATCGTCAGCGACGGCAGCGCGCGTTCGCGCGCGTATCGCAGCATGGGTCCGGGCTGGTCGAGCAAGTCGTGGGCGCCGGAGGATCCGGGATCGGGTCCCGCGGGCCCGGCACTCGTGGTCGGTGCCGAGATCGCCGTCGCCCCGCCGCCTCCGCCGCCGCCCCCGCCGGGCGGGCCGCCGGTGGCGCGTCTCGAGACGACGTCGACGAGTGGCGAGCCGCCGCTCGTGGTCACCTTCGATGCCAGCGCCTCGAGTGCCCCGGACGGCCAGGGCCTGACGTTCACCTGGGACTTCGGCGACGGCACCGACGGTCCGCCGCCGCCGCCCAGCGGTGATCCGGGCGCGACCATCAAAGGCGCGAATCCGAAGTACGAGAGCGCCAAGAGCGCGCGCGACAACGGCAAGATGACCGATGCGCTCCAGCGCTACCTGGCGCTCGCGACCGAGCTCACGCCGCTCACGCTGATCCAGGTGGACGGCCCGGTGTCGAAGAAGGGCACCAGCCGCATCGACCGCGTCGCGCGCTGGTATCTGCAGAAGATCGCGCACGACCTCGGCGGCATGTACCTCTACAACGACGTCGACAAGTCGGGCTGCGACCGCTACGCCGCCGCGCTCAACTACTCGCGCGAGTCGGAGGCGCAGGCCATCGCGGGCGGCTTCCCGTCCCTGCCGTCCTTGAACGGCACGGTCGGCAACATCAAGAAGGCGACGCAGAAGCTGTCGCAGGCGAAGTGCCCGATCCCGCCGGCGGGGCCGGTCTTCGCGCGCACCATGGCCATTCCCGCGACGAACGCGGTGGTCGAGCACCACTACCTCAACAAGGGCACGTTCGTGGCGCGCCTCACCGTCACCAGCGCCACGGGCAGCGACACCAGAGAGGTCACGATCGTCGTCGGCGACGACGTGCTGCCGCCGCCCCCGGACGGCCCGGGCGACAACGACACCGACCGGCTCGAGGGCTTCGGCAGCAGCACGCCCGGCGGCGCCGGCGGCCGCGTCATCGTCGTGCGCGAGCCCACCGAGGCCGCGCTGGTGGCGGCGATCGAAGCCGCCAACGCGGGCAACGCCATCATCCAGTTCGAGACCACGCAGCCCATCGCCGTCACCCGCACGCTGCCGCGGCTCGAGGGCAGCTTCATCACCATCGAGGGCAACGGCGCGACGATCTACGCGGCCAAGGGCAAGTACGCCAACCTGCTCGACGTCCGCGGACACGACGTCATCGTGCGCAACCTGCGGCTGCGCGGCGGCGCCGACAACCTGCGCGCGCAGGGCAACGGCGCGTACAACATCGTCTTCAGCCACATCTCGTCGACGGGCTCCGACGACGACGGCATCTCGATCGGCTACGGCGCGCACGACGTGACGGTGCAGTTCTGCTTCCTCGCCGGCAACACGCGCTCGCTGTTCCTCAAGTACGGCACCACCACCAACGTCTCCATCCACCACACCTGGGTGATGAAGCAGTGGGTACGCGGTCCGCTGCTCTCGGGCAGCGTCGTCGCCGACCTGCGCAACATCATCGTCGAGGACTGGACGCTCTGGGGTTCGCGCTTCGAGGCAGACTCGAGCGGCAACGTCGTGAACTCGCTGTTCACGCTCGGTGAGTACGCGCGGTCGATCGGCGGCAAGGGCAACTCGGCCCTGCGCCTGATCCAGTCCGGGCCGGTGTTCACCTCCGGCAACGTGTACGAGGGCATGGCGGCGCCCGCCGACGAAGGCAGCGCGCCGGCACCGGTCGCCGTCGCACCCGTGACGACGCTGTCGGTGGCGGAGATGGCGCCGATGGTCCGCGGGCGCGCCGGCTGCCTGCCGCGCGATCCCATCGACCAGGCCTACATCGAGCGCAAGGAGAACTGGCGCGTCACCGAGTCGGACGCGTTCCGCATCGGTCCGGACGGCGAGTAGCGTCGCCGACGATCTCGCGGTATCGCCGGCACGTGTTGCGACGCGTGCCGGCGATGCTCGTCCTGCTCCTCGCCACCGTGGCCGACGCCACGGTGCTCGAGCGCATCGACACCGTCGGCGGGCGCCACGTGTCGGTGCGGCTGCACGTCTCCGGTCCGGTGGCGGCGCAGACGCAGCAGCTGCCCCCGCGCGCCTCGGCCCCCGACCGCATCGTCGTCGACCTGCCGGGCACGCGGCTCGGCACCGGCGCGCGTGGCGTGGTGTCGGGGCGCGGCCCGCTGCTGCGCGTCCGCACCGGGCAGCTCGACGAGAACACGGCGCGGGTCGTGCTGGACCTCGACGGCCCGATGCCGTTCACGATGGCGAACGAGGACGGCGTGGTGACGATCACGCTCGAGCCCGCGCCGGACGCGCCCAGCACGCCACCGACGATTCCGTCGGTGGTGGTGCCGCCGGTGAGCGGCAACGCGGCCAGAAGCGGTACGTGGCGCGCGGCCGTGCCGCCGACCCGCCCGAAGCGCTATCTCGACTACAACACGCGCGACATCGAGCCGCTGCCCGCCCCGCCGCGCACGCTCGACCTGCCGCCGGCGGCGGTGCCCTCGGCGGCCCCGAAGCGGCCGTACCTGCGCTACGAGGAGCCGCGCTAGGGTCGACCGTCACGGCGGGATGCGGTACGCGAGCCCGCATGCGGCCCACCCGCCCTCCCGACGACGCGCGACGCGCCCTGCACGAGGCCAGCGGCGCCTGGCCGCAACCGCCGCTCTCGACGCTGCTCACCCGTCGGGCCGCGAGCGACCCCGATCGCGTCTTCGTCATCGAAGGGCAACGCGACGGCGGGCGAACCTACACCTATCGTGAGGTCGCAGCGCTCGCCGACCGGCTCGCGGTGGCGCTGCAACGACTCGACGTCCGCGCCGGCAGCGTGGTGTCGTGGCAGCTGCCCAACTGGGTCGAGGCGGTGGCGCTCGCCGTCGCGATCGATCGGCTCGGCGCGATCTCGAACCCGATCATCACCATCTACCGCGAGCAGGAGGTCGGCTTCGTCTGCCGTCAGTCGCGCGCGACGCTGCTGGTCGTGCCGGGCGTCGTGCGCGGCGTCGATCATCGCGCGCTGGCGCGGGCCGTCCAGGCGACGGCCCCCGACCTGCGTCACGTGGCGACGGTGCGCGCCGAGCCGGCGCCCGGCCAGCAGGCCCTCGAATCACTCGCGGGCGATCCAGCGACGCCGCTGCCGCCGTCGCCGCACGGGCCGCACGACGTCTCGATGATCTTCTACACGTCGGGCACCACCGCCGAGCCGAAGGGCGTCCTGCACACGCCGTCGACGATGGGATCGATCGGGCACTACCACGCCGAGCTGTTCGGCGGCAGCGCCGACGACCGCAGCCTGCTGCAGTTCCCGCTCACCCACATCGGCGGCATCGCGATGTTCGTGCTGGTGCCGATCGCGACCGGGGCGAGCGTCGTCCTGATGGACACCTACGACCCGGCGCTCGCCGTCGATCTCATCGAGCGGCACGGCGTGACGTCGGCGGGCGGACCCCCGGCCATCCTGCAGGGCATGTTCGCGGCGCCGAACTGGTCACGCGAGAAGGTGCGCACGGTACGCACCAGCGGCTCGGGCGCGGCCGACGTCTCGCCCGAGCTGATGCACCGCGTGCAATCCGAGCTGGCGCCGTTCGCGTATCGCTCGTACGGCCTCACCGAGTGCCCGATGGTGACGTGCGGCCGTCGTGACGATCCCGAGTCGGTGCGCCACGGCACCGACGGGCGCGCCGTCCCGGGCGCCACGGTGCGGCTCGTCGACGAGGGGGGGCGCCCCGTCGCGGCCGGCGTCGAGGGCGAGCTCGAGGTGTTCGGCCCGCAGATGTGCGCCGGCTACCTCGACGCCGCGCTCAACACCGCCTTCACCGCCGACGGCTTCTTCCGCACGGGCGACCTCGGCGTCATGG
The DNA here is from genome assembly GCA_964404165.1 of uncultured Binatia bacterium (SeqCode). Classification (GTDB taxonomy): domain Bacteria; phylum Desulfobacterota; class Binatia; order DP-6; family DP-6; genus DASYLJ01. The sequence continues at coordinate 89,417 of CAYOIZ010000016.1, read as the reverse complement.
ACGCGAGCGGTGCCGTGCGCATCACGGGCCGTCGCAAGGACGTCATCATCCGCAAGGGCGAGAACCTGTCCGCCAAGGGCATCGAGGACGAGCTGTCCGCGCACCCGAAGGTGGCCGACGTCGCGGTGGTCGGGGTCCCCGATGCCGCCAGCGGCGAGCGGGTGTGCGCCTGCGTCGTGCTCCGACCCGGCGCCGGCGCGCTGACCCTCGCCGAGGTGCGCACCTACATGGAGGGACGCGGGGTGATGCGCCAGAAGATCCCCGAGCAGCTCGAGGTCATGGCGGAGCTGCCGCGCAACGCCACCGGTAAGGTCCGCAAGGACGTCCTGCGGGGACAGCTGCGGGGGTAGGAACGATCTCCGGCGCCGCCGCCGAATTACGACGACGCCGGATACCGTTGTCCGTGCTGCGGGAAGGGTTCTACTCGCCGACGCGGATGCCGTACAGTGCCGCCGCGTTGCCGTAGGTGATCTTTCGGCGCTCGTCCGCGGGGACACCCTCGAACATGTCGGCGACGGTCTTGCGGGAATGCGGCCAGTCGCAGCCGTGGTGCGGGTAGTCGGTGGACCACATCACGTTGTCCACCCCGATGGCGTGACGGTTCTTCACGCCGTAGTGGTCGATCACGAACGTGAACATCCAGTTGGTCTTCACGTAGCTGCTCGGGTTGCGGTCGAGCTTGATCTTCGCCCAGTGCCGGTTGCGATCGTAGCGATCGTCCATCTGCTCGAGGAAGTACGGCACCCAGCCGATGCCGGCTTCGACCGACACGAAGCGCAGCTTCGGGAAGCGGTCGTGCACGCCGGTGAGGATGATCTCGCCGAGCAGCAGCGGCATGCTGTCGAGGCCGGCGCCCGAGAGCGTCGACACCTGACGGCCACCGGTGCCCTCGCCACGCGCCGCCTTCTCCTCGAGCGGCGTCTTCGGCTTCGGCGGCGCCTTGGTGCGCGACGCGAGGCCGATGTGCAGGCTGATCGGCAGGCCGAGCTTCTCGGCCTCGGCGAAGAACGGATCGTCGGCGGGCGAGAGCGACGGGTTGCCGCTCGGCCACGACGACAGCAGCACGCCGCGGAGCCCCATGTCCTTGCAACGACGCATCTCGGTGATGGCGGCCTCGATGCCGACGGCCGGCATCTGCCCGATGCCGACGAGCCGATCGGCGGCCTTGGCGCAGAAGTCCTTCGCCAGCCAGTCGTTGTAGGCCTTTACGCCGCCGAGGTGCAGATCGTCCTCGGTGCCCTGCATGAAGTGACGCATCGTGCGCTGCGGCGAGTAGATGACCTCGGCGACCACACCGTCCTCGAGCATCTCCTGCACGCGCGCCGTCGGCTCGAAGTTGCCCTGGTTGATGGTGGCGTACTTCGCCCCCGACCAGCGCAGGTCTTCGCGCGCGCGACCGCGCGTCACGGTGACGAGGCCGAGGGGCGCCGGGGCGCCGCCGTCGTTGTACAGCCAGGCGTCACCGCCCTCCTCGTCCTTGACGAGCTTCGGGGCGTAGGGGCGCAGCTCGGGAGTCAGGTACTTCTCCCAGAGATTGGGCGGCTCGACGATGTGGGAATCGCTCGAGATCATCGGGTCCATGCAGAGTCCTCCGGCGTGTCGGGATGAACGATCGTTCGTTTCGGTGGCGTACCAGAGAACGGGTCCGTTTGGGAAGGGGGACGGCGGCTGCTAGAGCCAGCCGCGGTGGGGCAGGAGCGGCGGGGCGGGCTCGCGAACCTTGGACAGGCGATGCGCTCGTGGCGGACCGCCTCGGTGTCGCTGCTGTCCTTCTCCTCGGGGCTGCCGCTCGGCCTGGTGTGGATCGCGATTCCGGACTGGATGCGTGGCATCGGCCTCGACATCCGCGTCGTCGGGCTGATCACGCTGGCGCAGGCGCCGTGGACCTTCAAGGTGCTGTGGTCGCCGTTGATGGACCGCTACCGGCCGCCGTTCCTCGGACGGCGGCGCGGCTGGGCGGCCGTGGCGCAGGTGGCGCTGTTCGCGTTCACGCTCATGCTGGCGGGCGTCGGGCATCATCCCGACACGCCGTGGGTGGTCGCGGCGCTGGCGCTGGCGATCGCCTTCGCCTCGGCGACGCAGGACATCGCCGTCGACGCGTATGCCGTCGACGTGCTGCGGCCCGAGGAGCAGGGCGTCGCCGTCGGGGCGCGCATCGCCCTCTACCGCGCCGCCATGTTCATCGCCGGCGGCCTCAGCATCACGCTCGCGGGCATGTACTCGTGGCCGCTCGTCAACGTCGGGCTGGCGCTCGTCTACCTGCCGATGCTCGCGATCACGTGGGCCGCCCCCGAGCCGCCGCACACGCCGCCCCCGCCGCCGAGCCTGCGCGACGCAATCTGGCTGCCGTTCCTGGGCTTCCTCGCGCGCCACCGCGCGCTCGAGATCCTGGCCTTCGTGCTGCTCTACAAGTTCGCCGACAACCTGGCGCAGGCGCTGACGCGGCCGTTCCTCGTCGACATGGGGTACAACGAGTTCGATCGCGGCGTCGCGCTGGCGAGCGTCGGGCTCGTGGCGACGCTCGTCGGCACCTTCGCCGGCGGCTTCATGACGACGATGCTCGGGCTGGGCCACTCGCTCTGGCTCTTCGGCTTCCTGCAGATCTTCTCGAACGTCGGCTACGTGCTGGTGGCGGGCAGCCCGGTGAACCGCGTCCTCATGTACGGCGCGACGGGCTTCGAGAGCCTGACGTCGGGCATGGGCACCGGCGCGTTCTCCGTCCTGCTCCTGCGCCTGACGCAGAAGCGGTTCTCCGCGACGCAGTACGCGTTGTTCTCGAGCCTGTTCGGGCTGCCGCGGCTCCTCTCCGGTCCGGTCAGCGGCTTCCTCGTCGACGCGGTCGGCTGGCAGACGTTCTACTGGTGCACGATCGCGTCCGGCATCCCGGGCATGCTGCTGCTGGCCCGCTTCGTGCCACTCGGGACACGCGAGCCGGTGTTCACGGTGGAGCCACCGCACCAGCGCCTGCCGTTGTCGGCGACGGCGCTCGTCCTGCGCGGCGTACTGGGCGGCCTCGCGGCCGGCGGCGTCGCTGCCGTCCTGTCGGCGTCGCTCGAGGCGCTCAAGGCCCTGCGCACCACGCCCGAGCACGGCTTCGACCTGGTGACGCCGCTCTGGGCCATGGCCCAGCCGGCCGACGTGGCGGGATGGCTCGGTCTGGTCGGACTGGCCGCGGTGGCGGCGATCTGCGGTCTGTTCGTGGCCGCCGTCGCAGCGGCGCGCCACGGCGCCGGCGTGGAGCTCGACGACGAGGCTTGACACCACCGGTCGATAGGTTCAAAAGTTTGAACCTATGAGCAAGTCGGTCGCCGTCGCCCTTCCCGACGTCAGCCCCATGCGCGACCTCGGGCGCTTCCTCACCGCGCTCGGCGACCCGAGCCGCCAGCAGATCGTCCTCCTGCTCTCCCGCGAGCGCCTCAACGTGGGCGCGCTCGCCGACCGCTTCCACCTCTCCCGCCCCGCCGTCTCGCACCACCTGAAGGTGCTGTCGGACGCGGGCCTCCTGGTGCAGGAGCGCGAGGGCCGGGAGCGCGTCTACCGCCTCGACACCACCCAGTGCCGTACCTTCGCCGACCAGCTCCGGCGCTTCGTCGCGACCTGCTGTCGCGACGCCAACTGCTGCTGAAGAAGGAGATTCGCATGAACACGTTCCACGTTTCGCTCTACGTCGCCGACATCGAGGCCGCCGTCGATCGCTATCGCACCATCCTCGGCGTGGAGCCCGCCAAGGTGCGTCCCGGCTACGCCAAGTTCGAGCTCACCGACCCGCCGGTGATCCTGTCGCTCAACCTCGGCGGCACGCCCGGCACCGTGAGCCACCTCGGCATCCGCTACCCCGGCACCGCCGACGTCGCCACCGAGCAGGTGCGCGCCAAGGCCAACGGCCTCGAGCCGCTCACCGAGCAGAACGTCACCTGCTGCTACGCCAAAGCCGACAAGTTCTGGGTGCGCGACCAGGACGGCGTCGCGTGGGAGATGTACACGGTGCTCGCGGACGCCGAGCCGTCGACGTCGGCCAGTCCCGAGCTGCGCGCCTTCCTCGCGCAGTGACGGGGCTTCTCTTCCTGCTCGGATTGGCGACCCTCGTCGCTGGTGCCGAGCTGCTGGTGCGCGGGTCTTCCAAGCTGGCACTGGCGCTCGGCATCTCGCCGCTGGTGGTCGGGCTCACCATCGTCGCCTTCGGCACCAGCTCGCCGGAGGTGGCGGTCTCGATGGGGGCCGCCGCCGACGGCCGGGGCGACATCGCCCTCGGCAACGTCGTCGGCAGCAACGTCTTCAACATCCTCTTCATCCTCGGCGTCTCGGCGTTGATCACGCCCCTCGTCGTGCATGCGCAGATCATCCGCCAGGAAGTGCCGGTCATGATCGGCGCGTCGCTCCTGCTGGCGGCATGCGCACACGACGGCCGCATCGGCCTCGGTGATGCGGCCCTGCTCATCACCGTCCTGGGTGCCTACACCACGTTCCTGGTGCAGCAGTCCCGCCGGGAGTCGCGGGCGACCCGAGACGAGTATGCGGCCGAGCTGAGACCCGCGACCGGCTGGGATCGGCACTGGAGCGTCCAGATCGCGCTGATCGTCGTCGGTCTCGGCCTCCTCGTCGTGGGGGCCGACTGGTTGGTGTCGGCGGCGACGACGTTCGCACGCGCCCTCGGCGTCAGCGACCTCGTGATCGGCCTGACGATCGTCGCCGCCGGGACCTCGATGCCGGAGGTGGCCACCTCGGTGACCGCGGCGCTCAAGGGCGAGCGCGACATCGCCGTCGGCAATGTCGTCGGCAGCAACGTCTTCAACATCCTCGGCTGCCTCGGTGTGTCGGGCCTCGTCGCCCCCGACGGCCTCGTGGTCTCCGACGCGATCCGGCATTTCGACATCTGGGTGATGCTGGCAGCGGCGGTCGCATGCCTACCGGTGTTCCGTACCGGCGGTGAGATCGCGCGATGGGAGGGCGGTCTCTTCGTCGCGTACTATGCGGCCTACACCGCCTACCTCATCCTCGCGGCCCAGCAGCACGACGCGCTGCCGGCCTACGGGTGGATCATGCTCGCGTTCGTCGGCCCGGTGACGGTGGTGACCCTGGTGGTGACGAGCCGCGGCCGCGCCGGCGGGCCGGCGCCTTCGCCTTGACCGGCAGTCGGCGCGCGTACGCGAATGCCGCCGCGATCCAGCGCCCGAGCTCGCGCCGCGGCATGGCCAACGGCTCCATGAGCATGGCGTACTCGCGCAACGTACGGCCCATCATGACGCACGGCCGCCGCGGGGCTTCGTCGGGCAGTCGCACCAGCAGGCGATCCTCGTGCAGCCCCGCAAACATGTTGCCGTTCACAAAGGCGCAGGGGCAACCGAACATGCGCCGGCGTTCGACACCGGCATCGCGCGGGAGGGCGGCGTCGAACCGCTCGACCAACTCCGGGGGAACGGTCTTCCAGGCAGCCATCACGCCACTCCCGCGCTCGGTCCGTCGAAATCGGCGCGAGCCAGGCGGTGGCGACGATAGATCGAGCGTACCCATGCCGCGCCCGCATGGTCGGCGAACTGCCGCACGACCACGGCGAACGCCGGCGACACCGGCTCGACGCTCGCCATCGGCGACTGCGGCGGACGGACCAGCATGGCCAACGACGAGGCGGCGGCGATGTCGGCGATGGTGAGATCGTCCCCCAGCAGGTAGCCGGTGGCGGCGGCACGATCCGCGACGACGTCGAGCGCCTCGCCCATGGCGGCGAGCCCGTCGGCCACCGTGTCGGGGCCCGCGATCCCGTTGCCACGCCGCACGATCGGTGCCGCGAGCGGAACCGTCAGGGCATACGTCCGTTGCCGCCAGACGGACGCACCGTCGCCGAACACGCGCGCGAAATACGACGGCGTGCGCAGCAGCGTGTCGAGCACGACGCGCCGGATGCGCGGCGTGATGTCCTCGTCGAACCAGCGCTCGATGCGCAGGGCCTCGGTCCGCGATGGATCGTCGGGAGGGAGGACCGCCGGGAGCGGATGCCGCGCTTCGAGCCACGCCACGATCCGGGCGGACCCGTCGAGGGCGCCGCCCTCGTGCAGCAACACCGGGGTGGTGGTCCGACCGGTCCGCCGCCGTACCGTGAGCAGGTGCGGGCCCGGCAGGAGGCTGCGGCGCCGATGCGGGACGTGCTTCAGGTCGAGCACCCAGCGCACCTTCTCGTTGTAGGGCGAATGACGGAACTGCAGGAGCTCGAGCATGCCGCCTCCTTTTTCATATGATGGGGATCATATGATAGGCATGGGACCATGCCGCTCGGCAAGGAGCACAAGGCGCAGACCCGCGAGCGCATCGTACGGAGTGCGGGCCGCGTCTTCCGCCAGCGGGGGTTCGCGGCGACCGGGGTCGCCGATGTCATGCACGACGCCGGCCTCACCCACGGCGGTTTCTACGCGCACTTTCCGTCGAAGGAGGCCCTCTTCGCCACCGTCGTCGGCAACGATCACGGATTGATTCGTCAGCTCTCGGCGCGTCCGTCGTCCACACCCGCGCGCTGGCAGCGGGCCACGCAGGCCATCCTGCGGGCGTACCTCCATCCGGACCATCTCGCGGTCGTGCGCGAGGGCTGTACCTTCGCCGCCCTCACCGCGGATGCGGGGCGCCTCGGAGGCCCGGTGCAGGCAGCATACGAGACGGCGTTCACGACCCTCGTCGGCGAGCTCCTGCGCGCTCCCACCGAGACGGTCGAGACGGCGCTGCGGCGCGCCAGCGCCCGACGCCGGACGCGGGCGGCGACGCTGGCCGCCGAGGCGATCGGCGCCGTCATCGTGGCGAGTGGGCTCGTGGGACCGATGCGCGCGGTGGTGCTGAAAGCAGCCCAGCGCCAGGTCGTCGACGGCCTCGCCCGTCTGCGCTGACTAGCGCTGCAGCTCCTGCAGCGCTGCGGCGGCCGCGGTGTCGGACGGATCCAGCTCGAGCGCGCGGGTGAGCTCGGTCATCGCCAGACCGTCCCTGCCCTCGCGCTCGTAGCAGAGGCCCAGGTGGTAGTGCGCGGACGCGTCGCCCGGATTCGCCCGTACCACCCGCTCGAAGCAGTCGACGGCACCGGCGCTGTCGTTGCGACGCTCGCGCACCACGCCGAGGTGGTACCACGCGATGACGTACTCGGGATCCACGGCGATCGTGCGCTCGAAGGCCCGCCCCGCCTCCTCGAGCCGGCCCAGGTGGAAGAGGGCGATGGCGAGACGGAAGTGCGCCGGTGCGGAGTGCGGATTGAGCTCGATGGCCCGACGGGCGGCCGCCGCGCAGTCGCCCATGGCACCGCGCCGGTAGTGACAGAGCGCGAGCTGGAAGTGCGCCTGCGGGTACGCGTCCTCGAGGTCGACGACCCGCTCGAAGGCGCGGGTGGCGTTGCCGGCCTCACCGAGGTGGTAGTACGCGAGACCGAGGTTGTAGTGGCTGTGCGCGTTGTCCGGGTTCGCGCGCAGCAGCTCGAGACAGCGGTCCCGCGTGCGCTCCGCGATGCCCATGGAGCGCGGTTCCGCGCCGTGCGCGCCGAGCGGCACGCCACAGTGCTTGCAGAAGTTCGAGTCCGCCGTGTTCTCGACGCCACACTCGGAACAGGGCGACGGCCCGTCGGTCGCCATGGCTTTCCTTGCGCCCAATTCCGCCCGCCGCGCAAGACCTTGACTCGTCGCGGCCGGACCCCGATTGCTGCCCGCCATGGCATACGACCCGTTCGCGCGTGGCCCGCACCCCGTCGGCGTCCGCTCCACCCACCTCGTCGACCCCGCTCGCGACGGCCGTTCCCTCGCCGTCGAGCTCTGGTATCCCGCCACCGACGAGCACGCAGGGGCCACGACCGACGCCTACGAGCTGTTCCCGGGTCTGGAAGCCGTCGCCCAGGACGCCGTGCGCGATGCCACACCACGTGCGGGGCGTCATCCGCTGGTGCTGTTCTCGCACGGCTTCGGCGGCCATCGACGCCAGAGCACGTTCCTCTGCACGCACCTGGCCAGCCACGGCTACGTCGTCGCGGCCTGCGACCATACCGGCAACACCGTCTTCGACGTCATGCAGGCCGCCATGCAGGCGCGCTCCGGAGCCCCGGCGCCCGACACCGCGGCGATCCTACGCGGGTTCATCGGCGACCGCCCCGCCGACGTCACCTTCCTGCTCGACCGTATCCTCGACGGCACCGCCGGCGGGCTCGACGCGCACGTCGATCCCGAGCGCATCGGCGTCACCGGGCACAGCTTCGGCGGCTGGACGACGCTCGCCGTCACCGCCGCCGATCCGCGGGTGCGAGCCGCCCTGCCCCTCGCCCCGGCCGGCGGACCGAGCCCGCTGCCGACGAACCCCCTCGGCGACGCCCTCGACTTCGCCTGGGGACGCCACGTGCCGACGCTCTACATCGTCGCCGACCGCGATACGCTCCTGCCGCTCGAGGGCATGCACGTCCTCCGCGACCGTACCCCCGGCACGCCCCCCATGGTGGTCCTGGAGAACATGGACCACATGCACTTCCTCGACCGGGCCGAGCAGATGCACGAGCTGTTCCGCATGATGCCACCACCCGGCGTGTTCAAGGCCATCGCCCAGCGCGTCCCGCCCATCGGCCAGCTGGCCCCGCCCGACCACGCCTATCGCGCCATCCGCGGCCTGGGGCTCGCCCACATGGACGCGGCCCTCCGTGGGCATGCCGGCGCCGTCGAGCTGCTGACGGGCGACGTGGCCGCCGTCCTCGCCGCCCAGGGAATAAGGGCCTCCGTCCAGTGAACAGGCCCGGGCTTGACGGCCCGGGTTTCATACGCCAAAGAATACTGCCAAGCCAGGAGGGCAGTATGGCAAGAAAGAGCTTCCTTGCGCTGATCGTGCTCGGGGTGGTGGCATGGATGCAGCCACCCCTGACGGCAGGCCCACCACGCTGCGCCACCGGGCGCTTCGTCGCCGACGGGGCCGCGTTCCCCGTCCTCGATCTCCGCGACGGGACCATCGCGCTGGCGGGACGGTGCCCGCCGACCCACGCGACGTACGCGCCTGCCCAGCGCAGCGGCGTCCCGATGCGGGCGTCCTGGACCGCCTGCGCCGGCACCGGCCGGCTCCACCTGCGCGGACGTATGGACGCCGACTGCTCCGCCATCCGCGGTGTGCTGCTCGAGGATGGGGTCACGCGGCCGTTCTCGGCGCATCGCGCCCAGGTCGACGCGGCGGCCGCCGGCACGTCCGGCTCGGCGCAGAGCGGCTAGCGCTCGCGGAGCAGCCGGCGGAACGCCGTCCGCGTGTGCCGGAGCGCGGCCTCGTAGCCCATACGCTCGAGGTCGTCGCTGATGATCTCGGCTTCGTACCAGCCGCGGTAGCCGCCGGCCTCGAGCGTGTCGACGATCTCGCGCAGCGGCAGGATGCCCTTCCCGAGCAACGCGCGGTCGAGCGACCGCATGGTGACGGCCTTGTAGTCGGAGAGCTGCACGGCGTGGATGCGACGGCGCGCATCGGCCCGCACGACGTCCAGCAGATCGCGCTCCCAGCCCGAGTGCCAGACGTCGAGCACGTAGCCGGCGCCCCGACCCGCCCGCCGCCCGATGCCGCGCGCGTCGCCGAGCGTGTTGATGAACGACAGGTCCTGGCGCAGCGGATGGATGACCTCGATGGCGAGCCGCAGTCCGGCGGCCGCCGCCTCGGGCAGCAGGCTCGCATAGGCGTCGCCGTAGGCCCGCGCCGCGTCGTCCCACGACCCCGTGCGACCACCGCTGATGACCACGAGCACCTCGGCCCCTAGCGCGTGCGCCCAGCCGAGCGCGCGCCGCACCTGGCCCACACCACGGCGTACCGATGCCGGCGTCGTCCCGAAGCGTCCCCACGACCCCATGTGGGCGACGCGCAGCCCCGACGACCTGACCAGCCGGACGGCGCGTGCCGGGCCGTACGCGTCGAGCTTCGTGCTGGCCAGGCTGATCGAGCGGAAGCCGAGCCGCTCGAGCTGGCGGACGTCCTCCTCCACCGACCACTGGCGCATCATGTAGTGGCCGATGGTCAGCCGATCGAGCGGATCAGACACCGAGGAGCACCGCCGACGTGGGTTCGAGCGGTGAGCCGGCGACCAGCGCCACGCGCGCGCGCGGGCGGACATCGCCGCGCAGGGCGCGCACCGCCGCCACGACGTCGTTGATGCCGTCGAGGCTCGCTTCGGCGAGTTGCCCGCCGTGCGGGTTCACGCGCACGCCGCCGCCGCGCAGATAGGTCGCCGCCTCGCCGCGGGCACAGAAGCCGTAGTCTTCGAGCGCGATCGGCACCAGGCCGGCGGGATCGGCGTACAGACAGGCGACGTCCACGTCGGCGGGCCGCAGCCGCGCGTCACGGAAGAGACGGCGCGCCGCGCGGCCGAGGGCCTGCTCGGCGCGGCGCGCGTACCACTCGGGCAGGTGACGGGCCACCGACGGCAGCGCCGCCTGCATCGACGACAGCACGCGCACCGGTGGACGACGCAGGGTGCGGGCGTGCTCGAGCGTCGTCACCACGAAGGCGCCGGCGCCGACCGCCGGCGGCGCCAGGTCCGCGCTGCGCAGGGGCTCGGCCACGAACGGGCTCTTCCGGTGCGCCGCCGCCGTGAGCGGTCGTCGCTGCACGGCACCGGTGTTGCGCGCCCCGGCACGCCGCATGGCGCAGGTGACGGTCGTCAGCAGCGCCGGTGTCACGCCCCGACGTTGCATCACCACGGCCGCGGCCTCGGTCGCCGACGTGATGCCACTCCAGGCGTGATCGCTGCCCGCCACGCCACGCTCGACACCGTGTCGGGCATGATAGCCAACGACCACACGCGCCAGCCCGAGGCCGACGGCCATGGCCGCGAGGCGCACCAGCGCCGGCGCGCTGCCCGGACCGAACGGCACCGCCCCGTAGTACGGCAGGCCCGCGAGTCGCATCACGCCCGGCAGGTCGAACTCCCACAGCGCCTCCCGATCGAACCGCACCACCCCGTCGACGTCGCCGATCGCGAGCCCGGCGTCGGCCAGCGCCTCCGTGATCGCGCGCGACGCCAGCGCCGCCTCGGTGACGGCGGCGGTGCGCGCGAAACGCGTGCGGCCGATGCCGACGATGGCCGCCGCGGTCATGCCACGCGCCAGTGCGGCAACGACACGTCGTCGGTGACGTCGTCGAACTCGACCTGCACCGCCACGCCCTCGCGCACCGCGTGCGGATCGCAGCCGCGGATCTGCCCCACCATGAAGGGACCCTCGTCGAGGACGATCAGGCCGGCAGCGTAGGGGACCAGGGCCTCGAACGCGGGCAGCGTCGGCCGGTGCACCACCGTCCACGAGTACACGCGGCCGCGGCCGCTGGCGGTGAACCAGACGAAGCGCAGCGAGCCGCACGCGGGACACGCCGGGCGCGGCGAGAAGCGCGCCTGCTCGCAGTCGCCGCAGCGCTGCAGGCGCAGCTCGTGGCGACGACAGCCTTCCCAGAACTCGAGCGTGTCGGCATTCGGCTGCGGTAGCGGTGGTGTGCTCATCGTCGTCGTCATCTCGCGAGCAGGAGCGCTCCGTAGGGATCGCTCGATGCGGCGGCCACGAACACCAGCTCGGCGTCGGGCACCTGGCAGGTGGAGGTGCCGCGCAGCTGGCGCACCGCCTCGGTGAGGTTGTTGAAGCCGTGGATGAAGGCCTCGGAGAGCTGGCCCCCATGTGTGTTGACGGGCAGCCGTCCATGCGGGCCACGGATGGCGCCGCCGTCGGTGAAGGGCCCGCCCTCGCCTGGCGCGCAGAAGCCCCAGTCCTCCAGGGCCAGGAGCACCATCGGCGTGAAGTGGTCGTAGAGCATGGCGGCGTCGACGTCGTCCGGACGCACCCCGGCCGGGCCCCACAGGCGCTCGGCGGCGGACGTCATCCAGCGTCGCCGATCGACCGCGAACCAGTCGTGCGGATGGTGATGCGCCGGCCCGAGACTCTGCACGGCGGCGAGCACGTGCGCCGGCGGCTGGCGCAGGTCGCGCGCGCGCTCGACCGACGTCAGCACGATGGCGGCGCCGCCATCGGTCTCGAGGCAGCAGTCGAGGAGCCGCAGCGGCTCGGCCACCCAGCGCGACGCGTGATGCTCGTCGAGCGTGAGCGGCGTGCGCATGAGCGCGTTCGGGTTCGTGGTGGCGTGATGACGCGCGGCGCAGGCGACCTCGCCGAAGTGGTCGTCGGTGGTGCCGTGGTCGAGCATGTGGCGGCGCGCGATGAGCGCCATCTCCTGCACCGGCGACACCACCCCGAACGGCACCTGCCACTGGTAGAAGCCGGCGATGCGCGGCGCGATCTTCTCCCACGGCCGGCCGCCCTGCGTGTAGCCCTTGCCGAACGACGACGCGCGGCCGCGGTTGCGGGCGCGGAACGCCACCACCGTCGTCGCGTGCCCCGCTGCGATCGCCGCCGCCGCGCTCGCCACCACCGCGACGTACGAGCCGCCGCCGTGGCTGTGCGTCGAGAAGAACCGCAGATCGCCGAACCCGAACCCCGCCGCCACGTCGGCCACCGTGTTCGACTCGATGTCGAACAGGCAGACGCCGTCGACGTCGCTCGCCGACAGGCCGGCGTCGTCGAGGGCCGCCCGCACCGCGATGGCGGCCACCTCCGCTTCGGAGACGCCGAGCTGCTTCGCGAAGCGCGTCTGCCCGATGCCGGCGATGGCGGCGCGCGCGTTCACACCGGCCAGCGCTCGCGCAGCCACGGGAGGATGAGCTCGCGCGCCGCGCGCTCCTGCGGGTGCGGCAGCGACGCGCCTTCGATGCCGACGGGATACAGGTAGTGCCCCGCCCAGGGGATCTCGCTGTAGACCTTGTCGGTGGCACCCGACCACTCGAACGCGCTGCGACACTCCGACGGGTAGATGTCGAGGTCGGCGAGCGGACAGATCACGTGCGTCGGCACCGTGACCGCGGGCAGCGTGCGATCGAGCTCCGCCTGCGACGACAGCCCCGACCACGTCGACAGCCAGCCGCGCCCGCTCATCGAGCGCGCCAGGCCCTCGCCGTAGTTGCCGACGATGGGATCGCGGCCGAACGAGAAGATCGAGCCCAGCGGTCGCTGCGACGCATCGAGCGACGGATCGAGGTACCGCGGATCGGCGAGCGTGCGGTAGATCAGGAAGTAGCGGCGCTGGAGCGCGTGCCGCGTCAGGTACGCCCGCTCCGCGGGCGGCATGTCCTCGAGCTTGCCGAGCCGGCGGCGGTGGTAGCGCGCCTCCTCGCACCAGGCGAGCGCCTGCGCGTCGAGCCGCGCGCACCGCGCCCGCTGCGCGGCGCGAAACTCGGCGAGGAAATCGGCCGAGTACGACGACGGGCCCTCGCCCATGGGGCGGTAGCCGTTGCGCGGGTCGTACATGTCGAGGCGGGGATTCGTCGCGACCGGATCGCTCTCGTCGATCACCGACGGGTCGAGGCGATCGAGCAGGAAGCGCCCCTCCCCGAGGTGCGCCGCGAGCAGCACCAGGCCGTCGGCCATCGGCATGTCGGTCTCGTGCAGCGGCACCGCGTCGCCCGACGGCGCACGCGTGATGCGGGCGCCCGGCGCCTTCGCCGCCTGCTCGAGGTAGAACGCGAACAACGAGCCGCCGCCCGAGTTGGCGAGCAGGATCACCGTGCGGAAGCCCTGCTCGCGCAGCCACGACACCGTGCCGGCGACGTCGACGAGCAGACGCTCGTGCAGCGCGTCGGCGTCGTGGTGCAGGTAGCGCGTCGTCGAGCCCATGAAGGCGTAGCCGCCGTCCACGAGGTACGGCACCAGGTAGTGGCGCGAGAAGTCGACGCGCGGGTGCATCGCCAGCACCACGACGTCGGGATCGGTCACAGCCGGTCGATGCAGGACGCCCGAGAGCGGGAAGCCGTCGGCGGCGGCGTGGTCGACGATCTCGCGTCGCACGGACGGGTCGAGCGTGCGGTAGTGGTGCGGCAGCTGGATGCGGACCTGCGGCATCAGTGGCGATGGCTTCTGCGCATGGGTTTGACGCCGCGGGTCACCGACCTTGCCGCGCGCCGAGGTTGTGTGCCAGGTTCCACCGCAGCTGGCAACGTGTCTCCGATGCCCACCATCGCGAAGCTCCTCCACGAGCGCGGTCCGCTCGTCCTCCCCGGCGTCTACGATCCGCTGTCGGCGTTGCTGGCCGCGCGCGCGGGCTTCCGGGCGGTCTTTCTCTCCGGCTTCGCGTTGTCGGTGACGCACCTCGGACGGCCCGACGTCGGCATCCTCGGCCAGGCCGACGTGCTCGACGCCGCGCGCCGCGTCCATGCCGTGGCCACGTGTCCGATGATCGTCGACATCGACACCGGCTACGACGACGTCGCCGGCACGGTCCGCGCGCTCATCGAGATCGGCGCCGCCGGGTGCTTTCTCGAGGACCAGGTATGGCCGAAGCGCTGCGGGCACATGCGCGGCAAGCAGGTGGTGGCGCTCGACGACTATCTCCCGAAGCTCGAGGCCGCGCTGCGTGCCCGCGGCGACGTGCCCTTCCACGTCACCGCGCGGACCGACGCCCGCGCCGCCGTCGGGCTCGACGAGGCCATCGCCCGCGCCACGGCGTTCGCCGCCGCCGGCGCCGACGCGGTGTTCGTCGAGGCGCCGGAGTCGACCGAGGAGATGGCCCTCGTGCGGGCCAGCGTTCCGGCCGAGGTCACCCTCGTGGCCAACATGGTCGAGCAGGGCCGCACGCCGCTGCGTCCCACGTCCGAGCTGGCGGCGCACGGCTACCAGATGGTCGTGGTCCCGGTGACCGGGGTCCTGGCCGCGGCACGGGCGCTCGAGTCGGCCTACGGCGTCCTCGCCCGCGACGGCGCCAGCGCCGCCGTGGCCGCCGATCTGATGGGGTTCGACGCCCTGAACGGACTCCTCGACCTCGACCCGAGCTACCGGCACTGACGTCGCAGCTTGCCTCTCGCCGGGCGCACCATACACTCGATTCGTCGTGCCTCGTCGGGCGTCGACCGCCATGCCGACATCCGCTAAGACACCCGCCATGCCCGAGGCGCCCACCCTCTCGGACCTGCTCCGGCAGGTAGCCCGTGAGGCGCCCATGGACGAGGCCTTCCGGTACCGTTCCGAGCGACTCACCTACGCCGACTGGGACGCGCTCGCCGATCGGCTCGCCGCCGGGATGGCGGCGCGCGGCGTCCGCGCCGGCGACGTCGTGGCGTTGCTGCTCCCGTCGACGCCGTTCTACCTCGTCGCCTACCTCGCCGCCGCGCGGCTCGGGGCCGTCACCACCGGCATCAACGTCCGCTATCGGCGCACCGAGATCGGGCACGTGCTGCGACGCGCCGAGCCCCGGCTGCTGCTCGCCATCGACACCTGGCACGACGCCGACTTCCGCACCATCGTCGAGGCGCCGTGCGACGTCGTGTGGTGCCCGGCGGATGCGCTGCGTGGTGGCACCGCGGCGTTGGTGCACGCCATCGCGGGGGACGCGCCGCCGGCGCCCGAGGGCGCCGCGCCCGACGCCCCGGTGGCGATCGTGTTCACGAGCGGCACCACCGGCGCGCCGAAGGGCGCCTGGTACACGCACCGCAATCTGCTCGCGCTGGCCGCCATCGAGCGCAACCGGCACACCGGCGGCGCGACGGCGAGCCGCACGCACCTCGCCGCGGGCCTCTCCTTCGCGCACGTCGGCACGATGGCGCGCATCGCCGTGCAGATCGGCACGCGCGGCGCCGTGCTCATCCACGACACGTTCGATCCCGCTGCGGTGCTCGCCGTCATCGAGCGCGAGCGCCTGACGCACATCGGCGCCATCCCGACGCAGGCCATCATGCTGCTCGACCACCCCGATCGCCCGCGACGCGACCTGTCCTCGCTGCGGTCGGTGCTGGTCGGGGGCGCGCCGTCGTCGCCGGCGCTGATCCGCCGCCTGCAGGAGACGCTCGGCGTGGTGGTGAGCGTGCGCTACTCCTCCACCGAGGTCGGCATCGCCACCGGCTCGCTGCCCGACGACCCCCCCGAGCTGCTGACGACGACGGTCGGCCGCGCCACCGAGGGCGTCGAGCTGCGTGTCGTCGGCGACGGTGACGTCGGCGAGGTGGTGATCCGCTCGCCTGCGACCATGCGCGGCTACTGGCGCGATCCCGACGCCACCGCCGCCATCATCGACGCCGACGGCTGGGTACACACCGGCGACCTCGGCTTCCTCGACGACGCGGGCTACCTGCATCTGCGCGGCCGCCAGAGCGAGATGTTCATCCGCGGCGGCTTCAACGTGTATCCCGGCGAGATCGAGGACCGGCTCGCGCGCCACCCGAAGGTGGCCCGTGCCGCGGTGGTGGGCGTCGCCGACGAGCGCTTCGGCGAGATCGGCTGGGCGTTCGTCGTCCCGCGCGACGCCGGCGATCCGCCCGATCTGTCGGCGCTCCGCGCCCACGTCGGCGAGGTGCTCGCGAGCTTCAAGCGACCGGACGGGCTGACACTGCTGCACGAGCTGCCGATCACGCCCATGTTCAAGGTGGACAAGCGCGCGCTGCGCGCGCTGCTGGAGGAGGGTTCCCCATCGATCGCGCTCCGACCTTCTCCCTCGTGATCCCGAGCTTCAACCAACGCGAGCGCACCCGTCGCGCCGTCGTCGAGGCCGCCGCCACGCTGGCGGCGCTCCCCGGCGAGCGCACCGAGCTCATCGTGGTCGACGACGGCAGCAGCGCGGGGAACGGCATCCAGGCGGAGGACATGCCGCCGGGCGCCGTCTTCGTCGGGTTGCCCGAGAACCAGGGCAAGGGCGGCGCGGTGCGCGCCGGCATGGCGCGCGCGCAGGGCGAGTGCGTCATCTTCACCGACTCCGACCTGCCCTTCTCGCTCGAGCCGTTGGCGACGACGCTCGCCTGGCTGCGCGCCGACGCCGACATCGTCATCGGCGACCGGCTGCTGCCCGAGTCGGAGTGCGCCGCCGAGGTCACCGGCATGCGCAAGCTGTCGAGCGCCGTTTTCACCTTCATGGTGAAGCGGCTCTGCGGCCTCGACTACGACGACACCCAGTGCGGCTACAAAGGCTACCGCAACGCGGTGGCGAAGGACTTGTACGCACGCCTCGAAACCACCAGCTTCTCGTTCGACGTCGAGATCCTCATGCGCGCCAAGAAGGCCGGCTACCGCGTGCGACGGCAGCCGCTGCGGCTGGTGCACAACGAGGACACCTCCGTCAGCCTCTCGCGGCATGCGCCCCGCATGATCGCCGACACGCTCCGCATCGCCTGGCGCGGGGTCCGGGGACACTATGGCTGAGCCGCGCTCGCGTCTGCGCATGTTCCTCGATCGCGGCACCACGCTCCTCGTGCTGGCCGGCGTCTGGGGATTCCTCCTCTACTACTTCAAGCCGTCGCTGCTGCTGCTCGACACCATGGACGCGGGCGGCGACACGCCGTCGTTCCTGCGGCCGATGCACCACCTGAAGGACGTGCTGCTGCCGGCCGGCAACCCGCTGGGCTGGGACCTCGGCAACTTCGCCGGCTACGCCCCGTACCAGTTCTACTTCCTGCCGCCGGCGCTCTCGATCGTCCTGCTGTCGTACGTCATCCCGTTCAACGTCGCGTTCAAGCTGATCTCGGTGTCGGGCGTGTTCCTGCTGCCGCTCTGCATGCTGCTGGCGCTGCGTGCGATGCGGTTCGCGTTCCCGGTACCGGCCATCGGCGCGGCGGCGAGCCTGCTGTTCCTCTTCAACGAGGGGAACTCGATGTGGGGCGGCAACATCCCGAGCACGCTCGCCGGCGAGTTCGCCCACAGCATCGGCTTCAGCCTGTCGGTGCTGTTCATCGGCTATCTCTACAAGGGCGTCGAAGAGCAGAAGGGCTGGCGCGGGCTCGGTGCGCTGCTGGCGCTGACCGGGCTCTGTCATCCGGTCGCGTTCCTGAACGCCGCCACCGGCGGCATCTTCTTCGTGTTCGGGCGCCGCACCTTCGCACGCAACCTGCGCTTCCTGCTCCTCGTGTACGGCACCGCCGTGCTGCTGATGGGCTTCTGGCTGGTGCCGCTCATCGCCAAGCTCGGCTTCGCCACGTCGATCAACTGGGTGTGGCACTTCCCGTCGCCGTGGGACCTGATGCCGCAGATCCTGTGGCCGCCGGCCATCCTGGCCCTGTGCGACGTGATCTGGATCGGCATCTTCCGGCGGCCCGAGAACCGGCAGGCGCGCTACCTCCTCGTCACGACGCTCGCGACGGCGATGTTCTTCTTCAACGCCACCGAGATCGGCCTGCCCGAGATCCGCTTCGTGCCGTTCGCGTACGTGCTGATGATCTTCCTGGCGCTCGACTTCGTGCGCCGCGTGCTGCCGCTGCACATCGGGCCGCACATCGCCGGCATCGCCCTCTCGGTCAGCATCGTCGCCTGGGTGCAGGCGCGGACGACGTTCATCCCGAGCTGGATCAAGTGGAACTACGAGGGCCTGGAGCGGAAGCCGTCCTGGCCGCTGCTGAAGGCCATCACCGGCGCGGTGCAGGGCACCATCGGCGATCCACGCGTCGCCTACGAGAACTCGCCCAAGCACGACCGCTTCGGCAGCATGCGCGTCTTCGAGAACATGGCGCTGCTGTCCGGTCGGCCGACGCTGGAAGGCGTGCTGCTGCAGACGGGCGTCAACTCGCCGTTCATCTACTGGCTGCAGTCGCAGATCTCGAAGCAGGGCACGGGCGTCATCCCCGGCTACTCGTACCCGAACCTCGATCTCAATCGCGCCACGCCGCGGCTGGCGATGTACAACGCCAACGACATCGTCGTCCTCACCGACGAGGTGACGAAGGCGCTCGCCGCCGACCCGCGCTGGGAGCGGCACTTCAACCAGCAGGGCTACAGCATCTTCCGCCTGAAGGACGCCGACCGGCACTACGTGCGCGTGCCGAAGTTCCGTCCGGTGCGCATCACCACCGACCGCTGGAAGAAGGACTTCCACCGCTGGTTCTCCACCGACGCCGTGCTCGACGTGCCGATCGTGGCCGAGGACACCATCCCGGCGGGCGAGATGGCGCGCTTCCCGCTGCAGTCGAAGTCCCCCATCGACCTGCCTCGCGAGCCCGTCCCCGGTGACTGCCAGATCACCGAGAAGATCGACCATCTCAAGATGGAGTTCACGACGACGTGCCCGGGCCAGCCGCACATCGTCTCGGTGGCCTACTTCCCGAACTGGACGGTCGAGGGCGCGAGCCACGTCCACCTCGTGAGCCCGGCGTTCATGCTCGTCTTCCCCGACGGCAACCACGTGACGATGACGTACCGGCGCATCGGCTCCGACTGGCTCGGCATCGTGCTGTCGCTGGTGGGCGTCGTGGTGTGCCTGGTGGGTCGGCGGCGCGAGCCGCTGGGCGAGCCCGAGGGCGCCCTGCCGCGCGGGCTCTTCGCCGTGCACCCTGCCCTCATGACGGCGGTGACGCTCGGCGCCATCGGCATCACCGGCTGGCACGTGCTGCGCGATTTCGGCCCGCAGATCTTCTACAAGCGCGGTTGGGAGGCCTTCCAGAAGCAGGACTACGTGACGTCGCTCGAGAACTTCGATCGCGCCATGCGTCTCGGCGGCGACACCAACCAGGCCGCCGACGCCGCCTTCTTCCGCGCCGCCAGCCTCTTCCGCGCCGAGCGCTTCCAGGACGCGATGGACGGCTACCAGATCGTCATCGACAAGTTCCCGGACAGCATCTGGGTGGCCGAGGCGAATTACCACGTCGGGCTCTGCCTGCGACGGCTCGGGAAGCGCGAGCTGGCGATCGAGAAGTTCCGTTGGGTCATCGCCACGTATCCCGGCAATCGCTGGGCCGGGTTCGCCCAGGAGCAGCTCGATCAGATGCTGAAGGAGGCACCGGCGGGGTGACCTCGCCCGGTGCGCCGTCCATGCGAATCGCCACCTGGAACGTCAACTCGCTGCGCGCCCGTCTCGACAAGGTCCGGTGGTGGCTCGAGCGCGCCCGGCCCGACGTGCTCCTCCTGCAGGAGACGAAGCTCACCGACGCCGACGCCCCGATCGACGCCTTCCGCGACGCCGGCTACCGGCTCGCACACCACGGCGAGGGCCGGTGGAACGGCGTCGCCATCGCGAGCCGGTGCGGCATCGACGACGTGGTGACGAACTTCGGCCAGCCGCTGCGCCCGGCCGCGACCGACGACGCCGGTGACGACGAGCCGCTGGCGGAGGCGCGCATGATCGCCGCCACCTGCGGCGGCATCCGTGTCGTCAGCGTGTACGCGCCGAACGGACGCAGCGTGGACTCACCGTTCTACGCCGCGAAGCTGGTCTGGTTCGATCGGCTCACCGCCTGGCTCGCCGCCACGACCGATCCGTCGGGGGTGCTCGTCCTCGGCGGCGACCTCAACGTCGCGCCCGACGACGCCGACGTGTGGGATCCCGCGGCGTGCCACGGCGGCACCCACGTGTCGCCGCCCGAGCGCGCCGCGGTGGCGCGCCTCGGCACGTGGGGCCTGGTCGACGCCTATCGCCTCCACCACCCCGAGCCGGGGCGCTACACCTGGTGGGATTATCGCGCCGGCGCGTTCCAGAAGAACTTCGGCATGCGCATCGACCACCTGCTGGTGACGCGACCGGTCGCCGCGCGCACGGTGTGGGCCGAGATCGATCGCGAGGCCCGCAAGGGCAAGCCCATCCCCTCCGACCACACGCCGCTCGTGATAGACCTCGACCAGCCCGGTCATCCCTTCGACGCCGGCTGGGCCGGAGCCGATGCGCGCATCGCCGCGCGCCGGGGAGGCAAGCGCTGATGGGGTTTCCCATCGAACCACCGATCGAGCCCATGCTCGCGAAGACCGCCGCCGAGCTTCCCGCCGGGGACGGCTGGCTCTTCGAGCCGAAGTGGGACGGCTTCCGCGCCATCGTCTTCCGCGACGGCGACCGCTTCTACATCCAGAGCCGCGACTCGAAGCCGCTCGACCGCTACTTCCCCGAGCTGTACGCCTCCTTCCGGGCCAGCCTGCCACCGCGCTGCGTGGTCGACGGCGAGATCGTCATCGCCACCGCCGGCGAGCTCGACTTCGACGCGCTGCAGATGCGGCTCCATCCCGCCGCGTCGCGCGTGCAGAAGCTGGCCGCCGAGTCGCCGGCGTCGTTCGTCGCCTTCGACCTGCTCGCCATCGGCGCCGACGACCTGTGCGCCCAGCCGCAGGCCGAGCGCCGCCGCCGGCTCGAGGAGGCGCTCGCACGCACCTCGGCGCACGTGCATCTCACCCCGTGCACCCGTGACCGCGCCCTCGCCGGCGAGTGGTTCCACCGCTTCGAGGGCGCCGGCCTCGACGGCGTCATCGCGAAGCACGAGACCACCGTCTACCAGCCCGGCAAGCGCGCGATGGTGAAGGTGAAGCACGTCCGCACCGCCGACTGCGTCGTCGCCGGCTTCCGCTGGCACAAGCAGGGGCCGGGCACGTTGGTGGGCTCGCTGCTGCTCGGCCTCTACGACGACGAGGGCACGCTGCACCACGTCGGCGTGACGTCGTCGTTCACGATGGCCGTGCGACGGCAGCTCGCCGACGAGCTGGCCCCGCTGCGGCGCGACGCGCTGGCTGGGCATCCGTGGCGCGAGTGGGCGCAGGTGGCCGACGGCTCGGTGCGCATGCCCGGGGCGCAGAGCCGCTGGAGCGCCGGCAAGGACCTGTCGTGGGAGCCGCTCCGCATCGAGCGCGTCGCCGAGGTGAAGTACGACCACCTGCAGGGCGATCGCTTCCGGCACGCGGCCACGTTCCAGCGCTGGCGGTCCGACAAGCAGCCCGCCGACTGCCGCTACGATCAGCTCGAGGTCACTCCGCCGGCCGAGCTCGCGGAGATCTTCCGCCCCCGCGACTGACCGGCGCGTCGTCGGGATCGAGCGGCTCCTGCGCCGGCCGCAACGCCTCCGGCACGTGCTCGAGGTTGACGCGGACGCGGGTCCACGTCGACGAGCGGCCACGCATCGCATCGACCAGCACGTCGGTGGGGAGAAGATGCCCGACGACGTCGGGATGGCGCTGCTTCCAGCGCTCCAGGCCGGCGAGGGCGTCGTCCTTCCTGGCGCTGCGCGCGATCTCGATGAGCGGCCTGGTCGGCACGCGGCCGCGCTTCTGTCGCGACGGCTGCACGCGCGGGGGCTCGCCGGACTGCTTCGCGTAGTGCGGCGGCCAGGGCGCGTCGCCGAGGCCTTCGGCCTCCTGCCGCGCCGACAGCTCGAGGAGCGCGTCGAGCGATCCGGCGTGGGCGTCGATGTCGGCATGCCGATCGCCGACGTCCGCGAACCGCGCCGGCATGGTGCGGAGCGTGAACTCCTCCGGTGCGCACGCAATGAGCTCGTCCCAGGTGACGGGCGCCGACACGCGCGCGTCCGGCTTGGGACGTACCGAGTAGGCGGCGGCCACGGTGCGATCCTTGGCGTTCTGGTTGTAGTCGAGGAACACGCCGTGGCGCTCCTCCTTCCACCACTTGCTGGTGGCGAGCGCCGGCACCCGCCGCTCCACCTCCCGCGCGACGGCGAGTGCCGCGCGCCGCAGCTGCGTGAACGTCCACCGTCGCTCGACGCGCACGACGACGTGGATGCCGCGCGAGCCGGAGGTCTTCGGCCAACCCACGAGACCGACGTCGACGAGCACCTCGCGCACCACGCGCGCCACCTCCTGGAGCTGTGGCCACTCGACGCCCGGCATCGGATCGAGGTCGATGCGCAGCTCGTCGGGATGGTCGAGGTCGTCGGCGCGCACGGGGTGCGGGTGCAGCTCGAGGCACCCCAGGTTCGCCATCCACGCCAGCGCCGCCGCGTCGCGCGGCACGACCTCCTCGGCGGTGCGGCCGGACGGGAACTGCAGCGCCACCACCTCGATCCAGTCCGGTCGCTGGGCGGGCGCGCGCTTCTGATAGAAGAACTCGCCCTCGATGCCGTCGGCGTAGCGCACCAGGACGTTCGGCCGCCCGCCGGCGCCGCGGAGCGCCCCATCGGCGACGGCCAGGTAGTACTGCACGACGTCGAGCTTGGTGATGCCGGCAGCCGGGAAGTAGACCTTGGCCGGGTTCGAGATCGTCACCTCGCGGCCGGCGACGTCGAGGACGACGTGTTCGCGCTTGCTCGGCACGGGGGGAGCATACGGCGACGGCGACGGTTGGCAACCGGGCGCACCTTCTGCGAGTAGGGCCAGTCGTGCAGGCACGCCTCCTCCTCGCCCTCCTCGTCCTGGCCGCAGCATGCGACCGGCCCCAGGCCCCGCCGGCCGCGGGCGACGTCGACGCGCAGGGACACACCGCGCCCAGCGAGCGCACCACGGCCGGCAACGCCGCCGTCGCCGACGCCCTGCCCCTCGCCGATCAGCAGGACTTCGAGGACGCCCGCCGCGGCCTCGTCGCCAGCGATCCCGAGGTCGAGATCACCGACGCCAGCGGCCGCCGCGTCTGGAGCACCACGGACTACGGGTTCGTCAGCGGCGACGCACCGTCGAGCGTGAACCCGAGCCTCTGGCGCCAGGCGAAGCTCAACGGCGTGCACGGCCTCTTCGAGGTGGCGCCGGGCGTCCACCAGGTGCGCGGCTACGATCTCGCCAACATGACGATCATCGCCGGCAAGACCGGCTGGATCATCGTCGACCCGCTCGGCTCGCGCGAGACGTCCGCCGCGGCGCTGGCGCTGGCGCGACGGCATCTCGGCGCGCAGCCCATCCGCGCCGTCATCTTCACGCACAGCCACGTCGACCACTTCGGCGGCATCGACGGCGTCCTGCCCGACGCCGCGGCGCGCGAGGGCGTGCGCATCATCGCGCCCAAGGGCTTCATCGAGGAGGCCACCAGCGAGAACATCCTGGCCGGCCTCGCCATGGGCCGGCGCGCCATCTTCATGTACGGCATGCCGCTGGCGCGGAGCCCGCGCGGGCACGTCGACACGGGGCTCGGCAAGGAGCCGTCACGCGGCGCGCTGTCGATCGCCGAGCCGACCGAGCTCGTCGACCACACGCCGCAGCCGATGGACGTCGACGGCGTGCCGTTCGTCTTCCAGTACGCACCCGGCTCCGAAGCGCCCGCGGAGCTGACGTTCTACCTCCCCGACGCGAAAGCGTTCTGCGCCGCCGAGATCACGTCGCACACGCTGCACAACCTCTACACGCTGCGTGGCGCCAAGGTGCGCGACGCCCTGCGCTGGAGCGCCTACATCGACGAGGCGATCACGCTCTTCCCCGACACCGAGGTGGTGTTCGCGAGCCATCACTGGCCGGTGTGGGACCGCGTCCGCGTGCGCACGTACCTCGAGCAGCAGCGCGACACCTACCGCTACCTCCACGACCAGACCCTGCGCCTCGCCAACGGCGGCGCCACGCCGCAGGAGATCGCGGAGCAGCTCGAGCTACCCCCCTCGCTCCGCAACGTGTTCGCGAGCCGCGGCTACTACGGCACGGTCCGGCACAACGCCAAGGCCGTCTACCAGAACTACTTCGGCTGGTACGACGGCAATCCCGCCAACCTCGACCCGCTGCCGCCGGTCGAATCGTCCATGCGCTACGTCGAGGCGATGGGTGGGGCCACTGCGGTGCTGCAGCGTGCGGCCGACGCCACCGGCCGCGGCGAGTACCGCTGGGCGGCGACGCTGCTGAACCACGTCGTCTTCGCCGATCCGACGAACACCGCCGCCCGCGAGCAATTGGCCGCGGTCTACGACCAGCTCGGCTATCAGGCCGAGTCGGGACCGTGGCGCGACGAGTACCTCACCGGCGCCTTCGAGCTGCGCCACGGCGTACAGCCGCCGGTGGCCACACCGGCCGCGGCCGCCGACCTCCTGCTGCACCTGCCGCTGCGCGACTTCTTCGCCTCGCTCGCCGCGCGCATCGACGGCCCCGCCGCCGACGGCAAGGACACCGTCATCAACATGACGTTCAGCGATCTCGGCGAGACCTGGGTGCTCTCGCTGCAGAATGCGGTGCTGCACGCAACGAAGCGCGCCCCCGACCCGAACGCCGCCGCCACCGTGACGTTGAGCCGCCCCTTCCTCGTGCGGCTCGTCACCGGCCAGTCGGGCCTGCGCGAGCTGGTGTTCTCCGACGAGCTGCAGGTCGACGGCAGCCGCATGGCGCTGCTGTCGCTCCTGATGCTACTCGAGCGTCCGGGCGAGCCGTTCGCGATCGTGACGCCCTGACCAAGGAGGTCTCATGCAGCACCGCCTCGCCTCGGCCCTCCTGCTCGCTGCGGTCGTCGCGTGCGCACGGATCGCCTCGTCCGCCGACGCATTCGAGACACCGCCGACACTGAAGGCCGCCGACGCCGCGCCGCCGGAGCTCGTCAAGGGCAACGGCTTCCACGTCGACGACGCCGTACCCACCGACGGGCTCACCACCCTCTTCCGGCTGCGCGCCGACGTGGGCACGTTCGAGGCCCACGGGGTCGAGACGCTGGCGCTCCGGGAGTCCGAGCTGCCGGCACTGCGCGAGCTGTCGAAGGCGAGCAAGACCGACACGTTCACGCATGCCCTCGCGGAAACGGCGAAGCGGCCGGTAAAGGCCGCGAAGCAGATGGTGACGCATCCGGTGGAGACGGCGAAGGGCATCCCGAGCGGCCTCGGCCGCTTCTTCGATCGCGTCGAGGCCGGCGGCAAGCGGCTCTACGACACCGCCACCGACGGCCACGGCTCGGGCACGCAACGCGCGAAGGAGACCGCCGAGAGCACGGGCCAGGCCGCGGCCGACGCGTTCGGCCTGGAGCAGGAGCGCCGCAAGCTCGCGAAGCAGCTCGGTGTCGATCCGTACACCACCAACGCCGTGCTGTCGGCGAAGCTCGAGGAGTTCGCGAAGGTCGCGTTCTACGGCCGCGTCGGGCTGAACACGCTGATCTCCGTCGTGGTGCCGGCGTCGCTCGTCATCACCGGGACGAGCGCGACCCGCGATCTCGTCTACGACACGCCGCGCGGCGACCTGATCGTGCGCAACGAGACCGCGCTCCGCGCCATGGGCGTCGGCGACGCGTCGCTGCGCGCGCTGCAGCGGGCGAAGGGATTCACGCTCAGCCTGCAGACGGAGCTGGTGCGCCATCTCGAAGCGCTCGACGGCGTGAAGGGACGTCCCGCGGTGGTAGCCCTGGCCGGAACCGCCGCCACCACGGATCAGGGGCTGTTCCTGGTGCGCGCGGTCCGCATGCTGGCGGCGCGCCACGCGGAGCATCCGCTCGTCGAGCTCGACGCCGTCGGCACGGTGTTCGCACGCGACGCCGAGGGCGGCATCGTCGTGCCGGGGGCCGTCGACTACGTCTCCTGGACGTCGCGCGTCGCCCGTTTTGCGAACCGCGCCGACCTGAAGGCGCCGAAGCGCGAGGTCCGCATCACGGGGACGATGACGCCGCGGGCGAAGGGCGGCTTCGAGGGGCTCGGCTGGACCGTCGTCGAGAACGCGCGCTGAGGACTCATCGGCGCGGCGTCACCGCGTAGGGATTGCCGCCGAGCGCGTCGGAGACGTCGCTGATCGCCTTCTGGGCCCGCACGCTGTTGCCGGCGGCGTCGAGCGGCGGCGAGAAGGCGGCAATGCCGAACCGGCCGGGCGACACCGCGATGATGCCGCCACCGACGCCGCTCTTGGCCGGCAGGCCGGTACGGAACAGCCACTTGCCGGAATCGTCGTAGAGGCCGGCCGTGGCCATGACGGCGAGGATGCCGGGCACGTGCCTGGCGTCGAGCACCTGCCTCTTCGTCACCGGGTTGGTGCCACCGTTCGCGAGCGTGGCGGCCATGGTCGCGAGGTCCTTCGTCGTGACGTCGACGGAGCATTGCCGGGTGTACAGGTCGGTGGCCTGGGCCGGATCGGCCTTGATGAGGCCGTAGGCGAACATGAGCATGCCGATCGCCTGGTTGCGCTGATTGGTAGCGGATTCGGACGCGTAGACCTCCTCGTTCACCTGCAGCTCGCGGCCGGCGAACGCGCCGTAGAGACCGATGATCTTCGCCCAGACCGCCGTCGCATCGGCGCCCGTGACCATGCTCGTCGTGGCGATGGCGCCCGGGTTCACGAGTGCGTTCATCTCGTGTCCCTTGTACTGCTCGATGGCGGCGATCGAGTTGAACACCTGACCGGTGGCATCGACGCCGACGCTGTCCTCGATGGCCTGCGCGCCACGCTCCTGCAGCACCTCGGCCAGGGTGAACACCTTCGAGATCGACTGCATCGAGAACTGCCGGTCGACGTCGCCGACGCCGTAGACCTGCCCGTCCACGGTGACGACGACGATGCCGAAGAGCGTCGGCGGCACCTTGGCGAGCGCGGGGATGTAGTCGGCGTTCCTGCCCTCGGCGAGACGCTGGTACTTCGCATGCGCCGCGGTGAGGGCCTTCTCGACGTCCGCCTTGGTGGGGACCTGCGCCCAGCCCGTGCCCACCAGCGACGTCAGGGCGAGGGCCGCAGCCAGGCGTCCGGCGATCCGGGGGGTGAGGTGACGTGGGGTCGTGGTCATGGCCCGTGCTACCCCGTCCCCGCGACGCCGCCCAGCGCCGCCGCGACCGGCTACGAGGGGTCGTCGCCCGTGCCGAAGTGCAGCTGCCGCTCGAGCGCGGTGTATCGCGCCGCACTCCCCCGCTCCGTCGTCACCAGCGACACCAGCATACCGGTGACGAACGAGAGCGGGATCGTCACCAGCGCCGGGTTCTTCAGCGGGAACCAGGCCGCCGCCCGCCCGAGCAGGTCGACCTGCACCGTCGGCGACAGCGCGATCAGCAGCAGCGTCGCCACCGTGCCCGTCACCATGCTCGCCACCGCGCCGGCGGTGGTGCAGCGACGCCAGAAGATGGCCAGCACGAGCGCGGGGAAGTTGGCGCTGGCCGCGATCGCGAACGCCAGCGACACCATGAACGCGACGTTCTGCCCCTTGAACGCCATGCCGAGCGTGATCGCGAGCACGCCGAGCCCGACGGTGGCGACGCGCGCCACCAGCAGCTGCTCGTGCGCCGGCGCCTCGCCACCGCGCACGACGTGCACCCAGAGATCGTGCGACAGCGCCGCCGCCCCCGAGAGCGTGAGCCCCGCCACCACGGCGAGAATGGTCGCGAACGCCACGGCGGCGATGAAGCCGAGGAACGCCGTCCCGCCCAGCAGCTCGGCCAGCAAGGGCGCCGCCATGTTGCCGCCGGCGTCCACGGCACGAATCGCGTCGGGCCCCACCAGCACCATCGCGCCGAACCCCAGGATGAACGTCATCAGGTAGAACGCGCCGATGAGCCCGGTGGCGTAGAACACCGACGTCCGCGCGGCGCGGGCGTCGGGCACCGTATAGAACCGCATCAGGATGTGCGGCAGCCCGGCCGTACCGAACATGAGCGCCAGCCCGAGCGACACGGCGTCGAGCGGATTGGCGACGAGCTTCCCCGGCGCCAGCACGCCCGCGCCGTAGCGCTCGGCGGCGGCGGCGAACAGTGCCAGCGGGTTCATCTCGAAGCGCGCCAGCACGAGCAGTGCCAGGATGGCGGCACCCGAGAGCAGCAGCACCGCTTTCACGATCTGGACCCAGGTCGTGGCCAGCATGCCGCCGAACAGGACGTAGGCGATCATCGCCACGCCGACGATGACGATCGCCTGCTCGTAGGTGAGACCGAACATCAGCTTGATGAGCCCGCCCGCCCCCACCATCTGCGCGATCAAGTAGAGCGACACGGTGGTCAGCGTGCCGACAGCGGCCGCGATCCGCACCGGCGTCTGGCGGAAACGCATCGCCACGACGTCGGAGAAGGTGTACTTGCCGAGATTGCGCAGCGGCTCGGCGATCAGGAACAGCACCACCGGCCACCCCACCAGCCAGCCGGTGGAGTAGATGAGCCCGTCGAAGCCGGTCGTCGAGACCAGTCCGGCGATGCCGAGGAACGAGGCCGCGCTCATGTAGTCGCCGGCCAGCGCGAATCCGTTCTGCCCCGCGGTGATCGAGCGCCCGGCCGCATAGAAGTGCTCGGTCGTGCGCGTGCGACGGGCCGCCCACCAGGTGATGCCCAGGGTCACCGCGATGAAGAGGAAGAAGAAGGCCATGGCGATGGCGCTGGGTTGGCCGATGGTGGTGGTCACCCGTCGCCCCCATCCCGCAGCGCACGGAGCGCAGGGTCGTAGCGGGTGTTCGCCCAGCGGACGTATGTCCAGGTGAGCAGCCAGGCGACCAGGATCACCGTGGCGCCGAGCAGGATGCCGAGGCTGAGACCCGGCGCGACGAGCAGCCCCATGGCCGGCCGCGCGAACGCCACCGCCAGGATGAAGCCGAAATAGACTGCCACCACCGCCACGGTGAGCACGAGCGCGATGCGCGTGCGTGCGCGGGCCAGCGGCCGCAGCCGCGCCTCCGCCCCGCTCGAGCCGGCCTTCGTCGTCCGCGGCATGCGCGCGCGGACGCGTATCGTCCGTCGTGGCGGGGTGTCAAGGCGACGGTCCCTTCCGAGAAACGAGACGCGCGCGTTCCCGCTCGTCACGGGATTCGGAGCGCCGAAAGGGCGAGGTGCGAACGAACCGACCTGAACGAAGGCGGGCCTCGGTTCGCACGAACGGCACGGTCGTTGCAAATCCTCCTTGTCAGCACGAAAAGGAGAACGCCAACATGACTAGCGGTAAGACCGACGAGCTGAAGGGACGCGTGAAGGAGGCTGCCGGCGCACTGACCGACGATCCGGCGCTGAAGCGCGAGGGCAAGACCGATCAGGTCGTAGGGAAGATCAAGCAGAAGGTGGAGGAGGTCCTCGACAAGGTGAAAGACGCGATCACCTGAGCTCGCGCCAACCGCGATGGATTGCTCGGCGCTCCCGAGACAGTCCATCGCACGTGTGGAGGGACGGCAACGTGCTCGAAACCATTGCAATCATCCTGGTCGTCTTGTGGTTACTCGGCTTCGTGTCCTCGTACACCATGGGCGGCTTCATCCACATCCTGCTGGTCATCGCGGTCGTGGTGATCGTGGTGCGCGTCATTCAGGGACGACGGCCTCTGAGCTGAACGGGAACACGCAGCCGCCAGGGCCGAAACATTCGCAGGCGGCCTCGAGCGGCGCCTCGCACCCCGTTGCGACGCAGCCAGTACACGCATACTCGTAGTGGTCGATGCCGACGTCGACCGCACAGGTGCCGGCGCACGACACCCCGACCGCCGCACAGAACACGCCCCGCGTGACGGCGTCGGCGAACAAGCTGCTGGCCGCGAAGCCGATGTCGCCAGCCTTACATTCCGTGTCCGCACCATCGATGGTGCACTCGAGCGTGGTTTCGCCCTGACAGCCACCGCCCGGGAGCGGGACGCATGGATCGTAGGTGCCGATCGTCGTCAGCACGCGGGCGTTGCCGCCGCTGTCGCGCGTCCGGATCGTCCGCGTCATCGTGCGGATGCCCGACGGCGGCTCGTCGCACGACGGTGGACGGCACGTCCCGTCGTTGCACGTCTCGCCCACGGCGCAATGCAGGTCGCAGTCGCCGCAGTTGGCCGGATCGCTCCGGGTGTCGATGCAGCCGCGCGTGCAGCAGGTGTCGCCGACGGCGCAGCACTCCGGCGGATCCGGCGCGGCGAGGTGGCTGCAGCACGGCCCCTCGCCCTCGCGGCCACAGCATCGCGCCACGCGCGTCGGCCCCTCGATGCAGAACGTCGCCAGGTCGCGGCCGCATTCGCTGCAGATGAACTGGCAGTACTCGCGATCCGTGCGCGCCTCGCCGACGGGCCACATGCCGGCACACGTGCCGGCACAGGGGCCGAGGTCGGCCTGGCAGGCGCGACGGTCGGCCCCGCGCAGGCCGCGACACTTCCGCTGCTCGCGCTTGCAGGCCTTCGTGCACCCGACCACCTCCGCCCGCTTCCAACCGTACTCACGGCCCTGACTGCGACACGTCTCGGCACAGACGGCGGCGGACGCGACGCCCGCCGAGACGACGATCAGGAGCAGCGCTCCGCAACCCGCGCGAACCATCGGCCACATGCGGCCCATCTTCCCGAAGCGCGGATCGCGCCGCGATCGCGCGAATGGGGGATGGGACGCTCGAACACCCACGTGCCCGGCAGCTCCCGTCGGGTGAGCGACACGTCGGGAGCCACCGCCGGCGCCTCCCATGCCACCACCGTCACGCCGTCCACCGCGCGCGGCGGCACCACGTCGACCGTGATGCCGAGGAAGCGCCGCAGGTCCGCCGTGAGGCCCACCGGCACGGTCGCGAGCGGCGGCTCGACGAACCGCGCGGCCGGCACGCCCGGATCGGCGAGGAGTCGCAGCGCCTCGGGCACGTCGCGCGTGCCGCGGAACGCGACGCGGTCGGCGAGCCCCCACCAGCGCAGATAGGCGTCGACGACGGCGTTCGTCACCGACTCGCGCTCGGCGAGCAGCAGCCAGGTCGTTCCGGCAGGCCGGAGCGCGAACGGCGCCACCACGCCGCGCACGTCGTGCAGCGTCTTGCTGCGCGCGAAGAACGGGGTCGGGTCGACGACGTAGCGCGCCAGCATCGGCCCCTGCGACAGGATCACCAGCGCGACCGCGGCGAAGGCGGCGCAGCGTGCGCCCACCACCGCACGAAACACGCCGACGATGCCCACCGCCACCACGACCAGGAAGGCCGGCAGCAGGAAGATCAGGTGACGGGGATGGACGTAGTACGTCTTCGCGTCGGCCAGGACCGTCACGACCGGGATCGCCACGAAGCCCAGGACGAGCGCCACGACGAGCGGACGGCGCCGGCCGAGCACGACGCCCGCCACGAATCCGGCGAGCAGGATCCAATAGCCCCAGGCGAGAAAATCCAGCACCGAGCCCGCGGTCGCGAGCAGCCCGGGGCGCGCACTCGACGGTCGCCCGAAGCTGACGCCGAGCGACGGCGCCGCCAGCCAGAGCGCCAGCGCCGCGAGCGGCACCGCCGCCACCAGGGCGCGCCGCGACCGGATCAGGAGCACGACCAGCTCGGCCGCCAGCGGAATGATCGAGAGCACGCCGGTGAGCACGCTGGCGCAGGCGACCGCGAGCCACACGAGCCAGCGTCCCGTCGCCGCGGGGGCGTCCAGCAGGCGCGCGAACGCCCACACGTGCCCCACCGTGACGAGGACGAGGAGCGCGTAGAACCGCACCTCCGCCGCGTAGAGCACGAGCGGGACGGAGCCGGCAAACAGAAGCGTGGCGACGAGACCCACGTCGGCGTCGAGATGGCGTCGCGCGAACGTCGCGAACGCGACCAGCGCCGCCGTGCTCCAGACGAACGCCGGAAACCGGAAGTAGGTCTCGAGGTGCTCGGGCGACGGGAACGACGTGACCGTCAGCCAGGCGTGGAGGAGCAGATAGTCGAGCGGCATGGCGCCGGCGTTGCCCGCGCCCGGCGGCACGCCGTGACGTACGACGAGCAGGACGTCGCCGACGCCGCCGGCCTGCGCCATCGCGATCTCGACGATCTCGTCCCACCACAGGCTCGGCGTGCCGAGGTGCACCCAGCGCAATGCGACGCCGCCGGCGACGGCCAGCGCCAGGATGGCGATCCGTGTCAGGTCGCCGTCACCTCGACCGCGATGCCGGTCATGTGCGCCTGGTTGCTGAGCGGATCGAAGCTGCCGAGGCCCGTCGGCAGCAGCCGGTTCACGTTGGCGCCCGGGCGCTCGCGCGCGAGCTGCATGCCGGTGTGCGCGTGGCCCCAGCCATGGGTGGCGGCGACCACGCCCGGCATCAGGTCGGCGTCGCACTTGAGCGGCAGCTCCACCTCGCCACTCGCCGAGCGCACGCGCACCACCTGCCCGTCGTGCAGCCCGAGGCGCGTGGCATCGTCGGGGTGCATGAAGAGCCAGTTCCGGCCGCGCTCGCCGCGCGTCAGCGTGTCGACGTTGTGGAACCAGGAGTTGTGCATGAAGCGGTCGCGCTTGGTGATGAGCCGCAGCGCCGGCGCCGCCTCGGCCGCCAGGTCCACGAGCTGTCGCTCCATGGCCTCGATGGCGTCGGCGAAGAGCGCCGGACAGCAGTCGACGCGCCCGTCCGTCGTCGCGAGCTGCTCGTCGTAGAACCGGCCCGGGGTCACCGGCGGCAGCACGACGCCGCGGGGCTGGTCGCGCAGCTCCGCCAGCGACCGGCCGCCGCGGGCGAGCATGCGCTCGATCCGCGCGAACGGATCGGGGGCGTCACCGGCGTCGAACGGCCCGCGGAAGCCGAGCGCCTGCGCCAGACGGCCGAACGTCCACCACTCCTCGCGGCGCTCGTGCTGCGGCGGCACGACGCGCTCGGTGAGCTGGACGTGCGGGCGGTGCTGCAGGCCGAGGCCGGCGTAGGTGACGTCGGCGCGCTCGAACTGGTCGGTGGCGGGCAGGAGATAGTGCGCGTGCTCGCCGGTGGCGTTGCGATAGAGGTCGACGCAGACGAGCAGCTCGAGGCCGTCGAGCGCCGCCGCCATGCGTGACTCGCCACCCACCGACAGCATCGGGTTGCCGGCGACGACGAAGAGTGCGCGCGGCTGCTCGGGCCCAGGCGTGAGCAGGTCGTCCGCCAGCAGATTGCCGGGCAACGACCCGCGCACGTGGCGCAGGCGGCCGAAGCGGCTCTCGAACCAGGACTGCGTCGGATCGGACGCGCCCGCACGCGGTGCGGAGGGGTAGTAGCCGACCGACTCGATGTTGCCGCCCCGCCGGTCGAGGTTGCCGGTGCAGAACGACAGCATGTGCACCAGCCAGTACGCGAGCGTGCCCTGGCGCCCCATGTTGACGCCGGTCGACATCGTCACCGACGCGCCGTCGGCCGTGCGCCACGCGGTGGCGATGCGCTCGACGGTCTCGACGGCGATGCCCGTCACCGCCGCGGTGCGCTCGGCTGGGTAGCGCGCCAGGACGCGTCGCAGCTCGTCGACGTGGCGCCCGTGCGTCGCGAGCACGTCCGCGTCGAACCCACCCTGGCGATCGATCGCGTGCAGCAGCGAGGCCAGGAAGTAGACGTCGGTGTCGGGCCGGATCATCACCAGCGAACCGACGCCCGACTTCACCGACTCGATCCGTCGCGGATTGACGAACACGACCTGCGCCCCGCGCCGCTCCATGTCCCGCAGGACGTTGATGGGGTCGGCGATCGAGACGAAGCTCATGTGCGACACGCCCGGATTCGAGCCCAGCACGAGCAGATAGTTCGTGTGATCGAAGTCGGGGATGGGATGGATCGTGCTCGAGCCGAACACGCTCTCGCTGCCGGCGAACTTGTTGCTGCAGTCCTGCGTGCCCGACGTGTAGACCTGGCGCGTCCCGAGCCCCGCGACGAACGGCGTCAGGCCGACGCCGATCAACGCGTTGAAGGCGGTGGGATTGCCGACGTACATCGCGGTGGCCCAGTGCCCGCGCGCCGCATGGATGGCGCGCAGCTTCTCCGAAATCTCGGCGAGGGCCTGGTCCCACCCGATGGGCTCGAACCGGCCCGGCGCGATGCGCTTCATCGGGTGGTTCAGCCGGTCCGGATCGTGATGGATGTCGAAGGTCGCGATGCCCTTGTTGCAGGCCCAGCCGCGCGAGATCGGATGATCGGCGTCGGGCGCGACCTTGGTCAGCCGCTCGCCGTCGACGTGGGCCAGCAGCCCGCACGCCGGCTCGCAGACGCGGCAAAAGGTGGCGACCGTGTGGGGCTCGCGCATGGCGTGACCATACTGCAGGGGCCACGCGCCTGGCCAGGCGAACCACTGCCGGGGGCATCGGCCGTCGGTCGGACCATCGACGTGTCGCGGCATCTCTCGACGCCGGCGCCGCCACCTCCTTGAGGGATGCGATTGCACTCTGCTAGGGACGGAGCCGCCTGGTGATGACGACGCCTTTCGCGGATTCTGTCCTCGCGCCGGGTCGGTTGCGGCTGCTTCTGCTGTCGCTCCTCCTGTACTTCGGAGGTATCGCCGCTGCCGCGGGAAGCACGTACGAGCCACCCGTCGACGCCGCACTGCTGACGCTCGTCGTCGTCGCGGCCGTGACGGAACTGCGCGAGCGACGGATGAAGGGGGTCGTCGCCGTGGCGCTCGCCGGAGCCGTCATCGTGCTGAGCGCGCTGAAAGTGAACGTGCGGATCGGGCACCTGCCGGTCGCCGCCAGCGGCGTCGTGGCGCTGCTCGCGGGACTGGTCGTGTGGCGAACGTACACGGGGGTCATGCGACCGCAACGAGCCGTGGGCGATCGCATCGTCGGCGCGATCTGCGTCTACCTCATGATCGGACTCGCCTGGGCGAAGGTATACGAGACCCTGGAGGCGGTCGTCCCCGGCTCGTTCGGCTTCCCTGCGCACACCCACCCGAGCACCGTGAGCCTGGCGCACTTCACCTACCTGTCGTTCGTCACCCTGACGACGCTCGGCTACGGTGACATCACACCGACCACCGCGGTCGCTCGCACGCTCGCCTGGCTCGAGGCGGTCACCGGGCAGCTGTATCTCGCCATCACCGTCGCGCGGCTCGTGGCGTTGTCCCTCGGCGAGACGCGCGACCAGGTACGCTAGGCGAAGAGACCTTGCAGTCCGCCATGTCGCATGGTTCTCGATGACCATGCGGGCGCCCGTCCTCTCGGTGGTGGTGGTGGTCTTCGACATGGTGCGAGAGGCACCGCGTACGCTGCGCACGCTGTCGCCGAGCCATCAGCGCGAGCTCGCCGCCGCCGACTACGAGGTGCTCGTCGTCGACAACGGGTCGACGCAGCCGCTGCCCGACCACGTCATCGATTCGCTGCCCGCGAACGTGCGCCATCTGCGGCTCGCCACCACGTCTCCGTCACCCGTGGCGGCGATCGCGCACGGCGTCGCACACGCCCGCGGCGACCTGCTCGGCATCATGATCGACGGCGCGCGGATGGCGAGCCCCGGCCTGCTGGCACGCGCCATCGAAGCCGCACGCCTCGCCGACGAACCGGTGATCACGAGCCTCGGCTGGCACCTCGGTCCCGACGTCCAGCACCGCAGCCAGGCCGCCGGCTACGACCGCGTCGCCGAGGACGCCCTGCTCGCGAGCATCGACTGGCAGGCCGACGGCTACGAGCTCTTCCGCATCGCCACCCTCTCCGAATCGAGCGCGGGCGGCTGGTTCCTGCCGGCGGCGGAAAGCAACGCCGTCTTCCTGCGCCGACGGACGTGGGAGGCGCTCGGCGGCTTCGACACGCGCTTCGACCTGCCGGGCGCGGCTTCGCGAACCTCGACTTCCACCGTCGTGCCAGCGAGCACCCGGGTGCCACGCCGATCGTGCTGCTCGGTGAAGGCACCTTCCACCAGCTCCACGGCGGGGTGGCGACGAACCGCCACGACGACGCGCTCCTGGCCGCGTTCGCGGCGCAGTACGAGCGGCTCCGCGGCGAGCCCTTCCGGCCGCCGTCACGCCCGATGCGCTGCTACGGCAACGTGCCCGACGTCTGCGCGCCGGTGCTCGAGCAGTCCGCGCGACACTTCGCGGCGCACACGGCACGCGCGGCGACGCCGCGTCGCACCGACGACGTCATTCCCGTCGTGGTCTGCCTCGACGTCGAGCCCG
This sequence comes from uncultured Binatia bacterium (SeqCode), assembly GCA_964404165.1. Lineage (GTDB taxonomy): Bacteria > Desulfobacterota > Binatia > DP-6 > DP-6 > DASYLJ01. The sequence continues at coordinate 53,098 of CAYOIZ010000016.1, read as the reverse complement.
ACACCCGGCACGTCGAACGGAGCGGCCGTCGTCCGTGGCTCGGCTACGAAGGGCTCGTCGCGCTGATGGACGAGCTGCGTCCGGCACTGGCGCACGCCACGCGGCGTCCCGCCCGGGTCGCGTGGTTCCATCGCATGGACCCGAGCGTCGCGGACGGCTACGGCGACGCCGCGTGGTCGGTGCGGCACTATGCGCGGCTCGCGGAGCGGACCTATCGCGCCGGCGACGAGCTCGGGCTCCATGTCCACCCGGCGCGTTGGCTCGACGCCGAGCAGGTTTGGCTGGTCGATCAAGGCGATCCGGCCTGGGTGGCCACCTGCGTCGACACCGGTGCCCGCGCCTTCGCCGCCGCCGTCGGGCATCCGTGCCGCGCCTTCCGCTTCGGCGATCGCTACCTGGACGACGCCGTGATCCAACAGCTCGTCGGGCTCGGTGTCCGCGTCGACCTCACGATCGAGCCGGGGCTCCCCCCGGTGCCCTTCGGCAACCTCGAGGACCGCCGCACGGGCGCGATGCCCGACTACCGCTCCGCACCGCGCGCCCTGTTCCAACCGTCGGCTGCAGACTTCCGCGAGCCGGGCGATGGCGGATCCCTGTGGATGCTGCCGCAGAGCTCGGGGGCGCTCGTCTCACCCGCGCCGGCGACGGCGGCCCCCTGGCATCGCGCCGTCCTCGCCGACGGCACGCGCGACGTCCCCTACATGCGGCTCGCGCTGTGGGACCCGCCGGCGACTTTCGCGGCCATCGTGGAGCAGAACCTCGCCGAACGGGAGCGGCCGTACCTGACACCGTTGGCGCGCTCCGACATGGGCATCGGCCCACACCGGACGGCGCTGCTCGCCAACCTGGACTACCTGCTTCGGCATCCGCAGGCACGGCGCTTCGCGTTCGTCGGTCCGATGGACGCGGTCGCCATGTTCACCGGCACGACGACCGCCCCGGCACGGCGCGACCCTGCGGTGGTAGCGTCAGCGCTCGGTGCGGAGAGCGATCGCCTCGAAGCCGAGCTGGCGGCGACGCGCGACGGCCTCGCTGCCGTCGTGTCGTCGCGCTCGTGGCGTTACACCGCCACGGCGCGGCGCCTGCGCGGGTCGCTGGGAGCGATGGCGAGTCGGCTCTTGTCGTGATGGCCGCTCCAGGTCCTGAAGTATGGTTGAAAGTGCCATCTCAGTATGGCAGCGATTGGTCATGAAGAAGACGCTTCACATCGACGAGCGACTCCTCGCCGAAGCTCGGGGTGTGTGCGGCGCAACGACGGACACCGACACCGTGCGTCTCGGCCTCGAAGCGTTGATACGTCACGCAGCACATCAACGACTTCGGGCGCTTCGCGGCTCCGAACCCACGGCGAAGGACATCCCCCGACGCCGCCTGCGGTCACGCATCGCCTGATGGTCCTGGTCGATACCTCGGTATGGATTCGCTTCCTCGCTGGACGCGAACCCTTCGCCCGCGAGCTCGACGCGCTCATCGACAGCGCGGAGATACTGTCGCACGAGTTCGTGTTCGGCGAGCTGCTCGTCGGCGATCGCAGCGGACGCGCCAGTCTCCTGGCGAGCTACGACGTCATCGCCCGCGCGCCGACGATCCCCCATGGAGAGGTCGTAGAGATGGTGCGGGTGCGCAAGCTGGCGGGGCGGGGGATCGGCTGGATCGACGCACATCTCCTCGCGTCCGCCCTCGTCGCATCCGCCCGGCTCTGGACGGCAGACGCGAGTCTCGCGGCGCTCGCGACCGAGATCGGCGTCGCCCACGTCGTGTCGTAGCCGCCCGACGTCAGTGCTGCGAGATGCAGGTGAAGCACGGCGGCGCTCCGCCCGGCGGACACGTCGCCGACTCGCACACCCCGAGCGGCCCGCGCTCGAGCTGGCACTGCGCGCCCAGCGTCGTGCACACGCTCGACGGCGGCTCGCTCGCCATGTGCTCGCACGCGACGAGCCCCACGACGAGCAGTGCCGCTAGCGCCGGCCCAAGGATCGCGCCGCGACCATGCCGAGCCACAGCACCACCAGCCCCACCGCGCCCCACACCAGGTAGCGCGCGTTGCGGTCGAGGAACGAGTCCGAGCCGACGATCTCCACCATGCCGCGCGCGACGACCGCCTGGTGCACACCGGCATCGTCGTATTCGACGGCGACGAACACCGGGTACCGGCTGCCCGCGAGCGCGGCGCGGTTCGTGATGCCGATGTCCATCTTCTGCTCGGCCCACGCCGGCAACGTGGCCGCCATGCTCTTCGACTCGGCCTCGAGACCGTCCGGCACGAGCACGGACACCGTCGCCTTCTGCTCGGCGTCGGTGAGATTCTTGAGCGTGACGGTGAGATCACCCGAGCCGGCGATGGGCTCCGCCGTGACCGTCGGCACCGCCACCTTCGCCGGCGCCGGGTTGCCGAGCAGGACGACCTGCGACTGCAGGGCCTGGAACGGGTACTGGTTGCCGTCGGTGTAGTCGACGGCCAGTCGATACGGCCAGCGTCCGGGCGTCAGATCGCCGGCCGGGAGTCGCAGCTCCTCCTCGAAGACGCCCTTCGGCTCGAGCGTCGCCTGCCCCTTGCCACGGATCTCGGCGTCGCGGAACCGCAGCACCGGCGTCACGGCCAGCGCGGCCTCGTCGCCGGAGTTGCTGACGTTGACCTTCACCACCAGCGATCCGTCGCGCAGCTCGGCCGACTGCGAGATGTTCATGCTGATGGTCCCGGCCAGCGCTGGCACCACGGTCAGACCGGTCGTCAGGAGAGCGAGCAGCAGGGTCTTCATCGCGGCCCAGCCTGGCACGGAGCGCCGAAAAACGAAAACCCTGACGATGGGTGGTACCCGGTACCCAGGACGGCGTTTGTAGACGTTACCGCGCGCCGGCCGCCCGATTTACACGCCTCGCCACGAGAGGGACCCATCGACGCGGCCACAGCCCTGGCACGGCCCTCGCAATGGTCGGCGCCCGGCGCGCGCACAGCTAACCATCTCGCTGCACTGCGACACGGGCAGAGAAGGAGGACGATGCATGGCGAGAACACGCGACACGATGACCATCTCTCTCCCGCCGGCGATGCTCGCGAAGATCGAGCGCGCCCGCCGCTCCGAGGATCGCACCCGCTCGGAGCTGGTACGGGAGGCGATACGGGCCTACCTCGAGAAGCGGACCCGCACGGCGCCCTCGCGCCGGCGCGCCGCAGGAAGGTGACGAGATGCTGCAGTACGCACTGATGTTCTTCGTGGTCGCCGTCATCGCGGCGCTCCTCGGCGCCCGCGGGGTGGCCGGAATGTCCGCCCAGATCGGCTACTTCCTGGTCGGCATCGCCGTCCTCTTCCTGCTGATCGCGCTGCTCACCGGACGGGCACCCGGGCCGGTCCCATGAGGGCGTGACTGCGCGCGCAGCCACCATGCGTTCCGAGGTTGACAAGCCGACGCGGTGCGGCTTACGACCATCGTCCGCGCATGCCTCCTGCCGCCGCACCAGAGCTCACCGGAGCGGCCCTCCGGCGGGCCATTCTCCAGCAGTCCAAGCGTGCGGGCGTTGGCCACATCGGCTCGGCACTGTCCGTCGCCGACCTCGTGGCCGCGCTCTACGGGCACGTGCTGCGGATACCGTCGCCGGACCACCCCGACCGCGATCGCTTCGTGCTCTCGAAGGGGCACGCGGTGCTCGCGGTGTACGCCGCGCTGGCCATCCGCGGCGTCATCCCGCGCGAGCAGCTCGACACCTACTGCGGTGAGGGCAGCCTGCTCGGGGTCCATCCCGAGCACGTGCTCCCCGGCATCGACTTCTCCACCGGCTCGCTCGGCCACGGCATCACCTTCGGCGTCGGTGCCGCCCTCGCCGCGCGGATGCAGGGCTCGGCACGGCGCACCTTCGTCCTGCTGAGCGACGCCGAGTGCAACGAGGGCTCGGTGTGGGAGTCGGTCATGGTGGCGAACCACCATGCGCTGGCGAGCCTCGTGGTCATGGTCGACGCCAACGGCCAGCAGGCGCTCGGCTACACCGACGACGTCCTCTCGCTCTCACCCCTCGACGACCGCTGGCGCGCCTTCGGGTGGGACGTCCACGTCGTCGACGGGCACGATATCGCCGGCATCGCCGCCACCATCGGCCGTCTCGACACCGTCCACGGCCCGCCGCACGTGCTGATCGCGCGCACCGTCTTCGGCAAGGGCGTCTCGTACATGGAGCGCCAGATCAAATGGCACTACAGCCCCATGTCGGACGCCGAATACGCGCAGGCCATGGCCGAGATCGAGGCGGGGGGCTGAAGCCATGCGCGGCGCCTTCGTCCGCACCCTCACCGCCCTCGCCGCCGACGATCCGCGCATCGTCCTGCTGACGGGCGACCTCGGCTACATGGCGCTCGAGCCGTTCAGCGAGCGCTTCCCCGAGCGGTTCTTCAACCTCGGCGTCGCCGAGCAGAACATGGTCGGCACCGCCACCGGCATGGCCGAAGCCGGCTTCGTGCCGTTCGCCTACTCCATCGCCACCTTCGCGGCGCTGCGCCCGTTCGAGTTCATCCGCAACGGCCCGGTGTGGCATCGCCTGCCGGTGCGCATCGTCGGCTGCGGCGGCGGCTTCGACTACGGTCCCCAGGGCACCAGCCATCACGCCCTCGAAGACCTCGGCGTCATGCGCACGCTGCCCGGACTCGCCATCGTCGCCCCCGCCGACCACCGGCAGATGGCGACGGCCCTCGAGGCCACGTGGGACACGGCGGGCCCGGTCTACTACCGCATCGGCAAGGACGACCGCATCGAGGTCCCGGGACTCGACGGTCGCTTCCGGCCCGGGCGCGCGGAGACGGTACGCGAGGGCGAGGACGTACTGCTGCTCGCCTGCGGCAGCATCACGCCCGAAGCCGTGAAGGCCGCCGACGCACTCGCCGCCGGCGGCGTGCGCGCGAGCGTCGCCGTCGTCGCCAGCATCCAGCCGGCCCCCGTCGACGACCTGGTGGCGCTGCTCGCGCGCGTTCCCGTGGTGCTCACCGTCGAAGCCCACGTCGTCTCGGGCGGGCTGGGCTCGCTGGTGGCGGAGATCATCGCCGAGCGCGGGCTCGGCACGCGTCTCGTCCGCTGCGGGGTACGCACGCCGCCCGACGGCGTGTCGGGCAGCCAGGCGTGGATGCAGGCGGCACACGGCCTGTCCGCGCCCGCTCTCGCCGAGACCGCACGCGCGGCCCTCGCCCGGCGCGCGGGATGAGCGCCGGCGCGCTGACGTCGATCGTGCTGCCGGTCTACAACCAGGCGGAGCACGTCGAGGCCATCGTCGCCGAGTACGTCACCGCGCTCGAGCGCAGCGGCATCGCCTGGGAGATCGTCCTGGTGCCGAACAACTGCCGCGACGGCTCCGACGCCATCTGCCAGCGGCTCGCCGACGCCAACCCGAGCGTGCGCGTCGTCCGGCTCGAGCTCGGCGGCTGGGGACGCGCCGTCCGCGCCGGGCTCGCCGCCGCCCGCGGCGATCTCCTCTGCTACACCAACTCCGCCCGCACGACGCCCGAGGAGCTGGTCCTGCTGGTGCTCTACGCGCGGACCTTCCCCGACGTCGTGGTGAAGGCGAACCGCAAGATCCGCGAGCACTGGTCGCGACGGCTGGGCTCGCTGCTCTACAACCTCGAGTGCCGCGCGCTCTTCGACCTGTCGTGCTGGGACGTCAACGGCACGCCCAAGGTGTTCCCGCGCACCGCCACCAGACTGCTCGGCCTGACGCGCGACGACGACCTCATCGACGCCGAGTTCAACCTGATCTGCCGGCGCGAGCAGTACCGCATGGTGGAGGTGCCGATCTTCTCCTCGCGCCGGCACGGCGGCCAGTCGACGACGAACCTGCGCTCGGCGTTTCGCATGTACCTGGGAGCCATCGAGCTGTGGCGCGCGGCGTGACGGCAGCGGCACGCCACGACGCCGCCTGGCGCGATCCGGCGGCGGTGGCGGTGCAGTGGACCGGCGAGGGCCCGGTGGATCCGCGGCTGCTGGCGCATCGCGCCCGTGGCGCGTTCTGGGACGTCCTCGCCGAGCATCGCCTGACGCTGCTCGTGACGCGCGAGTACGAGCATCTGCTGCTGGCACTGCGCCGCGGCCCGCGCGGCCCGGAGCTCACCCACCTGCCGATTCCGCATCCGAACGGGCTCGCCGTGGATCACGCGCGCGGCATCGTGCACGTCGCCAGCACGCGCAACCCGAACCAGATCGTCGACCTCGTGCCCGCGAAGGCGCCGGGGGCGCCCGGTCGCACGCTCGTTCCCGTCCGCACGCGGCTGCTGCCCGGCAGCCTCTACCTGCACGACCTGGCGCTCATCGGCGGCCGGCTGCATGCGAATGCGGTGGGACAGAACGCCGTCGTCCGCATCGACGCCGACGGCAGCCACACGCGGGTGTGGTGGCCGCGCAGCATCGAGACCGCGCGCGGGCCGCGCTTCGGCCCGAACTTCCTGCAGCTGAACGCCATCGCCGCCGGGCCGACGCTGGCGACGTCGTTCTTCGCCGCCTCGGCCGACGCCCCCGGCGCGCGCCGGCCCGGTCACCGCAACTTCCCCGTCGATCGACGCGGCGTCATCTTCTCGGGCCGCACGCGCGAGGTCGTCGTGCGCGGGCTCACGCGACCGCACTCGGCACGACTGCACCAGGGGCGGGTCTGGGTCGACGACAGCGGCTACGGCACCGTCGGCGTGTGCGACGGCGGGCGGTACGAGCCCGTCACCGCCCTGCCCGGCTGGACGCGCGGGCTCGCCTTCCACAAGCACCTGGCGTTCGTCTGCACGTCACGCGTGCTCCCGCGATTCCACCACTACGCGCCCGGGCTCGACCCGGCGCGCTGCGTCTGCGGCGTGCACGTGCTCGACACGCGCGACGGCCGCCTGCTCGGCAGCCTCGTCTGGCCCGAGGGCAACCAGCTCTTCGCCGTCGAGCCCCTGCCCGAGCGCTTCACCACCGGACTACCCCTGGCCGCCCGCGGGCGGCTCGCGGCGGCGCGGACGAAGGCCCTGTTCGCGGGCTTCACCACGATCGCCGGAAAGGATGCACCACGATGAGCGACTTCCGCCTCCTGATGATCGGCGCCATGTACGAGAACGGCGGCAACACCACGCACCGCTTCCTCGACGGCCACCCCGAGCTGTTCGTCTACCCGTTCGAGTCCCAGATCGGGACGCGGCTCGTGAACGACCAGATGTCGGCGATGTTCCCCGTGAAGTACCGCTGGCCCGTCTTCGCGCTCGACGCCACGCCCGCCGAGGACTTCCACGCCATCATCGACGAGGAGGGCAAGGTGCGCTCGCGCACGCCGCACGTGAGCAAGTTCCGGCACGTGCCGTTCGACATGTCCGACGTCGAGCGCGGACAGCGCTACGCCGAGATCATCGCCGCGACGGGCCGCTCCCGCGCCAACAACATGGCGGCGTTCTTCCGCGCCACGTTCGACGTCTGGAAGGACTTCAACCGCAGCGGCCGCGAGACGATCCACGTCGGCTACAGCCCGATCATCACGGTCGACGCGGCGCAGATACTGACCGACATGCCGAACGCGCACGTGCTGCACGTCGTGCGCAATCCGTGGTCGGCCTATGCCGACACGAAGAAGCGCCCGGTGCCGCTGTCGCTCGACAAGTACGTCTTCCAGTGGACGATCAACCAGTACCACGCGCTGCTCGCGCGCGAGCGCTTTCCGAAGCGGCTGCACATCGTGCGCACGGAGGACGTGATGCGCGACTCGGTCGCGGCGCTGAAGCCGGTCTGCGACGCGCTCGGCATCGACCCCGCCGCGCCGTCGCTGAAGGTACCGAGCTGGAACGGCAACGCGCTCACCGAGGTGTATCCGTGGGGCACGATCCGCGTGCCGACGCCGGAGCAGAACGCCAAGGAGGTCCAGAGCCTCACCGCGGCGGAGCGTGACGACGTCCGCCAGCGCGTGTGGCAGTACCTCGACGTGTTCGACTACCGGAGCATCGCCTGACGACGGCGCTCCTCACCGGCGCCACGGGCTTCGTCGGAGCCAACCTCGCGCGACGGCTGCTGCACGATGGACACGCCGTGCACTGCCTGGTCCGGGAGGGGCACGATCCGTGGCGCCTCGAGGAGCTCGGCGCGTCCGTCACGCGTCACACCGTCGAACTGACCGACACCGCGGCGGTGACCGCCCTCGTGGCGCGCGTGCAGCCGGACTGGGTGTTCCACCTGGCCGTGCACGGCGCCTACTCGTGGCAGCGCGACGCCGACGCGATCGTGCGCACCAACGTCCTCGGCACGCTGGCGCTGGCCACCGCGTGCAGAGCGGCCGAGGTACCCGTCCTCGTCAACACCGGCTCGTCGTCGGAGTACGGCGTCAAGGACCATGCGCCCGACGAGCACGACGTCCTCGACCCGAACAGCGACTACGCGTGGACGAAGGCCGCGGCGACCCACCTGGTGCGGCACTGGGCGTTGCGTGACGGCCGGCGCTGGTCGACGCTGCGCCTCTACACCGCGTACGGGCCGTGGGAGGAGCCGAACCGTCTCGTCCCGACGCTGATCGTGCGCGGGCTCGACGGCACCCTGCCCCCGCTCACCCAACCCGACACCGCCCGCGACTGGGTGCACGTCGACGACGTCTGTGACGCGTTCGTGCTGGCGGCCACGAAGGGCACGCCGGGCGCGGTGTGGAACGTCGGCAGCGGCACGCAGACGACGCTGCGCGACGTCGTCGAGGTAGCGCGACGCACGCTCGGCCTCGCCGTCGAGCCGCAGTGGGGGGCGATGGCCGACCGCACCTGGGACACCAGCGTATGGGTGTCCGATCCGCGCGCGATCCGCGCCGACCTCGGCTGGGCGGCGCGCACCAGCTTCGCCGACGGGTTCGCGCGCACCGTCGAGTGGCTGCGGGCGCGACCGACGGTGCTGGCGACGTACCGGGCGCGGCTGCGGTAGACGTCCCCCATGCGGACGCTCCTGCTCGCCATGGCACTGCACGCCGGGCTCGCGTGCGCCGCCGACGACCCGCCGGACGCGCTGTGGCAGATCGTCGCGACGTGCATCGATCGCCCCGACGCCGCGGCGGCCTACTGCGCCTGCCCCGCGTTCGCGCGCTCGTGCTGCGGCGACACCGCGACGCCCGACGGCGACGTGGTCTGGGGCGTGACGGAGCGCTTCGTCGCCATCCGCGACATGACGATGTGCGGCTGCGACGGCGGCTTCACCGCCGGCCTCGCGATACCGCGCACGCGCGTCACCGGCATCGAGGATCCGGCGCGGCCCGACGCCATCTGGCCGTTCGCGTGGCGGATCGCCCGCGAGCGCATCCCCGACGAGCTCGAGATCGCGCTCGCCATCAATCCCGACGACGCCCGCACGCAGAACCAGATGCACGTCCACATCCTGCGGCTGAAGGCGGACGCGCAGGACCGGCTCGAGGCGATGACCGGCACCATCGTGCTCCACCTGCCAGACCTGGAGCGCGTCTTCACGGCCGGCACCGAACGCGTCGGGCCCGCCGCCATCGGCGTCCACGGCATGCTCGTCACGCGGCGCCGCGCGGGTGGCTATCGGGTCGTCCTCACCGACGAGACCTCACCGCAGGCGTTCACCCGGAACCACTGCGCACCTTCCACAGGCGCGCACGCTCCGGCCGCCAGACGGGACCGTCGCCATCGGGACCCGGCAGCTCCAGCAACAGCTCGAAGCGATCCGGCGGCAGCTCCGCGGCTCGCACGATGCATGGATGACAGCCGTAGAACGGCTCCTGGCCCATCCCCGTCAGCACGTAGCCCTCGGTGACGGCTTCCAGCTGCGCCTTGCGCGCCCCGGCGTTGTTGTCCAGCTCGACGTAGCGCCAGCCCGTCGCCGGCCAGTAGTCGAGATCCCAGCGCATGTGCATGGCGACGTCGCCGGTGATGGTGCCGGGCGGCAGCTTCAACAGCTCGGCGGCCATCCTGCCGCGATCGTGGAAGGTCGGGCCGAAGGAACGCGCCAGCGGCACCGCCTCCCACAGGCTCATCGCCACGAGGCCCGCGACCACCACCCCGCCGACGGGGGGCCAGCGTCGATACAGCGACGCCAGATAGCCGGCCAGGACCAGCACCAGCGGATACGCGATGCCGTGCAGGTGGCGGACGTTGCGGAAGCCCGCCACCCACTGACCCTCGGCGCGCTGCACGTTGAGCTCCATGGCGAGGAACACCACCACGAGCCACCACAACGCCTCCGGCGCCGTGCGCAGCTTCAGGGTCCAGCCGAGCAGCAGCAGGACGACGAACGCGTGGGGATAGAGCCCGTAGACGAAGCCGCCGGTGGGCCCGCGCTCGAAGAGCATGCGCGGATAGATCTCGAAGGTTCCGCGCGTGGCGAGCCGGTGCACCGCGTTCGGACCCGTGAGTCCCTGGAAGCGCACCTCGAGCTCGAGCGGCGCCAGCGGATTGCCGGACAGCGCCCAGTAGACGACGAGCACGAGGCCGCCCAGCACGGCCCCCCAGCGGACCGCCGTCCACAGCTCGCGGCCGAGGTCGCGCCGGCGCATGGCGAGGATGGCCGCGATCGGCACCACCAGCACCGCCGCCGAGACCTTCGCGTGATAGGCCGCCACGAACGCGATGACGGCGCCTGCCCATGCCCGCCGCCGCACCGCGACGTCGGGGTGCGACGTCGCCCGCAGCACGCACCACATCGTGATCGCGGAGGCGAGCGAGCAGACGTAGTCGGACGAGAGCATCGTCGCCCACGCCACGTCGAACGGATGGACGACGAGCAGCAGGGCGGCGATGACGGCGCCGACCCGACCGTAGAGCTGGTGGCCGATGGCATAGACGGCGCCGATGCCGAGCGTCGACGCCAGCGTGATCGGCAGGATCAGACCGAGCTCGTTGATGCCGAGGAGTCGGGTCGAGATCAGCGTCGGCAGCCACCAGGTGACGCGGTAGCCCTGGTTGTCGGGGATGAAGCGCCCGTCGCGGATGATCGCCACGAACTGCGCCTTCAGGATGGGATCGTCGCCGAGGCCGTAGCCGCTCCAGAGGGCGGCGCGCAGCGCCAGGCCGACGCCCATCAGCGACAGGGCGAGGATCACGTCGCGCGACGTGAAGGGTTCGCGAGCGGCGGGCACGGCGTCGCGCGGTTAACACGCCGGAGGGCGGGACGACAACCGCGTCAGGCGCCGCCACGCGGCGTGAGCTTCGCGGCCAGCCCGCGCAGGCTGCGCAGGTAGACCGCGATGCCGACCGTCACGGCGAGCGCGATCACGGCCCGCAGCACGGCCAGACCGCCCCCACCGGAGAGCACCTGGTTCACCTCCCAGGCCAGGTAGGCCAGGGCACCGAGCAGCGCCGTCACGATCGTGATGCGATGGACGGCGGCGACGGGGCCAGGTCCGGCGGGGGGCGGCACGCGCCGGGTCTAGCAGCCGGGTCGGGTTACGGGAAGATCGCCGCGAGGCTCTCGGCCGCCGGACGCACCCGGAGATCGAGCCGCGCCAGGTCGTCCGCGACCGGCACGACACGCAGCCCGCGCATGCCGAGGAGGCTCTCCGAGCGCAGCGGGAAGGGCAGGCGTAACGCCTCGACGACCCGCAGCCCCGCCAGCACCGGCCCGAACGGCAGCGGCACGAACAGCACCCGCACCCGCGCGCGAGCGGCCGTCATGCGCAGGAACGTCCCGAGCGACACCGGGTCCGGCTCGGCGACGTTGACCGCCCCCGTCAGGCCGCGCTCGATCGCCCGTGCGATCGCCTCGCAGACGTCGTCGACGTGCACCGTCTGCAGCGGCTGGTGGCCGCCACCGAACAGCGGCACGACATGCGTACTGCGCATGGCCGCGACCAGCTCCTGGAACCGCCCCCGACCCTCGGCCGACAGGATGAAGCCCGGGCGCAGGACGAGGTCACGCTCCGGCGAGAGCAACCCCTCGAGCACGTGCTTGCTGCGCGCATAGTAGCTCGGGGCGTCGGGGCGGGCGTCGATCGTGGAGACGAAGACGACGCGCCCCACGCCGGCGGTACGCGCGGCGTCGAGCACGCGACGGGTACCGTCCTCGTTCACGCGGCGCGCGCGGTCGACGTCGGGCTCGCGGGTGGCGTAGGCCGCGTGCACCACGGCGTCGACGCCCGCGAGCAGGGCGGTGTCGAGGACGTCGGGCAGCTCGCAGCGTCCCGCCTGCACGCCCGGCATCGCGAAGGACGCCGGATCGCGCACCAGCGCGCGCACCGCGAAGCCGCGTCGTGCCAGGTGCGCACACAGCGGGCGGCCGAGATACCCGGCCGCCCCGGTGACGGCCACCGTCGTCATGCGAGCCGTCTCGCCAGCAGCGTGCCGACGCGATCGGCGTTCGCCATGATGTTGAAGGTGAGCCCCTTCGGCGGGATCCACGGGAACACCGAGCCGTCGGCCAGGTAGACGTTGCGGGTCGCGCGCAGGCGGCCGTCGCGGTCGCAGGTGAGGTCGCCGCCGTCGGGACGGATCGGGAAGGCGCCGGCGTAGTGCAGGCTGGCACCCTCGCCCGGCCGCACCGTCTTGAGCGGCAGGCAGCCGAGCCGCCGGAAGAAGCGCAGCACGGAACGCTCGTCGGCACGCTGCGTGCGCGTCTCGTCGCCGGTGGGGCGGTAGCGCACCTCGAGCCGATCGGGCGTGCCCCGGCGGAGCGTGCAGGTCTTGTCGGGCGTCGGTCGGTCCTCGTGGTTGATGCCGAGGACGGCCAGGTGCGGCATCAGGAGGCGCAGCACCGCCAGCGACCGCGGACACGCCAGCGGCGACTCCTTCATGAGCTTGAAGGTCAGCAGCGAGCGGTACGAGAACACCTGCGCCTGCAGGAGCCGCGGCCGCACACCGGCGGTGCGGACCATGGCGGTGAGCTGGGCCAGGCTGTGACGGCGGTCGCGCACCGGCCGGCCGAGCGTGTTGAGGTTCACCGTCGGCACGTAGCTGTAGGGATTGCACAGGATCGGGACGGGGGTGTCGTAGCGCTCGAGCGCGCGCAGCACGAGCCGCGTCGAGCCGATCGTGCCGGCGGCCATCACCAGCGCGCGCGCCTCGTGCACCTCGGCAGCCCCGGTGTCGGCGTGCGTCGCCTGGATGCGCACGACGTCGCCGTCCTCGGTGAAGCGCTCCACGAAGCGACGGTCGAGGTAGGTGAAGTTCGGGGCGCGCTGCAGCTCCTCGAGCGTCCACTGCGGCCGGTAGATGCTGCGGTCGAGGTCGGCCCAGTAGGCCATGTCGAGATAGCCCTCGGGGCCACGAGCGCGGTACGGCTGGGTGCACACGGCGAGCCGCGTGCGCCCCAGGAAGAAGCCGTCGGCGTTGAGCGCCGCGCGGCGCCGGCCGTAGCGTGCGAGCAGCGCCTCGGCACCGGTGTCGACGTCCAGGGCGGGCAGGAGCGACGGGCTCGGCGGCAGGAACGGCAGCAGATCGTCGCGCTCGCCCGCGACGCCGATGCGCGCCGCCACCGCGTCGTAGTGCGGCTGCAGGTCGACCGTGCCGAGCCCCATGTCGCCGAGCTCGCCGTCGGTGAAGGGGAACACACCGGCGCTCCAGCCGGCACCGAGCCCGCCGCGCGCCAGGCTGATCGACACCGCGAACGACGGCGAGTCGACGGGGATGCGCTGCGGTGCATCGGCGAGGATGTGCATGCGCGGCGGCGTCAGCTGGGCGCCGACCTTCACCGGGCCGAACGGGATGCCCTCGAAGCGATCGCCCAGGAAGTAGCGGTGCTGCGACGGATCGCCACGCCGGATGTCGGTGAAGTCGCGGTGCGGGATGAGCGGCGCGTAGCGCGTGTCGGTGTTGCCGTAGTCGAGCATGACCACCCGCAGCCCGGCTGCCACCAGCGGCACGGCGGCGTTGACGCCCCCGGGCCCCGAGCCGATGACCACGACGTCGGTCATGCGCGGGCGCGGGACGCTACGGGCAGCAGGAGGAGGCCGAGCAGCGCCTGCAGGACGGCGGCGCTGCCGTGGAGCCCGAGCTGTGCCAGGAGCGCCAGCCGGCCCGGCGTGCGCGGCAGGTACTCGTCGGCGAACGCCGGCGACGCCTCCAGCACCGCGCTCATGACGAGGAGCTTGCTGCGCAGGAGCCCGCCCGGATGCCGCAGCCCGGCGGCCGCATCGAGGAACGGCAACGCCCACGGATGGCGGCAGGCGAACGCCACCACGGCCGCGTCCGACGCCGGCGCCGGGGCCGTGAACAGCTCGCGCACGGCGTCGACGTAGCGCGCGCACAGCTCGGGCGGCGGCACCTGGCCGACCAGGTAGCGCCCGAAGACCCGCGCCTCGTGCTCCGTCGTGGCGGACGAATCCGGCATCCGCGGAGGAAAGCACGGCAGGCGCGGGACGGCAAAGCGCGGTGACGGGCGTGGGGCACCGTCACCGCGACGGGATCAGTGCCGCACGAGAATGAAGCGCCGGCCCTCGACCTCGAGACGGCCGTCGCGACGCATGGCCGAGAGGCAACGGCTCACGTTGGCCCGCGACGCCACCGCCAGCTCGGCGACGTCGTGGTGGGTCAGGGGGAGGTCGATGAGGGTCCCCCGCTCGTGCGGAGTGCCGAAGTCCTGCGCCAGCAGGTCGAGGGCCCGCACGACCCGCTCGCGCAGCGGCGCCATCAGGTACGCGCACTTGTCGAAGAGGAGCCGCAGCAGCACCCGCCAGGTGCTGCTGACCAGGGTGAGCGCGTTCGCCGGCGGCAGCGCCATCAGCACCTGCCGCATGGCCTCGTGGCTCACGAGTGCCACCAGCGCCGGCTCGTGCGCCACCGCGCCGAACTTGCGCGGCTCGGGATGGTCGAACAACGATGCCAGGCTGAAGAACTGGCCGGGCCGCACGATGCGCACGGTCATGGTGGCGCCGCCCATCTCGCAGGTGATGCGGACGGCCCCACGAATGAGGAAGTGCACGAGGTGATCGGAATCGGTGGGCGCGAACACCGCCTGGCCGGCGCGGTAGGCCGAGATGCGGGCGTGCGTCACCAGCGTCTCCACCGCGGCCGTGGTGAGGCCGAGGCGGCTCATGTTCTGCGCCAGCAACGCCCGGAGCGTCACCTTGGCCGGCGCGTCGCACGCCCGCACCGGCGGCAGGCCACCACCGCCCCCCATGCCGCGACGAACGTCGCGCCCGACATAGTCCCCAACGAACGTCATGGTCTCGCCCCCCTTCCGTCGCCGGGACGCGGTGGTCCCGGCGCATGTGTCACGGTCGCTAGCTTACTTTGCGATTCACTTCCATTGATTCAGTCTCATACCAACACGAAGCAATGTCCGTGCCGCGGCGAACGCCAACGATTCACGGGTAGTCCGACCCGGAGGAACCCGTGCCGGCGTGAGGGAACGACAACGCCGGGCCGCGGGCGATCGCGGCATTGCGCCGAAAAGCACCGGCCGGCGGGCGTTCGGGTCGTCGTGAAGGATCGTTGACGGTGCGTTGACGCCCGGCCCGCACCTTCACTAAGAGCGTCCCAGGTCTTCGATGCCGCCCCGGCAGGTCACCGCGTCCGTCCCAACCCCACCGGTGCCGGTGCTCGTGGTGGACGACAACGACGGCTTCCTGCACATCGTGCACGCCGCCCTGCGCGAGACCACCCCGCGCTTCGCCGTCCACAGCGTGTCGAGCGGATCCGAGGCATTGGCCTTCCTGGCGCAGCGGGCGCCCTTCGGCGCCGCCCCCCGTCCCGCCTTCGTCGTGCTCGATCTCCGCCTGCCCGACTTCGACGCCCCCGAGGTGCTGCGCCGCATCGCGGCGGACGGCCGGCTCGCGTCCATGCCCGTGCTGGTGGTCAGCACCGCGCGGTGGGACGACGAGGTCGTGGCGCTGGAGCAGGCGGGCGCCACCCGCATCCAACTGAAACCGTCGCGCGTGCAGGCGCTGCGCGACATGCTCGTCGCGTTCTGGAAGGAGCAGGTCGATGGCCAGAATCCTGCTGATCGAGGATGACGAGGACACCGCCCGCCTGATCACCCGCGTCCTCGGCGAGCCGCCGGAGACGTGCGAGGTGACGGTGGCGCGCTCACAGCGCGACGGCCTGGCCCGGCTCGATGCCGGCGACGTCGACTGCGTGCTGCTGGACTACCGGTTGCCCGACGTCGACGGGCTCGGCTGCCTGCGCGCCATTCGCCGCGCCCATCCCGACCTGCCGGTGGTGATGGTGACGGGCGCCGGGTCGGAGGAGATCGCCGTCGACGCCATCCAGCTCGGGGCGGCGAACTATCTCGTGAAGCATGGGCGCTGGCTGCAGGCCGTGCCGGTGGCGGTGCGTGCCGCGCTCGGCCAGCGCGAGCTGCGCCGCAGCAACGCGCGCTATCGCCGCAAGCTGCGCGCGAGCCAGCAGGAGCTGACGCGGCTGCGGCAGGAGCTCAGCGAGCGCTATCGGCTCGACGGCATCGTCGGCCAGAGCCCCGCCATTGCGCAGGCCATCGACTGTGCCGAGCGGGCCGCGGCGTCGAGCAGCCGGGTGATGATCGAGGGCGAGACCGGCACCGGCAAGGAGCTCTTCGCCCGCGCGATCCACTACCACGGCCCGCGCGCGACGAAGCCGTTCGAGGCCATCAACTGCGCGGCGCTGCCCGAGCAGCTCATGGAGGCCGAGCTCTTCGGCCATACGCGGGGCGCCTTCAGCGGCGCCGACCACGCCCGCCGCGGCCTCTTCGAGATGGCCGACGGCGGCACGCTCTTCCTCGACGAGGTGACGGAGCTGTCGCTGACGATGCAGGCGAAGCTGCTCCGCGTCGTCGAGGACGGCGTCGTGCGGCCCCTCGGCAGCGAGGCGCGACGGACGGTGAACGTCCGCATCATCGCCGCCACCAACCGCCCACTCGCCGAGGCGGTGCGACGCGGCCAGTTCCGCGACGACCTGCGATTCCGGCTGAGCGTGCTGTCGATCCGCCTGCCCGCGCTGCGCGAGCGGCGCGGCGACATCCGGCTGCTGGCGGCGCACTTCCTCGAGGAGATCGCGGCGCGCGAGGGCCGCGCGTTCCGCGGCTTCGAGCCGGTGACGCTGCAGCTCCTCGACGCCTACGAGTGGCCCGGCAACGTGCGCCAGCTACGCAACGAGATCGAGCGCCTGGTGAACACGGCCGAGGACGGCGAGCGCATCTCGGCCGACCTGTTGTCGCCGGAGGTGCTGGAGGCACCGCTGCCCGACCGCAATGACGGCGAGCGGACGCTGCGCGAGGTCGTGCGCAGCGTGGAGACGACCGTCGTCGCCGAGCGGCTGCGCGAGTACGGCTGGCATCGCGGCAAGACCGCGGACAGCCTCGGTGTCACGCGCGAGTGGCTGTGGGTGAAGATCCGCCAGCTCGGGCTCGTGGTGCCGCCGCGGGCGGAGTGAGCGGCGCGGCTACTCCTGCGCCGTCACGTCGACCGTCACCGGCACCAGCACCGCACCGGGACCGGGCAGCCCGGTGAGAATGTCGACGGTGGCATCGTTGGTCTTCGGGAGACAGAACGTCCCGGCCAGCAACGCGCCCGTTCCCGTTTTCGGATAGTTCGTATCCGGCCATCCGGGCAGGGGGGCACGCGCCACACCGACGCGCTCGATCCGCCCCGAGCCGTCGGGTGCGGTCGGGAAGCAGGGCTTGTTGACGTTGTTGGAGCAGCACGTCTGATTGACGCCGCCCCGAGCGGGCTCGGTCGTCGAGCAGTCCACCGTGCACGTGCCGGCGCCGCACGAGTCGTCGACGAGCTGATCGCGGCAGGGCAACGGGCCGTCCAGTACGGCGTCGGCCGTGGTGAGCACCAGCGACACGGGCAGCGTCGTCGCCAACTTGGCCACGTCGGGAGGGCACTGCGACGAGAGGTTGTAGTCCTGGCCGGGGCCACCGCTGCCGACGACGCGCGCCGTACCGTCGACGATGCAGTCGAGTCCCCGGCGTTCCCCGGCTTCGCATGTTCCACGGTCGCCCAGCGCGAGCCCACTGCAGCGAGGACAGACGTTGTCGCCACTCGGATCGGCCGTCTGCGTGTAGACCTCGCTCTGTAGCTCCAGCGGGACCGTCATGGCGCCCGTCCGAAGGTCGAACGTACCGGGGTCCGCCGACGCCGTGCGACGCGTGACGACGCACACCGGGACGCCGTTGGAGAGGAGCGGCTGCGGAGGACCGATGGGCTCGCCCGCGACCGGCTCGCACTTCAGTGTCGCCTCACAGATGGCGTCGGTCGCCGCGTCGCAGCCGTCGAGGCACAGGTCGAGGCGCGTTGGAGCGGCCAGCGTGTGGTTGTGGTTGTCGCCGCTGAAGCCCAGGTCGAGATCCGATCCCGTCGAGCCGATGGTCAGCGTCATCGCACTCGGGAGGCCGGCCTCGGAACGTGCGCACGCGTCGGGGTCGCAGGCCGTCGGGCAGTCGACGCAGTCGGCCGCCGGCACGCAGCGCACTCGCAGGCGGTTGCGGCCGCGCCCACTCGCCGCCCGGGAGCGCAGGGACAGGAGCACGCTGCGACGACGCTCGCCGCTCGCCTTCAGGACGACCGTCCCCGGCGTGCCGCAGGAGTCCAACGCCCCCGCCACCGGCGGGACGAAGCCGCGCAGCGCCGATCGCGTGGCCTTGGGTATCCGCAATCCGGTGAGCGGCTCGGGCACGCAGTCCGAATCGGACGGCCCCACGCACGCCGCCACGGTGATCTCGCATGCGTCGTTGACGAGGCCGTCGTGATCGCAGCGCGTGTCGCCGTCGGCACACACGAGCTCCCACGGCTGCCGCCGAAGGGCGCCGGGGACGGCGGTCGCGTCACCGACGTCCCACACCACGGCGCAGGCGTTGCCACGTTGCTGCGGCACCTGCAGGGCGTGCACCGTCGAGGCGAGCAGCACGAGGAAGAGCGGCATGACGCGCATGCGCAGCATGCTGACGCCGATGCCTTGGACATTCAAGGCTGCAAGCCGGTTCGACGTCTCACGGCGGTGCGATCACCGGGTACACCTCCATGTCGACAGGAAGAAGCAGCGCGCCGGGCCCGGCGAGGCCGTACAGGTCGTCGATGGTGGGATCCAGCGTCTTCGGGCTGCAGAACGTCCCCGCGAGCACCGCGCCCGTCGCAATGCGGGAATTGGCCGGCGTCCGCCACGCGGGCGTCAGCGGTACGGCGACGCCGGTTCGGACGAGACTTCCCGAGCCGTCGGGCGCGGTCGGGAAGCAGGGCAACGAGGGATTGGTCGAGCAGCACGTCTGGTTGATGCCCCCCCACGTCGGCGTCGTGCCCGAGCAATCCACGGTACACGTGCCCGCACCGCAAGCGTCATCGACCGCCTGCCCGGGGCACGGGTTGGAGCCGGCCAGCGTCGCGTTGCCGGTCGTCAGCGTCGTCGTGATCGGGAGTGAGGCCACGAGCTTGCCGGAGTCGGGCGGACAGTCGGAGGACAGGAAGTAACCCGGATTGGGCGATCCCACGACGATGCCATAGGCATCGACGGTGCACGCCTGGTCGTGGCGCTCGCCACTCGTGCATCGTCCCACGGCCCCGAGTGATCCGCCGCTGCACCGCGGGCAGACGTCGTCGAGCGGTGTCTGGACGTGCACGTCGGCACGAAGTGTCGCCGGCAGGGAGAGCGCACCGGACCGCAGATCGAACGTTCCGAGCGCCGCGCCCTCGTCGACGTGGACCACGACACAGATGGGGACCCCGTTGCTCAGCAGCCCGAGCGGCGGCAGCGACTGCGGCGTGCAGACACGGGCGGCACATGCGGGGTCGGTCACGTCGTCGCAGCTCGAGAGGCAGGCGTTCAACCGCGCCCCCAGCCACAGCCGATAGTTGTGACCATTGCCGCCCTGGCCCCAGTCGAAGTCCGAGACCGTCGTGGGGACCAGGAGGGACAGCGCCTTCTGCCGGCGCGACTGGTCCAGCGGCGTACAGCGGACGCGCACCCGACTCACACCGCGCTTTCCCGATCGCAGCGTCAGGGCGACCGGCGCGTGGCTCACCGGCAACTCCAACGTGACGGGCTCGCCGCACCCGGCGGTGCGTACCGGCGGCGGCGCGAGGGTGGGAAGTACCTTCCGCGTCGCACGGGGGACGACCACCTTGCGAACGGTCGTCGGCGTGCAGCCCTCGGTCGGCACCGCGGCGCAGGCGGCGATCGTCAGCCGGCACTCGCCGTTCTCGGCGCCGTCGAGGTCGCAGCCTGGGTCGCCGTCGGCACAGATGGCGTCCCACGGCTGCCGGGGCTTGGCGCCAGGTGTCGCCTGCGCGGTGCCAACGTCCCAGGCCGCGTCACACGGCGTGCCGCGCTGCTGCGGCACGAGGGCGGCCTGGGCCGAGACGACCAGCGCGAGGGACGACACGAGGGCGAGGAATCGCACCCCCCGACCCTAACGTTGCCGAGCCCGACCCCACAACGACTTTCGGTGCCGCTGGTACCCCGGACCGGGCTATCTCGCGATATCGCTACTTTTTCGCGGCAGGGGCCGGGAAGAAGTCGGTGTCCGCGACGCACTTCGACTTGAGCCGGGCGTTGAACGCCGCGCCGATCTTGCTGCCGGCCTCGGCCTGCTCGGCGTCCTCCCCCAAGTCGTCGGACGCGTCGGCGATGCGGTCGGTGCGCTTGTCGTCGCACGCCGCCTTGGTGTCGTAGGCGTCGATCTTGGTCCACGCCGTGATGGGCTGGGCGTCGTCGACCGACCAGCTCCTGCCATCGGCGGCCGTCTTCGTCGGCGGTTCGATGAGAATGAACCCGCCCAGAAGGATCGCCGCCCCCACATGCCCGACACCACGAATTCGCATCGCGCGTCCTCTAAGGCACGACGGCGGCGCGGTCAAACGTCAGGGCTGACAGCCGGTGGCGCTGACGAAGCCCGTCTCGGGGGCCCCGGCCGCGATCCACTCCTCGAGAACGCGGATGTCGAGCTCCTTCAGGTGCTTCAGCCCGAATGGCATGCGCACGCCCTCGCCCGGCGCCAGCAGCCCACGCAGCTTCTGGACGATGAAGCTGTTGGCGACGTTGCCGGGATCGACACGCAGCTTGCCGGCGAAGCTCGCCACCGCGTTGGCCGGGACCACCCCGACCAGATTCGCGTACGCCTCGCCCGGCGACAGCGACAGGTCGTGCGGGTCCTGGCGGACGTTGTGGCACGTCGAGCGCGAGCAGCTCATCGGCGTGAAGACGTGCTTCTGGAGCTGGTCGAACGTCGACGTCAAGCCGTCGCACGGGGTCGTGTCCTCGGCGGGAATGCACGTGAGCTTCAGCCGATCCTCGTCCGCGACGCCGCCCGCCGTCGTAAGCGTGCTGCGGATCTGCTTCTTGCCGCGACGGTACGACGCGCTGCCGGTCCGGATGCGGATCGGCAGATAGACGCTCATGCCGACGGCGTTGCTGCAGACGTCCTGCTGGGAGGCGTCGACCGGGAGCGTCGAGAACGCGATCTGGTCTTCGAGCCCCTGGAAGTCGAAGTCGTGCAGCGGGTTGGTGTCGGGCTGCTCGTTCTCGACCGTGTACTCCTCGAGATCCGCCGGCGTGCAGGCGGGGAACCGCGGATCGCCGACGTTGAGGCACACGGCGACGTGGAACCCGCAGACGCCGAGATCGGGATCGTCGTCGCAGGCCGGATCGTTGTCGATGCAGCGGATCTCGCGCGGGTTCTTCGACGGGACGTTCGCCGGCGTGCCGCCGAATTCGGCGAGGCAGTCGGTCGTGGGCGAGCCGCCGCCCGGCGTGAGCGCCCACGCCGGCGCCGACGCCAGCAGCAGGGCCGCCAACGCCGCACGCATCACGTGAGGAACCCCTGCATCGGGAACGCGCCGCCGAGGATCGGCACCGGATCGGCATTGAGCCAGCGCTGGATGATGGTGGCGTACACGGAGCGGAAGTCGGTGTGCCACTGGAGGTTGCGGCCGTTCTCGAGCTGCGCCGTCTCGAGCGCCGGGACGCGACCGTAGATGCCGCCCACCACCGGATTGCCCACCACGAACAGCGGCGACGCCGCGCCGTGATCGGTGCCCGCCGTGGCCGCGCCGCCGTTCTCGGAGACGCGGCGGCCGAACTCGGAGAACGTCATCGTGAGCACCTTGCTCGCGACGCCGAGGGCCACCATGTCGTCGTAGAACGCCGCCAGCGCCTGCGACACCTGGAGCAGCAGGTCGGCCTGCCGTCCCGCCAGCGCACCCTGCTTGGTGTGCGTGTCGAAGCCGCCGAGGCGGACGTGGAAGAAGCGCGCCCCCGTGGGGTTCGCGGGCGACAGCGTGTAGTCGTGCCGGATGATCGACGCCACCTGCTTGAGCCGTGCCGCGAGATTGCCGGCGAGGCCGTTCAGGTTCGACGGCCACGTCGTGTCGACCAGCTGGTAGTCGTCGAGCTTCGACAGCAGGGCCTGGCCCGACAGGCCCACCGTCATCTGGAGACCGCTGGTGGCGGTGGCCTCGGCGTCGTAGGCGTCTTCCAGAGCGGCCTTCTTCGCCGCGAGATCCGGGTAGAGCGGATCGTCGGGCAGCGCGAAGTCGGACAGCCGCTTGAAGGCGAGCACGTTGCTGTCGTCGCCGAAGAAGAGCGGGCTCAGCGTGTTGTCGCAGTCGAACGACACCAGCGCGCCGGGCTGCTCGACGTCGAGGTAGCGACCGAACCACCCCGACGAGAAGTTCTGCGACGACGAGATGCCGCCGAGCCAGATGTCCTCGGATCGGAAGTGCGAGCCGCTCTGGCCGGGATAGCCGACGCCGTTCACCACGGCGACGCGCCCCTGGTCGAAGAGCGCCTTCAGGTCGGTCATGGACGGGTGCAGGCCGAGGTCGTCGCCCGTCACCGGATCGGCGCCGATGTTGAGCAGATTGACGGCGGGAATCTGCAGGTTCGGCCGCTTGGTCTGGTAGAGGGTGCGCTGCGGTCCATCGATGGGGACGACGGTGTTGAGGCCGTCGTTGCCGCCCTCGAGCTGCACCAGCACGAAGATCGCGTCGGCCGGGCCCATGGCATTGGCGACGCCGCCCATCATGGCCTGCATGATCGGATGCGGCGCCACGAGGGCGGCCGCGGCGGCGGCACTGCGCTGCAGGAACTCGCGTCGGGTGGTGGTCATCGTCCGTCTCCTGCGCTCAGTGGATCTGGAACTCGGGAAGCGCCAGCATGAGCACGATGGCTCCGCGGACCTTCTTCTCGAGGACGGTGGAGTCGGTGAAGTTGGTGGCACCCTCGAAGTAGTCGATGAGCGCCTGCCGCGCGTCGGCGGGTACGTGCGACGCGATGCCGAGCCGTCCGAGGAGCTGATCGGTGACGGCGGTGGCGCTCGTGAGGCGCGAGTCGATGACCTTCTTCGGCGTGAGCTTCAGCTCGGAGCTGCGGCCGGCGGCGAGCGCCTGCGCGAACTCGACGCGCGCCAGGAACTGTCCGCTCGAGAGCCACGACTTGCCCTGCGCCCAGCCGTTCACGCCCGGCGGCTCGAAGAGGCTCATGCCCATCTCCTCGAAGTAGTCGGGCAGGCCCTTCGCGTTCGTGCTGGCACCGAGCGCGCGGATGGCGTGCACGGCGAACTCGCACGGATTCTTCACCGACTGCGTCTTCGCCGCCGTCGAGTAGAACTCGTCGTGCATGAAGATGGCGCGCAGCAGGTCGGCGATGACGAAGCCGCCCGCGATGAAGTCGGGCGTGAGCTCGTCGATCAGTGTCTTCGACGGTCCGGGATACGCGAAGTACTCCCAGAACTTCTTCGCCAGGAAGCGCGGCATGGTGAGCTCGCCGTCGCTGTCGCGGTGCGCCAGGATCGCGTCGATGGCGTTGTTGGTGACGAGCGGCACCTGCGCCGTGTCGACGACACCGAAGTTCGCCGGTCCCGCCTGGTGCGGCATGCCGGCGAAGAAGGTCTTCTGTCCGCCGTCGAACCGCGCCGGGTTGAACGTGCCGACGTCGCTCACCACCTCGAAGCCGGTGAACGCCCGCGTGACCTCCTCGACGTCGGTCTGCGTGTAGTTGTCGACGCCGTTCAGATCACTGACGCCGAGCGCGAACAGCTCCATGAACTCGCGACCGTAGTTCTCGTTCGGCTTGGTCACGGTGCTGATGCGGCCGTCGAGGAAGTCGAGCATCGCCGGATCGCGCGTGATCTCGATGCAGAGCGTGCGGAAGGGACCGAGACCGTAGAGGCGGAACAACGCGTTCTGCTTCGCCATCCACAGGTTGTTCTTCACCACGTCGATGCCGGTGGCGAAGTGGTCGTGCCAGAAGAGGCACATCTTCTCCTGCACGCGGCGGGTGCTGGCCTTCACCATCCGCTTGATCCACCACGAGCGGAGGGTGGTCAGGACCTCTTTGTCGTAGTCGGCCTTACCCGGGCCCTTCGACGGGCTGCCCTTCACGTCGACCAGGCGGTCGACGGCGAGCGCCTGGCCGTAGCGCAGGTACTTGGCCACGTCCTTGTCGTTGCCACCGAACCCGGCGCGCGACAGGAGGTGGGCGACGTTCTCTTCGTTCCACACGATCATGCGAACCCTCCCCCGAGGTGCTGGACCGAGGGGATCTAGTCGCATCCATCGTGCAATCCGTCAACGCAAAAGTCGCGGCCCGACGCGTCAGCCGTCCCGAAGATGCTCGAGAACCACCGAATGGAGGTGACCGTTGGTGGCCACCGCCTCGTTGCCGTGGATGGTGCGGGTGCCCTTCCAGTCGGTGAAGCGTCCGCCCGCCTCCTCGACGATGGGCAGGAGCGCTGCGCAGTCCCACACGTTCATCAGCGGATCCATCGCGATCTCGGCGCGGCCGGTCGCGACGAGCACGTAGGCGTAGCAATCCGCCCACGTGCGCTGCATGGGCACCGCGGACGCGAGACGGTCGAAGGCACCGGAGCGACCGCGCGCGACGCGCTCGTCGGTGACGCAGAGCAGCGCCGCGTCGAGCGTCGTCGCGCTCGACACCCGGCAGATCCGGCCATTCCACCGGCATCCGAGGCCGTGCGCCGCCGACACCATTTCGTCGAGCGCCGGCAGATAGACGACCCCCACGACGGGCTCGCCGTGGGCCTCGAGACCCACGAGCGTGCCGTAGAGCGGCACGCCGCGGACGAAGGTGCGGGTGCCGTCGAGCGGATCGAGGATCCAGCGGTAGGGCGCGGTGCCCGCGGTCTCCCCGTCCTCCTCGCCGAGGATGGCGTGATCGGGGAACGCGCGTCCGATGATGCCGCGCATGAGCCGCTCGGCCTCGCGGTCGGCCATCGTCACCGGCGTGGCGTCGGCCTTCCACTCGGTGGCCGCGGTGCCGGTGTTGAAGTAGGCGAGCGTGCGGCGACCGCCGACCCACGCCGCCTCCTGCGCCACCGCGAGCAGCTCCGCGAGCTGCGGCTCAGGCATGCGCGTCCGCCCCGAGCAGGCCGCGCAGCACGTACGGCAGCAGGCCGCCGTGGCGGTAGTACTCGACGTCGTCGGGGGTGTCGACGCGCGCCACCGCCTGGAACGTCTTCGTCGTGCCGTCCGGTGCGTGCGCGCGGACGGTGAGGCGCTTGCCCGGCGTGAGGCCGTCGGCGAGCCCGTCGACGTCGATCGTCTCCGCGCCCGTGAGCCCGAGCGACGACGCGCTCTCGCCCGGCAGGAACTCGAGCGGCATGACGCCCATGCCCACCAGGTTGCTGCGATGTATGCGCTCGTAGCTCTCGGCGATGACGGCTTTCACGCCGAGGAGCAGCGTGCCCTTCGCCGCCCAGTCGCGCGACGAGCCCGTGCCGTACTCCTTGCCGGCGATGACGACGAGCGGCATGCCCTCCTGCTGGTAGCGCATCGCCGCGTCGTAGATCGCCATGCGCTCGCCCGACGGCATGTGCACCGTGACGCCGCCCTCGACGCCCGGCACCAGCAGGTTCTTGAGGCGGATGTTGGCGAACGTGCCGCGCATCATCACCTCGTGGTTGCCGCGCCGCGCGCCGTAGGAGTTGAAGTCTTTCGGGCCGACGCCGAGCGACTGCAGGTAGCGACCGGCAGGGCTGTCGGCCTTGATCGAGCCCGCGGGCGAGATGTGGTCGGTGGTGATGGAGTCGCCGAGCAGTGCGAGGATGCGCGCGCCACGCACGTCGCTCAGCGCCGCGGGCGTGCGCGTCAGGCCCTCGAAGAATGGCGGCGACTTCACGTACGTCGAGTCGGCCTCCCAGGCGTAGCGATCGCCCTGCGGTACCGGCATCGACTTCCAGTGCTCGTCGCCCTCGAAGACGTGGGCGTACTCCTCGCGGAAGCGCTCGGCCGTGACCTTGGCCATCGCGGCCTTGAGCTCCTCGGGCGTCGGCCACACCTCGCGCAGGAAGACCGGCTTGCCCTGCGGGTCGGTGCCCACCGGATCGGTGTCGGGGTCGAAGTCCATGGTGCCGGTGAGCGCGTAGGTGACGACGAGCGGCGGCGACGCCAGGTAGTTGGCGCGCGTCAACGGGTTCACGCGTCCCTCGAAGTTGCGGTTGCCCGAGAGCACCGCCGCGACGACGAGATCGCCGCTCTCGATCGCGGCACCGACGACGTCGGGCAGCGGACCCGAGTTGCCGATGCACGTCGTGCAGCCGTAGCCCACCAGATTGAAGCCGAGCGTGGCGAGGTCGTCGGTGACACCGGCGTCGTCGAGGTAGCGCGTCACCACCTTCGAGCCCGGCGCCAGGCTGGTCTTGACCCACGGCTTGACGCGCAGCCCGCGCGCGACGGCCTTCTTCGCGAGCAGCCCCGCACCGAGCATGACCGCCGGGTTCGACGTGTTGGTGCAGCTCGTGATGGCGGCGATGACGACCGAGCCGTGCGCGAGGGCGCCCTTCTGCCCGGCCATCTCGACCGGCACCGTCTTCGTGGCGTCGGCGGGGCGACCCTTCAGGTAGTCGCCGAGCGCCGTGTGCCACGCCGCCTTCGACGTGCGCAGCGGCACGCGATCCTGCGGCCGCTTCGGACCGGCCATGCTGGGCTCGACGGTGCCGAGGTCGAGCTCGAGGACGTCGGTGAACTCCGGGTCGGGCGTCGAGGCCGTCCGGAAGAGGCCCTGCTCCTTGTAGTACGCCTCGACCATGGCGACGCGCTCGGCGTCGCGCGCGGTGAGACGCAGGAACGTGAGCGTCTCGTCGTCGACCGGGAAGAAGCCGATGGTGGCCCCGTACTCGGGCGCCATGTTCGCGATCGTCGCGCGATCGGCGACGGTGAGCGACGCCAGCCCAGCGCCGAAGAACTCGACGAACTTCCCCACCACGCCCTTCTTGCGCAGCATCTCGGTGACGGTGAGGACGGCGTCGGTCGCGGTGGCGCCCGCCGGCAGCGTGCCGTGCAGCCGGAAGCCGATGACCTGCGGGATGAGCATGACGGTGGCCTGTCCGAGCATCGCGGCCTCCGCCTCGATGCCGCCGACGCCCCAGCCGACGACGCCGAGCCCGTTGATCATCGTGGTGTGCGAGTCGGTGCCGAGCACGGTGTCGGGGAAGAGCATCTTGTCGCGGTTGGCGACGACGGGGGCCAGGTACTCGAGGTTCACCTGGTGGACGATGCCCGTGCCCGGCGGCACGACGCGGAAGTCGTCGAACGCGCGCTGCCCCCAGCGCAGGAAGGCGTAGCGCTCGCGGTTGCGCTGGTACTCGATCTCGACGTTCTGGCGGAACGCGTCGGCAGTGCCGAAGGCGTCGACCTGCACCGAGTGGTCGATGACGAGGTCGACCGGCTGCAGCGGGTTGATGCGCTTCGGGTCGCCGCCCATCGCCGTCATCGCGTCGCGCATCGCGGCCAGGTCGACGACGCACGGCACGCCGGTGAAGTCCTGCAGGATCACGCGCGCCGGCATGAACGGCACCTCGCGATCGGGCGTGCGCTTCGGATCCCAGGCAAGCAGCGACTCGACGTGGTCACGCGTACACGAGCGACCGTCCTCGCGGCGGAGCAGATTCTCGAGCAGCACGCGCAGCGACACCGGCAGCCGCGAGGCGCGGGCGCCCAGGCCGTCGAGCCGGTGGAGCGCATAGGTGGTGCCGCCCACCGCCAGGGTGCCGCGGGACTTGAAGCTGTCGGGATGCGTCGCCATGGCCATTTAGTAGCCTCTTGCGGGAGCGTCGCCAAATCCGGGGCGGTGCTTCCCCGTCGGACCGCGAGTCGTGCATTCGTGCGCGACGCTGCCGTGGTGCAACCGTCGCAGCACGGCACGTCCGGCACGCCCGGACGGCATGCCGGTTGCTGCCTGTGGACGTGCTCCCGGCACCCGCATGGGGCCGTCCCCCGCGGATGGTCGTTGACGCTCGCGCGTCCCTCTCCCTATCCTGCTGGGATCTCGTGCGGATTCTGCTGCTGCTGATGCTCTGCCTGGCCGCGCCCGCGGCCGCCGCCACGCTCTCCGTGGTGAACATCAACGATGCCGGCGCGGGCTCGCTCCGAGCGGCCATCACGGCCGCGAACGACGAGACCACGAACCCGGGTGCCGACGTGATCGCGTTCGCGATCCCGGGTGCGGGCGTTCCGACGATCACGCTCGCCTCGGCGCTGCCGACGATCACGGCACCGGTCACGATCGACGGCTCGACCCAGCAGCCCGGAGGGCGCGTCGAGCTGTCCGGCAACGCCATGGTCCTCAATGGCCTGGTGGTGAACACCAACGGCACCACGATCCGCGGGCTCGTGCTGAACCGGTTCACAAGCACCGGCATCACCATCTCCGGTGACGACACCGTCGTTCGCGGCTGCATCATCGGACTCAACGTTGCCGCGAACGCCGCCGCAGGGGCGGTCCCCGTCGGCATCCTCGTCGGCGGAGGCGCACGCACCCGGATCGGCGGCACAAGCGTCGCGGACCGCAACGTCATCTCCGGAACCCAAGGCAGCGGCATATGGCTGGAGGGTTCGGGCACCGTCGACAGCATCATCGAGGGCAACTTCATCGGCACGAACGGGGCCGGGTTCAGCATTCAGCTCGGGAACAGGTTCGAGGGAATCCTCCTCGGCAGCGGCACCAGCGGGAATCGTATCGGCGGAGCCAACCCGGCATCGCGCAACGTCATCTCGGCGAACGGGCTGCTCACCGGAGGAGCCGGGGTCCGGCTGCGCAGCGCGGGAACCCAGGGCAATACGGTCCAGGGCAACCACATCGGAACGGACCTGAGCGGCACCGGGGCACTCGGCAATGCCATCGGCGTGAACATCAATCAGGCGGTCGAGAACGTGGTCGTCGACAATCTGATCTCGGGCAACGCGACCTCCGGCATCGATTTCGAATCCGTCGGTGGGCAGGGCAACATCGTGCGCGGCAACCGCATCGGCACGAACGCCGGGGGCACGGCCGACCTCCACAATCTCAACGCCATCCGCATCAACTCGTCGAACGGCGCCAACCTGATCGGCGGCACCACCCCCGGCACCGGCAACGTCATCGCCTTCAACCTGACCGGCATCACGATCACGAGCTCGAGCAACCAGAGCATCCAGGGCAACCGCATCGGCGAGCTGGCCGACGGCACTCCCGCCGGCAACCTGTCGAACGCCATCCGCATCACCTCGGGCACCGGGAACCGCATCGGCGACGAGGCCGGCAACGTCATCGCCCACAACGGCAGCGCCAGTTTTCCCGCCGGCGTCCTCCTGCAGGGCGGCACGAAGACGAC
The DNA here is from genome assembly GCA_964404165.1 of uncultured Binatia bacterium (SeqCode). Classification (GTDB taxonomy): domain Bacteria; phylum Desulfobacterota; class Binatia; order DP-6; family DP-6; genus DASYLJ01. The sequence continues at coordinate 23,671 of CAYOIZ010000016.1, read as the reverse complement.
GGTGCGCGGCAACGCCATCTACGGCAACCTCGGCATCGGCCTCGACCTCGCGCCCGCCGGCGTGACCGCCAACGATGCCGGCGATGCCGACAGCGGCGCCAACAACCTGCAGAACTTCCCCCTCCTCGATCCCCTGCTGGTGATCGACGCCACCGAGGCCACCGGCACCTTCGACGGCGCACCGTCCGCCACGGTCACGATCGACGTCTACCTGAACACCTCGTGCGACCCGTCGGGCAACGGCGAGGCCGAGTCGCACGTGGGCTCCGTCGAGGTGATCGCCGACGAGACCGGCCACGCCGTCTTCAGCGTCCCGCTCACCGTGACGCCGGTCGAGGGCCAGGTGCTCACCGCAACCGCGACCGACGCCGACGGCAACACCTCGGAGCTGTCGCCCTGCACCTCGCCCGCCACCCCGACGACGACGACCTCGACGACGACCACCACCATCGAAACCACATCCACCACGGGCCTCGTCTCGACGACGACCGTTCGCACCACGACCACGTCGACCACGATCTTCCGGCCGCCGACGACCACCCTGCCGCCCGAGGTCTGCGACGACCTGTTCGACAACGACAGCGACGGCTTCGTCGACTGCGCCGACATCAACTGCTTCGGGCACCCGTCCTGCCAGGAGGACACGAGCTGTGCCGGGGAGCTGACGCTGCCCGCCATGCTCTGCCGCCTCGATACGGCGCGCGGCACGATGGCGGCCGCCGTCGACCTCGGCAAGGTCACGGCAGCCGCGCGCGGCCGCCTCGAGAAGGCACGGGAGCAGCTGATCGGTGCGCAGGCGACCTGCCGTCTCGCCAAGACCAGCGGCGCGAAGCGGAAGCTCGGCGCGGCGTCGCGTCTCGTGCGTCGTGCCGAGGCGCAGCTGCGTAAGCGCGCCGCGCGCGGCGGCGTCCCGCCCCCGCGCATCGAGGAGCTGGCCGGCGGCCTCACGCCGCTCCGCGACGACCTGTCGGTGCTGCGCAGCGCGCTCGCCTGTCCCTAGAACAGCGCGACGTCGGACAGCACGCCGTAGTGGTCCGACGGCCACAGCGGCGTCCCGTCGCGCGCCGTTCCGAGCCGGTCCAGCACGACGCGGCTGTCGAGCACACGGAGCATCGCATCGGGCGCGGGGGCTACGAGGATGAAGTCGACGCGTCTGGTGGCGCGCCGCTCCGGATCACGCACCGGCTGCCAGACGGTGAAGCCGTCGGCGCCGCGGTTGGCGACGAGGAATGTGTCGCGCAGGCGGAGCGTCGTGCGCAGGTAGCGGGATCCCTCGGAGCCCCCGGTGGTGTTCAGATCACCGGTGAGTACGAGCGGAACGGTGCGGCGGCGCGCGTCGAGCAGCGCCGCGACGCTGCGCAGCTGGCACGCGCTCGACGACGTGTGGGTCGAGCACGCGTCCAGCTCGCCCCACGGCGTCGCCAGGGTGGCGCACAACAGCACACGACCGTAGCCCCGGTCGCATGCCTCGAGCGGCAACACCTGCGTCGACGTGATCGGGAAGCGGCTGACGATGGCCGGCCCCTCCTCGAAGCCGAGGAACGTCCGCGCCATCCACCCCATCCACCGCCAGCCCGACGAGGCCCGCACGTGATGGTAGCCGAGGGCGTCGGCGACGCGTGCCGCGACGTCGCCGCGGTCGCTCGCCACCGAGGCCTCCTGCAGGCCGATGACGTCGGCATCGAGCGCGCGCAGTCCCTCGATCGCCAGCGCCAGGCGTTCCTCGAGATGCTCGCCGTCGCCGATGCGCGCCGACGTCACCCCGCCGTGGAGGAGATTGAAGGTGACGATGCGCAGCGGCCGCGCCGGCTCCGCGGCGCGTGCAGCGACACTCCCCCCGAGCAGGAGGAGGCAGAGGAGCAGGGCCGGCCGCGTCGCCTACGCCTTCGCGACGACGTCGGTCTGCACGGCACGCGCCCGCTCGACGTCGGGCGTGACGTCGCTGTGGCAGGCATGCTTGCCGTCCTGGACGGGCAGGACGACGGCCCGCGCCCGCAGCAGCTCGCGGCCCTCGTCGGTGACGCCGGGGCTGCGCATGGCCTTCTGCTCGGGCTGGAAGTCGGCGTCCTTGCCGCTGGCGAAGGCGACGATCTCCTTCGAGATGCGCATGCTGCACCAGTCGTGGCCGCACATGGCGCAGAACTCGGTGTCGACCTCGAGGTCCTCGTCGTGGAGCGCGCGCGCGGTCTCGCCGTCGAAGGCCAGCTCGAACTGCTTCGGCCAGTTGAGGGCGGCACGGGCGCGCGAGATGTCGTCGTCCCACTGCCGCGCGCCGGCGACGCCGCGCGCGATGTCGCCGGCGTGCGCCGCGATCTTGTAGGCGATGCAGCCCGCCTTCACGTCCTCGGCCTTCGGCAGGCCGACGTGCTCCTTCGGCGTGACGTAGCAGAGCATGGCGGCGCCGTGGCGCGCACCCTCGGTGGCGCCGATGGCGCTGGTGATGTGGTCGTAGCCGGGGAAGGCGTCGGTGACGAGCGGGCCCAGGATGTAGAACGGCGCGTCGTCGCAGACCTCCTGCTCGAGCTTCATGTTCCAGCCGATCTGGTCGAGCGGCACGTGGCCCGGGCCCTCCACCATGACCTGCACGCCCTTGTCGCGGGCGCGGTGCACCAGCTCGCCGAGCGTGCGCAGCTCGGCCAGCTGCGCCGGGTCGCTGGCGTCGGCGAGGCAGCCGGGACGCAGCCCGTCGCCGAGCGAGTAGGTGACGTCGTACTCGCGCATGATGGCGCTGATCTCGTCGAAGAGATCGAACATGGGGTTCTGCTTGCCGTGGTGGATCATCCACTTGGCGAGCAGCGAGCCGCCACGCGAGACGATGCCGGTGATGCGCGGCCCGACCAGGTTGAGATGCTCGCGCAGCACGCCGGCGTGGATCGTGAAGTAGTCGACACCCTGCTGCGCCTGGCGCTCGACCTCTTTCAGGATGACGTCGTAGCTCAGGTCCTCGATGCGACGGCCGACGATCATGCTGTAGATCGGCACGGTGCCGATCGGGATGGTGGCGTTGTCGATGATGGCCTGACGGCAGCCGCCGATGTCGCCGCCGGTGGAGAGGTCCATCAGCGTGTCGGCGCCGTACTTCTGGGCCCAGTGCAGCTTCTCGACCTCGGCGTCGGTGCCGCTCGAGACCGGCGAGGCGCCGATGTTGGCGTTCACCTTGGTGGTGATCATGCGGCCGATGCCGGTGGGGTCGAGCCGCTTCGGCGCGCGCTCGCCGCGAAGCACCGACGGATCGTCGATGGCGGCCTTGCGCTGCACCGCGGTCTGGTTGACCCACAGCCCGGAGCCGGGTCGTGCACCCGGATGTCCGACGGCGGCGGCGGACAGCGTATGGTCGTGCCCGTTCGGCGGCAGCGGTGCACGGCCGCCGGTACCGGCGAGGTGCCGCACGTTGGCCGGGATGACGAGCCGTCCGAGGGCGACCTCGTCTCGGATCATCTCGGGGGTGACGTTCTCGCGAACCGCCACCCGTCGCATCTCGGGAGTGATCTGGCCGCGGCGTGCGGCCTCCAACTGTGTCATTCGCGCTTCCCTCCGCCGGTATGAGCCGGTTCAGGTTCGAGGGGTCGGCAGGCCCGCATGCCCTGCACTCTCAGCCGCCGTGACGGGGCGACTCCCCCAGCGTTCGTCGTAAGGGCGGAGAATTATCCGCTGGCGACCATCCGTCAAGGCGGGCGGCCGCGACGTGCCTTCTCCGGATCGTTGCCGTTTCGTAACGAGACGCTAACGGACCGGCCCTAGAGTCCGCTGCCACTCTCCATTCGCGCGAGGTTGACATGCACAGTCGGCAGATGTTCGGGGCTCTCTCGGTGGCAGGCGCTCTTCTCCTGGGATCGTTCGGCGACGGCGCCCGGGCTCAGGCCCCCAACGACTGCGCCGCGACGAAGATACGGGCCGCGGTGAAGAAGGCCACCTGCAAGGTCAACCTCGAAGGCGGGCAGGCCTCGACGGGTCGGCCCATCGACCCGGCGAAGATGCTCACCTGCGAGCAGAAGTTCGCATCGGCCTTCGCGCGACGCGAGGCCAGGGGGGGCTGCGAGATCCTCGGCGATGCCGCCCAGATCGAGGGCGTCGTCGACGCGTTCTTAGCCGACCTCCGCGCCCAGCTCGCGGTCGGGGTGCCGAACCGCTGCCAGGGCCAGAAGCTCCGATCGACCGCCAGGAAGGTCACCTGCAAGGGCACGTTGGTGGCCGCGGCGGTGCGAACGGGTGGTCCGGTGAACCCGGCCCTCGTGGCGAAGTGCGAGAGCGCCTTCACGTCGGCGTTCGACCGCTACGAAGCCCGCGGCGGGTGCAGCACGACGGGCGACGCGGCAGCCGTCGAGGCCAGCGTCGACGCCTTCCTCGCCGACATCGCCACGCAGATCGATCCACCGCCCACGACGACCAGCTCGACCAGCACGTCCTCGACGTCCACGAGCACCTCGACGTCGACCTCGACCTCGACGAGCTCGTCCAGCACCACCAGCAGCTCGACGACGACGACCAGCACGTCGACGTCGACGACCACCCTGCCCTTCGATCTCGTCTGGATGGGCTCCTACGACCCCGCCGTACGCGGCGCCGAGATCGTCACCGTCGACCCGGCCACCCGGCGCATGTTCATCGCCGCCGGCAATCGCGTCGATTTCGTCGACGTCACCAACGTCACCGCCCCGGCGCTGATCACGTCCGTCGACATGTCCGCCTACGGCACCGACACGACGAGCGTGTCGGTCCGCAACGGACGGGTGGCGGCGGCGGTGATCAACTCTGTCAAGGAGAACCCCGGCACCGTCGTGTTCTTCGACACCGACGGCGGCTTGATCGCATCGGTCACGGTGGGCGCGGTGCCCGACATGGTCGTGCACAGCCCGGACGGCCTCACCCTCGCGGTCGCCAACGAGGGCGAGCCGCGCTGCAACGGCACGACGTACGTCGACCCGGTCGGCTCGATCTCGCTGATCGACCTGTCCAGCGATCCGATCACGCAGAGCGACGTGTCGACCGTGTCGTTCGCGTCCCTCAACGGCAGCGAGGCGACGCTGCGGGCGGCCGACGTCCGCATCTTCGGGCTCGGCGTGGACGCCGAGCACGACCTCGAGCCCGAGGCCGTCTCGTTCTCGCCCGACGGTACGACGCTCTACGCGTCGCTCCAGGAGGCCAACGCGTACGCGACGATCGACGTCGCCACCGCCACCCTCACGCAGGTCCGATCCTTCGGCTACAAGGACCACAGCGTGCCCGGTGACAGGCTGGACGTCAGCGATCGCGACGGTAGCGCCAACAACCCCGCGCTCAACATCGCCAACTGGCCGGTGCTCGGCATGTACCAGCCGGACACCATCGGCACCTTCGACATCGGCGGCACGGTCTACATGGCCAGCGCCAACGAAGGCGACAGCCGCGGCGACTACGGCGCCTGCAACGGCAACGAGGAGATCCGTGGCGGCGACCTCGCCGGCCGCACGCTGGCCGGCGGTCTCGCCGGGCTCGATCGCGACAACGACGCGAGCCCCGCGCTCGCCGACAACGACGAGCTGTCGCGGCTCCAGATCACGAACCAGTTCCCCCTGCCCGCGGCGCCGAATGCGATCTCGAGCCTCTACGTCTTCGGCGCGCGCTCCATGTCGATCTGGAATCCGGCGACGGGCGCGCTCGTCTTCGACACGGGTGATCAGATCGAGCAGGTCGTCGCGGCGCAGGCACCCGCGTTCCACAACTCCGGCGTCGGCAAGTCCGCGGGCGACGGCTTCGACACGCGGTCCGACAACAAGGGCCCGGAGCCCGAGGGCCTGGTCGTCGGCCACGCCGACGGTCGCACGCTGGTGTTCGTCGGCCTCGAGCGCGCCAACGGGATCATGTTCTGGGACGTCACCGACCCGACCGCGCCCGTTCTGCAGGAGTGGGAGCACACGCAGGTGGTGTTCGACAGCAACCCCGGCCTGGCCGGCAACCAGCCGACGGGCGACCTGGCGCCGGAAGGCCTCGCGTTCGTCCCGGCCGCCGCGAGCTGGACGGGGCGGCCGCTCCTCTTCGTCGCGCACGAGGCCGATCAGCCGGGCGGTGCGCTGCAGACCCGCACCAGCATCTTCGAGCTGGTGAGCCCGCCCTGACTAGCTAAAATCCAGCCGCCGGCAGACCGGGGGCTCCGGCCCGCGCGGACATGCGAACACCTGGCGCGCGACGACCGTCCGCGTGTCGGTCCACGTCCCGTCGGCCAGCAGCACGGCGCACACCTGGTCGGTGATCTGGAAGCACTCGAGCTTCCCCGGCGTGTACTTGAGCTTCTGCCGGCAATAGTCGACCGGCCCGTGCCGCAGCGTCTGATACATCCGCACGTCGAGCCAGCAGTAGCTCGGCGCCGCCTGATACGTGTTCGGGTTCGGATTGATCCTGACGTTGGGATTGGCCCCCGGCGCCGGCACCAACATCTCGACCCCAGGCCGCGGTCGTATGCCCTGCGCCAACGCCGTCCCGAAGCTCAACAGCAGCATCGCCCCAACGACCCACGTCATGCCCCGAACCATTCCAGCCCAACCCAATACTCGCAACGGGGTCACGCTGGATTTGTCCGGTACCAACGCCCGTCCCATGGGGGTGCGGGTGGCGATAACGTGCGGGGGGCTCCCGAGCGAGCGCGTCGAGAGCACCCGGGAGGGGAAAAGGGGTGGAGCGGTGCGGTGCGAACGCCGCGCGCAGCCGGGAGTCCCCCGCGCGCCATCGCCGCCCGCACCCCCGACCCCACTCACATCCCGAACAGATCCATCGTGAACTCGTTGAGATCCACCCAGACCTGCTTCAGCCGCGTCAGGTGCTCGATCATCGTCGGCCCGTTCTCGCGGCCGTAGCCCGAGAGCTTGTAGCCGCCGAACGGCGAGTTCGGCTCGATCTTGTGCCAGGTGTTGATCCATACGGTGCCCGCCTGCAGCCGCTTCGCGATTCGATGCGCGCGCTTGATGTCACGGGTCTGTACGCCTCCCGCGAGCCCGTAGATGACGTCGTTGCCGATCTTCACCGCGTCGTCCTCGTCCTTGAACGGGATCACCACGCCGACCGGCCCGAAGATCTCCTCCTGGGCGATCTGCATCTGGTTGTTCACGCCGCTGAAGATCGTGGGCTCGTGGTAGAAGCCGTTCGCCAGGGCGGGGTCCGCAGGCGCACCGCCGCCGCACTCGAGCTTGGCGCCCTCGCGCTTGCCGATCTCGACGTAGCGCTTCACCTTGTTGAGCTGCTCCTCGGAGACGAGCGGGCCCATGCGGGTGGCAAAGTCCATCGGATCGCCCACCTTGATCTGCTGCGAGCGCTCGACGAGCCGTGCGACGAACTTGTCGTACATGGACTCCTGCACGATGAGCCGCGTGCCCGCGGAGCAGATCTGGCCGGTGTTCATGTAGAGGCCGAACATCGCGTTCGACACCGCGGTCTCGAGGTCGATGTCGTCGAAGATGATGTGCGGCGACTTGCCGCCCAGCTCGAGCGTCACGGTCTTCAGGTTCGTCGTGGACATGTTCACGACGAGGCGCCCGGTGACGTGCTCGCCGGTGAAGGCGATCTTCTCGACGCCGGTGTGCTGCGCCAGCGCAGCCCCCGCGGTGGGACCGAAGCCCGGGACGATGTTGAGCACGCCCGACGGCAGCCCGGCGTCGGCGGCGATGCGCGCCAGCTCCATCGCCGACATCGGCGTGTGCTCGGCGGGCTTCAGCACGACCGTGTTGCCGCACGCCAACGCCGGTGCCGTCTTCCACACCGCCATGATGAACGGGCCGTTCCACGGCGTGATGCCACCGACGACGCCGAGCGGCTCGCGCTGGGTGTAGCCGAGGAACTCGCCCGGCTGCATCGACGGGCTGGTGAGCCCGTGGATCTTCGTCGCCCAGCCGGCCCAGTACCGGAACACGTCGGCGGCCTGCATGATCATGCCGGTCGAGAGGAACATCGGCATGCCGACGTCGAACGACTCGATCATGGCGATCTCGCTCGCCCGCTCCTCGATGAGGTCGGCCATCCGCAGCAGGTAGCGCGCGCGCTCCTGCGGGAGCGCCGAGCCCCAGCCCTCGTCGAACGCGGTCCGGGCGGCGGTGACGGCGGCGTCGATGTCGGCCTTGTCGCCTTCGGCCACCACCGCCTGCACGGAACGGTCGTGCGGGTAGATGGTCTCGAACGTCTTACCCGACTTGGCGTCGACGAACTTGCCGTTGATGAAGAGCTGATATTTGCGGGCCGGAGAGGCGTCGCCGAGGGGCTGCGCTGTGGTCGTCATGGGGCGTTTCCATAGCGCGGGCCGTGCCCCGCTGAAAAGGGCTCAGCACAGGTAGCGGCGGAACCAGTCGGTGACGAGCCGCGAGGTCTCCTCCGAGGCACCCGCCCCGTCGTCGCCCCGGGTCGCCTGCAGGTGCCGGTCACACCGCAGCCCGTCGAAGACCTCCCGGTTGAGCTCCATCGCGTCGTCGTCCTCCTCGTCGACGAGGAGCAGCGTGGGCGCCGCTACCCGTTGCAGGGCGGCACCCGCGAGGTCGGCTCGTCCATCCCGGGAGACCACCGCCCCGACGCGCCCACCCAGGGCCGCCGCAGCGACCAGTGCCGCACCGGCGGCGCGACTCGTGCCCAGATAGCCCGGTCGCAGCTGCCACGACTCGGGGCCACGGGCGAGCCATTCCGTCACCAGACGGAGGCATTCCGCCATGTGCGGCACGTCGCCGAGCCCAGCGACGGACAGGTCGAGCAGGAGGGTCGCAAAGCCCATCGCCCGGAGTTGCCGCGCGAGCCGGCGGTGCGGCGAGTGCTGGACGTCACGCCGTCCGTCGTCCGCGATGACGACGATGCCGGTGGCGCCCGGGGGCACGTTGAGGTCGCCGCGGAGCGACACCTCGCCCGCGGGAATGACGATCGCGGCCATGCGATCGCTCAGCGCAGCGCGCGCAGGACGGCGTCGGAGAAGGCTTCGAGGTCGGCGGGCTTGCGTGACGTGATCAGGTTGCCGTCCTCGACCACTTCCCGATCCACCCAGTTCGCTCCTGCGTTCTCGAGATCGCGCCGCACCGACGGCGCCGACGTGAGCGTGTGTCCGCGCACGGCGTCGGCCTCGATCAGGAGCTGCGGCCCGTGGCAGACGGCCGCCACAGGGCGGCCCGTCGCCGTGAAGCCCCGCACGAAGGTCATCATGTCCCGGTCGGTGCGGAGGTGATCGGGCGACCAGCCGCCGGGGATCAGCAGGAGGTCGAATGTCTTCGGGTCGAGGCCCGCCGCGCCGGCGTCCACCGGAACCGTCGCCTCACCGCGCTTGCCCTCCACCACGTCACCCTTCTCGTGCCCGACGACCGTCACGTCGTGCCCGGCCTCGCGCAGGCGGCCGTAGGGTATCGCATACTCGGAATCCTCGAAGTCGTTCGCCAGCGGAATCGCAATGCGTGCCATGGCTCTTCCGACAGCAACGCCCGTGCCCACACGGGTTCGTTGCCCCGCGGCGCTACGCCCGCATCACGGGTGTAGCGCTTACACGCCGCGGCGCAGCGCTTACACCGTCAGGGCGTTGCGAGCCGGTCGAGGGCGTCGATGCGCACTCGTTCGGGCGGCGTGAACCGCTCGGCGAGCAGGGTCTCGACGGCGCGCGCGCGATCCTCGGACGATCGAGACGCGTCGTCCTCGATCGCCGCGCGGGCGGCGCGGAACTCGTCGACGCGCGCCTGCCAGGCTGCGCGTTCGGCGTCGAGGGCGGCGAGACGCCGTGCGGCCTCGGCACCGACGACCTCCGTGCGCAGCGCCTCGACGTCGGCAGCGCTTCCCCCGGCGTCGCGCAGGGTCTGCTCGGCGGCGTCGAGGCGCATCGGGACGGTGGCCGCCTCGCGCGCCTCCCGCATGGGCTCCGGCATCGCCGCGTCGACGGCCGGGAGCTGCGCCGCACGGTCCTCGTCGGAGAGGAACGGGTTCGACATGATGCGCGCCCGCTCGAGGGCGAGGCGATCGTACGCCTCCTCCTCGCCGAACAGCGCCTCGGCGTCGGCGGTGCCGAGCACCTCGCGTCGCAGCGCCCAGATGGCCGCGAAGCGCGCGTGGTAGTCGTCGTCGCCGAGGCCGGCGTCGGCGAGCTGGCGGGCGCGCTCGCGATACAGCAGGTAGCGATCGAGCAGGTCGATGGCCTCGCGCGCCGCGTCCACCGGTAGACGACGCTCGACGACGGCGACGATGCGGGCACGGATGTCGTCGAGCGACGCTTCGCCGGTGGCCGTGAGATGGTAGTCGAAGAGACGACGCGCATTCACCGACGGACGGAAGTGGCCGAGCGGATCGAGCTCGAGATCGCCGTCGATGCGTGTCCCGCGGAGCGACCGCGGCCGTGGCGGTGTCGCGGACCCCGCCTGGGATGGAACGACCGGCGACGACGGATCGGACGTCGCCGCCACGACGGGCCCCACCGCGACGTCGACCGCCGGGGCCTCGACGGCCGGTGGCGGGCGCCAGTGCAGCGCCACGCCACCGGCCGCGAGGAGCAGCAGTCCGATCGTGACCGCGCGCCTCACAGCCCCGCGTTCTTGAGCCGGTTGGCGTGCGCCCGGAACACTTCCGTCGGGTTCGCCTCGAAGATCGAGACGAGGCCGAGGATCTGGTTCACCTCGTCGAGGTGGTTGTGGAAGTAGTTGTCGCGGATCACGTCGCCGAGGTGCGAGCTGCAGCGCCCGACGAGTCCGTCGTTCGACTCCGAGTAGACGAGCGACGTCAGCCCGAGCGCCACGTCCGAGACGTCGAGCGCGTTGGTGAGCACGCCGGTGCCCGACCACGAGTAGTAGCGCACGCCGCCCACCGACGCCGCACCCTCACCGCACGCCGTCGTCGGCACACCACGCGGATAGCTGGCGTTGAAGGTGGCCAGGCCCGACGCCGTGAGCGAGTCGAGTGCCGCGATGGCGTCCTGCGGATTCGACGAGCCGGAGAGCAGGCCCAGGATGGTGCCGAGCGAGCCCGCGAACCGCGCCAGCACCGCCTCGGTGAACGATCCGCCCTGCACGTTGGCGCGCAGGAAGGTGGCCAGGTCGGCGCCCTTGTGCGGGCTGCCCACCGACGTCACCGACGCCACCAGGTCGGGCCGCACCGCCGCCACGTAGCGCACGTCGAGCCCGCCGTGGCTGTGGCCGATGAGGTTCACCTTCGGCTTGCCGGTGATGGCGATGATCTGCTGCACCTGGGCGAGCAGCTGCTCGCCGCGCGCCTCGGTGGAGTTGAGCTGGCTCACCTCGGTGACGAACACCCGCGCGCCCCCCGCCGTGAGCGCGAACGGGATGCCGTACCAGTAGTCGTAGACGCCGAAGAGCTCGTCGAAGCCGCCGAGGCCGTGCGCGAGCACGATCGGGTACTTCGTCTTGGTGTAGTCCCATGGCCAGGCGCGCGCGCTGGCGGGCAGCAGCAGCGCCGCGGCCAGCACGACTCCCATGACCAACCGGAGCCCAGAACGCATCATGCGGTCCCCCTCCCGTCTCGTCGCCGAGACGGCACTGTGAAGCCGGTTGTCGGACGAGTGCCGGCTACGCGAGGGGACGCCGGGGTGTCAAGGCGCGGTGCAGATCAGGCGCGCTCGGGCGTGAACGTCACCGGCATGTGCTTGATGCCGGAGATGAACCCCGAGCGCAGGCGGTCGACGTTGCCCGCGAGCTGCATGTCGGGCAGGCGGCGCAGGAGCTCCTCGAACATGATGCGGATCTCGAGGCGAGCCAGGTGCGACCCCAGGCAGAAGTGCGGGCCGATGCCGAAGCCCAAGTGCTCGTTCGGCGTGCGGCCGACGTCGAACACGTGCGCGTCGGGGAAGACCGACTCGTCGCGGTTCGCCGACGTGTACCACAGCGTGACGCGGTCGCCCTCGCGGATCTGCTGGCCGTGCAGCTCGACGTCGCGCTGGGCGGTGCGACGGAACATCATGACCGGCGTCACCCAGCGCAGCATCTCCTCGACCGCGGTCGGGATGAGCGACGGATCGGCCAGGAGGCGCTCGCGCTGCTCGGGATGCTCCATCAGCGCCTGCATGCCGCCGGAGATGAGATTGCGCGTGGTCTCGTTGCCGGCCACCGACAGCAGCATGACGAAGCTGTCGTACTCGTGCTCGGTGAGGCGCTCGCCGTCGACCTCGGCCTGCAGCAGCAGGCTGGTGAGATCCTCGCGCGGGCAGCGCTTGCGCTCCTCGGCCAGCTCGTTGGCGTAGCCGAAGAGCTGCATCATGGCGATCTGTCCCACCATGGGATCGGTGCCGTACTCGGGGTCCTCGGCGCCGACCATCGAGTTGCTCCACTCGAAGAACTTGTGGCGATCCTCGTGCGGCACGCCGAGCATCTGCACGATGACCTGCAGCGGCAGCTCGGCCGCGACGTCGGTGACGAAGTCGCACTCGCCGCGCTGGGCGACGTGGTCGACGATGGTGCGCGCGAGCTGACGCACCTGCATCTCGGTGCGGTTCAGCATCTTCGGCGAGAAGCCCATGTTCACGAGCCGCCGGTACTTGGTGTGCCGCGGCGGATCCATGTTGAGCATGATGGCCCGCTGCGCGATGAGCTGCTCCTCGGGGAACTCCGGCAGCAACGCCGTGCCGCGCTCCGACGAGAACGTCTTCGGATCGAGCGACAGCTTCCAGACGTCGGCGTGGCGCGTGACCACCCAGAAGCCGCCCCCGGCGATGTCGGGGTGCCAGTAGCAGGGCGCCTCGTCGCGGAGACGGCGGAGCGTGTCGTGCGGCACCCCGGCGACGAACGTGTCCTGATTCGAGAGGTCGGCCCCGAAGGGCAGCGTCGGGGCGTCGGCCATCGTCCCCTTCGCTACCCAAACAAGCGTTTGTCTGTCAAGGACGGGGGTTGGAGGCCTCGCGGCCCGCATGGCATACGAGTGCCCATGGAGAGCAAGATCCTCGAAGACCGACGCAAGTCCCTCGAAGAAGAGTTCTTCCGCAAGGAGAACGAACGGCAGCGCGAAGCGCTGCGACAGCGGCAGGATCGCGCCCAACGCAAGGACGGTCTGCGGATCGCCGGCATCACCGACGAGGCGCTGGCCGACCAACTGATCGACCTGGGCGTGGGAGCCGAGGAGGTGGTCGCCCTCGGGCTGATCCCCGTGATCGCCGTGGCCTGGGCCGACGGAACCCTCGACGACAAGGAACGCGAGGCGCTGCTCCGTGGGGCCCGCGAGGCCGGTGTTCGCGACGGCGGTCCCGGCGAAGCGCTCCTGAAGAGCTGGCTCGCCGCCAGGCCGCCCGCGTCGCTGGTCGACACGTGGAGCGCCTACGTGCGCGAGCTGTGCGCCACGATGCCCCCCGAGGACAAGCGCCGCTTCCGCGACGAGCTCCTGAGCCGCACCCAGGAGATCGCCCGGGCCGCCGGGGGATTCCTCGGCATCGCGAGCGTCTCGGCGGCCGAGAAGGCCGTCATCGAGCAGCTGTCGACGGCGTTCTGCGCCGACTGAAACGCAAACGGGGCGCCCTCCTCGCGGAGGGCGCCCCGTCGTGCGTGCATCCGGGACGGCTTAGAAGTCCTCGCCGCCGTGGGCGTGACCGCCACCGGCCGCGGGCTTCTCTTCCTTCGGCTTCTCGGCGACCATCGCATCGGTGGTGAGCAGCAGGGCTGCCACCGACGCCGCGTTCTGCAGCGCGGTGCGGACCACCTTGGTGGGATCGATGATCCCGGCCTTCATGAGGTCCTCGTAGGTCTCGGTGGCGGCGTTGTAGCCGTTCGAGCCCTTCGCCTGCCGCACCTTCTCGATCACGACCGACCCTTCGAGGCCGGCGTTCTTGGCGATCCAGCGCAGCGGGTCCTCGATGGCGCGCCGCACGATGGCGACGCCGAACTGCTGCTCGTCGTCGAGCTTGAGCGCATCGAGCGCGGTCTGCGCCCGCAGCAGCGCGACGCCGCCGCCGGGCACCACGCCCTCTTCCACCGCCGCGCGGGTGGCGTGCATGGCGTCTTCCACGCGCGCCTTCTTCTCCTTCATCTCGATCTCGGTGGCGGCACCCACCTTGATGACGGCGACGCCGCCGACGAGCTTCGCGAGCCGCTCCTGCAGCTTTTCGCGGTCGTAGTCCGAGGTGGTCTCCTCGATCTGCGCCCGGATCTGCTTGATGCGACCCTCGATGTCCTGCCGCTTGCCGGCGCCGTCGATGATGGTGCTGTTGTCCTTGTCGACGACGACGCGCTTCGCGCGGCCGAGATCCTTCAGCGTGACGTTCTCGAGCTTGAGGCCGAGCTCCTCGGCGATGAGCTTGCCGCCGGTGAGGATGGCGATGTCTTCGAGCATGGCCTTGCGGCGATCGCCGAAGCCGGGGGCCTTCACCGCGACGCACGAGAACGTGCCGCGGATCTTGTTGACCACCAAGGTGGCCAGCGCCTCGCCCTCGACCTCTTCGGCGATGATGAGGAGCGGCTTGCCGGAGCGGGCGACCTGCTCGAGCAGCGGCAGGAGGTCCTTCATCGACGAGATCTTCTTCTCGTGGATGAGGATGTAGGCGTCCTCGACGACCGCCTCCATGCGATCGGGATCGGAGACGAAGTACGGCGAGAGGTAGCCGCGGTCGAACTGCATGCCCTCGACGACGTCGAGCTGCGTCTCGAGGCCCTTGGCCTCCTCGACCGTGATGACGCCTTCCTTGCCGACCTTCTCCATGGCCTCGGCGATCATGTCGCCGATGGTGCGGTCGCCGTTGGCCGACACGGTGCCGACCTGGGCGATCTCGTCGCGGCCCTTCGTGCTCTTGGAGATCTTGCGGAGCTCCTCGACCACGGTGGCGACGGCCTTGTCGATGCCGCGCTTCAGGTTCATCGGGTCGTGGCCCGCGGCGACCATCTTGGCACCCTCGGTGAAGATGGCGCGGGCGAGCACGGTGGCGGTGGTGGTGCCGTCACCGGCGACGTCGGAGGTCTTCGAGGCGACCTCCTTCACCATCTGCGCCCCCATGTTCTCGAACTTGTCGGGGAGCTCGATCTCCTTCGCCACCGTGACGCCGTCCTTGGTGACGTTGGGCGCGCCCCACGACTTCTCGATGACCACGTTGCGACCACGCGGGCCGAGGGTGACGGTGACCGCATCGGCCAGGATGTTCACGCCTCGCAGCACCTTGGCGCGGGCGTCTTCACCGAACTTGACGATCTTTGCCGGCATGTCCCTTACTCCTTACGCCTCGACCACGCCGAGCACGTCATCCTCACGCATGATGAGGTGCTCTTCGCCGTCGATCTTGATTTCGCTGCCCGAGTACTTGCCGAACAGGATGCGATCGCCCGCCTTGATGTCGAGGGGGGTGACCTTGCCGTCGTCGTTGATCTTGCCCTTGCCGACCGCGACGACCTTGCCCTCCTGGGGCTTCTCCTTGGCGGTGTCGGGGATGATGATGCCGCCAGCGCTCTTCTGCTCGGACGTCTCGATACGCTTCACGATGAGCCGATCGGCCAACGGCCGAATCCGGATTGCCATGGAACAGACCCTCCCTTCCCGGGCTGACCTGTTCGCGGGCCCCCGGGGTTCACTGAGTTCGACGTACTCGGAATGCACGCCGACGCGACACTGCCTGCGGGCGCGCGGCGGCTAAGTAGGTTCACTGTCGTCCCCAGTCAAGGGGGGACGGGGTCTCGGCAGTGCACCGGAACGATGGGCGAGCGCGATCATCTCCTCCAGCCAGGCCAGACGCTGGGCCGGGGTGGCCTCGAGCCCGAGGACGAGGGCCCGACGACGGGCCTCTTCCCAGTCGCTCATCCCCCCTACACGGGCGGCGTGAAGCCGGCGATCAGGCCGTCCTCGATCCAGCGTGCAAGGAGGGCACCGGCGGCGGCACCGGCGTCGTCGGGGGGGAGTTCGGCGAAGGCGTCGCAGATGACACCGAACGGCTCGCCCGCGAGCAGCCGGCGCATCGCCTCGCGCTCCGAGGCATCCACGGCGCAATGGTAGACGACGTGGTCCTGCCGCCAGACGCGCACGACCGTCGGCTCGGCCACGAGCAGGTCGGCCGGCGCCTCCCAGGCGCGGTGGACGGGCCAGGCGCTCTCGACGATGCGCAGCGCCGGAATGACCGAGAACCGCAGCCCCGGCCAGTCCTCGGGCGCGACGGTGCCGAAATCGGCGGCACGCACGGGCGTGGCGTCGGGGGCGTCGAAGACCTCGACCCGCGCCCATTCGAGGCCGGCGAGGTCGGCGGCCCAGGGCGGCGCCCCCTCCGGCAGGTGGGCGTGCAGGTGTGTCGTGAAATGCCGACCGAAGTGGCGGACCGACGGGTGCTCCGACGGATGCGCGCCCAGATACGCACGGGCCGCGCTGGTGAACGCCTCGTCGCCGAGGACGGCCGCCGTCTTCTCGAAGTCCGTCGCCAGGACGCCGCGCAGTCGCCAGAAGAACATGTCGGCGTAGATGCCGAGCCGATGGTCGGCCGGGAGGACGGCGGTGGACTGCACGACGTCGCGCAACGCGGGCGTCACGTCGCCGCCGAGGGCACGGAAGAAGAGCTGCTGCAGGTCACGCAGCGCCGGCGCGGACATGCGGCTCCTCCGACAGGACCTCGGCCTCGACGGCGCGGGCGCGCTCGGCCTCGGCCAGCACGTCCTCCACGGGCGGCAGGTGATCGTCCCATTCGACCAGCGTCGACATCCGACCGAAGCGACGGACCGCGGCGCGGTAGAGGTCCCACACCTCGTCGCGCACCGGCGCGTCGTGCGTGTCGAGCAGATGGGTGCCGTGGTCGCTGTGGCCGGCGAGGTGCACCTGGCCGACGCGACCCACCGGCACGCCCGCGAGATAGGCCGCCGCATCGAAGCCGTGGTTCACGCTGCTGACGTAGATGTTGTTGACGTCGAGCAGGATGCCGCAGTCGGCGCGCTCCGCGACCTCGGCGAGAAACGTCCACTCGGGCATGGCCGAGTGCGCATAGGCGACGTAGCTGGAGACGTTCTCGATCAGGATGCGACGCCCCAGCGTCTCCTGCACGTGCTCGATGCGCCGCACGACGTGGGCGAGCGCCTCCTCGGTGTAGGGCAGCGGCAGCAGGTCGTGGGCATAGTGGCGTCCGACGCTGCCCCAGCAGAGGTGGTCGGACACCCACGCGGGCTCGACGCGCGCCGCGAGATCGCGCAGCTCGCCGAGGTATCGCTCGTTCAGGGCGTCGGTGGAGCCGATCGACAGCGACACCCCGTGCAGCACGATGGGGCTGTCGGCCCGCACCTGCTCGAGGATGGCCAGCGGTCGGCCCCCGGGGATCATGAAGTTCTCGCTGATGACCTCGAACCAGTCGGCTCGCGCGCCTTCGAGGACCCGCGGGTAGTGCGCGGGTCGGAGGCCGATGCCGTGGCCGAGGTAGGGAAAGTCGGTGGGGTTCATGGAAGCGAGCGGCGGGACCCCGCACGCGGCGGGGTCCCGCTCGCGGAGCTCACTGGACGACCTTGCCGCCCTTCTTCTCGCACTCGGCCTTGGTCGTGTTGGTCACGCCCTTGCCCTTGCACGAGTTCTGGCCACCGCAGCTGTTGCCGCCAGCGCCGCCGGCGCACGCGCTGTGGCCCTTGCACTCGTTGATGCCGCTACACTTCACCTGATCGCCCGTGGCCTTGTCCTCGGCCTTCGCCTGCACGGCGCCGGCCAGGATCAGGACGGCCGCGGCGGTGGCGATGGCGGTACCCTTGTTCATCTTCATTGCGTCTCTCCTTCTGGAAGGGGGCGGGTTGGTTGTGCTGCCTTCGACGCCGGAGAGCGCCGGATGTTTCATGGCCTCCGTGGCGCGTCCCGCAGCGGTACACCATCCCCTACGGACGGGCCAGACGGCGTGGATGGGCCACGGACCGTGCCGCGGGCGGCACAGTGGCACGCGCGCCCCGGACCGGTGGCACAGGGGCGCCACGTCCCGCCTGGCGCCGCCGCCGGCACGCGCCTTGCGATGGGATGGTCTTCGAACGCGCGTCCCCGCGTTCCTCCTCCACCCCGTGTCCCTGTCCGCGTCCGCGCGGTGCGGCGGCAACCGACAACGGTCGCCGCCGTACCGCACCCCTCTCTCTCGGAGGGCGCCGCCTACCAGCGGCAGCGAATCGACGAGCCGCCCCCGCGTGCCGCGCATCTGCCGGCCGCGGGCGTCTCGGCGCACGCACCCGTCCTCGCGACCGGCGCATCGAGCACGACGGTGGCCTCGAGCGGCAGCTCCGCGGCGGCCACCGGATAGGTGCCGAGCTTGCCACGGACGACGAAGCGCACCCCCCCGTTCCGGGCGCGTCGCAGCGTGACGCGCTGGATGCCGCTCAGCAGCGGCGCCGAGCTTCCCCGGTTGCGGTAGGTCCAGCTCCGGCCGTTGCCGCGGCCGGTCCACCCGGCCCGCGTCACCGTGTCGTAGGCCGCGTTCGGCAGCGTGACGTCGAGCACCGTGCGCCCCCCTGCGGTGACGACGAGGATTCGGACGCCGTGCTCGAGCGGCGCCAGCTTCGGGGTGAGTGCGTCGGGCAGCGGCATGGTGCCGACGAGCCGCAGCCGATCGTCGCCGTTCGGCGCGAACACACGCGAGAGACGCAGCTTCGCCGTGTCCGTGAAGATCGGCACGATGTTGGTGCACGGATCACAGGCGTCGCCGAGCCCGTCGCCGTCGCCGTCCGCCTGCAGCGGATTCGAGACGTCCGGACAGGTATCGACGCCGTCGCAGGCGCCGTCGCCGTCCGCATCGAACGGCCGCAGGTCGGTGGGGCACGCGGCGGTGGTACCGCTGCACTGCTCGGCCGCGTCGCACGAATCGGCGATTGGACGGCACACCGTCCCCGCGGCCTGGAGCACGTCGGCCGGACAGGTCACACCGGCACCGCTGCACGTCTCGGCGACGTCGCAGGCACCGGCAGCGGCGCGACAGACCGTGCCGCCGGGTGCGAGCGCGTTCACCGGACAGCTCGCCGACGATCCCGTGCACGTCTCGGCGAGATCGCAGGCACCGGTCGACGCGCGACAGGTGACGCTCGACGCCGCGAAGGCATTGGTGGGACACGCACCCGACGAGCCGGTGCACGTCTCGGCGACGTCGCACACACCCGCTGACGCGCGGCACTGGACGCCCGCGGCAGCCACCACGTCGACGGGACACTGCACGAACGCGCCGCCACAGCTCTCCGCCACGTCGCACGGGCCGAGCGACGGGCGGCACACCACCCCGGCGTCGGCGATCTCGTCGCTCGGGCACGACGTACCGACGCCGTCACAGGTCTCGGCCACGTCGCAGCCGCCGGCAGCGGCGCGACACTCCACGCCATTCGCTGCGATGGCGTCCATCGGACAGCCGGCCGCGCTGCCGCTGCACGTCTCGGCGACGTCGCACGCGCCGGCCGCCGCACGGCAGACCACACCGCCTGCGACGAAGGTGTCCGTCGGGCAGCCGACGAACGCGCCGCTGCAGCTCTCCGCCGCGTCGCACGGGCCCGCCGAGGCCCGACACTCGACGCCCGGCGTTTCCAGCGTGTCGCCGGGACAGGCCGCCGACGAACCGCTGCAGTTCTCTGCCACGTCGCACACGCCGGCCGCGGCACGACACTCCGTGCTGGACGGAAGGAACGTGTCGCCGGGGCAGGTACCGGACGAGCCGTCACAGGCCTCGAGGACGTCGCAGACGCCGGCGGCGGCGCGGCAGGTGACGCCGGCGCCGACCACCGCGTCCGTCGGACAGGTCGGGGTCGAGCCGTCGCACGTCTCCTGCACGTCGCACCCGCCGACGATGGCGGCGCGACAGGCGGTGCCGGCCGTCTCGACCTGGCAGGACGCCGAGCAGCAGTCCCCGCTGGTGTTGTTGCCGTCGTCGCAGCCTTCGCCCGCGTTCAGGACAGTATTGCCGCAGAGCGACGTCAACGTGACGCTGACGAGGTGACCGTCGTCGGTCTGCGTGCGGGTGCCGACGCCGGGATAGTCGCCGGCGGTGTCGGTGTAGTCGGTCGGGAGGCCGATGCGCACGGCGCACTCGTCGCCGAAGAGGAGGCCCAGGACACCGGTCGACGTGCACGTCGCCGACCACGTGAAGGTCAACGTGTGGTGCTGCGTCACGCCGTTGCTGGTGCCTTCGATGATCGCGAGCCCGCTCTCGGAGAACGGCGTGTTCCCGGAGCCCGTGCCGGACAGCGAGCCCGGGTCCGCGAGGTTCAGGCTGCCGCTCGCCACCGTGCCGCCGGTCTGTCCGCCGCTGATGGCCGTCACGTCGGCCGCGGCCGACGCCCCGTCGTCGTGCAACGTCAGCGCGCCCGAGAGGTCCATCGCGACGGTGAGCGAATACTGGCCGGGCGCCGTCACGTCGAAGTCGATCGTGTAGTCGGTCGTCTGCGTGATCGAGCGTGCGCCGACGCTCAGCAGGTCGACGTCGGCACCGACGATCTCCGCGTAGCGGGTCGTGAAGGACGTCGCGTTGGAGCTCGAGACGGCCACCGTCGTGCCACGCTGGTAGCGGTCGGCCAGGAGGTCGAACAGCGTCGGGGTGACGTCGTCGGCACTGTTGCCCGCGTTCTTGGTGACGGTCAGGTTCGTGATCGACTGGGCGGTCGCCGGACGCGGCGCGAGCAGGAGGACGCCCAGCAGCACGCAGAGCCCAATCGACGACGGCTTGCCGACGTTTCGCATATTCAGAAATATCGACTGAATCTGCACATACTTCAGCATGCGATCATGTTTGCCGAGTCAGAATCTTGACTCACCAACGGCAGCGCACGCTTCGTCCACCGGCGCGCACGGCACAGGCACCGTCGACGGCCGGCGTCTCCGCGCAGGCACCGGTGCGGGCGATGGGCGAATCGAGGACGAGGGTGGCCTGCAGCGGCAGGTCGGCCAGGCGCACGGCATAGCTGCCGAGCTTGCCGCGCACGGAGAAGCGGATCGTGCCCGCGGGACGCGCCAGGCGAAGCGTGACGCGCTGGATTCCCGCGACGAGTGGCACGCCCCTGCCACGATTCAGGTAGCCCCATCCCCGCCGGTTGGTGGTGATCAGCCACCCAGCCCCCTTCGTGCGGTCGTAGGCGTCGGGCGGCAGCACCGCGTCCAGGACCGTGACGCCGGCGACCGTCGTGACGATGAGGCGTATCCCACGCACCCGCGGATCGAGTCGCGGGCGCAGCGGCTCCGGGAGCCGCATCACCCCCGTGAAGCGGAGGCGATCGTCGCCGGGCGGCGTCAGCAGTCGCGAGAATCGGAGTCGGGCCTTGTCGGTGAAGATGGGCACGACGTTCGAGCAGGGATCGCATTCGTCGCCGACCCCGTCGCCGTCACCATCGCCCTGCCCGGGATCGGGAACCACGGGGCACACGTCGATGGCGTCGCACGCACCGTCGACGTCGGCGTCGGGCGAACGCAGGTCGTCGGGGCACACCGTCGCGACGCCGTCGCAGGCTTCGGAAAGGTCGCAGACGTCGGCCGCGGTCCGGCAGGCCAGACCGGCGGGGAGCACGGTGTCGGCGGGACACGTGGCGTCGGCGCCCGTGCAGGATTCCGCGACGTCGCAGGCACCGCTCGACGCACGGCACTGCACGCTGCTCGGCTCGAAGGCGTCCGCAGGGCATGTCGGCGACGACCCCGTGCACGACTCCGCCACGTCGCAGGTGCCCACCGACGGCCGACACTCCACACCGTTCGCTGCGAGCGCATCCACCGGGCAGGAGGCACTCGACCCGGTACAGTGCTCCGCGACGTCACAGTCGTCGGCCGAAGGACGACACTCGACGCTGCTCGCCGCGAACACGTTCGCCGGACATGCCGCCGACGCGCCCGTGCACGTCTCCGCGACGTCACAGACGCCCGCCGCCGCGCGACACTCCACGGTGTTGGCGGCGAACGCATCCGTCGGACATGCCGCACTCGACCCCGTGCAGTGCTCCGCGACGTCGCAGTCGTCGGACGAGGGGCGGCATTCGACGCTGCCCGCGACGAACCCGTCCGCCGGGCACGTGACCGAGGCGCCGGTGCACGTCTCCGCGACGTCGCACACACCTGCCGCCGCACGGCACTCGACGCCGTTCGCCACCAACGCGTCTGCAGGACATGCCACGCTCGACCCCGTGCACAGCTCCGCGACGTCGCACCCCCCCGCCGCCACCCGACACTCGACGGTATTCGCCGCAAACACATCGGCCGGACACGCCGCGGCCGCACCGGTGCAGGTCTCCGCCACGTCGCAGTCGTCCGCCGACGGCCGACACGCCACGCCGCTCGCCGCGAACACGTTCGCCGGACATACCGCCGACGCGCCCGTGCACGTCTCCGCGACGTCACAGACGCCCGCCGCCGCACGACACTCCACGGTGCTGGCGGCGAACACGTCCGTCGGACATGCCGCACTCGACCCCGTGCAGTCCTCCGCGACGTCACACACACCTGCCGCGGCACGGCACTCCACGCCGTTCGTGACCAGTGCGTCTGCGGGACACGCCGCGGACGCCCCCGTGCACAGCTCCGCGACGTCGCAGGCGCCCGCCACCGCACGGCACACCAGGGAGCTGGCGGCGAACGCGTCCGTCGGACATGCCGCACTCGACCCCGTGCAGTGCTCCGCGACGTCGCAGTCATCCGCCGACGGCCGGCACTCGACGCTGCTCGCCGCGAACCCGTCCGCGGGACACGCGGACGCCGCGCCGGTGCACGTCTCCGCGACGTCGCACACACCTGCCGCCGCACGGCACTCGACGCCGTTCGCCACCAACGCGTCTGCGGGACACGCCGCGCTCGACCCCGTGCACAGCTCGGCCACGTCGCAGTCACCCGCCGACGGGCGACACTCGACGCTGCTCGCCGCGAGCACATCCGCCGGACACGCGGATGCCGCGCCGGTGCACGTCTCCGCGACGTCGCATACACCCGACGCCGCACGGCACTCGACGCCGTTCGCCACCAACGCGTCTGCGGGACACGCCGCGCTCGACCCCGTGCACAGCTCGGCCACGTCGCAGTCACCCGCCGACGGGCGACACTCGACGCTGCTCGCCGCGAGCACATCCGCCGGGCATGCCGCCGACGCGCCGGTGCACGTCTCCGCGACGTCACACACACCTGCCGCGGCACGGCACTCCACGCCGTTCGCCACTAGTGCGTCTGCGGGACATGCCGCCGACGCCCCCGTGCACGTCTCCGCAACGTCACACACACCCGACGCCGCACGACACTCCACGGTGTTCGCCGCGAACCCGTCCGCCGGACACAGGGCGGCGGACCCCGTACAGGTCTCGGCAACGTCGCAGTCGTCCGCGGACGGTCGGCACTCCACGTTGCTCGCCGCGAACGCGTCCGCCGGACATGCCGCCGACGCGCCGGTGCACGTCTCTGCCACGTCACACGCCCCCGCCGTGGCCCGACACTGCACCCCGTTCGCCACCAGCGTATCCACCGGACAGGCCGCGCTCGATCCCGTGCAGTTCTCCGCCACGTCACACGCGCCGGCGACGGCACGACACACCACGGTGTTCGCGGCGAACGCATCCGCCGGACACGCCGGCGCCGAGCCCGTGCAGGCCTCCGCGACGTCGCAGTCATCCGCCGACGGCCGACACTCCACGCCGTCCGCCGTGAACCCGTCCGCCGGACACGCCGCCGACGCCCCCGTGCAGTTTTCCGCCACGTCGCAGACGCCCGCTGTCGCCCGACACTGCACTCCGTTCGCCACCAGCGTGTCCGCCGGGCACGCCGCGCTCGATCCTGTGCAGTTCTCCGCCACGTCGCAGGCGCCCGCCGACGCGCGACACTCCACGCCGTTCGCCGT
>CAYOIZ010000015.1:0-102442 GCA_964404165.1 uncultured Binatia bacterium (SeqCode) | reverse complement strand
CGGGGGGCATGGGGCCTCCGAGCGGCGAGTTGCGAGACGCGCGGGGTTGCTGGGCGGGGGGTTGGGTGCCGCGCGAGCTCCGAGCAAGCCGGAGGCCCCATGCCCCCCGACGCACCAACCGACCACCACACACCCCCGGCACCGATTCCCAAAAGACCGCGCCTCCGTTAAAGAGCAGGCGTGGCCAGACGGGATGAGGCGCTGCTCGAGGAGCTCAAGACGCTCGCCGGGCAGCTCGGGGTGAAGGTGCGGGAAGAGGTGCTGCTGCGTGAGGTGGGGTACCGCGTTCGAAGCGGGCTCTGCCGGGTGCGCGGGGAAGACGTCATCTTCCTCGATCGCCACACGCCACCCGGGGAACGCGTCGAGGTGCTGCTCGCGGGGCTCACCGGTCGCGACATCGAAACCCACTACCTGTCGCCGGCGCTGCGTCGCCTGCTCGAGCGACGGGGTGGGGTGGCCGCGTAGGAGCCCGTCACCGTGGCGCGTGCCCGGATGCAGCAGTTCGAGCAGGCGCTGCGCGAGCGGAATCTCAAGTCCACCGCGCAGCGCGACGACATCGCGAAGATATTCTTCGCCGCCAACAAGCACCTCTCGGTGGAGGACCTCCACACGGCGGTGAAGAAGGTGAACCCGCGGGTCGGCTACGCCACCGTCTACCGCACGCTCAAGCTGCTGAAGGAGTGCGGGCTCGCCGACGAGCGCCACTTCGACGATGGGCAGGCGCGCTACGAGCCGACGGAAGCCGCCGAGCAGCACCACGACCACATCATCTGCGAGCGCTGCGGCAAGATCGTCGAGTTCAACAGCGACGAGCTCGAGAAGCTGCAGGAGCGCATCGCCCGGTTCCTCGGGTTCGTGGTGAGCCGGCACCGCATGGAGCTCTACGGCATCTGCGCGGAATGCCGTGAGGGACGGCACGAG
Organism: uncultured Binatia bacterium (SeqCode); assembly: GCA_964404165.1. Lineage (GTDB taxonomy): Bacteria > Desulfobacterota > Binatia > DP-6 > DP-6 > DASYLJ01. The sequence continues at coordinate 101,521 of CAYOIZ010000015.1, read as the reverse complement.
AGCGCTCGCGCCAACCGCGGCGTCCATCAGGTCTGAAGCGCGAATGGCCGTCCAACTCCACGGTTGACTTCCCGGCAGGCGTCGGCGTAGTTGAAAGTGACTTTCAAAATCACGCCTATGCCGGCCCGCCGCTCCAACCTCCTGCTCGCCGCCATCCTGGTGCTCGCCGGGTCGGCCATGGTGTCGATCGCGATCGCAGCCGACGCGGGTGATCCGGCCGTCGACACGCGGCGCCTCCTCACGCTGCTCTCCGGTATGCGCACCGAGTACCAGGAGGCGTTCGACGGGACGACGCTCGTGCGTCCCATCGAGCTCGACGAGGCGCGCCTGCTGTTCGCGGAGGCCCGCGACCTGAACAAGCGGCTCGCCCTGCTGCCGCCGGCCGATCTCGACGGCCTCGAGCAGCAGCTCGGTGGCTCCGCCACCGTCGAGGCGGTGAAGACCACGGTGGACGGCCTCGCGGCACGCGTCACCGCGGCCACCGGTATCCGCGACGAGCCCTACGCGCCCGAGCCGCCGTCGGCGGCGCGCGGCAAGGCGCTGTTCGACGAGAACTGCGCCACCTGTCACGGCATGCAGGGCATGGGCGACGGCGAGGAGTCGCAACGGCTCGGGCTCAAGCCCGCCAACTTCGCCGACGTGGCGTTCATGCGCATCGAGACGCCGCTCGACTTCTTCAACATGATCTCGCTCGGCCGGCGGAAGAGCGGCATGCCGGAGTGGGGCGAGGCCCTGTCGGTGCAGCATCGCTGGGACGCCGTCAGCTACCTGTGGACGCTCGCGCACTCGCCCGCCGACATGGCCGCCGGCGAGCAGCTCTACACCACCCAGTGTGCCGGCTGTCACGGCGTCGCCGGCGACGGCCACGGGACGACGGCCGCTGCCCCGATGCCCGACTGGACCAGCCCCGGTAGCCTCATCCACACCAGCGACGAGGCCCTCTTCGCGACGGTGACCGACGGTGCGCCCGGCATGCCGTCGTTCGCGAGCCAGATGTCCGAGGCGCAGCGCTGGCAGGTGGTGTCGTTCGTGCGGGCGCTCTCGCTCGGTGGCCCGCTGCGCCCGGGCACGCCGATTCCCTCGGTGGACGACCTCCTTCCCAAGGTCGATGCGGCGCGCGTCAAATCCGCCATCGGCGAGGCGAGCCGTCTGCTCGACGAGGCGGTCGAGGCGCGCCGCGCGGGCAATCCCAGCGCCAGCGGCATGGCCACCGACGCGTACATGCGATTCGAGCCGGTCGAGAAGCGCCTCGGCGCGCTCGACCCCGGGCTCGTCGGTCGCGTCGAAGAGGGCTTCGTGCGCGTGCGAACGGCGCTGCGCGAGCCGGGCAGCATGGTGTCGTCCGAGCTCGAGGCGCTGGTCGCGCGGTTGCACGGCGACCTCGATGCCGCCGCCATCGTGCTCGAGCCCACCGCCGACGGCTGGGTACGGTTCGCGCAGTCGGTTGCGATCATCCTGCGCGAAGGCTTCGAGATGGTCCTCGTCATCGGCGCGCTCCTCACCTACGCGCGCCGCACCGGTCAGAGCGCGCTCGTGCGACCGATCCACACCGGGAGCGCGATCGGCGTCGTCGCCAGCCTGATCACCGCCGTGCTCCTGAGCACGCTGCTCCGCCTGACGCCCGGCGCCGGCCCCATTCTGGAAGGGGCGGCGCTCCTGCTCGCCGCCGGCGTGCTGTTCTGGGTGAGCTACTGGCTCATCTCGAAGTCGGAGGCCGATCGCTGGCAGCGCTACATCCAGGGCAAGGTGAAGCAGGCCATCGCCAGCGGGAGCGGCACGGCGCTGGCCGCCGCGGCGTTCCTTGCCGTCTACCGCGAAGGCTTCGAGACCGTCCTCTTCTACCAGGCGCTCCTCGCGTCGGCTCCGGCGGGCGACGTCATGGTGGCCATGGGGTTCGTCGTCGGGCTCGGGTTGCTCGGGCTCGTACACCTCGGCCTCAAGCAGGTCGGCATCAAGATCCCGATGGCGCAGTTCTTCCTCGTCACCGGCGGGCTGCTCTACTTCATGGCCTTCATCTTCGCGGGCAAGGGCGTCTTCGAGCTGCAGGAGGCGGGCGTGGTCGCGCTGACGCCGGTGGCGTGGGCGCCGCGGATGCCCGCCCTCGGGATATACCCGTCGCTGGAGACGCTGCTCGCGCAGGGCGTGCTCGTCGCGCTGCTGCTGTACGCGACGGCGGTGACGCTGCGTCGCCGCCGGCTCGCGGCCGATGCGCTCGCCTCCTCCTCGGTCGTCGACGAGCCGGTCGCGCGCACCTCGCGTCACGGCTGAGGCTCGCCTTGACAGCCCGCCGAGGGACGCGATACCCGCTCTGCGCTTCCCGATGAATTTGAAATCCATTCTCAGTGCGGCCGCGGTGTGCCTCGCATGCGCGGGGCCGGCGGGCGGCGCCGTGGCGCCGCCCCTGGCCGCTGCGCGCGAGTACGTCATGGGCACGTTCGCCGAGGTCCGCGTCTACGACGCCCCGGCGGGTGACGCCGGCGCCGCGGTGGAGGCGGCGATGCGCGAGCTGCGCACCGTCGACCGGCTGATGGCCGTGCAGCGTCCCGACAGCGACCTGAGCCGTCTCAACCGCGACGGGGCGCGCGGACCGGTCGTCGTCGACCGCCGTCTCATCGAGGTGCTCGAGGCCAGCATCGAGCTCGGCCGACTCACCGACGGCGCCTTCGACGTCACGGTGCTGCCCGTGGTGCGCGCGTGGGGTTTCGTCGACGGGACGCCCCACCAGCCGGCGACGCCGCCGCCGCGTCCGGCGGGTGCGAGTGCCATCCGCATCGACGCGTCGGCCGGCACGGTGCGCTTCACGGATCCGGCGGCGCAGGTCGATCTTGGCGGCATCGCGAAGGGGTACGCCCTCGATCGCGCCCGCGACGTCTTGCGCGCCCTCGCCGTGCGCTCGGCGTGGCTCGATCTCGGCGGCCAGATCGCCACGCTCGGCGCGCCGGTCGACGCCCCCCGCTGGCGGATCGCGGTGCGCCATCCGCGGCGTCCCGACGCCTGGCTCGGCGTGGTCGAGATGGACGAAGGTTCCCTCTCGACGTCCGGGGACGCCGAGCAGTTCTTCGTCGAGCCGGACGGTCGCCGCGTGTCGCACATCGTCGATCCACGTAGCGGTGCGCCGGTCGCGACGGCGGCCAGCATCACCGTCATCGCGCCATCGGCCACGCGCGCCGACGCGCTGTCGACGGCGTCGGTGGTGCTGGGCACGGCGCGCGCGCGGACGCTGCTGCCACAGGCCGGTGCCGACGGCGTGCTCGCCGACGTCGACGCGAGCGGCCGGGTGACCGTGACGGTCACGCCACATGCGATGTTCCACCGAGACGACCCGTGAGTCGCTGAATGCTCGTGCAGGGGGAAGCAATGGGACAGGGAAAGGCAGGGAGCGGCCGCCGGATACTCGGCGCGCTGCTCACGGTGCTCGTCGCCGTCGGACCCGTGGCCGCCGAGGACCTCGATGCGATGAAACGGCAGGCGCAGGAGCTGATCAATCAGCTCCAGAGCGAGCTCGAGGCCGTACGCCACGAGCGCAAGCAGCTGCAGCAGGAACGTGAGGCGCTCAAGGCGGCGCCGCCCACGACCGCCGCCGCGCCCGCGCCGGTCCCCGCTGCGCCGGCAGCGACCGCGACGGCCGCCGAGACGGACCGCAAGGTCGACGTGCTCTCCGAGGAGATCGCCAAGATCAAGGAGAACTTCGTCCTGCCCGAGAACAAGCAGCTCAAGAGCGAGTACGGCATGGGTCCGGCGGCGTCGAAGGTCTACGAGATCAGCCGGGGTCTCTCGATCGGCGGCTACGGCGAGGGGCACTGGAGCGAGTCCGTCAGCGACACCGCCGGCTCGCCGGATCGCGCCGACGCGCTGCGGTTCGTGCTCTACACCGGGTACAAGTTCAGCGAGCGCATCATCCTCAACTCCGAGATCGAGTTCGAGCACGCCACCACGGAGGAGACGGTGACGTCCGGACCTGGCGCGGTGACGGTCGAGTTCGCCTACCTCGACTTCCTCGGCTGGAAGACCCTGAACGCCCGCGCCGGTCTGGTGCTGGTGCCGCTCGGCTTCCTGAACGAGATGCACGAGCCGGTCACCTACTTCGGCAACAACCGTCCCGAGACCGAGCGCTACATCATCCCCACGACCTGGAGCGAGATCGGTGCGGGTATCCACGGCGAGCTGTTCCACCCCGACCTGCAGTATCGCTCCTACCTCACCACCAGCCTGAACGCGCGGGGGTTCGACGAAGACGGCATCCGTGGCGGCCGCCAGTCCGGCAACGAGGCGCTGGCCGAGAACATCGCCGGCTCGGCACGCGTCGACTACACGCCGAGCCAGGTGCCCGGCCTGCTGGTCGGCGTCTCCACCTTCCTCGGCGACACCGGTCAGAACCAGAACTTCGCCGGCGATCAGGTCGGCGGCTTCCTGAACCTCACCGACCTGCACGCGCAGTACAACGCCTACGGCATCTGGCTCCGCGGGCTCTACGCGTTCGGCGGGCTCGACAACGCCGAGTCCATCAGCCGCCAGAACGACGTCGCGGTCGGCGACTACTTCGAGGGCCACTACATCGAGGCGGCGTACGATCTGATGCCCTGGATCATGCCCGACTGGACCTCGCAGGCCCTGCAGCCGTTCTTCCGCTGGGAGCACTACGACCCGCAGCAGAGCGTCCCGGCGGGGTTCCGTCGCGACCGCACGAAGGAGACGACGAGCTACACCGTCGGCTTCTCGTACAAGCCGCACCCGCAGGTCGTGCTGAAGCTCGACTATCGCAACTTCGAGCTCGCCAAGGGCCAGCGTCCCGACGACGTCAACCTCGGTCTGGGGTTCATCTTCTGACGCGACGCGGATGGCGATGGCGGTGGGGAGCGATGCTCCTCGCCGCGTCTGTGCTGGTGACCACCCCGGCGTCGGCCGAGGTGTTCCACGCCAAGGACGAGGCGCTGGCGCTCGCGTTCCCGGAGGGCACCACCGTCGAACCGCACACGGTGGTGCTCACCGACGCGCAGGTCGAGGCCTGCAAGGCCAGGCAGGTGGAGCTCGGCTCGAAGCTGTTCACGTACTACGCCGGTTCGCGCGACGGGAAGGTCGTCGGCTACGCCGTGATCGACTCGCACGTGGTCCGCACCTTGCCGGAGGCGTTCATGACCGTGCTGTCGGCCGACGGGGTCGTGCAGAAGGTCGTCATGCTCGCCTTCTACGAGCCGCCCGAGTACGGCCCGCAGGAGCGATGGTTGACGCAGTTCGAAGGACGGCGACCCGACTCCGAGGGCTGGCGCGTCGGGAGTGACGTGCACGGCATCGGTGGTGCCACCCTCACCGCGCATGCGATGACGGACGGCGTGCACAAGGTCCTCGTCCTCTACGACCTCCTCATCCGCCCGGCGCCGGCCTCCTGATGCGCTTCGTCGTCACCGGCGAGTGGCGGCAGAACCGCCTCCTGCGTCTGATCCTGGCCGCGTTCCTGGTCTACGTCGCGCTGCTCTGGATCACGAATGCGGCCCTGTTCTTCTCGCAGATGTCGTTCTCGTACGACTCGGTGGTGGAGCACTTCCTCGGCTCCGAGGCGGCCTTCTCGCAGCCGCGGTCGTTCAAGGTGCTGCTCGAGATCTCGCACTTCCACCTCTTCGCCATGGGCATCCTGCTGCTCACGATGACGCATCTGGTGCTCTTCGTGCCGCTGCCGGGCGGCGTGAAGGCACTCCTCATCGTGGCCTCGTTCGGATCGGCCCTGGTCGACGAGGGCAGCGGCTGGCTCATCCGCTACGTCCACCCCGGGTTCGCGTGGGCGAAGCTCGCCGGCTTCGCCGGCCTGCAGGCATCGCTGCTGGCGATGATCGTCCTGGTCGCGGGTGCGGTGTGGTGGACGCCGCCGAACGCCTATTCGAAGCGCAAGCGGAAGAAGCACTCACGGCGTGAGGCGCACGCGGAGCCCCCCGCCGGCGGGCACCCATAGACCGCGCGCCACCGCGCGCCGGCCCTCGAACACGATCCAGCTCTCGCCGGCGAGGTGCGGCAGCGGTCCGGCCATGGCCGCGAGCGCGTCGGCGTCGGTGCCGGCGACGACGACGACAGGCCGATCGCGCGCTCCGGGCACCGCCCACGCGCGCGCCGTCCCCTTGCCGGCGACCTCCGGCGGTGACGCGGGGAGCCCACTGCGCGCGAGCCACGCATCCACCGCCGTCGTGCTGCCGACGACGAGCAGCGGGCCCGTCGCGGGGGCGGTCTCCACGATGTGGGGCTCGGCTTCGAACAGCGCGGTGGCCACGGCACGCCCCGCCTGCGGGAGATCGGCGAGCACGGTGGCGGCCGTGGCGTCGAACGCGACCGTGCGCAGGATGGGAGGCACCTCGTCGGGGGACAGCCGGCGGAAGAGACGGAAGTCGGGATCGACGGTGAGCTCGCGCGGTGGCGCGGCCGTGGTGAGCGACGCAGGCGCCGTCGTGCCGAGCAGTGGGATCGTCGCCGTGGCGGGCGCGGCGTCGGTGGTCACCGTCACCGGGACGCCGAGCGCGAACGTCGGCGTGCCCTGCGTCAGCATTGCGGTGACGTGCGCGGGCGTCGCCAGCGCATCGCGGACGCCGAGCACCGGTGCGCCCGCGCGCGCGACCCACTGCGCGAAGAACACGTCCAGCGGCCGGCCCGCGGTCGTCGTGAACGCGGCCTCGAGCTCGCGCCAGCCCGCCGCCGTGAAGCGATGGCGCGACCAGAAGGTGCGGAGGCCGGCGGCGAAGGCGTCGGCGCCGATCGTGTCGCGCAGCATCGAGAACACCATCGCGGCCTTGTGGTAGCCGATCACCTGCGACGCCGTGTGCCCCTTGGCCCGGAACGTCGCCAGCGGTACGTCCTCGGCCGCCGGCAGGACGGCGAATTCGCGCAGCCAGCGCAGCCGCAGCGTGCGTGCCTCGTCGGCACTGCGGCGCTCGACGAAGGTGTAGTCGGCCATGAAGGTCGTGAGCCCCTCGGCCCAGTTGCCCTGCGCCGGATCGACGAAGACCCCGTTGCCCCACCAGCAGTGCAGCACCTCGTGGCCGAGCGACGTGTCGGGGATGAAGGGCAGGCGCAGCACCTGTCTTCCGATCCACGTCAGCCCCGGAAACCCGAGCCCGACGGGCAGCGGGCTCGACACCACGTCGAAGCCGGGGAACGGGTAGGGGCCGATCCAGCCGGCGTAGAGGTCGAGGTAGCCCGCGGTCTTCGTGAGGTAGGTGTCGGCGAGATCGGCGACGTCCGGGTGGAGCCACGTCCGGATCCGCGTCCCGTGATGCATGCGCTCGGTGACGACGTAGGGGCCCGCGAAGAGCGGCAGCTCCTCCATCGGGGTGTCGGCAGTGAACGTCGCGCGCACGCGGTCGGTGCCGACGTCCTCGGCGTCGAGACGTCCCGGCGCGACGGCGCGCTGGCCGGCGGGGACGTCGACGCGCATGGTCCACGTGAACGACGGCGTCTCGACGCGCGGGTACCACGTGCCCGGCGCGAGGTAGGAGCCGTCGACGTCGGCGAACGAGCGCGCGTCGCCGTCCGTGGGTGGCCCACCGAGCGTCGCGCGATAGGCGACCGTGGTGGTCGCCCCGGCGGCGAGTGCGATGGTCGCCGACGCCATGCGTGCGCCGTCGACGGTGACGTCGGCGAGCCCGTCGGGCAGGGTGGCCTGCGTCGCGACGTCGCTGCGGAGGCGGTCGACGACGTCGAGCCGTCGCGTCTGGGGGTCGAGCGTCACGCTGAGGTCATGGTGCACCCCGGCCGCAGCGATCGACGCCAGCAGCGTCGCACCGAGGACGAGCACGCGCGTCACGGTGTCGGTCCGAACCGGGCCACCAGCGCGCGCGTGCGCCCGCCGCGCCGGACGCGGAGCGGCAGCCACGTCCCCGGCGCGACGCGGGCCACGATCGCGCGCAGGACGCCCGCCGACGTGACGCTCGTGCCGGCCGCGTCGACGATGACGTCACCCGCGCGCAGGCCGGCGGCCGCGCCCACGCTGCCCGCCGTGACCTCCATCACCTCGACGCCGCCCGTCGCGGGACGCAGGAGAACCCCGAGCCGGGGTGGGGCAGCGGGGGCGTCGCCGGGCGCGATGCCGAAGACCGCGTCGGCGAGGTCGGGCGTGCGCTCGGCGCACTCGCGTCCCGTGTCCCAGGGCAGCAGGACGACGACGTCGCGCGCGGGGACACCCAGTGCCGCGAGCTGGTGCGGCACGCCGTGTCCGCGCTCGACGTGCCCGCTTCCCATGACGCCGACGACGAGCGCGCCGGGATCGCGCTGCGATGCGGTCACGAGCGCCTCGGCGATGGCGCGGTCCCACGTGAGCTGCGCCTCGACGAAGTGCTTCCCGGCGCTGGCGTCGACCGCCTGGCCGTGGGCGGCGAACACCGCGTCGAGCTCTGCCTGGTAGTCGGGACTCGCGGGGGCCGGCGTGCCGACGCCTTCGCGCTCGGTCGCGGGCACGGCATCCCACCCCTCGCGTCCGACACGTGCGACGAGCCCTCGCTCGACGTTGAGCGCCACCATCGGCAGCCGATTGAGCCGGGCCAGGTGGAACAGCGGCATGTAGAGCGCCGGATCGAAGCCCCACACCGTGTCCCAGTCGGTGGCGGCGAGGAACGCGGGCTCGTCGAGCTCGCCGGCCACCCAGCGATCGAGCGCCGGCTGCGTGCGCCGCGGGAACATCTCGAAGCCCACCATCACCGTGGTGCGATGGGCGAGGAGCCCGGCGATCACGTCCGCCTGCCAGCGATGGTGATCGCCGCGGTCGTGCATCTCGCCGAGCAGGACGAACCGCGCACGCGCCGCGCGAGCGAGGACGTCGGGGGTCGTCTGCGTCCGGCCCGTGGCCGGGACGACCCAGGTGGCCGGCGCGACGCACGCCTCGGGTGCCGTGCCGGCGGCGCGCGGCGGCGTCGGGCGATGGCAGGCGGCGGTGATCGCGAGGAGCAGGCCGATCGCGAGCCGTCTCATGCGTCCGCCCGCCAGCGGCTCGGGGGTACGCCGTGGCGACGTTGGAACACGCGGCTGAAGTACGCGGGATCGGCGAAGCCGGCGCCGAGCGCGGCTTCCTTCACGGAGGTGCCGCGCGCGAGCAGCCAGGCGGCGCGTTCGAGCTGGATCGTTCGTCGCAGCGTCGTGAAGCGCTGCCCGGTGGCTCGTCGGATGATCGTCGACACGTGGCTCGGACTATACCCGAGCGCGCGCGCGAGCTCCCGCAGCGTGACGCCCTCGGCGAGGTGCGCGGCCAGGTAGGCGTGCACCGCCGACGCGATGTCGCCGGTGTCCGCGGGGATGGGGGCGACGACGGCGGCGAGCTCGGGCCACAGGGCCGCGAGTCGGGCCACCGGATCGGGGTCGTCCGCGAGCAGCGCGTCGAGCGCGGCCTCGACGCGCGCGCGAACCGGGTCGGGCAGGGGGGCGCTCGGGTCGAGCAGGATCGCTTCGAGGATGCCCGCCGCCCGACGCGTCACCGTGGCGCGATCGCCCTCGCCGGTGACGATCGTCATCGCGAGCGCCGACGCCGCGAGCACCTCGCCGGCGTCGCCACGGCGGAGCGCACGCGACAGTCGCTCGACGGCGGCGCGCGCGAACGTCCACGTCACGGTCGTGGTCCCATGCGAAGAAAGTCCAAGTGAATCGCCGTTTCGCCCCTTGTGCCTCGAGGGCACCTTATTGAAAATGGTTTTCACTTTCAACGGAAAAACGTGGGGGTGGAATGCAGGAATCGCTTCAGGGCACCCAAGGTGTCGCAGAATTGCTCCGCGAGGCTGAGAGCCTCGGGCGGGTGCGCGCCGTGCTGCGCAGCTGCAGCGGCTTCGTCGAGGTGTTCTGCTCCACGGAGGCGTTCGAAGTCGGTCCTGATTGGCTGACGGTCCGCCTCCCGGAAACCCATCTGCACGTCCAAGTTCCGGCGCTGACGGGCGCGGCATTGCACGAGGCGGGCGACGCCGCCCACCCGGAGCGACCGTCCGTATGGTTCTACGGCCGGTGCGGCTCGCCGTGTCTGCTGCTCATCCTCGACCAGACCGACGGTGAGGAGCGACGTCGCCAGGAGGCGGCGTTCCAGGCGTTGCGATCGCGCCACGGCGCCCACGTGCGCTTCGCGCATGCGGCCGACGACGCGCGGGTGCTGCACTGACGGCCATGGCCGCCGTCACGCGCGACTCGCGCTGCGAGTGCGGCAACCTCCTGGCGCGGCTGACCCCGCGCGGGGTGGAGGTCAAATGCCGGCGCTGCAAGCGCGTCGTGCTGCTGCCCGTCACCCTGGACGACGACGACGAGAAGGGAGGTGACGGACCGCCCTGAGCGGCGCGACGACACCCACGAGTTCCGCACTCGGCCCGAGGACCGTGTTCAGAGCCCAGAGCCAGACGGAGAGACCACGCCACCGGGCGCCATGCCCGGCCGGCGCCAACCTTCCTCCCACTGGACATGGAGATTCTGGACATGAAGCGTTTCGCAATCCTGGGCCTCGCCCTGGCCCTTGGTTCCCTTCCGTCTCCCGACGCGCGGGCCGACACCTTCGTGCTCGATGCGAGCACCGGCGCGGCCTACGACGCCATCGGCGACGGCTGGTTCTTCGCCGGCCCCTCGATGCCTCCGCCCGATGGCGTCGGCGATGCGGGCGGCCAGGCGCTCGCCGTCGGCTACATCGCGGGCGTGCTCGAGCTGCGCGCGCTCTCCGAGTTCCCGCTGGCGCCGCTCACCGGCCTGACGGCGGCGCAGATCCAGAGCGCCACCTTCACGTTCACGATCGACGACGTCCTCTCGACGTTCGGCCCGGGTGCGACGTTCGACAACACCGCGTCGAGCCCCGTCGCCGTGTACCACTATCCGGCGAACGGCGTCGTGACCGTCGCCGACTTTTCGCCCGCCGGGTTGGCGCCGCTCGGCATCGTCACGCCGGGCGTCGTCACCGATGCCTCGCTTGCCGTTTCCGGGCCGCTCAGCTTCGACGTCGACGCCACCGACGCGCTGAAGTCCGCGCTCACGGCTGGTGACACCGCCTTCGGCGCGCTGATCGGCACGCTCGACTCGCCCACCGGCACGTCGCTCGACGACATCTCGCCGCCGGGAGTCGCCGGTGGTGCGCTCCCGACCCTCACCATCGTCACGATCCCGCTCGCCCCGCCGGTGCTCAGCAGCGCCGAGCAGGCGTGCCAGGCCACCATCCAGAAGGAAGGTGCCAAGCTCGTGTCGTCCGGCCTCAAGTCCTTCGGCAGCTGCTTCAGCGCCATCCTGAAGGACTACGCGCCCGACCAGGTGCTCGCCGCGGCCACCGTCAGCAAGTGCGCCGGCGAGCTCGACGTCGCCAGCCCGGCCTCGAAGCTCGGCAAGGCCGCGGACAAGTTCGGGGACAAGGTCATCGGCAAGTGCGGCAGCCTCACGCCGGCCGACATCGGGAGTCCGTGCAACCCGAGCGCGACGACCATGGCCGACACGGTCGCCTGCCTGCGGGCGGCGCAGCTCGCTGCCGCCGAGAGTGCGACCGCGTCCAAGTACGGGAACGCCTGCACGCTGCTGTCGGCGGTGAACCTCGCCGCCACGTTCCCCGGAGTGTGCGTGCCCTGAGCACGCCATCAGCCGGTGATCCCCGGGGGGCCGATCCCCCCAAGACCGCCCACCGGGGTCATCGGCGCCACCGATCGGAGTCTCCACCATCATGCGAACCTCGCTCCTGCTCACCGCTCTCCTGCTCGGCAGCGCGCCGTCGGCGTCCGCCGTCACCGAGACGCTCGTCCTCGACGACGCCACCCCGGGCGTCGTCTTCGACGGCATCGTCGACGGATTCCCCCTGCTCGCACCGCACGACGGCACCGGCGACGTTCCAGGCAACCCGCTCTCGGTCGCCCGCCAGGGCGACGTGACGGAGATCCGCTCGGTGATGGAGTTTCCGCTCGCCGCGTTCGCGGGCGAGACCATCGTGTCGGCGACGCTGACGTTCAACGTCGACGACGTCATCTCCACGCTCGGTCCGGGCACGGCGTTCACCGGCGAGGCGTCGAGCACGATCCTGGTGCATCTCTATCCGGGCGACGGCGAAGCGCTCGTCGGCGACTACAAGCGCATCGAGGAGACGCCGGTCTCCGTCCCGACCGGCCCCGGCGTCATCACCGACGCGACGCTGAAGCAGACGGGCGCCAGGTTCTACACCATCGACGTGCGCGAGCGTCTCGTCGCCGCGCTCACCGCCGGGACGCCGTTCCTCGGCGCGCTCTGGCGCACCAACGATTCGCCCACCGCGACGTCGCTCGACGACGGCCGCAACGGCAACATGCCCGGCGAGGGCGGCGACACGTCGGCCGGATCGCGCATGCCGTTCCTCACCGTGGAGTTCGGCGATCCCGGGCCCGTCTGCGTCTCCGATCCCGAGTGCGACGACGGCAACACGTGCACCGCCGACACCTGCGACGCGGTGCAGGGGTGCCTCCATGCGCCGACGCGCGAAGGCGAGGTGTGCACCGGGAGCGCCTGCACCGCCGACGACGTGTGCGTCGGGGGCGTGTGCTCCGGGTCGCCCGTCGACGGATCGTGCGACGACGGTAACGCCTGCACCGGCAACGACACCTGCACGGCGGGCACCTGCACCGGGGAGTCGCTCTGTGGCAACGGCGCGCTCGATGCGGCGTGCGGTGAGACCTGCGACGACGGCAACACCGCCGTCGCCGACGGCTGCTCGCCCGCGTGCCTGCCGGACACGCTGCCCGGCCGCGGCAAGAAGCCGTGCCTGCTGGAGCTGGCGTTCGGTCGGCCCGTGCGCGACGCGGCGGGCGCGGTGACGAGCCCGCAGACGTGCACCGACGGCGATCCGTCGTGCGACGACGATCCCACGCCCGACATGTGCGGGTTCGTGGTGGCGGCGTGTCTCGGCCGCTCGACGTCGAGCTGTGCGGCCGTCACCGGCGTCGCGCCGGCGGTGGTGAGCCCGGGTCGCTCGCCGAAGCAGCGGTCCAATCGCGATCGGCTCGACGCCGCGTTGTCGGGCCTGACGGCCCCGTCGTGCTCGACGCCGGTGCGGATCGACGTCCCGCTGCGCCGGCGTGGGGCGAAGGTCCGGCCGGGGAAGACGAAGCTCGTGCTGCGCGCGAAGGCCCCGGGCGCGGGCCGTGACAAGGATGCGGTGCTGCTCGTGTGTCAGCCGGCCTCGTGATGCGGCGTGCGAACGCCACGAGCGTCCTGCTGATGACCATGCTGCTCGCCACTGCCCGCGCAGAAGATCCGCCGCAGTCCGTCGCGATACCGCTCGACGAGGTCGTCGTCACCGGTACCAAGATGGAGGAGCGGCAGTGGGACGTGACGGTTCCCACACAGGTGATCCCGAAGGAGGTCATCGAAGAGTCGTCGACGATCAACCTCGAGAACGTCCTCGGGGAAGTGCCCGGCCTCTACGTGCGCAAGAACGAGCAGTTCGGTCTCGGCGCCAGCACGGTGCGCATGCAGGGTGCCGATCCGAACAAGGTGGCGATCCTGGTCGACGGCCGGCGCTTCCGTGGCGGCATCGACGGCGTCGTCGATCTGCGCGACATCCCGGCCAACAACGTCGAGCGCGTCGAGATCATCCGCGGGCCGGCGTCGAGCCTCTACGGCAGCGACGCCATGGCGGGTGTCATCAACATCATCACCAAGCAGGGCACGCCCGCGCCCACGCTCGATGCGGCGGGCGCGTGGGGCAGCTTCCAGCGCGAGTTCTACGCCATGTCGCACGGCTACCAGGTGGGCCCGGTTCGCTACTTCCTCTCCGGCGTGCACGACGAGTTCCGGCTGTTCGAGCAGTACGGCGCGATCAGCGATCAGTACGGCGGCCAGAACCAGGACGCGACACAGAATCGCGACCAGTGGAATCTCCGCATCGACGCCGACGTGAACGAGCAGCACGCGCTCACCTTCTTCCCGTCGTACCAGCAGCAGACGAACCCGGACAGCACGAACCGCAACTACGTGCTCGGCGGCGAGTGGCGCTGGAAGACCACACCGGACTCGCAGCTCACCACGTGGATCAACCGCTACGGCTTCACCCGCACGAACGATCTGCCGGGGTTCGAGGAGAACTCGGACTTCGCCGATTGGGAGGGCGAGTCGCGGTGGTCGGTGGAAACCGGGTCGCAGCGGTTCTGGCAATCGAACCTGCTCACCGCCGGGACCCGCGCCCGCGTCCAGACGCTCGATCAGAAGGCCACCGTGGTGCAGGCGAGCGACGACGCGACGATCGACGTGCCGCACGTCCAGTCCTCGGCCTGGCAGGTGAGCCCGTTCGTGCAGACCGACGTGCTGCTGTCCGAACAGTGGAGCGTGTTGATCGGGACCAGCTTCGACGTCCACAAGGAGTACGGTCTCGACGTCAATCCGCGCGGAACGCTCACGTATCGGCCGTGGGACTTCCTGCGCATCTCCGGCACGATCGGCCGCGGCTTCCGGGCGCCCGATCTGCGCCAGCTGTACGCCGTCGACGTCAATCTCGGTGGCCAGTACGCGCTGCTCGGCGACACCGATCTCCAGCCCGAGACCGACCTGGCCTATCAGCTCGAAGCCGCGATCCGGATGCCGGGGATCGATGGCTTCGTCACGCTCTTCCGCCACCAGTTCGACGATCTGATCGCCTTCGCGCTGCTCCCGACCTGCACCGGCCCGAACAATCCGCCCGGCTGCGTGAAGAATCCCCTCCCTGGGGTCGGGCAGGTCTTCCAGACGCAGAACTTCGCCGAGGCGATCACCCAGGGGCTCGAGCTCGCGGTCGAGTTCTCTCCGCTCGACTTCCTCGCCATCGAGAGCCAGCACCAGCCGACGCTCGGCATCGGCTACGCCTTCCTCGACACCTCCTTCACGAACGGCATCCCGGGCGAGGATGGCAACGCGCTGCCGTTCCGTCCGCGCAATCGGGTGCTGCCGTCGCTCGGCTGGCGGCACAAGCAGCTCGGCCTCGCGGTGCGGATCTGGGGCGAGTACGAGGACGACGCCTTCACCGATCCGGCCAATTCCGAGCAGCTCCTCGCCCGCAACCACTGGCTCTGGAACTTCAAGGTCATCGTCACGCCGCTGAAGCTGCTGCCGTACGGCGAGCCGCGGCACGTTGCGGAGGCCATCGGCATCGGCCGCCATTTCCAACTCTTCGCGCAGGGCGAGAACGTCTTCGACCAGGAGTTCGGTCCCGTCACCGCCGACGGCCGACTCGCCGGGCCGGCGGCGTTCCTGTTCGGCGTGCAAGCGAAATTCTGAGGAGGATGCGCATGACGCACCGACTGTTCTCGATCACGTTCGCGCTGCTCGCGGGGACGGCCACGGCGGCCGAGCCCGTGCGGGTGGCCACGCTGCTTCCCTACGTCGCCGACGCGCTCGGCAAGACCGGCGGCAACGTTGCGCTGGTCGCCACCGTGCGCACCGACATGCGGACGCCGCCGGCGCCGCCGGCAGTCGATCTCGGCAGCCCGCACGCCCCGAGCTTCGAGGCGTTGGCGCAGGCGCGCCCGCAGATCGTCGTCGGTGATCGACTCATGCACGGCGCGCTGAGGGAGAAGCTCGAACGCGTCGGGGCCGAGGTGGTGCTGATCGACTCGGACACCGTCGCTGCGACGTTCGACGGTCTGCTCGAGGTCGGCCGTCGCTGCGGCGTCGCCGACGCGATGGCCACGCAGGTGGACGCCGCGCGGGCGCAGCTCGCGACGCAGCAGCTCGGACGCCCCATGCCGGTGCTGATCCTCTTCGGCACGCCGGGCAGCTTCCTCGTCGTCTCACCGCGCACGTGGCTCGGCGACCTGGCCTCGCGGCTCGCCTTCGAGAACGTGGCGGCGACGGTCTCCGGACAGGAGCGTCATCCCGGCTTCGTTCAGGTGAGCGACGAGGTGCTGGCGGGGCTGCGGCCGGAGCTGGTGCTGATGGTCGCCCACGGCGACCCCGAGGCGATCCGGACGTCGTTCACCACGCGCCTCGACAGCGGCGGGGCGTGGGAGCCGATGCGCAAGTCGGCGACGCGCGGCGTGCACGTGCTGCCGGCGGGCCTGTTCTCGACGAATCCGGGTCTGGGGCTGCCCGACGCCGCGCGCCAGCTCCACGAGCTGGCGGAAGCGAGGGTCAGCGCCCGGTGACGCGCGTGATCGCCACCGTCCGATTGGTCTTCGAGCGCCTGCGCGACCGCCCCGCGTTCTGGGCCGGCGTGCTGGTGACCGCGCTGGTCATGGCCGCCGTGCTCGCGAGCATGGTCGGCGCGGTGGCGATCCCGCTGCGGGAGTTCCCCGCGGCGCTGATCGATCCGGCGCACCCGGCGCACACGATCCTGTGGTCGGTGCGCCTGCCGCGCGTGGCGGCCGGTGCCTTCGTCGGCGCCGCGCTCGGCGTCGCGGGGGCGCTCATGCAGGCGGTGGTGCGCAACCCCATCGCCGACCCGGGGCTGATGGGCGTGACGGCCGGCGCCGGCTTCGGTGGTCTGCTCGCCATCGTCCTGTGGCCGGAGCGGACCGCGCTGGTGCCGGCCCTGGCCTTCGTCGGTGGGCTCGGGGCCATCTCGGCGTTGCTCGCCGCGGCCTGGGGTGGCGGCCGCGTCGCGGGACCGCTGCGCATCGTGCTGAGCGGCGTGGCGGTACAGGCGATCCTGTTCTCGCTGATCGCGCTGGTGACGTTCGTCTACGCCGATCGCGCGCCGGCGTTCGTGTCGTTCACCATCGGCTCGCTGAACGGCCTCGGGTGGAACCAGGTGGCGCTCATCGTGCTGCCGGTCGCCGTCGGCTCGGGCCTGGGGCTGCTCTCGACGCGATCCCTCAACCTGCTGCTGCTCGACGACGACAGTGCCGCCGGCGTCGGGCTGAGCGTGCGACGGGCGCGCATCGCGGCCTCGTGTCTCGCGGCGCTGCTGGCGGCCGCGGCGGCGAGCGTCGCCGGGCTGGTGGGCTTCGTCGGGCTCGTGGTGCCGAACTGGGTGCGCGTCCTCGTCGGCCCCGACCATCGCGTCCTGCTGCCGCTCTGCCTCCTCGGTGGGGCCACGCTGCTCATCCTGGCCGACACCGCGGCGCGCCTGCTGGCGGCGCCGCTCGAGCTGCCCGTGGGCGCGCTCCTGGCGCTGATCGGCGGGCCGTACTTCCTCTTCGTGCTGTGGCGGAAGCTCGCATGAGCGACGTCGCGCTGGCCCTGGACGGCGTCCACACCCGTCACCCGCTCGCGGAGCGCGACGCGCTCCGCGACCTGTCGCTCGGCGTCCGGCGCGGCGAGATCCTGGCGCTCGTCGGGCCGAACGGCTCGGGCAAGTCGACCGCGCTGGCCACGCTCGGCCGCTCGCTGGCACCGCGCCTCGGCGCCGTCCTGCTCGACGGTGCCGACGCGCAGGTCCTGCCGCCGCGGGCGTTCGCGCGTCGTGTCGCGCGCCTGCCGCAGAGCCCCATCTGTCCCGAGGGCGTCACCGTCTCCGAGCTGGTGCACGGCGGACGCCACTCGCATCGCGGCTTCCTGCAGCCGCTGCGCGACGTCGACCTGGCGGCGGCACGCGAGGCCATGCGCGCCACCGACGTCCTCGATCTGCGCCACCGGCGCATGGAGACGCTGTCGGGCGGCGAGCGCCGGCGCGCCTGGCTGTCGATGGTGCTGTGCCAGGAGTCGCCGCTGCTGCTGCTCGACGAGCCGACGGCGGCGCTCGACCTGCGCCACCAGCGCGAGCTGCTGGCGCTGCTGCGCCGGCTGAACGTCGAGCGCCAGGTGACCATCGTCGTGGTCATCCACGATCTCGAGCAGGCGGCGTGGATCGCGCACCGCGTGGCGGTGCTGCATCGCGGCCGCCTCTACACCGTCGGCGCGCCGGCGGACGCGCTCTGCGAGGACACGCTGCGGGACGTGTTCGGCGTCGAGGCGCGCGTCACGTCGGACGCCGACGGCCTCGCCATCCGCGTGCTCGGTCCCTGCGATCCGCTGCGATTTCTCTGAGGAGGGAGCCCCATGCTGTTGCGCAAGCTGCTGTCCGCCGATCGTCCGCTGCCCACCGAGTTCCTCGAGTGGCAGGTGAAGCTGCGCGCCTGGACGATGGAGCACCGACACGGCTCGCCGCACGCCGGCGTGGCGCCGCTGCTGGCCGTCGCGCAACCGGGCCTCGGCCTCGGCGTGACGATGCACTCCATCATCTGCGGGCTCCTGCCGCACGCCTCGCAGCTGCCGGCCAAGACCGCCGAGTTCCGCGCCCTCTACGAGGACAACGCCGGGCAGGGCGCGCGCGCGATCTACGACGCCGGCATCGCGTACCTGAAGACGTACTACCGCAGCGCCGCCGACTTCGACCCGACGTCGATCACGTCGCTGCTGCACACCGATGCGCCGGTGGTGCATGCGCTGCGCGCGAATCCGGTGTGCTCGCTGCTGTTCTACGTCTTCGACCTCGACGACCGCACCGAAGAGGGCCGCATGCGCTGCCTGCAGGTGAACGGCCGTGCCGAGCTGCACGCGTCCGGACCGGTCTTCGACAACGTCTGGTGGCACAACGCCGTCTTCCACGGAAAGCTCGACGAGCAGGTCATGGTGCGCGTGATCCACACCGGCACCTACGACACCCGGTTCGGCGGCCTCGATGCGGTCGACGCCTGACATGAATCCACGAAGGAGGAGCTCCCGCATGCCCACGTCTCGATGCTTCGCATCCCTGGTGGCCGCCGCCGGCCTGTTCACCGCGATCCAGGCCCGCGCCGCCACCGTCGTCCTCGACGGTGCGAACGGCGCCGTCTACGACGCCGTCGGCGACGGCTGGTTGTTCGCCGGGCCCTCGTCGCCACCGCCGGACGGCGTCGGTGACGCGGGTGCGGGCTCGCTCACCGTCGGCGCCATCACGAACGTGCTCGAGATCCGAGCCATGGCCGAGTTCGGCCTGACGCCGCTCGCCGGCATCGATGCGAACGACATCATCAGTGCCACGCTCACGGTGACGATCGACGACGTGATCGGCACGTTCGGCCCGGGCGCCGCGTTCGACGGCACCGCCTCCAGTCCCATCGCGGTCGGCACCTACGCCGGCGACGGTGCCGTCACGCTCTCCGACTACGCGGTCGCGACGAGCGCCCTCGGCACGATCACCCCCGGTGTCGTCACCGACGCCACGCTGACGAACACGGGCCCGCTGCCGTTCGACCTCGACGTCACGACGCAGCTTCGCGCGGCGGTGGCGGCGGCGAACACGGCGTTCGGCGTCAAGCTGACCACGGCCGACTCGCCGACGGCGACCTCGCTCGACGACCTCTCGCCGCCGGCGCCGGTGGCGGGCGGCAAGCTGCCGTTCGTCACCGTGATCGTCGCCGACCCGACGACCACGACGACCATCGACACCACGACCACGTCCACCACGCTCGAGACCACCACGACGTCGAGCACGATCGCCCCGACGACGACGATCCCGACCACGACCACCAGCACGTCCACCACCACGCCGCCGTCCACCACGACGACGACCACGCTGCCGGACACCTGCGTGATCGCGGCGACGTACGCGTCCATCCGCTGCCGGCTCGACGAGCTGGCCGCGACGGGCGCCACCGAGCCGTCGCTCGCCGGTGTGGCCGCGAAGCTCACCACCAACCTCGACAAGGCCAACGCGCTTCTCGACACCGCCGAATCGGCGGAGGGTCGCGCGACCCGCACCGCGCTCCGCAAGCTCGGCACGCGTCTGCGTGCGATCGGGCGTCCGCTGCGCTCGCTGCACGGACGTCGCACCATCGACGAGCAGGTGCGCGCCGACATGCTCGCCACGCTGGAGGGCCTCGTCGTCGACGTGAAGACGCTGATGAAAGCGTCCTAGGAGATGGCGGGGTGGGCCGTATCGGGTCCACCCCGCCATTGCGGGTCGGGATGGGGCGTGGCACGAGACGCCATCATGCCGTTCGACTCGATCTTCCGCCCCGACCTGTTCGCCGGCGAGACGCACGTCGTCACCGGTGGTGGCAGTGGCATCGGCCGCTGTACGGCGCACGAGCTGGGTCGCCTCGGTGCCACCGTCGTCCTGGTGGGACGGAAGGCCGCCCGTCTGGACGCCGTGAAGGCCGAGCTCGCCGAGGCCGGCGTCACGGCGTACGCGCTGCCCTGCGACATCCGCGAGGAGGAGCAGGTGCGCGCCATGGTGACCGGCGTGCTCGAGCGCACCGGCCGCATCGACGGGCTCGTCAACAATGCGGGTGGCCAGTTCGCGGCGCCCCTCGCCGGCATCAGCCAGAAGGGCTGGGAGACCGTCGTGCGCACGAATCTCACCGGCGGGTTCCTGTGCGCACGCGAGTGCTACACGCAGTGGATGAGCGCGCACGGCGGCGCCGTCGTCAACATCGTCGCCGACATGTGGGGCAGCATGCCGGGCATGGGGCACTCGGGCGCGGCGCGCATGGGGATGGTGAGCTTCACCGAGACGGCGGCGGTGGAGTGGGCGGCGTCCGGCGTACGCGTCAACGCGGTGGCGCCGGGATGGATCGCGTCGTCGGGGTTCGACACCTATCCCGACTGGATGCAGGGCTTCCTCCGTCTCCTGCATCTCGCCGTCCCGCTGCAGCGGCTCGGCACCGAGTCGGAGGTGTCGGCGGCCATCTGCTTCCTGCTGTCGCCGGCGGCCGCCTTCATCTCGGGGAGCACGCTCCGCGTCGACGGGGCCGCGCCGAACGCCAAGCTCACGTCGCCCCTCTCGGCCCTGCTCCCCGACGCCCTGACGGCCGCATCCGAGGGCCGCCAACCCTGGCCCCTCACCGCGCACGACCGCTCGAAAGCCTGGAACGGCTTCCACCTGGCGACACCGCCGAAGTCCACGACCTAGAACTCGGGTCGGCGCCCTTGGCACCGACTGGCACGGCCCGGTAAGGTCCGCCGCATGTCCGACATCCACGGCACCGCCGAGCACGAGCTGTTCCGATCCACCGTCCGTCGCTTCGTCCAGGACGAGCTGGCGCCCCGAGCGCGCGAGTTCGACCAGATGGGGCGCATCGACAAGGCGCTCTACCGTCGCATGGGTGAGCTCGGGATGCTCGGCCTCCGCTACGATCCGCAGTGGGGCGGCTCGGGGCTCGACTGGAGCTACACCGCCGTCATGTTCGAGGAGATCGGCCGCTGCGACAACGCCGGCGTGGCGATGGGCATCAGCGTCCAGACCGACATGGCGACGCCGTCGCTGCACCAGTTCGGGAGCGACGAGCTGCGCCGCAAGTATCTCGTGCCGGCAGTTGCGGGCGAGATGGTGGCCGCCATCGGCGTCACCGAGCCGGACGCCGGCTCGGACGTCGCGTCCATCAAGACGCGCGCCGTCCGCGACGGCGACCAGTGGGTGATCAACGGCAGCAAGATCTACATCACCAACGCCGCCACCGCGGACTGGATCTGCCTGCTCGCCATCACCGATCCCGAGGCCGGCTACGGCGGCTTCTCGCAGATCGTGGTGCCGACCGATTCGGCGGGCTTCAGCTACCAGCTCCTCGACAAGATCGGGAACTGGGGCTCCGACACCGGGCTGCTCTTCTTCGAGGACGTCCGCGTGCCGGTGTCGAACACCATCGGCGACATCGGCCGCGGCTTCCAGCAGCAGATGATGCAGTTCCAGGACGAGCGCCTCGTCGCCTGCATCAGCTCGCTCGCCGCCTCCGAGGGGCTGTGGGAGGCGACGAAGCGCTACTGCGAGGAGCGCGTCGTCTTCAAGAAGCCGCTGTCGAAGATGCAGGTGACGCAGTTCAAATTCGTCGAGATGCTGGCGCAGATCGTCGCGGCGAAGGCGCTGACGCACGAGTGCATCCGCACGCGCATCCGCGGCGAGGACGCCACGCGCGACATCTCGCTGGCGAAGCTGCTCGTCGGACGGGCGGTGCGCTACGTCGCCGACGAGTGCATCCAGCTCCACGGCGGCTTCGGCTACATGAAGGAGAGCGTCGCCGGGCGGGCCTTCGTCGACACCCGGCTCATCTCCATCGGCGGCGGCGCGGACGAAGTGATGATCCAGTACGTCGCCAAGATGCTGGGATTTTAGGATCCGCCCCGAGCCATGCTCGGGGCGGGGGCGAGGTATGGGACGGTACGTTTTCGCACGACCTGGGTGGCGCGGCTGGCGAAGCCAGCGCGCCATGCCGTCACGTCTGGGCGCATTCATCGATGCGTCGGGGTAGGGATCGTCGTGGGAGATGACGAGCAGACTCGGCGCATCGTCGAGGCGCGGCGGCGGTTGCGGGCGCGGTTTCTCGAGGCGATGCAGAAGACGCCGTCGATGGCGGACGAGAAGCCGCAGGGAACCGGGCCGATCAATCGCCACGGTATGCCGCAGCTGCCCGTCGGACAGACGCGGACGGCGCCGGGGAAGTGGCCGGTGCTGGATCTCGGCAATCAGCCCGACGTTCCGGTCGATCGCTGGCAGCTCCGCGTCGACGGCGCGTGCGCGCACCCGACGACGCTCGACTGGGCGGCGTTCCAGGCCCTGCCGCAGGTGGACGACGTCAGCGACTTCCACTGCGTGACGACCTGGTCGCGCATGGACATCCCATGGCGCGGCGTGCGGATGTCGACGGTGCTGGCACTCGTCGAGCCCACCGACGACGCGCGCTTCATCCTCTGCCACGCGTTCGACGGCTACACGACGAACCTGCCGCTGGTCGAGGCGCTGAAGGACGACGTGCTGCTCGTGCACACCGCCGACGGCGCACCGCTGCTGCGCGAGCACGGCGGGCCGGTGCGGGTCGTCACGCCGCAGCTCTACGCGTGGAAGGGCGCCAAGTGGGTGTCGCGCCTCGAGCTCCTGCGCGAGGACGTGCTCGGCTTCTGGGAGCGCAACGGCTACTCCAACACCGCGCATCCGTGGCGCAACGATCGGTACAGCTGATGGCGGGCGACCTCACGAAGGACACCGCCGTCACCCGGCTCGCCGCCGCGCCCGGCTGGTACACGGCCGATCTGCCCCCGGCGTGGGATTTCCGTTCACCGTCGGGCGGCGTGTTGATGACGGTGGCGATGCGCGCCATGCAGGCCGAGCTCGACGACCCCGGGCTGCTGCCGCTGTCGGCGAACACGCACTTCTGCTCGCCGGTGCCGGCCGGCCCGCTCGAGGTGCGGGTCGAGGTGCTCCGCCATGGCAACGTCGCCGCGCAGGTGCGCGCCGCGCTGTCGTCGACCACCATGCCGGGGCCGGGGCTCGAGGTGAGCGCCACGTTCGGGCGCGCGCGCGAGGGCGTCGACGTCGTCGACGCCGAGATGCCGGTGGTGCCGCGTCCCGACGACGCGTTGGCGATCGTCCCCGGTGTGCGCGATTTCCGCCCGAGATTCCTCGAGAACTTCGATTGCCGCCTGGCACTCGGCGCGCCCTGGTGGACGAAGGGATGGACGGCCGGCCCGGCACGGATGGGGCGATGGTTCCGCTATCGCACACCCGTCCGGCGTGCCGACGGCACGCTCGATCCGTTCGCGCTGCCGCCCATCGCCGACACCATGCCGCCGGCGCTGACCCAGGCGCTCGGTCCCGACGGCCCGCCGTTCCACGCGCCGAGCCTGGATCTCACGGTCCATTTCCTGCAGGACACGACGTCGGAGTGGTTGCTGACGTACGTGCATGCGCGACGCGCGCGTGCGGGTTGGGCGACGGCGGACTGCGAGATCTGGGACGACCGCGGGCAGCTCGTCGCGTTCGCGACGCAGATGATGATGCTGCGCCGGCGGCCCGAGGACGTCCCCGGCCCGGCGTGGTGAGCGCGCGGGCGCGGCTAGATCGCCGTGCGCCGGACGCTCAGGGCTGCAGCCCCATGCAGACGACGACGTGGCTCGGCGTGCCGGAGACCTTGCCCACCTGGATACGCACCCAGCTGCCCGACTCGATCGTCGCCTTCTCCGTGTCGAGCGAGACGTTCACCGTCTCGCAGGTTCCCGATCCGATCGGTGGGCTGCCGCACTTGGCGCCGTTCGCGTCGCACGCGACGATGTCGAGCGTGACGGCGTCGGCGCTGGCGAGGCAGTCGATGGAGTGCACCGCGAACGTCTGCTCGGCGCGGAAGAAGATCACGTCGTCGCCGTCCGCCGGTTGATCGATGCGGGTGCAGCGCGCGGCCGGACCCGGCGCGCCTGGCTCGCCCTGCGCGCCCGACTGACCCGTCGCACCGGTTGGGCCGGTCGCCCCGGCGTCGCCGTTCGCCCCTGGCGATCCGGTGGGGCCTGTCGCACCCGTGGAACCGGTGGCGCCGGTGGCGCCAGCCAGGCCGTCCGACCCGGGCGATCCGGTGGGACCCTGCGCGCCGGTTGGCCCAGTCGGACCGGCGTCGCCGTTCGCTCCTGACGCACCCGTGGCGCCGGTGGGACCGGTCGCGCCGACGAGGCCGTCCGACCCGGGCGATCCGGTGGGACCCTGCGCACCGGTTGGGCCGGTCGGACCGGTGTCGCCGTTCGCTCCCGGCGCTCCGGTCGCACCGGTGGCGCCGCTCGGACCCGCGCTGCCGTCCGATCCCGGTGCCCCGGTGGGACCCTGCGCGCCGGTCGGCCCGGCGACACCCTGGGATCCCGTCGCGCCCTGTAGCCCGGTCGGCCCGGTTGCTCCCGGGTCGCCCAGCGCGCCGGTTGCACCGGTTGCGCCAAGCGCACCCGTGGCGCCCTGCGGTCCGGTCGCACCGGTTGGTCCCGTCACGCCCGTGACGCCGGTCGGTCCGGGAGCTCCAGTGGGTCCGGTCGCGCCGGCAACGCCGGCCGACGCCATCGGGCCGGTGGGGCCCGTCGGTCCCTGCGCGCCGGTGGGACCCTGCGGTCCGGTCTCTCCGCGCGTGCCGGCGCCGTCGTTCGTGTCGTAGACGACGCGCAGCTGTGGCGCCGGTCAGATGCCGGCCTGGCTCGCGAAGACGGCCTTCGCCGTCGACGACGTGAGCGCGAGGCCGAAGTTCGTTTCCGGCGCCGCCACCCATCGCGTCACCAACGAGGAGACGTCCCATCGCATGAAGACCTGGCGTTGGGGTGCCTCGAGCGTGGCGCGTTCCCCACCGTCGGGGTCCAGCGTCACGTCGCGGCCATCGCCCCATGGGCCGAGCACCGCCACCGCCGCGACCGCCCCGGGCCCGTCCGACGTCGCCTCGCCATGCAGCAGGAAGGTGCGCAGCTCGGCCGAGACGATGACCGCCGTTGGCGGGATGCCGGACAGATCGAACTGGATGAGCGCGGACCGGTTCGGCGCCACGCGGAGGGCGGATGCCGGGTTCGGCGCAGGCACCGTGGCGTCGGCGGAGGAGGTCAGGACCGTCACGACCGTTGCGGCCGCCGGCGCATTCACGAACGAGAGGGCACACAGCAACACCACGGAACCACGAACGCCGGACATAGAGACAGTATCGTCATCTGCCGACGAATGCTTTGACGCGCGTCGGACTGTGATGATGTCGGGGCATCCGGGATCGGATGCGTCGATGCTCGGGACCTCAGCCGGCGCGTCCGAAGTCGCGCGAGTACCAACGCACCGGACGAATGCGCACCACGATCTCGTTCGTGCCGTTGGGTCGCGTCGCATCGACGTAGCCGTCGCCGACCTCGGCCCCGAGGTACTTGCGCACGACCGGCTTGACGTCGCCGTCGACGTCCGCCGGCGTGGCCGAGGCCACCCGACCCTGGATCGTGACGTACTTCGGCGGCATCTCCTCTGACTGCACCAGGAACGAGACGCGGGTGCCGGCGATGAGGAGCCGGGCCTTGCGTGCCTCCGGTCGCGTCACGAGGACGACGTCGCCGCCGGGTTCGTAGAGGTACCACACCGGCACGGACAGCGGTCCGCGTTCGGGCTCGTCGACGGTGAGAACGCCGACGTGCAGGCCGGCAAGAAAGGCCTCGCGTTCCTCGCGGGTCATCGGAGCGGGCATCGGCGGATCCTCCGCGCGGTGCATACCAAACGTCGAGCCGTCTTGTCGCCGATCGTGCCTGGGCTACGGTCGGCGCATGACGACGACGAATCCGCGCGAGCATCTGCTCGCGCTGCTGAAGGGCTTCGACACGGCCATGCTGGCGACGCGCACACCGAACGGGACGATCCGTGCCCGGCCGATGGGACTGGCCGAGGTGACCGACGACGGGCGCGTCCACGTCGTCGCCGGACTGGACGACCCGAAGGTCGCCGAGATCGAGGCCGACGCCAACGTCGGCCTGTTCATGCAGGGCAGGACGCAATGGGTGTCGATCTCGGGAACGGCGTACGTCGTTCGTGACCGGGCGCTGATCCATCGGCTGTGGTCGGAGGTCTGGCGCGTCTGGAACCCGGGCGGCAAGGACGACCCGAATCTCTGCCTCATCGCCGTCGAGCCGATCGAGGGGGAGTACTGGGACAACGCGGGAGCCCGGGGCGTCCGGTTCCTGCTCGAGGCGGCGAAGGCGTATCTCGGCGGGACCACGCCGGACGCGTCGATCGACGAGAACGCCAAGGTGACGCTCGGGCCAACGCAGCGAGTGTGAGCGCGGTGCGCGGCACGACGACGCCCTGATCATTGCCGGCGCGTCCGCGGCGAGCGTACAACCGCGCTCGCAATGCGGTGGGCGCTGGTCGTCCTGGGCACCCTGGTCGGTCTGCTCGTCGCCGAGGGTGCGGCGCGTCTGACCGAACACGTCGGCTGTGCGGACGTGCTCTCCGGCTTCAACGTGCGCGACCGGCGATGGGGCTGGGGCAATCGCGCCGGTGCCAGCGGCGAGCTGCAGCGCTGCCTCCAGGGCGTGCGCGAGTGGCGTGCCGACTACCGCATCAACCACCGCGGGCTCCGTGAGCGCGAGATTCCGCACGAACGCAGCGGTGCGTTCCGCATCCTCGTCCTCGGCGATTCGTTCACCGAGGGCATGCAGGTGGACGCCGATCGGACGTACACCCGGCTCCTCGAGCGACGCCTGCAGGCAACCGCTCCGCCCGGCGTCCGCATCGAGGTCGTGAACGCGTCCGTGCAGGGCTGGGGGACGGACAACGAGCTGCTCTTCTACCGGAGCGAGGGTTGGCGGTACGGCGCCGACCTGGTCCTGCTCGCGTTCGACACGACGAACGACGTCTTCGAGAACGCGCGGTCGCTCGTCGCGACGTCGTCGTTCTGGGCGGACAAGCCGTACTTCGCGCTCGCCGACGGCCGACTCCGACTGGAGCAGTTCCCGATGCGGGCGCAGCCGCGGATCGAGGCCGCGCTCCGCCGACTGGTGGCGGCGGCCTATCGACGCTCGGCGCTCGTCCGCCTGACGCTGAGCCATGGCGGGCTGATGGACGTCCTGGCCCTCCCGCCCCCGCCACGCCCGCCGGGCGACGTCGCCTACGATCCGCTCCAGGTGTACCTCGTCGACTACCCCGAGCCCTGGCGCGAGGCGTGGCGCATCACGCGCGGGATCATCCTGGAGCTCCGTCGCGCGGTGGCGTCGCACGGCAGCCGCTTCGCCGTCGTCGTCATCAACGCGCGCGAGGAGGTGGCGTCGGGACGCTGGGCGTCCGCCCGGGAGCGCACGCCGCTCGTGCGCGACGTCGCGTGCGACGTCGACAAACCGAATCGCCTGATCACGCGTTTCCTCGCCCGCCGCGGCATTCCCACCGTCGCGTTGCTCGACGCCTTCCGCCGTCGCTTCCCGGAGGACGCGTCCCCCGGGTTCTTCGCCTTCGACATGCACTGGGCGCCCGCCGGCCACGAGCTGGCGGCGGACGAGATCGCTGCCGGTCTGCGCGCGCGGGGCCTCGTGCCCGCCGCCGTCAGGTAGCGGCAGCGATTCGGCGGGAGCGGCAGGGGCTACCGGACGGTGCGCCAGCGCGGTCGCGCTGGCGCACCGTTGCTGCAGGCATCAGGGACGCCCGACGGGCTTGTAGAAGACGTAGTCGGCTTCGTAGGGAACGAGCGCGATCTTGCCGACGTGCGAGGTCTCGGCGCAGGTGCTGGGCGAGGCCATGCCACCCGACGTGTTGATCCGCTGCAGCCACGTCGTCTCGCCGAGCCGGCGGCCACCGCCCGATCCGGGCGCCGTGCCCACCACCCGGAGGCGGAACCAGGGAATCGCGCCCGGCTCGACGTAGTCGGCGTCGGACGACGCCGTGTCGCGCACGGCCCACACCGAGCTGCTGTCCTGGGAGTGCCAGGTGGCGCGGGGAACCCCACCCTCGACGGGGTTCGGGCTCAGGAAATGCGTGGCGATCTGCCGGCCGCGGTCGTCGAACAGGGTGGCCTGCGGCCCGAAGAGGATCCAGGCGAACGGCGTCGGGCCGGACGACGGCAGGCAGACGTAGTTCTGCGTGCCGACGGCGTGGGCGATCAGGAACGGCTTGTGCTCGGTGGACACGACGATGTCGGCGGGAACCGACGGTGGTGTGATCGGGCGGGCGTGCAGGGTCATCGGCGACACGGCCAGCAGGACGCCGGTGAGCGCCGCCCGGTACGCCGCGCGGCGGCGCGACGATCCCGTGCGTGGGTGGCAGGAGCGGGGCCGGTTCATGTGGAAGGTCCTTTCGTTCGGGTCCGCGGCGCGGACCGGTTGGATGGGATCGTCGTCGTGGGCGCTACTTGCGAGGTAGCGCGCCGCTACCTCCCCGGAATCGGTGCAATAGGATCGAGCCGTCGGGTCGTCTTGTCGTGCAGGGCCGGGGTGGAACGCCCCGCGGACTCCCTGGAGGGCGACGATGGAGCAGACGATCGACAGCGCGCATCGTGAAGGCGGCTTGCCGGCGGCCTTCCCGCTGATCAACCGCGAGACCGAGCTCGTCGCCCTCCGTGCGGCGCTGGCCGATGCCCTCGCCGGCAGCGGACGGATGGTGCTCCTCGGGGGCGAGCCGGGGATCGGCAAGACGCGCCTGGCGAGCGTGATCGCCGGCGAGGCCGAGTCGGGCGGGGTTCCCGTCTGGTGGGGACGGGGCTGGGAGGACGGCTCGGCGCCGGCGTTCTGGCCCTGGAACACGGCCCTCCGCCGGTGGATCGATCAGGTCGGCCCCGAGGCCGCCGTCCTCGCCGCCGGAGACCACGCCGCCGAGCTGGCGAACGTCTTCCCGGCGCTGCGCGATCACGCGGCGCTGCCGGCGAGCGAGCGACGCGACGCCGACGGTGCGCGCTTCCAGCTCTTCGACACCGTGAGCCGCTATCTCGCCACCATCGCCCGGCCGTCGGGGCTCGTCGTCGTGCTCGACGACGTCCACTGGGCGGACCAGCCGTCGCTCAAGCTGCTCGAGTTCATCGCGACCGATCTCGCCCGCACCCGACTGCTCGTCGTCGCCACCTACCGCGACACCGAGGTCGAGCACGCGCATCCGTTCGCCGCGACGCTGTCGCGGCTCGCCCGCGAGACGTCGGCCCGCCGGGTGTTCGTCGACGGCCTGACGCCCGAGCACTGCGCCCGCTGGATCGCGCTCGCCGGCGTGCGGGGCGATGCGGCGACGCTCGGGGCGGCGTTGCATCGCGAGACGAACGGCAATCCGTTCTTCCTCGGCGAGATCGTGCAGCTGCTGGCCGACACCGACGACGTCGTGCCGGGCGCCGATACCCTGCGCGTGCCGCAGGGCGTGCGCGAGGTGATCGCGCGACGACTCGATCGGCTCGGGGGCGACTGTCGCACGACGCTCGCCATGGCTGCCGTCGCCGGCGACGCCATCGACGCCGAGGTGCTGGCCACCGTCGTCGGTGAGAGTGCCATCGCCGACCAGCTCGATCGCGCCGTGCGCGACCGCATCCTGATCGCCGACGTGGCGCGTCCGGGCGAGCTCGCCTTCGCGCACGCCCTCATCCGCCGGGTCCTGATCGACGAGGTGCCGCCGTCGACGCGCGCCGCGTGGCATGCCCGCATCGCCTCGGCGCTCGAGCGCCAGGCCACGGTCTCGCCCGCGGTGACGACCGAGCTCGTCCGCCATCTCGCGGCGGCGCGTTCGGCGGACGCGCTGCACAAGGCGTTCGACTACGCCTGCCGAGGTGCCGCGCAGGCGGCGCGCGGGCTCGGCTGGGAGGAGGCCGTGCGCCTGTACGAGATCGCGCTCGACGTCGGCCGGCGCGCCGGTCTGCTCGACGCCGAGCGGACGGTCGAGCTGCAGCTGGCCCTGGCGCGGGCGTGGCGTGGCGCCGGCGACGTGCCGTCCGCACGTGCCTGCTGCGACGAGGTGCTCGCCGCCTGTCGTCGAACCCCGAACCCGGCGGCGATGGCGCGCGCGGCGCTGGTCTACTCCGGCATGATGCCGGAGTGGGGACGCGTCGATCCCGCCGTGCGGGCCGTCCTCGAGGAGGCCTGCCGTGAGGGCGCAGCGCTCGACGACGCGCTGCGGGCGCGGCTGTACTCGCGCCTCGCCGGCGACCTCGTCGCGGCGAACGAGGTCGAACAGGGGACGCGCATCTTCGCCCTGTGCGACGAGGCCGCCGCGTCGGCGCGGCGGGCGGGCGACGCCGGCGCCCTCGCCGTCGCGCTCACGGGGACGTATTACGCCGCGGCGATGCTGCGCACGTCCGGCGACACCGTGCCGAGCACGCAGGAGATCCTCGAAGCGGCCGAGGCGGGCGGTGAGCACGAGTATGCCGCCGCGATCCGCTATGCGCGTGCCGTCACCCTGCTCGCGATCGGTGAGCCGGAGGCGTTCTCGAACGAGGTGGACGGCCTCGCCACCTCCGTGGCCGCGTCGCACGTTCCCGAAGGGCGATGGCTCGCGGAGGCGCTCGCCGCGCTGCGCGCGACGGTGCAGGGGCGATTCGACGAGGCGCGGGACGCGATCGCGCATGCGCATGCGACCGGACGGCGTGCCCAGCTCCCGAATGCGGCCGGCGTCTACATGAGCCAGCGCATCATGTGGCACGCGCTCCAGGGACGCCTCGCGGCGATCCTGCCGGAGATCGAGGAGTTCGTGGCCAATCATCCCGGAGGCGCCGGGTGGCGACCCTTCCGCGCGCTCGCCCGGCTGGCGAGCGGCGATGCGATCGCCGCGCGGGCCGAGCTCGACGATCTGCTCGCGACGGGGCTCGCCCCGGCCGACCGCGGTGTGATGGCGCGCTGCTACCTCGCCGGCCTCGCCGCGCTCTGCACGGCGCTCCGCGATCGCGAGCACGCGCCGGCGCTCTACGACCGCATCGCGCGCCGTGCCGACGCGTGGAGCGTCGACGGCTGCCAGACGCTCGGACCGTGGGCACTCGTGCTCGGCGGGCTGGCACGCCTCTGCGACCGTCCGGCGGACGCCGATCGGCACTTCGAGGACGCGATCCGCCTCGGCCGGCGCATGGGATCGTCGCCGATCGTGGCGCGGGCGCAGAGCCTGCTCGCGAGCCTCCGCCTGTCGGTGAACCCCGGCGTCGAGGGGCGGGCACGCATCACGGCGCTGCTGGCGGAATCGGCGCAGACCGCGCGCGAGCTCGGTCTGGTCGACGTCACGGCGCGCGTCGAACGGCTGCAGGCGAAGTCCCCGCGCGTGGTCACCGCCGACGGCCCCAACGCCTTCCTGCACGATGTCGACATCTGGAGCGTGCGGTTCGCCGGTCGCGACATCCGGCTGAAGGACGGCAAGGGGCCGCGCTATCTGGCGACACTGCTCGCCGCGCCGGGACGCGAGGTCCACGTGCTGCAGTTCGGTACGGCGAGCGCGGCGCCGTCGTCCGCCGGCGACGACGGACTCTCGGTGGGCCTGCCGAGCGGCTCGTTGGACGACGCGCCCGATCAGCAGGCTCGGCGCGAGTACCGTGCGCGCATCGCCGACCTGCGTGCCGAGCTCGACGAAGCCGAGCAGCATGCCGACCTCGGTCGCTGCGAGCGCCTGCGGGCCGAGCTGGACGAGCTCGTGTCGCAGCTCGCCGGGTGCTTCGGGACGCGGGCCCGCCTCCGCGGTCCGTCGGAGACGGCGCGCAAGGCGGTGACGAAGGTGCTGCGCACGCAGATCGGCAAGCTCCTCGACACGCATCCCGCGCTCGGCCGGCACCTGCGCGACACCGTGCGCATGGGTACGGTGTGCGTCTACGCGCCACCGACGCCGGTCGCCTGGGACGTCTGCATCGGGTCGCTGTCGCGGTAGCGGCGTCGATCACATTGACCCGCCCCGTGGCAGTCGGATGCCCGGCGCGTGGGCATCGGCGACGCGCGCAGGCGAGAACTGCCCCGCGGCGTGTGTGGCACGGTGCCTTCATCGACGGTCGCCTGATGAAGCGCGACGGGCGCATCGTCGGTCTCGGTATCGGGGACATCATCCGCAACGCCGCGGCGTCGGCGTGGAGCATCCGCAAGGCCGCTGGTGGGCGGCTGACGCCGCCGACCAGTACGCCACCGTCCTTCTGATCTGCGCTGGGGAGCGGCCGCTACCTGCGAAGTAGCGATCTGGAGGCATGAACACGTACCTGGTCGTGTCGGGGCCTGCCGTCGGCACCGTGATGCCCGACGTCACCGCCGTCCTCGCGCCTGCGGGCATCGTCCTCGCCATGATGGCGGCCCTTGCCGTCCTGACCGTGCTCCTCGGGCGGGACCTGCACCGGTCGCGGCCCCACCCGCGTCGCATGCCACCCTGGCTCGGCGCGTTGCCGCGGCGCGTGGCCGTCGGCCTGTTGCTGGTGCTCGTGCGACCCTGACGGCGTCAGGTGTCGCCGAGACGGCGTAGCGTCTCGGTGAAGCGGCCGGCGTAGAACTCCTCGCCGATGGCGGCGAGCCGATAGAGCTCGGGTCCGGAGAACGTGCCGATGGCGTCGCTCACGGCGGCGAAGAAGCGGTCGCGCGCTTCGTGGTACGGCGGCGCGAGTGGGGGGCGCATCGCATCGCGTGCGGCGAGCGCCGGAAACGGGCCGTGCGGCTCCGCCTGGTACCAGTACGCGACCGAGGCGTACTCGTTCGCGAAGTTGTTCGCGTGCCCGTGCTCGACGGTCCAGCGCAGCGAGCGCGTGAAGCGAATCGGATCGTGCAGGAACCACCGGTACGCGCCGACCAGGCCGACATGCGCGTGGTCGCCGCCCTCGACGAGGTGGAAGCCGTGGTACGGGCCGGCGAACTCGCGCACCGGACAGGCGCCGCCGCCGAAGATCTCCTCCGTGCCGGTGCCGTGGATGGCCGGCGGCCACGCGTCGCCGTCGACGAAGACCATGTCGTCGCCCTCGCCGTACCAGCCGCCGGCGACGTTGTTGATCTGCAGCACGAGCCCCACCATCTGTCCGGCGCCCGCGATGTCGAGGGCGACGTAGTTCTCCGCGCCGTCGAGGTTCGCGGCGCCGTGCAGCTGGCGGTTCGGATGCGGGCCGATCGCGACCGTCGGCGTCTCCTGGCGCCACTGCGCATGGAAGCGGAGCGCGTCGGCGGGCGGCGGCTCGTCGTACGTCTCGTAGTCGACGTGGTACCAGAGTGCGGGCAGCGCGCCGCCGAGCGCGCGATCGCCGCGATGCTCGACGGTGATGCGCGCGCCGGTCGCGAACGGCATCGGGAAGTAGGCGTGCATCCCGTGCGAGGCGCCGAATCCCGGGTTCACGGCGGTGAGCGCGGTGCGAACCGTCCGGATGCGGGCATGCGCGAGGCCGAAGAAGTCGCCGAGCGGTACCTCGACCGACGGCGTCGTCTCGCCGTCCCACCAGCAGCGCAGGATGGCGTCCCGGTAGTCCGTCAGCTCGGGGAAGGCGAGGGCGCAATAGAGGTGCGTGACGCAGCCCGGGCCCTCGTGCTCGAGGAGCACCGCCGTGTCGCCGGGCTGGACGGTGACGAAGTCCCAGTTGCGCCCGCTGCGGTCCCAGGAGGAGGAGCGGCGGCTGCGGGCGCCGGTCGCGGTGAAGAGCGTGCGCAGGGGGTGGCGGTTGAGCGGGTGGCTCGTCATGCGGAGGTCCATGTGCACATCCTGCCACATCCGCGCCGCAGGCGGGTTGCGTGACGGCGACCGCTGCCTTATGCCCGCCACCTACCCATGGCTGCCTCCCGCGACGACGCTCCCCACGAGCACGGCCCGAACTGCTCCCACGACCACGCGCCGCCGCAGGAGCCCATGCGGCGCGCCGAGGCCAAGGTCGGTCGCAACGATCCCTGTCCCTGCGGCAGCGGGCGCAAGTACAAGAAGTGCCACGGAGGCGCTTCCTAGGGATCGTGCGGGGCGGGCGGCCGCTGCCCCCCGAGCCAGGCCGGCGCCCACCAGTTGAGGTCGCCGAACAGCCGCATCGTCGCCGGCACGATCAGGACGCGCACGAGCGTCGCGTCGATCAGGACCGCGAGGGCCAGCGTCAGCCCGAGCGACTTGACCAGGATCACGCGTGCCAGCCCGAACGCACCGAAGACCGCCACCATGATGGCGGCCGCGCTCGTGACCAGTCGGCCCGTGCGCTCGAGCCCTTCCGCGACCGCCCAGGTGTTGTCGCCGGTGCGCAGGTACTCCTCGCGCATGCGTGACAGCATCAGGACCTCGTAGTCCATCGACAGACCGAACAGCGCGCAGAACATCACCACCGGTCCGCCCACGTCGAGCGGTGTGGGCTCGAACCGGAGCAGGTCGGCGAAGTGTCCCTCCTCGAAGATCCACACCAGGGCGCCGAACGAGGCGCTGATCGAGAGCAGGTTCATGATGACGGCCTTGATCGGCAGCAGCACCGATCGGAGCATCACGAACAGCGCGACGTAGGTGACGACGAAGATGAAGCCGATCGCGTACGGCACGCGCGACAGGATGAACGCGTTCAGGTCGACGTCGTTGGCCGGCGCGCCGGTGACCAGGAACGTGCCGTCGCCCACCCGCCGGTCGGCACGGATCAGATGCACGAGCGCGCGTGCCTCGTCGCTGGTCGGGCCGGCGTCGGTGTGGACGATGAGCAGCGCCAGGTTCTTCGTGGTCATCATCGCGCGCACGCGCTGGGCGGCGAGCGGCAGATCCTCGGTGGGGGTCTCGGCGTCGGCCTTGAAGTACTCGGCCGTGAGGCGGGGATCGGTGTCGACGACGCCCTCGACCTTCCGCACGCCGGGCAGCGTCTTGATCCGCTGCGCCAGGTCGTACAGCGGCTCGACACGCTCGGGCGTGAACGCCGGCTCCGTCGGGTACTGCGCCACCACCAGGAGCCGGGTGCGGGCCTGGTCGGGGAAGGCCACGCGCAGCTCTTCGTAGACGTCGCGTGCCTCGATGCCCCGCGGCAGCGTGCTGACGTCGGCGGCGGCGATCGACAGGCGGAAGAACGGCGAGCCGAGCAGCAGCACGACGGCGAGTGACGGGAGCAACACGAGCACCGGCCGTCGCATCACCCAGGTGGCGATGCGGTGCCACATGCCGTCGAAGGCGGCGATGCGTCGGATCGGCAGCGTACCGGCATTGATGCGCGGGCCGAGGGCTACCAGCAGCGCCGGCAGGAACGTCAGCGCGGAGAGCACCGCCAGGAGCACGACGATCATGCCGCCGAGGCCCATCGTGGCGAGGAACGAGCCCTGGAAGAACAGCATCCCGCCGAGCCCGATCGCGACCGCGAAGCCCGAGAAGACGACCGCGTGGCCGGCGGTGTCGAGCGCCGTGACGAGTGCGTCCTCGTAGCTCGCACCGCGCTCGAGCTCGTCGCGGTAGCGGGTGACGATGAACAGCGAGTAGTCGATCGCGACGCCGAGCCCGATCAGCGAGGCGACGTTGATGGCGTAGACGGCGATGTCCATGACCCGCGACAGCGCCATGATGGCGGCGATGCCGGTGACGACGGCGAGCGCGCCGACGCCCACCGACAGCGCCGCCGCGGCCACCGTGCGGAAGACCGCCACCAGCACCAGCAGCGCCAGCGGCAGGCTGATCAGCTCGGCGAACAGCACGTCGTGCTCGAGCGTGCGGTCGAGATCCTGGCGATAGGCGAGGTGGCCGGTGAAGCCGGCGTCGAGCAGATCCGACGTCACGGTGGCGCGGAGCGACGGATACGCCGCCATGGCCGCGAAGTACTCGTCGCGCAGGGTGACGACCGCGAGCGTTCTGGTGCCGTCGGTCGACACCATGCGCTCGCCGACCAGCTGCGGCGCGTCGTCGGGGGCCAGGATGCCGCGGACCCGTGGGTCGGCTCGCAGGCCGGCCAGTGCGGCGGTCAGCGCGGTCCGGTAGCGGGGATCCTTCCAGGTGAGCCCGTCACGGCCGCGGAACAGGATCAGGAACGACGATTCGCCGGGATACGACAGCTCGCGCGAGATCAGCTGCTGCGCGACCTCCGATTCGATGCCCTGGGTCGTGCCCGAGCTGAGCGTGCCGCCACGCCAGAGCATGAGCACGGCGAGCAGCAGCACCACGCCGCAGGTGCCGAGGATCGCCCGATGCCGGCGGAGGGCGAGACGTGCGAGCCAACGATACATCGGGCGTGTCGAGACTTATCGTCCTCCCGGGAGGCCGACAAGCCGTGACGACGCCCGCTAGGCGAAGCCGAGCTCGCGGTCCTGCTGCTCCGGGTCGGCGTCCTCGAACTGGATGATGCCGAGCTCCTCGAACGACGCGCGCACGCGCGGGCTGATGAGGCCGAGGCGCTTCAGGTTCGGCACCACGCGGGCGAACAGCATCTGGCGGAACATCAGAGCGGGCGGCGACGCCAGCACCTTGTCCTTCACGGCGTCGCGATCCCAGCCCATGGCATTGGCGATCTGGTCGCCGACGAGGCGGTTCCGCATCAGCTCGCAGGCGTAGATGATGAAGTCCTCGCGGTCGCGCAGCTCGTTCGCCGGCATGTCGCGGTAGTAGTCCTTCAGCGAGATGACGCCGAACGCGACGTGGCGCGACTCGTC
The DNA here is from genome assembly GCA_964404165.1 of uncultured Binatia bacterium (SeqCode). Lineage (GTDB taxonomy): Bacteria > Desulfobacterota > Binatia > DP-6 > DP-6 > DASYLJ01. The sequence goes on along the minus strand of CAYOIZ010000015.1, from coordinate 64,981 downwards.
CTTCATCACGTAGTGGATCAGGTCCTTCAGCAGGGGCTCGCTGGTGATGTGGTAGAGGTTGCCGAAGGCCGCCATCGCGAGGCCCTCGATGATGATCTGCATGCCGAGGTACTTGAAGTCCCAGCGGGCGTCGGTGATCGTCGCGTCGAGCAGCTCCTTCAGGCTCTCGTTCACCGGCCACTGCCACTCGAGCTTCTCGGTGAGGTAGCGCGCGAACACCTCGACGTGACGCGCCTCGTCCATGGTCTGCGTGCCGGCGTAGAACTTGGCGTCGATCCACGGCACGGCGCCGACGAGCTGCGAGGCGACGATCAGCGCGCCCTGCTCGCCGTGCAGGAACTGCGAGAGCTGGAGCGCCACCTGGGCATGCTGGAAGCGCTGCTTCTCCTTCTCGGTGAGCTTCTCGTACGGCGCGAAGCCCTGCAGCGGATTGAGCGCGCGGGGCAGGATGTCGCGCTCGGGGTCGACCGGGGTGTCCCACTTGAGCTGCGTCGTGCCGTTCCACTGGTCGCGCTTGGCCTTCTCGTAGAGGTCGCGCAGCCCCTCCTTCACGTTGCCGTACCGCCAGGCGTAGTTGGTGTCGAAGGAGGTCAGGATGGTCTCCAGCTCGACGTCGAGCTGGTCGAGCTGATTGACGGTCGCCGGCATCGCCATGATGGCCGAATCTACTGACGAACGGCCGGCAGTCACAAGCCCCCTGGCGGGCTATCGGGGGTCCCTCCCATTGGGTAGGGAGTCGGGCATGGCGGTTCCGACGGCGGTGGGCGTGATCTTCGACGTGGACGGGGTCCTGGTCGACTCTTATGCCGCCCATCTCCGGAGCTGGGTCGCCATGGCGGGCGAGCACGGCCTCATCATCACCGAGGCGCAGTTCGCCGAGACCTTCGGCCAGACCAGCCGCGAGGTGATCGCACGCTTCTGGGGCGACCTGGGCGACGCGGAGCGACGTGGGCTCGACGAGCGCAAGGAGGCCATCTACCGCGACCTGATCCGCGCGGACTTTCCCGCCATGGACGGAGCGCGCGAGCTGATCGACGCGTGCGGGGCGGCCGGGATGCGGCTGGCGGTGGGCTCGTCCGCACCGCGCGAGAACGTCGACCTGACGCTCGCCCTGCTCGGTCGGCCCGACGCGTTCGCGGCGACGGTCACCGGCGGCGACGTGACGCGTGGCAAGCCCGATCCGCAGGTCTATCTGCTGGCCGCGGAGCGGCTCGGGCTGCCAGCCGCGCATTGCGTGGTCGTCGAGGACGCACCGGTCGGGGTTGCGGCCGCGCGGGCGGCTGGCACCGCGACGGTGGCACTGCTCGGGACGACGACGCCGGATCGCTTCGCCGACGCCGACCTCGTGGTGCCGTCGCTCCGCGAGCTGTCGCCGGCGCGACTCGTGTCGCTGGTCTGATCAGGCGCGGCGCGCCGGAAACCACTCGGTGAGCTTCGCCAGCAGCAGGAAGTCGCCCTCGACCGTGTAGAGGCCCTGCATGAGGGCCTGGCCGCCGTCGAGCTCGCCGTGGCTGATGCGGGTCCACACCGCGTCGGGTGTGCGCACCGTGAGGTTCGGCGACGGGGTGGTGCCCTCGAAGCTCTTGCAGCGCCCGCGTCCGATCTCGAGCCAGTAGTTGCCGCTGTCGGTGACCTGGAACTGGATCGTGGCCGCGGCGTCGCCGGCGGCGCGCGGGTCGAAGACGAGCGGCATGGCCATGATGAGGGGCTCCGCCGACGTCGGCAGCGGGACGTCCACGACGCGCACGTACAGCGCCGCGATCCAGGCGCTGGCCGGCATGCCGGCGACGACGACGAGCAGGTTCGGCCACACGAACGTGAACATCGGATCCGTCGGATGCCAGGCGCACAGCGCGGCGGCGCCGAGGAAGACCAGCGTCCACCACGCCGAGATGAGCAGGTTGACGGGCACGAACGCCGCCGTCTTCCACTGCCACGCCGGCATCTGGCGACGGGCGAAGTAGTAGGTGAAGGGTTCGCGGCCCAGCAGCGGTGGAACCGCCGCCGCCAGGGCCAGCGCCACGAAGAGGAGGGCGGGCGAGTACCGCTGGTAGAGCCCCGTCACGGGTTCGATGCCGAGCGTCACGCCGGCCAGCCCGATCAGGAAGAAGAGCCAGATCGAGAGGTCGAAGTGCTTGAGCTCGCCCTGCCACCAGGCCAGCGCCATGTAGCTCGTCTTCACCAGCAGCGCGATCACGAGCGCGTGGCCCACCCCGTCGACGCTCCAGGCACCCCGTTCGGCGAGATTGAAGTAGGTGATGACCGCCACCAGGCTGCCCAGGTGCATGAAGAAGAAGCGGGCGACGGGGTTCCGGAGGCGGGGGACCTGCATGCCCCAGCTGCGTAGCATCCCGGTGCTCGGCCGACGAGAGGTGGCCGTCGGCTGATCGGTGGGTTAAGACCCCTCCCCGATGGAGGTCCTCCGCACCAACGTGAACCCCCGTGCCGAGCAGTACCAGGTGAACCGCAGCGCGTTCCTGGAACAGCTCGCGATCCTCGACGAGCAGCTCGCCCTGGCCCGGGCGGGCGGCGGCGAGAAATACGTCCAGCGCCACGCGAAGCGCGGCAAGCTCATGGCCCGCGAGCGCATCGAGCTGCTGCTCGACCCCGACTCGCCGTTCCTCGAGCTGTCGCCACTCTGTGCCTGGGGCACCGACTTCGGACTCGGTGGCAGCGTCGTCTCGGGCATCGGCGTGGTGTCGGGCGTCGAGTGCGTCATCACGGCGAACGAGCCGACGGTGAAGGGCGGCTCGCTCAACCCGTACAGCTTGAAGAAGAGCGCGCGCACGATGGAGATCTGCGCGCAGAACCGGCTGCCCATCATCAATCTCACCGAGTCGGGCGGCGCCGACCTGCCGTTCCAGTCGGAGACGTTCGTGCCTGGCGGGCAGGGCTTCCGCGAGATCACGCGCCGCTCGCAGGAGCGCATTCCGACGATCTGCCTGGTGTTCGGGTCGTCCACCGCCGGCGGCGCCTACGTCCCCGGCATGTCCGACTACGTCGTCATGGTGAAGGGCGGCGCCAAGGTGTTCCTCGGCGGGCCGCCGCTGGTGAAGATGGCGATCCACGAGGACACCGACGAGGAGAGCCTCGGCGGCGCCGAGATGCACAGTCGCGTCTCCGGCGTGTCCGACTACCTCGCCGCCGACGAGCGCGACGCCATCCGCCTCGGCCGCGAGATCGTGGCGCAGCTCAACTGGCGCAAGCAGGGCTGGTCGAAGCGGGTCGCGGTCGAGGAGCCGCGCTACGACGCCGACGAGCTGCTCGGGCTGACGTCGTTCGACGTGCGCCGCCCGTTCGAGGTGCGCGAGGTCATCGCGCGCCTCGTCGACGGCTCGCGCTTCCACGAGTTCAAGCCGACGTACGGCACCACGCTCGTCACGGGGTACGCCCACATCCACGGCTGGCCGGTGGGCATCATCGCCAACAACGGCATCCTGTTCTCCGAGTCGTCGGAGAAGGGCGCGCAGTTCATCCAGCTCTGCAACCAGACCGACACGCCGATCGTCTTCCTGCAGAACATCACCGGCTTCATGGTGGGCAAGCGCTACGAGGAGGGCGGCATCATCAAGGACGGCGCCAAGCTCATCAACGCCGTCTCGAACAGCACGGTGCCGCACCTCACCGTCATGATCGGGGCGTCGTACGGCGCCGGCAACTACGGCATGTCGGGACGCGCCTACGAGCCGCGCTTCGTCTTCTCGTGGCCGAACCACCGCATCGCGGTGATGGGCCCGGAGCAGCTCGCCGGCGTGCTCTCCATCGTGCGCCGGCAGGCCGCCGAGCGCGCCGGCCTGCCGTTCGACGAGAGCGAGGATCTGATGATCCGCCAGATGGTGTCGCAGCAGATCGAGAAGGAGTCCTACGCCTTCTACGCCACGGCGCGCGTCTGGGACGACGGCATCATCGACCCGCGCGACACGCGGACCGTGCTCGGGATCTCGCTGTCGGCTGTGCACTCGGCGCCGATCGCCGGCGCGCGCGGGTACGGCGTGTTCCGGATGTGACCATTGACACTTGACCATGGGCAGATGAAGGTGGGCCCATGGCAAGGACGATCGCCGTTTCGGAGCTCAAAGCGCACTGCCTCGGGCTGGTCGAAGAGGTCGCGCGTGAGCGGCAGGAGATCGTCATCACCAAGCGGGGCAAGCCCATCGCACGCCTCGTGCCGCTCGATGCGCTCCCGGCCGACGATCCCGTCGCGAGTCTTCGGGGCACGCTGGTGGGTGGCGACCGTGTCGAGGATTTCGACACGGGTCTCGCCTGGAATGCCAATCGGCGATGACGCCGATCGTCCTCGACACACACGCGTGGGTGTGGTGGCTCACCCGACCGGACCGACTGAGCCGCACGCAGCGAGCGACGATCGACCGAACCCGGCAGTCCACCGCGGTGGTGATGCTGTCGATCATCTCGTGCTGGGAGGTGGCGCTCCTCTGCCAGCGCGGCAAGCTCCGCTTCTCGACCCCTGTCGATGCCTGGCTCCAGCGGGCCACCACGGTTCCCGGCCTGGTGCTCATTCCGCTGACGCTGCCCGTGCTGGTCACGGCGGCGCGCCTCACCACTCTGCGTGATCCGGCCGACATGCTGATCGTCGCGACGGCCCAGCAGCACGGGGCGAACCTCGTCACGAGCGACACGCGGATCGAAGCGGCGAACCTCGTCGCCGTGATCGCGTGACCGCCGCACCTCCGCGACCCCGCGGTTTCCGGATACTCTTCGTCTGCCTCGTCTGCATCGGGCTCGGGCAGTCGATGCTGTTCGCCATCCTGCCGCCCGCGGCGCGCGAGCTCGGCATCTCGCCGGTGCAGATCTCGGTCATCTTCGCGACGTCGGCGAGCTTCTGGATCTTCGTCAGCCCATGGTGGGGACGGCAGAGCGACGTCTGGGGGCGACGGCCCGTCGTGCTGATCGGGCTCCTCGGCTTCGGCCTATCGATGGCGCTGCTCGGCACGACGATCGCGCTCGGCGGGGCGGGCCTGCTGCCCGCGGCGCTGGTCTGGCCGATGTTGATCGCGTCACGGTGCGTGTTCGCGCTGATCGGGTCGGGCACTGGACCCGCGTCACAGGCGTACGTGGCCGATCGCACGTCGGCCAGCGAGCGCGCGGCGGGCGTGGCGTTCGTCAGCGCGGCGATCGGCTTCGGGGAGACGGTGGGACCTGCGGTCGGTGCGGTGCTCGCCACCATCGCGCTGACGGCGCCGCTCTTCTTCACGGCGGCGCTGTCGGCGCTGAGCGCGGCGGTGATCTGGCGCTGGCTGCCGGAGGAGGGGCCCGTGCGCAAGCACGGCGAGACGCCGCGACGCATCGCCTGGACCGATCGTCGCGTGACGCCGTTCCTCCTCGTCACCGCGGCCCTGCAGGCGGTGCGGGCTACCACCGTGATCACCTTCGCGCTCTTCCTGCAGGACGTCCTCGGGCTCACCGCGAAGGAGGCCGCGCAGCGTGCCGGGCTCGGCTTCGTGGCGCTCGCCGCGTCCGGCCTGCTGTCGCAGCTCTTCCTGATCCAGCGGTTCCGTCCGACCGCGCGTCTCATGATGCGGGCGGGCGTGCCGCTGATGCTGGCGGCGTTCCTGCTGCTGTGTCTGGGCGACGGACTCCCGGAGTACCTGCTGGCGCTGGCGTCGCTCGGCGTCGGCGTGGGGCTCGTGCGACCGGGAAGCGCCGCGGGGGCGTCACTCGCCGTGCGCGCCGACGAGCAGGGCGCGGTGGCGGGGCTGCTGGGCGGCCTCACCGTCCTCGGCAACGTCTTCGGGCCGGTGCTCGGCACCTCGCTCTACCAGATGAACCCGCATGCGCCCTACGTCCTCAATGCCGTGATCATGGTCGCCGTGCTGGCGTTCGTCCTCGGCAACACGCGGCTCCGCACGCTGCGCGTGTAAATTCCACAGACTGCCCGCGCCGCAGGCAGCGCGTTGCTCACGGAGCGGGCATTCCGGTGCTTCCGCGGCGGGCATCGCTGATCGCAAGCTCCCACGAGGGATGTATTCCACTCTTGGATGGAGTTTCAGCTTGCTCGCAACTTCGCTCGCGCGTTACGTCGACCAGCGCATGACGATCGGGCCGCGGCGGTGCGATCGGCTCGAAGGAGGATCCGGACATGCTCCGTTCGTCGGCCCGACTGCTGTTGCTCTGCTGTCTCGCGGGCTCGACGCTCGCAGCACACTCCGCGCAGGCCGCCTGCAACCTGATCCCGGGAACCGCGAAGACGTTCGACGGCGCGCTCGGTGCGACGAATCGGCCCTTCGCGGCGCCGGGGGAGCGTCTCGAGGTCCGGCTGCGTGCGTGCGACGTCTCGCCCGGGTTTCAGCCGTCGGGATCGGACCACGTCGTCACCGTCGTCTTCAAGGCGCCGGGCGGTACCAATCGCGTCGTCGCGCTCGCGACGGACTGCAGCGGCATCGACACGGCGACGTGCGCGGCCATGCCGGACGTCGCGTCCGCGGTGTGTCAGACCACACCCGGCCTCGAGACCCGTACGGATCTCGACCTCGGCGACCGCCGCATCGTCTTCCCATTTCCCGACACCGACGCCGAGCTCGGCGCGCCGAACGACGACCTGACGCTCTCCGGTCCGGCCGTCGTCGCCGTCACGCCGAGAACCGATCCGTTGCCCTGCCAGCTCGCGGCGCAGACGTGTGCGGCGCAGAGCGGCCTCATGGCGTGCGTCGACGAGCTGTACTTCAACGACGGCGCGTGTGGCGCGACGGCCCGCAACGACGTCTTCCCCCACTTCACCGCGCTGCCACCGCCGAACAAATACTCCACGACCTGCTTCCAGGGTTCGCCGCCCTGCACCGCGACGGCGACCGAGCTGCGCATCGCCGAGGACGTCGACGGCAACCTGCTGATGCCGGTGGTGTGGCAGGGCGTGCTCACCGCCGACCAGGGTCTGCCGGTGCCGCGCCTGGTGCGGACGCGGATCGCGTCGCCGCTGCCGTTCGTCGTGCCCGATCAGACCTTCGTCACCTCGTACTCTCCCGAAGGCGGCGTGCTGCCGCCGATCCTCGAGCCGCAGCTCGATCCCACCGTCGGCGATCCCAACGTGGTGACGCTCTTCGGGTCGGTCGACGCGCCCTACACCACGATCCGCATCGCACGTCGTCACGGCACCTGCGTCGGGGGTGCCGTCGCCGGGCAGCGCTGCGCGCGCACCTTCGACTGCAAGGACGGCACCTGCGCGCGCTCCTGCGTCGATGCGCCCGCGACGTTGTGCCCCATCGGCAACGAGTGCACGACGGGCGCCTGCGGCGAGCTGTTCGACCTGACGTCGCTGGTCGCCGGCGGCGGCCCGCTCGTCGTGCCGCGCACGGTGCCGCAGTTCTGCCAGCTGCCGCCGCACCAGGACTGCACGGGCAATCCCGGGCTCTGCACCGGTCCGGGCAACCTGTGCGTGTCGTACGCCATGGAGGCGCAGAGCCCCGTGCCGCTCGACGGGCTCACCGCCAGCACGACCGCGCGCACCTTCGCATTCCGCGAGTCGATCGACGGCGTCGATCGCAACGGCGACGGCGACACCGAAGACTCCGTCGTGACGCTGCGGAGTCGCGCGTCGGGCGAAGGGGAGCCGCTGAACCCGACCTCGTCGTGTGGCCTCGGCGCCACCGCGGACGGACGCGCCATCCAGCGCGTCAGCCGGCCGCCGTTCGCCTTTCCCGCCCTGGCGGTGGAGGGCGACGTGCTGGCGTTCCTCGAGAACGAGTTCGCGCAGAATCTGTGCGACGAGAACGACGACGGCGACACGCTCGACGGGGTGCTGCGCATCTTCCGTCTGGGCGGTGGTGAGACCGTGCTCCCGCGCGATCGTGCCGTCGACGGCGCGTCGAAGATCGACGGCGCACCGATCGCCGTGTCCGGCGGACGGGTGTTCGTGCGCACCTCGGAGCCCGACAACGCGGCCCGCGGCACCGTGCGCGGCAGTCTCGCGGACGGCGGCGGCGAAGCCGGGTTCGGCGGGTCGGACACGGCGCTCTCGGCGGACGGGCGCTTCGTCGCCTTCACGAGTCTCAGCAACGACCTGATCGGACCAGGCGCGGATACGAACGCCCTCACCGACGTCTTCCGGCACGATCTCGCGACCGGCGCGACGGTGCGCGTGAGCGTTCCGGACGGTGGCGCCGGCGAGGCCGACACCGGGACGTTCGGTGACCTCCGGCTCTCGCGCGACGGGCGGTACGTCGCGTTCGCCAGCGCGGCGACCAATCTCCTGGGACCGGGCGGGGACGGGAACGGCGGCCTGGACGTGTTCGTGCACGACACGGTGACGCTCCAGACCCGACGCGTGAACGTCGCGCTCGGCGGCGGCGAGTCGGCCCCGGTGGACAGCGCCCGCATCGCCATGTCGGACGACGGACGCTTCGTGGCCTTCGTCAGCGCGGCGAGCGACCTGCTCCCTCCGGGCCAGGACACCAACGGCGTCGCCGACGTCTTCGTGCGCGACATGGTGCTGAACACCACCGAGCGGGTGAGCGTCGGGCAGGGTGGCGTCCAGGGCGATGCCGCCGCGGGCATGAACAAGATCGGCATCTCCGGCGACGGCAACGTGGTCGCGTTCGAGAGCGACGCGAGCAATCTGCTGCCGGGCGCCGGCGGCCCCACCTACTCGTACCTCCGCGATCGCGCCGCCGGCGTCACCGAGTTCCTGGCCCGACTGCACCCGGACTTCGGCGGCGACGTGGTGGGGGGCGACCTGCTCCCGGTCGGCTTCAGCTTCGACGGCCGCGTCGTGGCCTTCATCGCCGGTGACGCGATCCTCGGCATCGGCGAGGACACGAACGGCATCGAGGACGTCTTCGTCCGCGATCGCCAGACCGGGATCACGGAGCGCGTCTCCGTCGCCTCCGACGGCAGCGAGGCCGTCGGCGGAACCTTCAGCATCCTCGGGTCGAGCGACGGTCTCTCGGACGACGGGCGCTACGTCGCGTTCCAGAGCGATACGACGAATCTCGTGCCGGGGCCGGTCAGTGGCTTCCAGGCCTACGTGCACGATCGCGTCACCGGCACGACGCGGCTGGCGAGTGTCGACGTGGGTGGCGCCCCCGCCGGTGCCAGCGTGACGCGTACGGCGATCTCCGCCGACGGCAATACCGTCGCCTTCGAGACCAGCGCCGATCTCCTCGCACCGGGCGCCGACACGAACGGCACGTCCGACGCCTACGTGCGCGGCATCGACGCCGCCGATCCCGAGGGTGCGGACGCGTTGCTCTTCCCCGACGGCGTCCTCGACGACACCGTGCTCGAGGCGATCGACGCGACCAGCGGCGCGATCACCACCCTGTGCCCGGCCGATGCGGTGTCGGTGTCGGCAGGCAATGCCGCGTTCCTGCGTCCGGAGTCGACGGTCGGCATCGCGGGCTGCCCGGGCGGGTCCCTGAACCTCGACGCCGACACGGACGATCTCGTCGTCCAGCTCTCGATCGCCGCCGGCCCGGTGCAGAACCTCGCGCTGGCGGCGAGCGGCGTGACGCTCTCGTCCACGCTCGTGGCCGCCCTGGCCGACGAAGCCGCCCAGAACGCCACCACCATGAACGGCGACGGCGACGCGACCGACACCGTCCTGCAGGTCCGCGCGCTCGGCGCGGGCGCATGGACGAACGTGGCCCGCGCCGCGGACGCGCTCGTCGTCTCGGGCAATCGGGTGGCATTCCTGGTCCCCGAGGCGCAGCAGAACGCCGCCGTGCTGAACGGCGACGGTGACGCCGCAGACCGCGTCGTGCACGTCTACGAGCACGGCGGCTTCGGCCTGCGGAACCTCGGCCAGGCGGGCGAGGAGCTGGTGCTCGGCGAGCCCACCCCCACCGCCTGCGGGACGCGCCATCTCCTCGCCTTCCGGACCAGCGAGGCGGCGCAGGGCGACGGCTCGCTCAACGGCGACGGCGACACGACGGACGGCGTGCTGCAGGTCTACGACATGGAGACGGGCACGCTCACCAACGTCGGCCAGACGGTGACGCCGTGCCGGCTCGAGATCTGCGACCCGGCGCAGCCGTACAAGGTGGAGGGGGCGTCGGTGAAGTTCCTGACGCTCGAGGCCGAGCAGAACCAGGATCGCGACGGCAACGGCGTCATCGGCGGCCTGGTCCTGCAGCGCTTCGACGCGTGCAGCGGCGTGACCACCGTGATCGGCCCCGTCGATGCCGACACCAGCAGCGATCCCCTCGACACCGAGGAGGCGAGCGAGGTCTTCACCGCGCCCGGCGGCCGCTGCAGCATCACCCCCGCGATCGCCTGCGACCCCGCGGCCGACCCCTGTGCGGACGGCACCTATTGCAGCCCGGCGACCCTGGTGTGCACCACGACGAGCCCGGGTGCCTGCGCGACCACCGACGACTGCCCGAGCGGCTCGTTCTGCCAGGCGCAGCCCGTCGTCGTGGCGCTGTCGGCCGCCGACACCGACGGTGACGGCGTGACGGACGATCTCGACGACTGCCCGACCACCCCCGATCCCCTGCAGTCCGACCTCGACGGCGACGGCGTGGGCGACGCGTGCGACCTCGCGTCGCACGGCTGTGCGCAGCAGCCGCTCGCCGGCTGCAAGGCGCCGGTCGAGGACCTGAAGGCCGTACTGGTCGTGAAGAACGCCACCCCCGACAAGGGGGATCTGATCGACTGGAAGTGGAACAAGGGCGATGCCACGGTCACCGCCGACTTCGGCGATCCCCGCACCACGAGCAACGTTCGCCTCTGTCTCTACGACGGCCCGGCGCGCACGCTCATCGCCGGCGCGATCGCGCCCGCCGGCGGCACCTGCGCCGGCAAGGCGTGCTGGAAGGCGACCGGCACCAAGGGGTTCCAGTACGGCAACAAGCTCGGAACGCCGAGCGGCCTGCAGGTCCTGAAGCTCAAGGCGGGCTCCGCGGGCAAGGCCGCCGTCTCCGCGAAGGGCAAGGGCATGCTGGTCGACGTGCCGCCTCTGCCGGTCACGGGACCCGTCCTGGTGCAGCTCTCGGCCGATGGTGGCGCCTGCTTCGAGGCCGAGTACCGCGCGTCGGCGTTCCAGAAGAACGACGCCGCACAGCTCAAGGCGAAGGGCGGCGCGCCGCTCCCCTGAACCGCGTCGGGACCCCGACGTGCCGCATCCGACGACGTCCCTCGGACGTAGTCGGGGTGCGATTGGATGCACCCCAGCGGCGCTGCATGCCGACGGTGCACCTCCATCGCCGACAGGATGGAAAGGCTCGTCGCGGGTCGCGAAATGAGGATTGCGGAAAATCCGACACCGGGAAGATTGGTCATCGATCCGGGAGCTTTCGTTCTGCGCTTCCGACCGCTGCCAGCAGCGCGCGGTCCTCAACATGCGCCCGCGAGGCGCTGAGGAGATTCTGATGTCGACCGTTCCGAAGATATTGGTGTTGGCATTGGGCGTATCGTTCGCGATGCAACGCCCAGCGGTGACCTGGAGCGCACCCAAGCCGCCGCTCTGCACCACCGGACGCTTCGCCGTGGCCGAAGCGCCGCTGATTGGACCCGGAGGCGAAGTGGTCGTGCTCCAGAACCGCACGATCGCCGTCGGGACGCTCTGTGGAGAGCGTCGCGCGAAGCTCCGCCGGCGCAAGAAGGGCACCTCCGTGATCGCCGGGTTCGCCAAGGGGAGCTGTGACGGCGTCGCCGGCAGAGCGCGGCTCAAGGCCGTGATCACCGACGACTGCTCCGTCATGACGGGGACGTTCAGCATCCGCGGCGTGGCGACCGAGTTCACGGCCACGACCTCCGTGTGCGGCGACGACGTGGTCGACGTCGGGCTCGGCGAGCAGTGCGATGGTAGCGCCGCTGGCTGCGGTGCGAGCGAGGCCTGCAGCGCCGACTGCCGATGCCTCGCCACCCGAGCCGACAAGTCGAGCCCGATCGAGCTCACGGCCGACGGCGCCACGCTGGTGGCGGCCAATACCGACACGGACACCATCTCGTTCTTCGAGGTGGGCACCGATGCGCGCCTCACGAAGCTGCAGGAGGTCGCCGTCGGACAGGAGCCGCGCTCGGTGGCGACGCTCGTGAGCAAGCCGTGGGTCTACGTCGCCAACACCGTCAGCGGTACGGTGTCGGTGATCGACCTGACCGACTACACGACCGTCGCCACGATCGACGTGGGCACCGAGCCGCAGGCGATCGTCGCATCGCCCAACGGACGCTTCGTGTACGTGGCGACCGCCAACGCCAACGCGGTGGACGTCATCGACACGGCGACCAACCAGGTCGTCGAGACCATTCCCGTGGGCCGCAGCCCGCGGGCGCTCGCCATCACCAACGACGGTGACGACGACGACCTCGACGAGCACCTGTACGTCCCGAACTTCTTCGGGCGCCCGCGTGCCGGCTTCGTCCCGCCCACGTCCGCAGGCCTCGGCGGCACCGACGGCGCGGGAGCGGCGTTCCCTGCCGGAGCGAAGGGGCAGCCGATCGTGGGCGAGGGCATCTTCGACGACTCGCGCGAAGGCGTCGTCGACGTCGTGTCCACGGCGACGAATACCGTCGTCGACGAGGTGGTGCTGGCGCCGATCGCCGACACCGGGTTCAAGCTCGCCCGTGGCCAGTTCGTGAACAGCACGCCGACCGACGCGCCGCGCACCATCTTCGCCGACGGCGGCACCGACGGCGCCGTGACGCAGAACACCGGCGCGTTCCCGAACCTGCTGCAGAGCATCGCCATCTTCGACGGGCGCGGCTTCGTGCCGAGCTCGGCGGCGTCACCCGAGCCGCCGCTGCGGTTCAACGGCAACGTCCAGAGCCTGATGTCGGTCTTCGACGTCGACAGCAACGCGGAGCTGGCCGACCAGACGTTCAACATGAACCGCGGCATCAACTTCGACCTGCCGGGCGGCCTGCTCGATGCGCAGGTCCGGGACAACACCGACCGCCTGTTCCCGTCGGTGCCCGTCGACATCGACTGCTCCGACGCCACCGGCGTGTGCTGGGTGGTGAGCCAGGGCAGCGACTTCATCGTGCGCATGGACTTCGAGGCGTCCGGCAAGCCGACGATCAACGCGCCCACCGCCGCCGGCCCGTTCGCACAGAGCCCCGTGGTGCGCATCCCCACCATCGATCCGGCCAACGCCACCAGCGCCGGACGCAATCCGCGCGGCATCGTGCTCGACGCCGACGGCACGCACGGGTACGTGGTCTGTCCGACCACCCGCGACGTCGTGGTGGCCGACCTGGTGGGGAACACCGTCCTCGAGCGCGTGCGCTCGTCCGAGCTGCCGACCGACCTGCTCGAGCTCAGCATCCTGCGGGGCAAGATCGACTTCTTCACCTCGCGTCCGTTCTGGTCCGATCGCGGCTGGGGCGGCTGCGCGTCGTGCCATCCCGACGGCCGCACCGACAACGTGACGTGGTCGTTCGAGGCGGGTCCGCGCCAGACGATCTCGCTCGACGGGACCTTCAGCAACCTCGAGGGCCTGGGCGACCAGCGCCTCCTCAACTGGACGCCGGTGCGCGACGAGAATCCCGACTTCGAGCTCAACACGCGCGGCGTGTTCGGCGGCCGCGGCTTCATCGTCACCAACACCGACGTCAACGCGGACGGCATCACGCCCGACTCCGACCCGAACGTCCGCAACTACGGCCCGGCGAGCTCGGACCGGTCCACGCAGCAGACCGACATCACCAACTGGATCGCGTTCGCCGTCCGGAGTCCCATCGCCCCGCCGAGCACCAGCGGCGATCCGGAGCGCGGCCGCAACATCTTCGGTGAAGCCGCCCCGGGTGGTGCCAACTGCGTCGCCTGTCACAGCGGCGCCAAGTGGACGACGAGCCGCGTGACCTACGATCCGGTCGACGCCAATCCGATCCCGGGCACCGACACCGGCATCGTCAACATCGCCGACCTCGGCGCGGTGTTCCTGAACGGCTTCAACTCCGCGGCGGGCGCGGGCCGGGCCTGCGAGGTGCCGGCACCGCCAGGAGCGGTGGAGCGCCTCCGGATCATGCGTCAGGTCGGCACGTTCGCGGCCACCAACCCGATCGAGGTGCGCCACGGCGCGATCAGCCCCGTCAACACCGTCGCTCCCGCGCTCGCCGTCGCCGCCGCGTTCGGCGGTGACGGATTCAACACGCCGACGCTGCTCGGCATCGGCGACACCGCGCCGTACTTCCGTACCGGATCGGCCGCGTCGCTGGAGGAGGTGTTCGGCATCGGCACCGATCCGAACGTCCTGGCGGCCGCCACGGCGCACTGGCGGGCCGGCACGGGTGGCGACGAGAACGTCCTCGACGACGATCCCAGCGCCGTCACCGACCTGATCTCCTTCCTTCGAACGATCGACGACGGGACGACGCCGTTCCCGGCGGCCGATCTGGCGCCGGACGATGCGGTGTTCGCCGACGCCGCCGCGCTCTGCGACTGCGCCAAGGACGTGCCGGTGGGGACCCCGGTCCTCGACTGCCGGCCCTGAGCCATCAGCACGCAGCGGGCGGGCCGGGTCGTTCCGGTCCGCCCGCGGCGTCGTTCAGCCTGCCGACCACGGCAACGAGACGTGGCGGCGAACGTAGCTCCCGCCGGCGTAGCGCCCGGCCCCGACGTCGACCGTGAAGTCGGGACAACGCGCCAGCAGCTCCTCCAGCACCACCCGCGACTGCAGGCGCGCGGCAGCGGCACCGATGCAGTAGTGCGTGCCGTAGCTCAGCGTCAGTATCTTCCCGATCCGACGATCGACGTCGAAGGCCTCGGCGGTGGGACCGAACTCGCGCTCGTCGCGATTCGCGGCCGCGTAGCACAGCAGGACCTTCCGACCGGCCGGGATCGTGCCGCCGTCGAGCGCGACGTCACGCGTGGCGGTGCGCGCGAGGTTCTGCACCGGCGAGGTCAGACGCAGCAGCTCCTCGACGGCATTCGGGATGCGGCGCGGATCGTCGAGCAACTTCCGTCGCTGATCACGGTGCCGGGTGAGGAGGCAGGCCGAGCCGGACAGCATGCCGGTGACGGTGTCGTTGCCGCCCGTCACCATCGTGAACGCGAAGCCGAGGATGCGGGCGAGCGAGACGTTGTCCTCGCCGAGGCGGGTGAGCGCGGAGACGATGTCGTCGCCCGGCTCCGTGCGACGGCGTGCGACGAGCTGCGCGAAGTAGCCGAGCAGCTCCGCGAAGGGATTGCCGGCGCCGACGACGTTTCCCTCCGCCGCCGCCTGGACGATGGCCTCGGTCCAGCGATCGAAGAGCGGGCGGTCGTCGGCGGGCACGCCGAGGTAGTGCGCGACGACGAAGCTCGGCAACGGCTTGAACAGCTCGGCTACGACGTCGGCCTCGCCGGCGGCACGCATGCGCTCGATGCGCTCGACGACGAACCGGCGGATCGCGGGCTCGATCGCCGACACCTTGCGCGGGGTGAGGTCGCTCGTCACCAGTCGGCGGAACGCGGTGTGCTCGGGCGGATCGAGGAACACCATGGGCATCGCGTCGCCCATGTTGATCGCCTCGATCTCGCCGTAGCCGACGGTGAGCCCCCGCGCCGAGGAGAAGGTGGCCGGGTCGCCGGCGGCGGCCCAGACGTCGGCGAAGCGGGTCAGCACCCAGTAGTCGCCGTCGACGACGTGGTGCACGGGGTCCCGTTCGCGGAGCGCCGCGTACGACGCGAACGGATCGCGCCAGCTCTCGCCGCTGCGGAGCACGAAGGTGGGCGTCATGATGGGGGCGGTTCTACGAAAGTACGCCGTATGCCGTCCATCGGCCGTGCTACGCGCGGACCGCCTCGCAGGCGTAGAGCGCCTGGCAGAGCGCCACGGCGCGGGGCGAGCGCACGCGCCAGTCGAGCCGGTTGGTGACGTAGCCGATCGCGAGCTGATGGACGGGATCGCACCAGCCGAGGGCGCCCCCCAGCCCGGGGTGTCCGAACGACTCGCGGGTCGGGCTGAAGACGTGGGGCTCGTCCTTCAGGAAGCCGTGCGACCACCCGAGCGGCTTCTGCAGCACGGCGTCGCATTCGGACCATCCCAGGCGCTCGTACACCGGGGCGAGCGTGTCCGGGCGCAGGTAGCACCGGTCGCCGGACGTCCCCCCGGATGCGAACGGGAGATACGCGCGGGCGATGCCGTTCGCGCTCGCCGTCGCCGACGCCCAGGCGAGCGCCGCGCGGCGCACGTCGACGCGGTCGTAGGCGCGCACGCCCTCGGGACCCGGGTCGGGATTGAGCAACGCCGCGCGTGGCACGGAGTGGCGCTGCAGCATGGCGCGCGCCAGTCGTCCTTCGACTGACGACGGTCGCGTGATCGCCGCCGCGATCATGTGGCGCAGGCGCGTCGCGGTGGTCGGCGGGAAGATGGCTGCGGCGCGGGCGTCCTCCGTCGCGGGGGTGCCGAGCCACACGTCCGATCCGAGCGGCTCGAACAGCTCGCGGCGCAGGAACGGGCCGAGCGGCTCGCCGGCGATGCGCTCGAACAGCTCGCGCGCATAGAGGCCGAACGTGGTGGCGTGATACCCCTGGCCGCGCTCCGGCTCCCATGCCGGCACCTGCGTCTCGAGCGCCCGCAGGACGACGTCGGCGCGCGTCGGATCGACGCAGTCGTCGAGCGTGAGCCGTGTCGTGAGGTACGGCAGGCCGCCGCGGTGGCCGAGGAGCGTTCCGACCCGGATGTCCGCTTTGCCGTTGCGGCCGAACCCCGGCCAGTAGCGCGCGACCGGAGCCTCCCAGTCGAGGAGGCCGCGGTCCGCCAGCAGATGGAGCGCCATGGCGGCGAACCCCTTCGTCACGGAGAAGACGACGACGCGCGTGTCGCCCTCCCACGGACGACGCGTGGCCGGGTCGGCCCACCCGCCCCACACGTCGACCACGCGACGGCCCCGATGGTAGACGCAGACGGCGGCACCGATCTCGTCGCCCGCGGCGAGGTGCCGAGCGAATCGCGCTGCGACGGGCTCGTAGCCGGGCTCGACGCCGCCCCGTGCCGGTGCGGGTGCGGGATGGGGCAGGGATTCGCGCGTGCTCACCCGCCCGCCTGGGGCACCGGCGCGCCGGTGAGCCAGGCCGTCAGCATGGCGTTCACCGTCTCCGGTGCCTCCTGCTGCACCCAGTGCGACACGCGCGGCAGATAGCGCACGGTGAGGTCGCGGACCCACTGCTCCGTGCCGTCGGTGGTCTCGCGGCAGAGGGCGATGTCCTCTTCGCCCCAGATGAGCAGCGTCGGCGTCTCGATGGTCGGGTAGCCGAGGGCGCGCTGGCGGCTGCCACCACCGCCGCGCACGAACGCGCGATAGTAGTTCAGCATGGCGGTGAGTGCGCCGGGGCGTGCCGCGGCGTCGCGATAGACCTGGAGCACGTCGTCGGGGAAGCGCGACTTGTCGATCGCCGAGCCGACGAACGCCTCGCCGATGGCGCGACAGCCCCGTGCCCCGAGCGCCAGCTCCGGGAGGGCGGGGAGCTGGAAGAACAGTGCGTACCAGGATCGCCGGATCTGCCGCCAATGCCGGAGCTCGCGCTCGAACCCGGCGGGATGGGGCAGGTTCATGACGACGAGCCGCGCCAGCGGGCGCACGCGACGGATCGCGAACAACCAGGCGATCACGGCGCCCCAGTCGTGTGCCACCAGCACGGTCTCGGACGGGTTCGCCGCATCGATCAGCCCGGCCACGTCGTCGAGGAGCGTCTCGATGGCGTAGTCCTCCATGCGCGCCGGTCGCTCCGTGTCGCCGTAGCCGCGCAGGTCGGGTGCCCAGACGCGGTAGCCCAGCTCGGCGAGCACCGGCATCTGATGCCGCCACGAGTACCAGCACTCGGGGAAGCCATGGAGGCAGAGCGCGAGGCGGTCGCCGCTGCCGCACTCGGCTACGTGGAAGCGCAGCCCGTTGGCGACGACGGTGCGATGCGTGATGTCGGTGGTCATCGGATCCTCACGGACACTCGAGCGAGATCTTGGCCGCCACGTGCGTCACCATGACCAGCGGCGCGACCAGCCACAGCATCGATCGGAATCCCTGCATGAACACCTGACGCCTCCTTCGTCGGCACCGCGATCGGCGCGCCCGTGCGACAGACCACGGGGCGACGGGCCGTGCAAACTCGCGCTACGCCGACGCGATCGTGAAGACCTCGGCGGGCAGGCGCACGCCCCGGAGTGCGTGCGTGCCGAGGCTCCGGAAGCGCTCCGGGGCACCGACGTGTTCGACGAAGCGCCCGCTCGCGACCAGCGGCACGTCGAGCACGGAGCACAGGAGCTCGAGCCGCGCCGTCTCGTTGACGGCGGGGCCGACGACCGTGAAGTCGAGGCGTCGATCCGAGCCGACGTTGCCGTACAGGACGTCGCCGGCGTGGAGCGCGAGATCGAGCGCGGCGACGGGTCGACCGTCGGCCTGCCGAGCCCGACGGAGGGACTCGGTGCGGGCGAGCGCGTCCACCGCTGCGTCGAGCGCGTCGGCGCAGTCGCGACGTGGGCCGTGCGTGGAGAAGGTGGCGAGGAGGCCGTCGCCGAGGAATTTGAGCACCTGCCCGCCGCGCTCCTCCACCGCGCCCACGAGCGCGTCGAGATGGTCGTCGAGCATCGCCACCAGCACGTCGCTCGCCGCCGTATCGGCGAGCGTCGTGAAGCCGCGCAGGTCGCCGACGAGGATCGCCGCGGTGATCGTCTCCACCGATCCCCGGCGGATCTCGCCGTTCAGGACGCGTCCGCCGACGTCGCGCCCGAGATAGACGTCGAGCAGGCTGCGTGTCGTCGTGACGTGCGCCGCCACCCGGAGTGCGGTCGCGAGCGGCGGCACGACGTCGGCGAGCACCGTGATCTCGTCGTCACGGAAGCCGCCGGCGCGATCCGTGGTGAAGCTGATGGCCGCGCCCGACAGGGGGCCGTCGAAGGACCCCTCGGTGCCGAACACGGCGACGAAGCAGACGTAGTCGGTGCCGCCGGCGTCCCGGAAGCGGGACAGCAGCGAGAAGTGCATGCCCTCGCCGCGATCGAGCCGGTAGCGCGTCATCGGAATGCAGAACTCGGGTCCCAGTCCCTCGCGGGCCGCCCGCTGCGCCGCGGTCACCGCATCGTGGAACGGGCTCGTGGTCGCGATCGACGCGAACGACCCGTGCCCGTACGTCTCCACCTGGTCGGCACCGCCGCGCGTCCACGTGACCCCGATCGACTCGACCTGGGGGTGGAGGGCGCTCATGCCGACATGGCAGCGCCAGAGCGGGAGCCCGAGCGCGCGGAGCGTCTCGGCCGTGTGGGTCGCGATGCGTTCCGCCGGCGTCGCCGCCAGCGCCTGGCTCGCCAGCCAGCGTTTCAGTCCGTCGATGGTCGGTGGGGTCATGGCCGTCCTGGTGACGTCCTAGCGCGTCCCGGCGGTCGAGCCGAGCCGCCGGCCATGTTTCTGCACCCCACGACCTCGGCGGGATCACCCTGGGCCCCGGTCGGGACGACGTCGCAGCAGCAGCGGATTGTCGCATTGCGCGACGCCGTGGTAGCGACGGCGCGTGCAACGATTTCTCGCGGCAACCATCGCGATGCTGTGCGCGGCCACCGTCGTGTCGGCCGGCATCGCCCCGTCCTCGCCCGACGCGGCCTTCATCGAGGGCCAGCGCCTGACGCTGGCGAAGCGGAAGCTCCTGGTCGTCTCCAAGGACGCGGACATCGACCTCGGGGGCGGCGAGGGCAGTGCCGCCGACCCGGTCGTCCACGGCGCCACCCTGCGCGTGCTGTCGACCGACGGTGACGTCTTCGACACCACCTACGACCTGCCACAGACGGGATGGCACTACACCAAGAAGAAGGGCGCGCTCGTCGGCTACGCCTACCGTGGCAAGGGCGCGGTGCGGCAGGTGGTCGTTCGTGCCGGCAAGGTCGTGCGCGTCGTCGGCGCCGGCGCCGAGCTGGGGCATTCGATCACGCTCGCGCCCGACGAGGTCCGCGTCGTCCTGACGCTGGGCGCGCGGCAGTACTGCACCGAGTTCACGGGCGTCGGGAAGTTCAAGTCGGGCAAGCTGTTCACGGCCGGGGCCACCGGCCCGCCGACGCGATGCCCGCTGCCGTACGGCGAGGATCCGGCCTGGCTGTGTCGCCCGGGCCTGGCGGTCGACCAGTGCCTGGCGAACGACCTGGACACGACGGTCGTCCACCCCGACCTCTCGACGACGCTCGAGCCCGGTCCCGCGGGAACCGGCGGCGACTACGACTGCTTCTACGTCTACCCCACCGTCGATCTCGGCGGCACGCCGGGACTGCACGAGGACGTGACCGATCCGCAGTACGTCAGCTACACGCTCGATCCGCTGCTGGCGCAGGTGGCCCGCTTCCGCGGGCAGTGCCGCATCTTCGCGCCGCACTACCGTCAGACGACGATCGGCACCTTCGGATCGCCCGACCAGGAGGCGCTGCAGGCCGCCGCCTACGCCGACGTGCTCGACGCGTGGCGCCTCTATCTGCGCTACGACAACGCGGGCCGGAACGTCGTGATCATGGCGCACTCGCAGGGCACGTTCATGACGACCCGCCTCATCCGCGAGGAGATCGACCCGTTCCCCGCCGCCCGCGCCAAGCTGATCGCGGCGCTGCTCATCGGCGGCAACGTCACCGTGCCGCAGGGCGAGATCGCCGGCGGCGACTTCGAGAACGTTCCGCTGTGTCGGACGGCGGCCGAGACCGGCTGCGTGATCGCCTTCCGCAGCTACGCCGAGGGCCACGCCCCGACGGAGGGCTCGAACGACACCGGCGAGGCGGCGCTCGACCAGGCGTGCACGAATCCGGCGGCGCTCGCGGGTGGTCCGGCGCTGCTCTCCGCCACGTACTTCCCGACGCAGCTCCACCAGCCGATCTTCCAGATCGTGCCCGATCCCGGCTTCGGCACGCCGTTCGTGTCGTACCCGTCCTTCTACACCGCCGAATGCGTGAAGGACGTGACGGACCACAGCTACCTCGAGATCCGCGTCACGCCGGGCATGGGCGATCTCCGTCCGAACCCGATCCCGTTCGATCACCCGGCGCTGATCCCGAGCTTCCTCGGCACCCACATCCTCGACTGGAGCTGGCCCATGGGCGACCTGCTCCCGCTCGTGGCGCAGAAGGCCGCGAGCATGCCCTAGCGCCGGGCGATCTCCGCGAACGGCACGACCTCGGCGGTCGGCGTTTCGACGGGGCCCTCGGCGAGCATGAAGCGCCAGAACACCAGGCCGTAGGTGCGGCCCTCGGTGTCGAGCCAGTTCGGGTGGCCGGGGTCGCGGTGCGCCAGGATCATGCGGAAGCTGCCGTCGGGCTCGAGCGTGGTCTGGGCGCGATTCCGGCACACCGGACGATTCGCGTAGTCGAGCGTCTGCATGAAGCGGTTCCACAGCGAGACGTTGGCGCATCGGCAGGTGGGCCAGCGCGCCGTCATCACGAGCGCGTCGTCCGGCCCGATCACGTAGGGGGCCATCGAGTAGGTGACGTCGAAGGCGGCGAGCCCGAAGTTGCCAGGCGGCACCGGTGGCGGGAACTGGTTCGGGATCAGCGACACGAACGGCGGCGGCGTCGAGCGCACCATCGGCGGCTGGTCGAGCGTGCGGCTGCGGACGAACTGCGCCACGCGGCGGATGGCGCGCGCCACCGACGGGTCGTCGGGTGGCGGCGGGGGCGCGCCCGGCTCGAGCCGCTCGATCTCGAGTGCCGCGTTGCGGGTGGGGTCGGCGGCGGCGGAACGCACGTTCTCGTAGTAGTGCCGCGTCGTGATGCGCGTGGCCGCGGGGTCGAGGGCGAGCCAGTTGCGCGCCTGCGGCGCGCCGCCGAGGCGGATCTCGAAGCGGCCGCCGGCATCGACGTCGAAGGCGGTGTCGTTGATGACGCCGGCGGTGCGGGTCGCCATGCTGCCGTCCGCGGTGTCGCATTCGACCGTGATCGACACGTAGACCGCGCCGTCCATGGAGCCCCGAACGACGTAGGCGTAGTCCGGGCTCACCGCGGCGTCGTGGTAGATGGCGTCGGCGTTGTCGCCGGTGAGCTTGCGCGTCGGCGAGACGATGCGCTGGAAGCGCGGCCGTGACGCGTCCGACTCGAAGAAGGTGACGAGCCCACCCTCGAGCATGTGCATCACGGCGCGGTGCGCGCCCGTGACGTCCTCCGGGCCCAGCAGGTTCCATTCCGCGCTCGCCCATCGGCGCTCGATCTCGCCGAGCGTGTCGAGCAGCTCGCGAAACGCCCTCCGGCTCTCGGTCTCGATCTCGCTCATGCGCCTCCCGTGACGTCGTGGTCCTCCAGCGCGACCTGGAAGTGTTCGATGTATGGTGCCGCGGCCGCGCGCAGCGACGCGGCGGTGAATCCCCAGTCCTCGGGCGCATAGCGATGCGTGCCGAACTTGCCCTTCGGCTTGTCCCGGAGATAGGCGCGGATGCGCTCCCCGTGCTCCGGCGCGAAGGCTCGGCCCATGTGGTCGTAGGCCCGCGCGACCGCCGCCACCGGATCGCGCATGAGGTGGTCGAAGTGGACGTCGACGAAGCGGCGGCCGATGGCGCTGCCGCGCACCTCGACGCTGTGGTTGAGCGCCCAGGCGAACACGGTCGTGATCACACCAGCGAGGGCTTCGCCGTCGACGTCGTCGGCGCGCATCCACTGCACCATCGCCGTGGTGCTCACCGTCGACGGCATGGTCTTCGCCGGATCGCGGTGCGTCTGCACGATCCAGGCGTCGGGATAGGTCTCGAACAGCGCCTCGATCGTGATCAGGTGTCCCGGCGTCTTGAGGAGCCACGTCCGCCCCGGTTCACCGTGCTGCATCACCTGCAGGATGCGGCGGTGGAAGCCGTAGTTGATCGCGGTGTCGGCCGCCCAGCCGTCGAGCTGGGCCACCATCGCCCAGTGTGGGCCGCAGAAGGACGGGATCGTCAGGGTGACGCACTCGACCGGCAGGTCGGAGCGCAGCTCGTGGACCGCGGCGAACTCGGGCTGCACGTCGGCCCACAGCTCCTGCTCGCACTCGGCCCACGCGCGCCGCGCGCCGAGCGCGCCGGCGGGCCGACGCGGCAGCGGGTGCAGTGCCTCGCAGGCGAGCGGCGCGCGCAACGCGGGATCGAGCGACAGCAGCTCGAAGAGGATCGACGTGCCCGACCGTGGCGGTCCGGTGACGATGACCGGTGCCGTGACGTGCTCGTCGGCGATGCCCGGCTCGTCGGCGAGGGCGCGGGAGAGCAGGAAGCGGGTGCGCAGGGCGCGCAGCAGCTCCTGGCGGCTCATCAGGCGTCCGACCACGTGCATCGGATGGGCGTCGATCGCCCCGGCGAGCTGGACGAAGCGCGTGCGCCAGTCGGGATCGCCGAAGTCGTTGGCGGGACCAAAGCCGAGCGAGCGCTCGGCGTCGGCGAGGAGCGCCGTCGCGTCGATGGGCACCAGCCGCCGCGCGTCGCCGCCGACCGAATCCGCCATCGCGTTCACGCGCCGGACCCAGTCGGGCCGCTGGTAGCGTGCCGCCATCGGTCGGATCGCGCCCGGCTCGCTCACGTTTGCTCCCCCTGCGCGGCGGAGCGCCGCGATGCCGCGACGACTACGTCACTCGCCGATGCATCGTCAACGACGCGGCTAGCGCAGGAACACCGGCCCCAGGCCGCGCGCCACCAGCGCCTCGGCGATGCGCGTCTTCACGGCGATCGTCCGCAGCGGCAGCCGCGGGATGATCGCTTCGAGCTGCAGGTGACGCTTGAGCTCCTCGCCCTCGAACTCGTTGGCGAGGAGCCGCCGCGCCCCGTCGATGACGCGTCCGCTGCCCGACGCCACGAAGACCTTCGTCATGGCGACCCGCAACTCGTCGTCGTCGGCGCCGCCGTGCCCCTTCAGCAACAGCGTGCGGTTGACCACGCTGTCCATCGCGAAGACGTCGATGATCATGTTCGCCAGCACCTCCAGGTGCTGCTGCTTGTCCTTCAGCGAGGCGAGGTCCTTCTCCACCAGCACCTGCGTGATGTAGGCGACGACGCGCTTCGCCACCTCGGCGGCGACCTGCTCGCGCTCGAGCGGGCCGGAGATGCTGGCGGGCCACTCGCCGTGGCGTTCCGCGATCTCGCGCTGCAGCTGCTGCACGAAATCGAAGTACGGGATGGCGCCCTGGCCGATGCGCTTCACCAGCGTGGCCGGGATGATGAGGCGATTGATCTCGTTGGTGCCCTCGAAGATGCGGTTGATGCGCGAGTCGCGGAAATGGCGCTCCACCGGATACTCGGACGTGAAGCCGTAGCCGCCGAGCACCTGCAGGGCCTCGTCGGCGACGAAGTCGAGCGTCTCGGTGCCGAACACCTTCAGGATCGAGGCCTCGATCGTGTACTCCTCGATCGACTCCTTCACGATGCGCCTGGTGGCGTCGGGCGCGTCCTCCCGAATGGCGTCGGCCGCCGCGTCCATCAGGCCCGCCGTCCGGTAGCTCATGCTGTCGGCGACGTAGATGCGCGTGGCCATGTCGGCGAGCTTGCGCTGGATCATGCCGAAGCTCGCGATCGGCTGCCCGAACTGCCGGCGGTCGCGCGCGTACTCGAGGGCCACCGCCAGGCACTCCTTGGCGGCGCCGCCGGCGCCGGCGCCCAGCTTGAAGCGGCCGATGTTGAGGATGTTGAACGCGATCTTGTGCCCCTGGCCGATCTCGCCGAGGACGGCGTCGGCGGGCAGCCGCACGTCCTCCAGGATGAGCTGGCGCGTCGACGAGCCGCGGATGCCGAGCTTCTTCTCCTCGGGCCCGGTGGAGAGGCCGGCGGCATCCTTCGCCACCAGGAACGCGGTGAAGTGCTCGCCGTCCACCTTGGCGAAGACGGTGAACAGGTCGGCGAAGCCGGCGTTGGTGATGAACTGCTTGGTGCCCGTGAGACGCCAGCCGTCGCCGTCGCGGGTGGCTTTCGTCTTGGCGTCGAGCGCGTCGCTGCCCGAGCCGGGCTCGGTGAGCGCGTAGGCGGCGAGCCACTCGCCGGTGGCCAGCTTGGGAAGGTAGTGCGCCTTCTGGGCGGCGCTGCCGTAGTAGACGATCGGCAGGGTGCCGATGCCGGTGTGTGCGCCCCATGACACGCTGAACGACGCGCACAGCGCGCCGCGCTCGGAGACCAGCATCGAGGTGGTCTTGTGGAGCCCGAGCCCGCCGTACGCCTCGGGGATGTCGACCATCAGCAGGCCGAGGTCACCGGCGCGCTTCAGCAGTGCCGGCATGAGCCCCTCCTGCTTGGACTCGATCTCCTCGAGCCGCGGCAGGACCTCGCCGCGGACGAAGTCCTCGGCGGTCTTCGCGTAGAGGATGTCCGAGTCGGTGAAATCGGCCCCGGTGAACTGGGGGTGCGCCCCCACCGGAGCCACCAGCCAGCTCGCGCCCGCAGCGACGGTCATGTCGAACCTCCCACCAGCACGCGCGTTCCCCCCCGACGCGGGTTTGGCGTCGAGTTAGTCCTCGACGGGGAGGGCGTCAAACGCGCCGTCCGTGATCGCTGGACACCGTCGGGCCGTGCCGGGTAAGCCGACCGCATGAAGACCTTCCGCGGCAAATTGGCCGTCGTCACCGGTGGCGGCACGGGCATGGGACGCGAGCTCACCACGCAACTCGCCGCCGACGGCTGTTCGGTGGCGATCTGTGACGTATCCCCCGAGAACATGGCCGAGACCAAGCGGCTCGCCGACGCGATCGTGATCGGCGGCGCGCGCGTCACGACGCACGTGTGCGACGTGTCCGACGAGAAGCAGGTGCTCGCCTTCCGCGACGCCGTCCTCGCCGAGCACGCGACCTCGCACGTGAACCTGCTCTTCAACAATGCCGGGATCGGCGGGGGCGGCAGCTTCGTCAACGGCGACCGCGCCGAGTGGGAGCGCACGTTCGACGTCTGCTGGTTCGGCGTCTACTACTGCACGCGCGCCTTCCTGCCTCTGCTGGTCGCCAGCGACGAGGCCTGCATCATCAATACGAGCAGCGTGAACGGCTTCTGGGCGTCGCTCGGCCCGGCGGTCTCACACACGGCCTACAGCAGCGCCAAGTTCGCGGTGAAGGGATTCACCGAGGCCCTGATCACCGATCTCCGGCTCAACGCGCCGCACGTGAAGGCGGTGCTGGTGATGCCCGGGCACATCGGGACCTCGATCATGCTGAACTCCGCCAAGGTGCTCGGGAAGGCCGACGCGCTGTCCGCGTCGACCGAAGACGTCGCCCAGGTGCGCACGATGCTTGCGCGCCGTGGACTGCCCGCCGACGCCATGACCGACGACCAGATCCGCGCCGGCATGCACCAGATGGCCATCGCCTTCCGCGACAACGCGCCGACCACCGCCGCGCAGGCCGCGACCACGATCCTCGACGGCGTGCGCACCGACACCTGGCGGGTCCTCGTCGGATCGGATGCGCAGGCGCTCGACCGGTTGGTCCGCGAGCAGCCGGAGCGTGCGTACGAGTCGTCGTTCGCGAAGGCGCTCAACGATCAGGGGCACATGCGCCTGCTGGAGTGACGCCTCACCCCGGCGACTGGTTCGCGAAGAGCGTGCGGGCGAACCAGCTGCGGAGCTCGGCCCGGAGGGTGCCGGGGGCGAGCGGCGCCGCGACCGACGGGCCGAGCAGGTTCGTGCGCAGGCCGATGAACGCCGTCGTCCCCGCGACCGACATGACGAGGCCGACCGGGTCGACGTCGTCGTGGCAGAGCCCCTGTTCCTGTCCCGTGCGGATGGCGCCTGCGAGCGTGCTCACGAGGGGCTGCACGCGCGACGCCATCGGCGCGGCCTCGGCGGGCGAGGCGCGGGCCATCTCCCAGAGACTGATGCGCAGGAGGCCGGGGCGGCTCTCGACGCGTTCGACCCATACGTCGATACAGCGCAGCAGGCGCTCCGTCAGCGGGTCCGGTCCAGTGAGGGCATCGCGGTAGCCCTCGAGGAGGCCGCCGAAGAGGTCGTCGAGCAGGGCCACGTAGAGTGTCTGCTTGTCGACGAAGTGGTGGACGACCGACGCACGGCGGATCCCCACGCGCTCGGCCACGTCTTCCATGCGGGCGCCGGAATAGCCGCGCTCGGCGAATACCTCCTCCGCGGCACGAAGGATGGCGCGTCGGGTCTCCTCGCCGCGGGCCGCACGGCTCGGCCGTGGTCCGTCGTCGGGCTCGGTGATGCTCGTCGGTCGTCGATTCCCCCCGCGCACGTCTCCCCCTCGGCGTCATCTAGCACCCAGGGCACGCCCCGCAGCAAGGACCACACCCGTTCGAATGAATCGCCCGCGCCCCGTATAGTCGAACGCTCCGGGTCCCGCGTGAAGCACGTCCTCACCATCACCGTCCTGGTCGCCTGGCTGGGGATGATGGCGCTGCTTGTGCACAAGCAGACGCCATCCCCGTCGAGCGATCTGGCCACCCTGCCGCCCATCGCCGAGCCCGCGGACGGCGCGGGTGCCCCGCGTGAGGAGTGGTTCGGCGTCTACCAGGCGGATCGCAAGATCGGGCACACGCGACGGGTGACGACGCGCACCGCCACCGGCTGGCGCTTCCAGGACGACTCGTCGTTCGCGCTCGCCATGATGGGCGCACCGCAGCAGCTCACCACCGCCATGGTGGCCGACACCGACGACGAGTACGCGCTGCGCACGTTCCGCTTCGCGCTGGTGTCGCCCGCGGCCACCTTCACCGCCACCGGCGAGAGCGACGGCCGACGGCTCGAGGTGCGCTACGGCGCGGGCGAGAAGATCGATCGCTCGACGATCCCGCTCGACGAGCCCATCCAGCTCCCGGCCTCGATGCGCCCGCGCATCGCCGCCGCCAGGCCGGCCGCGGGCTCGCGCTTCACCCATTCCGTGTTCAGCCCGCTCACGCTGCGCAACGACCGCGTCGTCACCGAGGTCGAGGGTACGGAGACCATCGACGGCCGCGAGACGACGCGCATCGTCGAGGAGAACCAGGGCATGCGCGCGCGGGTGTGGCTCGACGCCGAGGGCAACGCTGTGCGCGAGGAGGCGTCGCTCGGCCTCGTCCTGCGCAGCGAGCCGCGCGAGACCGCGCTCGCGGGGGTCGACGGCGGCGCCCCGTTCGACGTCGCGTTCACCACCCGCATCCCGCTCGACGGCGTGCTCGACGACGATCGCACCCGCCCGACGCTGTCGCTGCGCGTCTCCGGTGAGGCCGCCGTCCGCATCCCCGACGATCCGCCGCGCCAGACCGTGCGCGACGGCGTGCTGCGCGTCGTGCGCGAGCGGCTCCCCGAGCACGTCGATGCCGATGCCGCACTGCCGGCGCGCTGGGTGGGGCCGTCGCCCTTCATCGAATCCGACGATCCCGCGATCATCGCGCGTGCGCAGGCCATCGTCGGCGACGGGGGCGATCCGTTGGTGTCGGCGCAGCGATTGATCGACTGGGTGCACGACAACATGACGGCCGAGCCCGCCATCACCGTGCCGAGCGCGCGCGAGGTGCTGCGCACGCGTCGCGGCGACTGCAACGAGCATGCGGTGCTGCTGGCCGCGCTGGCGCGCGCCGCCGGCATCCCGGCACGCGTCATCGCCGGCGTCGTCCACCTGGACGACGGCTTCTACTACCACGCCTGGAACGAGCTCTGGCTCGGCCGATGGGTGAGTGCCGACGCCGTCTTCGCCCAGATGCCGGCCGACGCCACCCACGTGAAGCTGCTCGAGGGAGGCCCCGAGCAGCATCTCGAGCTCGCCGGCATCGTCGGACGCCTGCAGTTCGCCACCATGGAGGAGACGGGGTCGTGATTCGCATCGTCGCCCTGCGCAAGGCCTACGGGCCGCTCACCGCCGTCTGTGACCTGTCGCTCGAGGTCCCGGCCGGCAGCGTCTTCGGGTTCATCGGACGCAACGGCGCCGGAAAGACCACCACCATCAAGATGATGATGGGGTTGCTGGCACCCACGTCGGGCACCGTGCTGCTCGACGGCCACGACATCCGGAAGGACCCGGAGAAGGCGAAGGCGGTCACCGGCTTCCTCCCCGATCGGCCGCATCTCTACGACAAGCTCACCGGCGCCGAGTATCTGGGCTTCGTCGGCGGGCTCTACGGCCTCACGTCCAGGGACGCCGCGCGCCGCGCCGGGGCGTTGCTCGGCGAGTTCGGTCTCGCGGCGCAGGCCGGCGAGCTGATCGAGACGTTCTCGCACGGCATGAAGCAGCGCCTGTCGCTGGCCGGCGCGCTGATCCATCGCCCGCGCATCCTGGTGCTCGACGAGCCCATGGTGGGCCTCGACCCCGAGGGCGCCATCGCCATGCGCCGGCTGCTGCTGCGGCTCGCGACCGACGGCGTCACCATCTTCCTCTCGACCCACAGCCTCGCCGTCGCCGAGGAGCTGTGTGGACGCATCGGTATCCTCGATCGTGGCAGGCTGGTGGCGCTCGGCAGCATGCAGGAGCTGCGCGCGCACGCCGGCAACGGGCACGACGCGCCGTCGCTCGAGACCGTCTTCCTCGACATTCTCGGAGCCACCGCGGCGTGACGTCGGTCCTGTCGCTGCTCCAGCCGCGCTGGCTCGCTGCGCGCAACGTCCTGCGCCGCGGGCCGACGCGGCCGATCGTCATCGGCGTGTTGACGATCGCGTTCTGGGCGGCGGCGTTCTGGCTGTTCGGTCGCGTCCTGGGCTACTTCCAGACCCTCGCCGACTTCGGCCCGCTGCTGACGCAGCGCCTGCTCGTCCTCCTGTTCCTGAGCTTCTTCGGCATCCTGCTCATCTCGAACACGGTGACCGCGCTCACCACGTTCTACCTCGCCAGCGACGTCACGCCGCTGCTCGCGTCGCCCCTGTCGTTCCGGCGTCTCCACCACGCGCGCTTCATCGAGACGCTGCTGTCGTCGTCGTGGATGGTGGTGCTGGTGGGCATCCCGGCGCTCGGCGCGTACGGGTTCGTCTACGGCGCGGGTCCGGCGTACTACCTCGCGGCCGCCGCGGTGCTCCTGCTGTTCCTCGTCATCCCCGCGGCGCTCGGCGTGCTCGTGACGACGGCGCTGGTGCTGGTGTTCCCGGCACGCGGCACGCGCGATGCGCTGCTCGTGGGGGTCGGGCTCATGGTGGCAGCCATGGTCGTCGTCGTCCGCATGCTCGACCCCGAACGGCTGGCGCATCCGTCGGGCCTCGTCGGCTTCGCCGGGTTCCTGGCCGGCTTCGGGGCGTCGGGGTCGCCGTACGTGCCCAGCACGTGGGCGGCGGAGACCCTGATCCCGCTGCTCGGGGCGCGCGCCGGGGAGCCGATGTTCCATCTGACGCTGCTGGCGCTGACGGCGGCCATGCTGTTCCTCGTGAGCGCCACGGTCGTCGAGCAGCTCTTCCTCACGGCCTGGTCGCGGGCACAGACGGGTCGCGTGCGCGCGATGGAGGCGGAGCGTCCGCTGTCGCGCTGGCTCGTGCGCCTGTCGTGGCCGCTGCCACGCGTGCCGGGACTGCTGCTGGTGAAGGACGTGACCGTCTTCCTGCGTGACGCCAGCCAGTGGTCGCAGCTCCTGCTGCTGTGCGCGCTGGTGGCGATCTACGTCTACAACTTCTCGGCGCTGCCGTTGAACGACGGCTCGAAGCTCGCGCTCGCCATGCGCGACATGGCGGCGATCCTGAACCTCGGCCTCGGTGCGTTCGTCACCACCGCCATCGCGGTGCGCTTCGTCTATCCCATGGTGAGCCTCGAGGGGCGGGCGTGGTGGATCCTGCGCACCGCGCCGGTGGCGCTCGAGCGGCTGTGGTGGAGCAAGTTCTGGATCGGCTTCGTGCCGCTCGTCCTGTTCGCGGAGGGGCTCGTCGTCACGACGAACACGCTGCTCGGCGTGCCGGCGCTGGTGACCGCGGCGTTCCTCGTCACGCTGGCGCCGCTCATGGCGGCGGTGGTGAGCCTCGGGCTCGCCTTCGGCGCGCACGATCCGAAGCTCGACAGCCAGAACGCGGCACAGATCGCGACCGGCTTCGGCGCGATCGTGTACATGCTGACGTGCCTCGGCCTCATCGCCGCGGTGGTGTCGATCGAGGCGTGGCCGCTGGCGCGCGTGCTGCGACTGTCGCGGACGGATGTCGGGGCCACGCCCGAGCAGCTGCTGCTCGTCGTCGCGGCGGTGTGTGCGGGAAGCGTGGTGACGCTCGTCGTCTTCGGGCTCGCGCGGCGCAGCGGGATGCGCGCGCTCGATCGCCTCGCGGTATGACGTGCCCGTCATCGCGGCACGATCACCTCGCTGCTCTCGTGCAGCCCGCATTCCCGCTTGAGCCCGAAGAAGCGCGTCTCCTCCTCCGCCATGCCGTCGGTGAGCCTGTGCGACGTGTGCCAGTCGCCGATCGACGGATAGCCCTGCTCCCACAGCGGGTGGTAGGGCAGCCCGTGCCGCGTCAGATAGTCGTAGACGTGCTTGTCGTTCCAATCGACGATGGGATGAACCTTCAGGTAGCCGTCCTGCAGACCGAGCACGCGGAGCTCGCGACGGGTCGATGCCTGCGCGCGTCGTAACCCGACGATCCAGGCCTCGGCGCCGAGCTCGTCGAGAGCCCGCTGCATCGGCTCGACCTTGTTCATCTGGTTGTACCGATCGATGGCCTCGACGCCCTGCTCCCACAGCTTGCCGTAGCGCGCCTCCTGCCACGCGGCGCTGATCGCGGGCCGATACACCGTGAGGTTCAGGCGCAGCCGCTCGGTCAGCTCGTCGACGAATCGATAGGTCTCGGGGAAGAGATACCCGGTGTCGATGAGGACGACAGGAATCTCCGGCCATTGGCGGGTGACCATGTGGAGGAGGACGGCAGCCTGTGCGCCGAAGCTCGACGACAGGACGATGCGGGGGCGCACGCGGTCGAGTGCCCACGCGACACGGTGCTCGGCCGTCTCGTGCTCGAGCACGGCGTTGGCGGCGCCGAGGTCCAGGGTGGTGACGTCGATCTCGGGAGTCATGGTCGCGCAGGCTATGCGGGGGGACGGGCGAGTCAACGGCGAGGCGTGGCCTGCTCCCAAACGGAAACTCCCGGAAGCCCTGCCGTGCAGGAGCTTCCGGGAGTGGGACACGAACGCTGGGGGGTGGTTCAGCGTTCGCGCTGGATCGTCGTCACGGCGCCGTCCCAGGTGGAGGCGGCGTACAGGTGCTTGCCGTCGGAGCTGATGGCGAGCTGGAAGGGGGAATTGAGGCCACGACCCAGCGTGCACAGGTCGTCCCCGTCGTAGGTCTCGGTGATGCAGCCCTGCACACCGGACATCTGGGTGAGGACGCCCGTGGTGCGATCGCGACGGAACGCGGTGACCGCGTCGCTGCCCGAGGACGCGACGTAGATCGTCCGATCGTCGCGGCTCACGACCACCGAGATGGGCGTCTCCAGCATCCGCCCCTGGATGCACGCACCGCCGTTGCCGTCCTTGCTGATGCAGCCGTTGCTGCCCGGCAACTGGGTGAGCACGCCCGTGGTGCGGTTGCGCGACAGGGCGACGACGGCGTTGGCACCGGAGCGCGTGGACGTGACGTAGACGGATCGGCCGTCGCGGCTGAGCGTCAGGCCGAGGGCGTCGTCGAGCGGCGCCGCGTAGGCACACGTGGCGTCGAACTGGCTGACGCAGCCGTCCGCGCCCGGCAACTGCGTCAACGCACCGGTCGTCCGGTCGCGGGAGAACACGGCGACCCCACCGCTGCCGCTTCCCGCGACGTAGACGAACTTGCCGTCCTCGCTGACGACGACGGTGGAGGCACCCTTCAGGGCGCGACCGTCGGTGCACTCACCGTCGCTACCCGTCTCGCTGATGCAGCCCGCCGTGCCGGGCAGCTGCGTCAGGGCGCCGGTGGTCTGGTTGCGGGCGAAGATGGTGATCGCGGCACTGACGTTGCCGGTGACGTAGACGTTGCGACCATCGGGGCTGACGGCGACGCCCCAGGCATCGTCGAGGCCGCGGCCATCGATGCAGAGCCCGTCGCTGCCGGTCTCGCTGATGCAGCCGGTCGTGCCCGGCAGCTGCGTCAGGGCGCCGGTGCGACGGTTGCGCGTGAAGGCGGCGACCGCGTTGCTGAACTGTGCGGCGGCGTACACGTGCTTGCCGTCGGCGCTGAAGGCCATGGTGCGGATGGTGGTGATGGAGCGACCGACGGCACAGCCGCCGTCACCGGACTCGGTGACGCATCCGGCGGGCGTCGCGAGCTGGGTGAGCAATCCGGTCGTGCCGTTGCGGGAAAAGGCGGCCAGACCATGGCTGTTCGGCGCGCCGACGTAGACGTGATGCCCGTCCGGGCTGACGGCGACGGACATCGCCGTCTTGAGCGTGTGGCCATCGGTGCAGCCGACGCTCCCCGTTTCGCTGATGCAGACTCGGGGGGATCGCTCCTGGGTGAGTCCGCCGGGCTCGGCGAAGACGCTGCTGCCAGCGAACAGCAGGCAAAGGGTGGCGGTGGTGGTCCGCGCCATCCGGCGCGTCCGTTCGCAAAAGAAGTCGTCCATGCCCGCATAGGATGGCGGCAACGGCGCGTTTCATTGCACCCGTTCCACCTCGATCGGCGCGTGCTCGCGGCGCGCTCGGAGCCGTGGACACGTTCTCGCGAGCGTGCCGTACGCTCGTCATGCGCTGCGAGCGCCGGTCCGTCTCCGGTGCGACGGGTCGGCGACGGAGTCGCCGCGACCGGCGTGCTCCGCCGTCGATGGAACGCCGTCAGGCGACGGCACCGTGTGCGCGTCGCCTGTCCGGCGGGGCATCGTGGAGGCGAGTCGTGCCGGCGTTCAGCGCGGGGTACGCAGGGCGTCGCTGGCTCGGCGTTCGGCGTCGTGCAGGTCGGCTGCGAGGGCAGACCGGCAGTCCGGAGTCCGCGAGCCGGCAACGCGACGGCGCGTGGCGAGCTTGGCGGCGCCGGCCCACGTGTGCGCGGCGCGACGGAGGAGCCGGTTCGGCCGCGACGCGCCGGCGGCGCGGTCGAGGAGCGAGCACGCACGGGCCGTCCGCCGCAGGACGGCGGGGGGAAAGCCGTCCGCGGCACACGCCGCAGGCGACGGACGGTCGCACGCGCACCGCGCGCCGTCGATCCCGTTGCGTGCAACGTGGACGCATGCGCCGGCGGCGCAGTCGTCGACCGTGCAGGGATCGCCGTCGTCGCACTCGGTCGGAACGCACGCGCCGGCCGGCGGCGGTGCTACGGTCGGGCAAGCGTTGGGCGTGAACGACCCGTCGGCGCACGGCGCCTCGAAGGCGCCGAGGTCGACGCCGCCGCCGACGCGGCGCGGGTTTCCGGCGAAGTCCGTCGTCAGGTCGGCCGGCACGAATTCCGCGGCCCCGGCGTCGATGGCCGGCGAACCGGGTGCGAGGCGGACGTCGTCGACCCCGGCGAAGCGCGGGTCGACCAGCAACGTCCCCGGCGGGAGCAGCGAGGACTCCACGCCGAAGACGAGGTTCGGTCCGAACCGCGTCGAGGACAGGAGTCGCGTGGGAACCTGCAGGCCGCGTCCGCCGTGGGCGGCGATCACGTTGTTCGCGACGACGGCGTCGAGCACGCCTTGCGGATCGTTGTTCTCGAAGACGATGCCACCGCTGACGCGGACGAACGTGTTGTGCACGATGGTGGCGCGCAGGGTGCCCTGGCCGAGGTCGCCGTCGATGCCGATCCCCTGGCTCTCGTCGTCGACGCCCTGGATGACGTTGTTCGCCACCCGTGCGCTGAGTGTACCGCCCGCCTCGATCTGCGCGAGGAAGATGCCCGTTTCGTAATGCGAGCCGAGCGTCGTGTTGCCGATCACGTCGACTGCGAGCGCGCGGTTGCGGTTCCGCACGACGATCGGGGAGCCGTTGGACTCGCTGTCGGGAAAAGCCACCTGGTTGCCGGTGATCACGCCGTGGGCGTTGGCCTGCCGATCCGGCTCGACGCGGATGCCGGTGGAGCCCGACCCGGGGTTCGGACGGGCGGTGACGACGTTGTGGTGGATGGTGAAGTCGATCGCGCCGAGGTTGCCGCCTCCCCCGAGCGTCGTCACGTCGATCGCGCCGAAGGGGCCGGTGCCGCTGTCGAGGATCACGTTGTCTGCGATCGTGACGAACAGCGGCATCGCGCCGCCCTGGGTGGCGCGGATCGTGCCTTTCTCCAGCGTGAGCCCGCGCACGACGTACGTGGCGACCGTCGTGCTGAAGTTGTTGATGGAGACATCCTGGTCGGGTGCGAGGCGCGGCCGCACGCCGGGGGCGTTCTCCAGCGTCAGTGGCTGGTTCAGGATGAGCGTCTCGGCGATCGCCGTTTCCGTGGCGATCCGGACGACGTCGCCCGC
The DNA here is from genome assembly GCA_964404165.1 of uncultured Binatia bacterium (SeqCode). Taxonomy (GTDB): domain Bacteria; phylum Desulfobacterota; class Binatia; order DP-6; family DP-6; genus DASYLJ01. Next base: position 29,927 of record CAYOIZ010000015.1, on the reverse strand, counting down.
GGCCGAGGCCGCGATGCAGTCCTGGGCGGCGAGCGGGCAGTCGTCCGGGAAGGTGCGGACGGTCGCGGCGCGCGCGGTCGCTGTGAGCGCGATGGCGGCGAGGACGGCGGTGGCGGCGGGCGCCGGACGACGAGGGCGGCCAGTCATGGACGATCTCCTTCGCCCTCATGAGACGCGGAGAACGACGGGCCCATTGCAGGGTGCAGCCGGATCGGTAGACGGATGCTCCCCGACTACGCTACGCCCGATGCATCGATCGACCGACCGAGGAGGGCTGCGTGACGTCGACCCGTGAGCTCGTCGCCGACAGCGACATGCACATCTTCGAGCCGCCGGACCTGTGGCAGCGCTACATCGACCCGGCGTGGCGGCACGTGGCACCCGTGGGCCTCACCGAGATGCACCGCGACATGCGGGTGAAGGTGAAGTCGCACGTCATCCTGCGCCTCGGCACGGTGCGGCCGATGAGCGACCGCACCGCCTGGAAGCCGGATACCGAGAGCGTCTACTCGGCCGCCGAGCGCCAGGGCTGGAGCCCCGACTCGCAGAAGGCGGCGATGGACGCCGAGGGCCTCGATCTCGCCGTGCTGTTCCCGACGCGCGGGCTCTTCGTGCTCGGGCTCGACACGCCGGCGATGGTGGGACCCGACGGGCTCGAGCCGCCGTTCGCCGCCGCGATCGCGCGTGCCTACAACGACTGGCTGCGCGACTTCGTGCGCGAGCATCCCGACCGCTTCTTCGGCGCCGGCATGATCGCGCCGCACGATCCCGAGGCGGCGGTGCTCGAGACGCGTCGCTGCGTCGAGGAGCTGGGGTTCCGCGCCGTCTTTCTCTCACCGGGCTCGGTGAACCGCCGGCCCTGGCATCATCCGGCGTACGATCCGATCTGGGCCGAGTGCGAGCGGCTCGGCGTGCCGATCGCGTTCCACGGCGGCGGACAGAACCACCTCCGGCCCGACTTCTCGCTCGAGGTGCTCGACAAGCTGATGATGTGGCACACCTTCAGCCAGCCGCTCGGCATCATGACGGTGGCGGTGAGCCTCACGGCGGGTGGCGTGCTCGAGCGCTTCCCGAAGCTGCGCGTGGCGCTGCTCGAGGGCAACTGCTCGTGGGCACCGTGGCTCTTCTACCGCCTCGACGAGCACTACGAGTGGCTCGGCCGCATGGAGGCGCCGGAGCTGACGATGAAGCCCTCGGACTACCTGCGCCGCAACTGCTGGCTCTCGGTCGAGGCCGACGAGGAGACGGTGCGCCACTACCTCGAGGTCTTCGGCGACGACCGCCTCGTCTTCTCCACCGACTATCCGCACGCGGACTCGAAGTTCCCGAAGTCGGTGGAGGCCTTCCGCACGTTGCCGATCCCGGCGGCGTCGCAGCGGAAGATCCTGTGGGACAACTGGTCGGAGCTGTACGGCATCCCGGCCCCACGATGACCTTGCCCCGCCTGGCGCGGGGACTATCCTCCGTCCGCGGTGCAGCCGTACGACGTGGCCGTGATCGGAGCGGGGTTCGGAGGGCTGGCCGCGGCACTCCGCCTCGCCGAGCGCGGCGCGCGGGTCGTCGTGCTGGAGACGCTGCGCTATCCCGGCGGCTGCGCCAGCACGTTCACACGCGACGGTCACCGCTTCGAGTCGGGCGCGACGCTGTTCTCGGGGCTGGGCCCGGGTCAGCTCTTCGCGCGCTGGATCGAGCGCTACGGGCTCGACGTGCAGGTGGACTGGATCGACCCGATCGCCGAGCTGCGCGCACCCGGGCTGCGGCTCGTCGTCGGCCGCGACCGCGAGGCGCTCGTCCGGCAGTTCGAGGCGCTGCCCGGGTGTCCGACGGACGGACTGCGGCGCTTCCTGGCGCGCCAGCGTCGCGTCGCCGACGTGCTGTGGACGCTGCTCGACGACCCCGACCTGCTGCCGCCCCTCGATCTGCGCGCGCTGGCACGGCACGCGCTGCGCACGCCATCGTACCTGCCGCTGCTCGGTGTCGTCGGGCGCTCGCTGGGCTCGCTGCTGCGGGCCGACGGGCTCGACGGCTTCGCGCCGCTGGTCACGTATCTGGACGCGCTCTGCCAGATCACGGTGCAGTGCTCGGCGGCCGAGGCCGAGGCGCCGTTCGCGCTCGGGACGATGGACTACTGGTATCGCGGCACCGGCCACGTACGCGGCGGCATCGGACGGCTCGCGTGGGGTCTGGTCGAGGCCATCCGATCGCACGGCGGCGACGTGCGGCTCGCGAGCCGCGTGCGACGCATCGAGCGTGACGGCGACGGCTGGCGTGTCGTCACGCGTCACGGCCCGGTCGGGGCAGGGCAGGTGGTGGCGAACCTGTTGCCGCAGAACGTCGGCGGGCTGCTCGGCGAGACCCCTCCCGCACTGTCGCGGCTCGGCGCGCCGCTGGCGGACGGGTGGGGCGCCTGCATGCTGTATCTGGTGGTGCGTGCCGACGCGGTGGCGTCGCCCGAGGCGCATCACGTCCAGGTGGTGCAGGACCCGTCGGCACCGTTCGTCGAGGGCAACCATTTCTTCTGCAGCATGAGCGACGCCTCGGAGGGCGAGCGACGGGTCACCGTCTCGACGCACGTGCCGCTGGCGCGGCTGCGAGCCCTGGCCCCGGAGCGTCGCGGCGCGTACGTCGCCGGAATCCAGCAGCGCGTCCGCGACGGCCTGCGCCGGCACGTGCCCGAGTGGAGCGACGCCATCGTGCACGAGCTCACCGCGTCGCCGCGCACGTTCGAGCGCTTCACCGGGCGCGCCGAGGGCTGCGTCGGCGGCATCCCGCGCCGTCACGGGCTCGGGCACTACCTCGCGATGTGGCCGCCGTCCGTGGTGCCGGGGTTGCACCTGGTCGGTGACACCATGTTCCCGGGGCAGAGCACACTGGCGGCGGCGCTCGGTGGCTGCCGGACGGCCGAGCGCGTGGCGCTCGCCTCGCGCGCCCGACTCTCGTAAAGAGGACCGCCGTGCCGTCCGTCCAGAAGGTCCTGGTTGCGAACCGGGGTGAGATCGCGCGTCGTGTCCTGCGCACGCTGCGTGCCATGGGCATCGCCAGCGTCGCGGTCTACTCCGACGCCGATGCCGATGCGCCCCACACAGCCGAGGCCGACGAGGCCGTGCGCCTCGGGCCGGCACCGGCCCGCGAGTCCTACCTGGCCATGGACCGTCTGCTCGACGCGGCCCGGGTGACGGGCGCCGACGCGGTCCATCCCGGCTACGGGTTCCTGTCCGAGAACGCGGCGTTCGCGGCCCGCTGTGCCGAGGCCGGGCTGACGTTCATCGGTCCGCCGGTGAACGCGATCCGCGCCATGGGGAGCAAGATCGAGGCGAAGCGCCTCATGGCGGCGGCCGGGGTGCCGGTGATCCCGGGCGCCGTCGGCAGCGACGACGTGTTGCTGGCGGAGGCCGCGACGGTCGGGTTCCCGGCGTTGGTGAAGGCGTCGGCCGGTGGCGGCGGCAAGGGCATGCGCATCGTGCGCAGCGCCGACGGGCTGCGCGATGCGCTCGCCGCCGCACGCCGCGAGGCCGAGAGCGCCTTCGGCGACGGTGCCGTGCTGCTCGAGCGCTACGTCGAGTCGCCTCGCCACATCGAGATCCAGGTCTTCGCCGACACGCACGGCAACGTCGTGCACTGCTTCGAGCGCGAATGCTCCATCCAGCGCCGCTACCAGAAGGTCATCGAGGAGGCGCCGTCGGTGGCGATCGACGCCGATACCCGCCGTCGCATGGGCGAGGCGGCGGTCACCGCCGCGCGCACCATCGGCTACGTCGGCGCCGGCACCGTCGAGTTCGTGCTCGACGCGTCGGGCGCCTTCTTCTTCCTCGAGGTGAACACGCGGCTCCAGGTGGAGCATCCGGTGACCGAGATGGTCACCGGCCTCGACCTGGTGCGCATGCAGATCGAGGTCGCGCGCGGCGAGCCCCTGCGCGTCGCACAGACGGACATCGCGCTGGAGGGTCACGCCATCGAGGCGCGGCTCTACGCCGAGGATCCGTCGAACGATTTCCTGCCGGCGACGGGACGCGTGGCGCTGTGGGAGCCGGCGGTGCTGCCGGGCGTACGCTACGACAGCGGCGTCGAGGTGGGCACCGAGGTGGGCGTCCACTACGACCCGATGCTCGCGAAGGTGATCGCGCACGCGCCGACGCGCGACCAGGCGATCGACCGGCTGGTGGCGGCCCTGCGGCGGCTCGGGGTCGCGGGCGTGACGACCAACCGCCACTTCCTGCTCGCCGTGCTCGAGCATCCCGGGTTCCGCGCCGGCCGCTTCGACACGCATTTCATCGCGGAGCACCTGCCGGCCGAGGCGCGCGAGACGCCGCGCGATCCAGGCGTCGAGCGCGCGCACGCCATCGTCGCGACGGTGTGGAGCCACGAGCAGCGCCGCCGCTCGTCGGACGGGCCGCTGCCGGCGAGCATCCCGTCGGGCTGGCGGAACAACCGGTATCGTCCGCAGCGGGTCGGGTTCGACGTCGCAGGCGAGCCGCTCGACGTCGAGTACGTGGCCGGCGCGCCCGGGGCGTTCACGGTGACGGTCGCCGGGGTGAGCAGCGACGTGCGGCTCCACGCGGGCGATGCCGTCGAGATCGACGGGGTCCGACGTCGCTATCGCGTCGCCGCAGCCGACGACCTCGTCGTGGTGCACTCGCCGCTCGGCACCACGACGCTGCGCGAGCTGCCGCGCTTTCCGCCCGTCCGGCGCGACGAGGTCGCGGGTGGCTGCGTCGCGCCCATGACCGGCGTCGTACGGGCCGTCCACGTCGCCGTCGGCGACCGCGTCGCCAAGGGCACCGTGCTCCTCGTCCTCGAGGCCATGAAGATGGAGCACGAGATGGTCGCCCAGGCCGACGGGGTGGTGCAGGAGGTCCGGGTCGAGGTGGGCCAGATGGTCGACCCCGACGTCGTGCTGGTGGTGGTCGAGGCCGATCCCGATCGTCATTGACGGCCGGGGCTCGCAGCGTTTATGCCTCCGGGCCGAGCCATGGCCGACCCCACCGTCACACGTTACGAGGTCCGCGGCCGCGCCGCCTGGATCACCCTCGCCTCGCCGCAGACCCGCAACGCCCTCTCGTCCGCGATGGTGGCCGAGCTGAACGTGCATCTCGACGCCGCGCTGTCCGACCCGGCGGTGCGCTGCCTGGTGCTGACGGGCGAGGGGCCGGGCTTCTGCGCCGGCGCCGATCTCAAGAACCGCGGTGGTGACGCCGTCGCCCCGGGTGCGGGGCAGCAGAACCCGTTCGTCGCCATCCTGAAGCGCCTGTGGGACGGGCCGAAGCCGGTCATCGCCGCCGTCAACGGGCACGCGTTCGGTGGCGGTGTCGGATTGGTGGCGGCCTGCGACATCGCCGTCGCCGTCGACAGCGCGGCCTTCAGCTTCAGCGAGGTGCGCATCGGCGTCATCCCGGCGATGATCTCCGTCGTCGTGCTGCCGAAGCTCGGCATCCACCATACGATGCGGCTCTTCCTCACCGGGGCGCGCTTCGACGCCGCACAGGCGCTCGGCTACGGGCTGCTCCACCGCGTGGTGCCGGCCGACGGGCTCGCCGCAGCGGTGCAGGAGGAGATCGACGCCATCGCACTGGGCGGACCGAACGCGGTCGCCGAGGCGAAGAAGCTGGTGCGCACCATCGCCCGGCTGCCGATGGACGAGGGCTTCGCGTACGCCGAGGAGCGCATCGCGGCGTTGTTCGCGTCGGCCGAGGCGGCCGAGGGCATGAGCGCGTTCGCCGGCAAGCGCCGGCCGCAGTGGGCGGAGTGATCCGATGACCGACGTGCTCCGCATCGCGAACTGCAGCGGCTTCTACGGCGATCGGCTGAGCGCCGCCCGCGAGATGGTCGAGGGCGGCCCCGTCGACGTCCTCACCGGGGACTACCTCGCCGAGCTGACGCTGATGATCCTGCTGAAGGATCGCCTGCGCGACACCAGCCTCGGCTACGCCCGCACCTTCCTGCGCCAGCTCGAGGACATCGCGGTGACCTGTGCCGAGCGCGGCATCCGCATCGTCGTCAACGCCGGCGGGCTCAATCCGGCGGGCTGCGCCGACGCCGCGCGCGCTCTCTACCAGAAGCTCGGCGTGAAGGCCGTCGTCGCGCACATCGAAGGCGACGACCTGATGCCGAAGCTGGCGGCGCTGCAGGCGCAGGGCGAGACGCTGACGCACCTCGATCGCGGCATTCCGCTGCGCGACCTGCAGCAGCCGGTGTTGAGCGCGAACGCCTACCTCGGCGGTTGGGGCATCGCGGCGGCGCTCGAGCGCGGTGCCGACGTCGTCATCTGCCCGCGCGTCACCGACGCGGCGCTGGCCGTCGGGCCGGCGGCGTGGAAGTTCGGCTGGAAGCGCGACGACTGGGATCGGCTGGCGGGCGCCGTCGTCGCGGGCCACATCATCGAGTGCGGCTCGCAGTGCACGGGCGGCAACTACAGTTTCTTCCGCGAGGTGCCGGGGCTCGAGCATCCGGGCTTCCCGATCGCCGAGATGCACGACGACGGCTCGTTCGTCGTCACCAAGCACGCGGGCACCGGCGGGCTCGTCTCCGTGGGCACCGTCACGGCGCAGCTGCTCTACGAGATCCAGGGCCACGAGTACCTGAACCCCGACGTGACGGCGCGCTTCGACACGATCCAGCTCGACCAGGAGGGGCCGGACCGCGTCCTCGTCCACGGCGTGCGCGGCGAGCCGCCCCCGTCGACGACGAAGGTCTGCCTCAACTACCTCGGCGGCTACAAGAACAGCATGACGTTCGTGCTCACCGGCCTCGACATCGAGGAGAAAGCGGCGCTGGCGGAGCGCACGCTCTGGAAGCTCGTCGGCGGACGCGAGCAGTTCGCCGAGGCGAAGGTCACGCTGCGCCGGGGCGACCGACCCGATCCGGGGTCGAACGAGGAGGCGTTCGCCTATCTCACGATCGCGGTGAAGCACCCCGATCAGAATCGCATCGGCCGCGCCTGGTCGAACAAGGTCGTCGAGATGGCGCTGGCGAGCTACCCCGGCTTCTTCATGACGGGGCTACCCACCGACGCGGCGCAGATCGGCGTCTACTGGCCGGCGCTGGTCCCGTCGACGGTGATCGATCAGCAGGTCGTGATCGGCGAGGCGATCATTCCCGTCCCGCCGACCGTTTCACCCGCGGGCTTCACCGCCGGCGAACGCGTGACGATGACTGCCGGTGACACGCCGGGCGGGCCGACCCGCGACGTCCCCCTCGGCGTGCTGTGTGGCGCGCGCTCGGGAGACAAGGGCGGCAACGCCAACGTCGGCCTGTGGGTGCGGACTCCCGCGGCGTGGCGCTGGCTCGCCGGCTACCTGACGTCGGATCGCCTGCGTGCGCTGCTGCCCGAGGCGCGTGATCTCGTCGTCGATCGCGTCGAGCTGCCGAACCTGCTGGCGCTCAACTTCGTGGTGCGCGGGCTGCTCGGGGACGGCGTCGCGGCGTCGTTGCGGAGCGACCCGCAGGCGAAGAGCCTCGGCGAGTACGTGCGGGCGAAGGTCGTCCCGATCCCGGTGTCCCTGCTGCCGTCCTGATTGTTGCCTTGCGCGCCCATCGGCCGTAGGTGAAGGGCACCAACTTCACAGGAGGAGCCAATGGCAGCACACGTGCAGCAACCCGCCCCTGACTTCAAGGCTCAGGCGGTGGTGAGTGGAGCGTTCCAGACCGTCTCGCTCGCCGACTACAAGGGCAAGTATCTGGTGCTCTTCTTCTACCCCCTCGACTTCACCTTCGTCTGCCCGACCGAGATCCTGGCGTACAACGATCGCGCCGACGAGTTCCGCAAGCTCGGCGCCGAGATCGTCGGCGCGTCGGTCGACAGCGAGTACACCCACCTGGCGTGGATCAACACGCCCCGCAAGGAAGGCGGCATCTCGGGGGTCACCATCCCGCTGCTTGCCGACCTCAACAAGAAGATCGCGGCCGACTACGGCGTGCTCCTGCCCGACGGCGTGGCGCTCCGCGGCACGTTCGTGATCGACCCGAAGGGCATCCTGCGCACGATCACCATCCACGATCTGCCGGTGGGCCGGTCGGTCGACGAGGCGCTTCGTCAGGTGCAGGCGATCAAGTTCGCCGACGAGCACGGCGAGGTCTGCCCGGCCAACTGGGAGCCCGGCAAGGACTCGATGAAGGCCGATCCGAAGGGCTCGAAAGAGTACTTCAAGAAGGTCGGCTGACGTACGCGCGCCCCGGTCGGCAGTGCCGGCCGGGGCGCGTTTCGTTGCGTCAGTCATGCATCTGCTCGGCGAGATACTGCTTCTCGCCGAGCGTCGCGATCAGGCCCAGCTGGGTCTCCAGCCAGTCGAGGTGCTCCTCCTCGCTCTTGAGCAGATCCTCGAGGAGATGGCGCGAGGCATTGTCGCCCTCGGCCACGCACAGCGCGATCGCCTGGTTCAGCTTCCCGATGGCTTCGACCTCGAGGGCCAGGTCGAACTTCATCTGCTCGGGCACCGTCTCGCCGACGTTGATCTTGCCGAGCTTCTGGAGGTTCGGGACGCCGTCCAGGAAGAGGATGCGCTCGACCAGCTCGTCGGCGTGCTTCATCTCGCCGATGGACTCCTTGTAATCGACCTCGGCGATGCGATCGAAGCCCCAGTTCTTGCACATCTTCGAGTGCAGGAAATACTGGTTGATGCCGACCAGCTCGCCACCCAGGATGTCGTTGAGCGCGTCGATGACCTTCTTGCTTCCCTTCATGGCCGCCCTCCCGTGAGCGCAAGTGTCGGGAGGGTTAGCACAGCGGCCCCAACCGGACCAGACAGGCCGGACGCGGAGCGGAAGTGGAAGCGTTCAGGCGCGCTGCTCGGGCGAGGTTCCTTGGATGTGATGCTCGAGATACGCGAGACACGAGCCGCAATCCTGACCGGCTCCGTCACAGCGTCGGGCGACGTCGTCCAGGGTGCGGGCTCCGCACTGGACGGCCTTCGTCACGTCTCGCTCGGTGATGCCTCGGCAGATGCAAACGATCATCAAGTCCCCCTCAAGCCTGCTGCAGGGGACAGTAGCGATATTGAAAATCGTTTTCAAGCGAAAAGTTGATCCCCGAGGCGGGTGCCGCGACGATTCTCTGCGCTCGCAGATCGGAGGGCGAGCTGCCGACGGTGCCGTTGCACCGACGGGAATTCCACGATTCCGAGCGGTTACGCCGCAGTCACTCGGGGACGGCGTCGATGCGCGGGAAGAGCGCCTCCGGCGCGAGCGTGCGGTGCCCCTCGGCGAACGCCGTGCCCCAGGGGAGATCGAGGTCGGTGAGCATGGCCGGAGGCAGGCCGAGGAGCGCGATCAGCCGCGCCGCCGTCTCGGGCAGGAACGGCCCGAGCAGCTGCGACGTCACTCGGAGCGTCTCGCACAGCTCGTGCAGGATGGCGCCGACCCGTGGCTTCTTCGCGGGGTCCTTCGCCATCGAGAACGGCGCGGTGTCGGTGACGTACTTGTTGGCGTGATCGAGCGCGCGCCAGACGGCTTCGAGGCCGCGATGGATCGCGAGCTGTGCCACGTGCGCGTCGAGCTCGCGACGGGCGGTGACGAAGGCCTCGCGCAGCGGCAGGTCGGGGCCCTCGGGCGCGCGCGGCTGCACCGCGCCCTGGAAGTAGCGTTGCTGCATCGCCAGCACGCGGCTCGCGAGGTTGCCGAAGCCGTTCGCGAGGTCGGCGTTGAGCCGCGTCACGAGCGCCGCCTCGCTGAACTCGGCGTCCTGGCCGAAGGACATCTCGCGCAGGAGGTAGTAGCGGAACGCGTCCATGCCGTAGCGGGCCTGCATGTCGAGCGGCCGCACGACGTTGCCGAGGCTCTTCGACATCTTGTCCTGGTTCATCTGCCAGTACCCGTGCACGTACAGGCGCTGGTACATGGGCAGCCCGGCCGCCATCAGCATCGTCGGCCAGAAGACGGCGTGCGGCTTCAGGATGTCCTTGGCGATGAGGTGGTGCGCGTGCGCCCACAGCTCGGGACGTCCGGCGGCGTGCAGCGCGCTGACGTAGCTGAGAAGCGCGTCGAACCACACGTAGGTGACGTAGCGGTCGTCGAACGGCAGCTCGATGCCCCACTGCAACCGCGCCTTCGGCCGTGAGATGCAGAGGTCGCCGATGGGCTCGCGCAGCAGGCCGAGCACCTCGCGCCGGTAGCCGTCGGGACTGATCAGCTCGGGCTTGGCCTCGATGAGCGCCAGCAGGCGCTCCTGGTAGGCGCTCATGCGGAAGAAGTAGTTCTCCTCCGCGATCTCGACCGGCGCGGTCTTGTGATCGGGACAGACGCCGTTCACCAGCTCGCGCTCCTGGTAGAAGCGCTCGCAGCCCGTGCAGTAGAGCCCGGTGTAGCTGCCGAAGTAGATGTCGCCACGGGCGTGGATCTCGCGCAGGATCGTCTGCACGAAGGCGGTGTGCTGCGGGTCGGTGGTGCGCACGAACCAGCCCGGCCGGAGGCCGGTGGCGTCCCACGTCGAGCGGAAGAGGCCGCTGATGCGGTCGGCGTAGGCCTTGGGCGTCACGCCCGCCTTCTCGGCGGCCTGCGCGATCTTGTCGCCGTGCTCGTCGGTGCCGGTGACGAAGAACGCGTCGCGCCCGCGCGCCGTCCAGAAGCGCACCAGCGAGTCGGCGACGACCGTCGTGTACGTGTGGCCGAGATGGGGCTCGGCGTTCACGTAGTAGATCGGCGTCGTGAAGTAGATCGGCGACTCAGCCATCGCCGCGTCGCTGGACGAGGTCGTCGAGATTGACCTCCACCGTACCGCCGTCCTCGGGAAGGCGGATCGTGACCGTCTGCTTCAGGATGTGCTGCGCCACCACCTGGCCGTTGCCCTGCACGCTCTCGACCAGCGTGCCGACGTTGGGCAGGCCGCGCCGGAGCTCCTGGTAGGTCTGGTACTCGTAGCGCATGCAGCACTTGAGGCGGCCGCACTGACCCGCCAGCTTGGACGGGTTCAGCGACAGCCCCTGTGCCTTCACCATCTTGACGGAGACGGGCTGGAACTCGCGCAGCCAGGACGAGCAGCACAGCTCGCGGCCGCAGACGCCGACACCGCCGGCGATCTTGGCCTCGTCGCGGGCGCCGATCTGCTTCATCTCGACGCGTGTGTGCAGCGCCTGCGCGAGGTCGCGCACCAGGTCGCGGGTGTCGATGCGGTCTTCGGCCGCGACGAACAGGGTGGCCCGACTGTTGTCGAGCGCCACCTCGGCCTTGACGAGCTTCAGGTCGAGGCCGCGCGACTTGATGAACACGAGCGCCGTGTGGCGCAGCTCGCGCTCGCGCTGCATGGTCTTGTCCTCGCGCGCGAGGTCACGGGCGTCGGCTTTCTTCACCACCCGATGCAGATGCCGCGTGACGGGGCGCCGCTGCGGCGGTACGGCGACCGTACCGAGCGCGGGGCCCCGCTCCGTTTCGACCAGGACGCGATCCTCGCGCTCGAGGTGCAGCGGCCCGGGATCGAAGTCGTAGACCTGGCCGGCGGCGCGGAAGCGGATGCCGACCACCCAGGGGTGCGTCTCGGTCACGATGTGGTCGTCCATGCAGCGTCTCTCACGGGATGGCGCTCGAGCTGTCGCAGGGCCAGCAGCATGGTCTCCAGCGCGAGCACCTTGTTCGCGTTGCGTCCGATTGCGTCGACCGTATCACACACGACTTCGAGTTGGCGAAGCACGGTGGACGTCGTGGTGCGGGCCGCGGCGGCGTCGAGCGCTGGCTGGGCGTCGGGGTTGCGCAGCGGCGTCGTCGGGGCGCCTGCGGCGAGGCCGAGGAGGTCGCGATACCAGGCGACGACGGTCTCGAGCACCGTATCGGCGGAATCCTTGGCGAGCTTCTGCGCCACGCCGGACACGTCGGCGGCCGAGAGGTCGGGGAGATGCGCCAGTCGCTCCAGGACGGTGCTGCGGAGCGCGGCGTCGGGGTCGTCCACGAGCGACAGCGCGCGACCCGGCGACCCGGCGGCGCGCGCCGCCAGCAGTGCCGCCTGTGGTGCCGGGACGCCGCGGCCGGCGAGCAGGCGTTCCAGGCTCGCCGCCGGCAACGGGTCGAGGCGCACCTGCTGGCAGCGCGAGCGCACCGTCGGCAGCAGCAGCGAGACGCGGGTGGCCACGAGGAGCAGGACGGCGGCGCCGGGCGGCTCCTCGAGGGTCTTCAGGAGCGCGTTCTGGCCGTGCTCGTTGAGGCACTCGGCGCCGTCGATGATGGCCACCTTGCGGGCGGCCATCAGCGGACGCAGCCCGAGCCAGCGCGTCAACTCGCGTGCCTGCTCGGTGCGGATGTCGCGACGATCCTCGTCGCGCACCACGACCCGCACGTCGGGGTGGGTGCCGGCGGTGAGCCGGACGCACTGCGCGCAGATGCCGCAGGCGTCGTCGTCCACCGGATCGGTGCAGAGCAGGCGGGCCGCGAAGGCGTCGACCAGGAGTCGCTTGCCGACGCCGGCGGGTCCGGTGACGAGATACGCTGCGGCCGGTCGCTCGTCGGCGGCGATCTGGGCGAGGCGGGCGATGGCGCTCTCGTGCCCGACGACGTCGGCGAATCTCACCCGCCGCTCCCGAGCCGTCGCGCCGTCTCGGCGGCGATCTCGGTTCCGAGACGGTCCACGGGCCAGGTGGCATCGACGACGTGGAAGCGCTCCGGTTCGGCCGCCGCCAGGACGCGGAAGCCCTCGCGGATGCGCTCGTGGAAGGCCACCGGCGCGTCCTCGAAGCGATCGCCCTGGGCCCGTCGTGCGCGCGCGCGTGCGAGCCCCTCGGGGACCGGACAGTCGAGGAGGAAGGTGAGCCCCGGCGCCAGCCCGTCGCGGGCGTGGCGGTCGAGGTCGCACACCGTATCGAGGTCGAGCCCGCGGCCGTGGCCCTGATACGCGATGGTGGAGTCCGAGAAGCGGTCGCAGAGCACGATCTTGCCCGCCGCGAGCGCGGGGCGGATCACCGCGGCCACGTGCTGCGCGCGGTCGGCGCAGTAGAGGTGCAGCTCGGCGAGGGGCTCGAGCGGGATGGCCTCGGGGCCCAGCAGCAGCCGCCGCAGCGCGAGGCCCGCGGGCGTCCCGCCCGGCTCGCGGGTCTCGACCACGTCGTGGCCGGCCGCGCGCAGGTGGGTCGCCAGCAATCCGAGCTGCGTCGACTTCCCCGAGCCCTCGATGCCTTCGAAGGTGACGAAGAGCGACACGAGTCGCCGGGTCTAGCCGCCGGAGCGGCTGGGGCGCAAGTCGGCCGGCGTCTCGTCCGGGAACTCACGGCCGAGGACCAGCCCGATGGCGTAGAGCAGCTGGCGCGCCGTGAACGGCTTGGTGAGGTAGTAGTCGGCCCCGAACTTGTAGCCTTCGAGCACGTCCTCGTCGCCCGAGCGGGCGGTCACCAGGATGACCGGGATGCTCGTGTGCTGCGGGTTGGCGCGGACGCGGTCGAGGACCTCCATGCCGCTCATCGCCGGCATCATGACGTCGAGCAGGATGACGTCGGGCCGGCGGTGCTCGAGCGACTTGAGGGCGCTGGGACCGTCGTACGCCGTCTCGGTGCCGAAACCGCGCGCCGTCAGCAGCGTCTGCATGATGCGGACGTTGTCGTCGCTGTCGTCGACGATGAGGACTTGTAGGCTCATGGGGAGTGTCGTGACGCGCCGCTGGCGCCACGATCGGTATATCGACCGCCCGGGCGCAGACCTTGAGGGCCATGGCCCTCATCCGGGGTCGGATATGCCGCCGACCCGGGCGCGACGGGGCAGCGGCAGGAGGCCGTCGGCGAGGGCGACCGCAGCGGCGCTGGCCTGGACGATGACGTCGCCGTCGACCTCGAGGAGGGGTGCCGCGGGATCGGACGGGCCGAGCCACAGCCCACCTCGAACGACGAGGCGCGCGCCCTCGGCCACCCGCACTCCACCCGCTGCGACAACGACGCCACTAAACTCGAATGACGCCATGATGTCCAGGCGTCCTTCGACCACGAGCAGGCCGGCGCCGACGAGCGGCGTCGCGACGACCAGATCGCCGGCGACACGCGTGAGCATCGCCGGCGCCGGCGCGGAGGCGACGAAGGTGCCGCCGGGGGCCGCGCCCGCGGCGACGGCGCGCGCCGAGATATCGGCGAGCGGTGGTGGCGGCGAGAACCGTGGTGTCGCGTCGGGTGTGGTGCGCTCGACGTGCGCGCCCTGTGAGGCGATCCAGGCGTCGAGCGACGGGGGATCGCCGGGGCCCGCGATGCTCGCGACGGCGGGTCGCGTGGGGTCGTCGACGTCGACGCCGTCGAGGACGAGCAGGCCGGTGATCGCCGCCGGCGGCGTGGGACGTGCGAGCCACACCAGGGCGGGGGCGCCGGGCTCGTCGGCGCGCGTGACCGTCGCCGAGAGCATGCGCCGTCCGCCGAGGGCCACCGCGTCGACGTCGAGCAGCAGGCGCGCGGGATGCGGCGCCATGCGCGCGTCGACGACGCAATCGCCGTCGGCGACGACCGTGCCGTCATCGGCCGTACCGCTGGCGCCATCCGGACCGGCGAGCACGTCGCCGAACCCCCAGCCTGCCGGAAGCCGGGCCACCACCGCGGCGAGACAGCCGTCGGCGCTGGCGAGGGCGAGGGCCGTGTTGCGACGGGTGCGTGCCAGGACGGCCTGCGTGTACGTGAGCTCGAGCAGCGCCGCGCCGAGCGCCGTCGACACGGCGAGCAGCACCAGCGCCGCAGGCAACGCGGCGGCGCCGCGTGTCTCCGGCCTCACGGTACGCTCCGGAGCGCCACGGGCACGGAGCGCATGGCGGGCGCGGCGAGCACCGGCGGGCGGACGCCGAGGTCGAGGACGATGGCGCGCACGGCGCGGCGGTCGGTGAACGACAGACCGCCCGGCCCGGCGACCAGCTCGACGCCCGCGGCATCGAGGTAGCGCAGCCCGCAGGTCGAGACGTCACCGGCGACGGGCATGGACTGCGCGCCGATGATGCGCGAGAGCCGCGGCGGTCCGATGCTGCAGACGTAGCTCGTGACCTCCTCGGAGTCGGCGTCGATGCTGCCGTCGCCATCGACGTCGGCATGCAGCGTGACCCGTCCCGGTTGCGCCGTCACCAGGGGCTCGACGTCGATCCCCGCCGGATCCCAGCCCGCGCGACGGACGTCGAACTGGAACGACTCGGCGGCGATGACGACGGCGTCGGTGGCCTCGACCCGCGCGCCCGACAGCACGAGCAGGCGCGCCCCGGCGGCGACCCCGGCGACGAGCACCCCGAGCGCGACGAGCCCGAGCGCCAGCCCCACGAGCAGCTCCACCAGCGTGACCCCGCGGCTCATGGCGACACCGCCGACGTCATGCGCACCGAGCGCGTGCCCCACGTGACCTCGACCTCCGCCGGGGCCGCGTCGCCGCGACCGTCCGCCGCCCACCAACGACGGGCGAACGGGCCGACGACGTCGCTGCCGTCGGCACGCGGGCCGGCGCGGAGCGTCTCGAGCCGGGCCGACGCCAGGCCGACGGCGATGTCGCGGCTGCGTGCCAGCCGCAGCTGCTGCACGGTGGTGGCGGCGACCGCCGCCATGCCGGCCATGGCCACGCCCGCGAGGGCCAGCGCGACCAGCGCCTCGACGACCGAGATGCCGCGCGAGCCGCTCATTGGACGCGCACCCGACCACGCTGATTGACGACGACGCGCCGGCTGCCGCTGCCGGCGGCGAGCGTGATGGTGGCGTTGTCGGCGGTGCCGATGGTGGAGAAGCGCACGCGCGCGCCGGCGGGCAGCGCCGTGAACGACACGCCGTCGGGCAGGATCTGCGCGTCGAGCGGGAGCCCGCCGAACTCGCGCACGTCCCAACGGCGCGCGGCGGAGTCGAAGTGGATCTCCATGCGGGTGCTGCGCTCCAGCGCGCGACCGCGGGCCTGCCGCAGGACGGCCGCGAGCCGATGTGCCGCACCCGCGAGCCGCACGCTGGCGACCAGCGGCGGCAACCGGACGACGGTGGTGCCCACCACCACCGCCAGCAACGCCATGCACGCCACCAGCTCCACCATCGTGCAGCCGGACGACCGAGCCACCATGCGTACCTCCGGCGAGGCACGTCGCCGGGGCGGGGCGGTGCGTGCGTCGGGCCGGACGGTAGCGCGGCGATGTGCTCACGCCAATCGCTGCGGCAGGACTACGCCGGATCAACGCGCCGGCAGACCGGCGTCGAACGGCATGGGCTCGCTGGCGAGGAACGTGTCGAGGTCGTCGAGCGCGCGCGGAGCCAGTGGATGTCCGTTGGCCTCGTAGCAGCGGGCGCGCTGCACGAGCGCGTCGTGCGTCCACGGTGGGTTCGGCTCGAGCGGCGCGAACACGTCGACGCAGCGTGCATCCCAGCCGAGCCCGGCGGTGATCTGGCGCTGCGCTCGAAGCCGCGCGCCGTCGAGCATCGACACGGCGAACGGCGTCGCCAGCACGGTGCGCATGCGCGCGGCGACGGTGCGATCGTGCGCCGACATCTCGACCGACAGGTCGAGGCCACGGCGCATCACCGCCACCATCGGCCAGGGATCGGTCCGATACGCGGTCAGCGCCTGCTCGAGGGCCGTCACGGCCTCCGCGGTCCGCTGCTGGCGGTGACGCAGCAGGGCCAGGAGCACGTCCGCCTCGATCGGCTGACTGCGACGGACGACGTCGATCTGCTCGAGCGCGGCCTCGTCGCCGGCGTCGGCGAGCCCGGCGGCGACCACCACGACCTCGACCGGGCCCGTCGGCGCCTTCGGTTGCCGTCGCCACTGCGTCAGCGCCGCGGTCAGGTGGCCATCGAGGAACGCCGACTGGGCGGCGGCGCGGATGCGTCGTGCGTGCGACATGCCGTCGGAGGTCGTCGGTGTCGTCCCCTCGGCGGTGTACTGCGCGACGCGCTGATCCTCGACGTCGTCCCAGTCGACGGCGCCGCCGACGAGCGTCGGGCGGGCGTGGCCGAGCCGACGGGCCACCGCGCGCAGGTCGTCGACGTGGAAGAGGTTCTGGCGGCCGACGGTGCGGGCGAAGGCGAACTCGATGCGGGTGCGGTCGTCGGTGTTGAGGTGATCGCCCTCCGCCACGGCCACGACCTGCGCCACCGGCGCTCCAGCGACGTACCGCGCCAGCAATCCTTCCAGACCGACGCCGCGCCACGCCGCGAACAGCGCGCTGCGGTAGGGCTCGGTGGCGAGCCGGGCGCGCAGCGCGGGGACGTCGTAGCGGATCGGCTGCAGCGACGCGACGAGCACCAGGTCGCCGCTGCGGGTCATCCAGGTCTCGACGTGCGGGAAGACGCCGGCGAGCGTCGCGTACACGGTGCGCACGGTCTCGGCGTCGACCTCGTACGACTGCAGCCACTGCAGGAACATGCCGCCGGGCGCGAGCCGCTCCGCGGCGGCGCGATACGCCTCGACGGTGAAGAGGCTGGCGACGCCGGCGCGATAGGGGTTCGACGGCTCGGACACGATCAGGTCGTAGCGCTCGCGACTGGTGAGCAGCACCTCGCGCGCGTCGCCGATGACGACGTGGACGCGCGGATCGTCGAGCACCTGCTGATTGACGGCCGCCGACGCCCGCGCCGCCTCCAGGACCGCGGGCTCGAGCTCGACGACGTCGACGCGCTCGATGCCGGGGACCGTGCCGAGCCAACCTGCCGTCGTGCCGGTGCCGAGGCCGACGACGAGCGCGCGCGCCGGCGCCGGATGCAGGATGGCGCCGATCATGCCGGCCATCACCGTCGTGCCGGCGTCGCCGCGGGCGCTGCTGTCGCTCTTGCCGTTGGCGAGCAGCGCCACGCCGTCGGCGCGGTCGATGGCGATGCTGCTCTCGACGCCGTCGGCCGACCAGGCGATGGCGCGGCGACGGCCGTTGGCCCAGTCCTGGATGGCGTTGGCCCCGAGGCCGCCGAGCTGCACCCGCCCGGCGCCGATGGGGCTGTGACGCCACGCTGCGGTCGGTCCGGTGCTCGCGACGAGGAGCAGCGCCGCCGTGGCCGTCGCGGCGGCAGCGGTGAGCGGTAGCGGGCTGCGCCAGCTGCTGCGCGACAGGATCGCCGCGGCGAGCCCGAGCAGCGCCAGCACCGCCGTCACCAGCTGCCAGGTGCCGGTCGCGGACAGGAGTGGCAGCAGGCCGAAGCCGCCGGCGAGCGAGCCCGCGATGGCGCCGACGGTGTTCCACGCGTACGCCCGCCCGACGTCGTCGCCGACGTGCTCGCGGCCGTGGCCGAGGAGGCCGATCAGCATGGGGAACTGCAGCCCGGCCGCGATGGCCGCGGGCAGGACGACGATCGCGGTCACGATGCTCCAGCCGGCGACGAGCCCCGCGAAGTCGAACGTGCCGAGGCCGCGCAGCGCGACCGCGAGCACGGCGAGGCGATCCCCGAGCGCATACGGCACGGCGATGCACACCGCCTCGAGCGCGCAGGTGAGCGCGAAGCCGGCGAGCGTCGGGACGCGTGGTGCGCCGATGAGCGCGTAGCCGATGCCGCCGATGCCGATCCCGAGCAGCGCCGTCGCCAGGATGAGCCCGAACGTGAACGACGAGCCGCCGAGGAGCGGACCGAGCATGCGGTACCAGACCAGCTCCATGGTGAGGAACGCGAAGCCCACGGTCGCGGCAGCGCCGAGGACGAACCAGGCCGGGGCCTGTGCGGCGACGGTCGGCTGCGCGATGGGCGCCGGTGTCTCGGCCGCGGCGGACGTGTGCCGTCGCGCGCGCTCGCGCGCGACGATGCCGACGAGCGCGTTCACGAGGCACGCCGTCCACAGCGTCAGGTGCGTGCCGAGGATCTCGATCAGCACGAAGGTGGCGAGGAAGGCGCCGGTGACGGCGCCGAGCGTGTTCGCGCCGTAGAGGATGCCGAGGCGGCGTCGCCGCGGATCGTCGTCGCTCTCGACGGCGCGCGCTGCGGCCGGCAACGTGCCGCCCATCAGCAACGTCGGGACGCAGAGGACCAGCGCGGTGAGCAGCAGCCGCACGACGGTGGCGCCGCCGAGCCCGAGCGTCGTCGAGCCGCCGAGCGCGATGTAGGCCTGCCGTGCGAGCCATGCCAGGCTCGGCGTGGCCGCGGCGGCGACGGCGATCAGCAGCTCGAGCTGCGCATAGAGGACGAGCGGGCGCGGGTGACGATCGGCACGGCGTCCGAGCAGCAGCCCGCCGAGCCCGAGCCCACCCATGAAGACGGCGAGGACCGCCGCCGATGCGGCCGTGCTGGCGCCGAAGACGAGCCGCATCTCGCGCAGCCAGGCGATCTGGTAGACGAGCGCGCACGTCCCCGAGCCGAAGAGCAGGGCGGCCATGGTGCCGACGGGGACGGGGACGGCACGGCGCGGCTCGGGCAGGGCACGTGGCGGTGCGCCGGGTGCGCCCTCGGCCAGGGCGGCAGCCTGCTCGGCCGTTCGGCGCATCAATCCCCCACTTCCCTGCTGGTGCTACGCGGCGAGGCCGCTGGGACGACTCTCGGTCGATTCGTCGAAAGGCGTTAGGGCAGGAAGGTCCAGGGCAGGGTGATCTCGGGCACGTACAGCGCCACGACGGCGCCCAGGGCGAGGAAGGGGCCGAACGGGATGGCCGTCGTGCGGGCGGCACGGCGGAGGTAGGGGCCGAGGGCGCCGGCCCCGAGGGTGCGCACCACCCGACGAACCCTGGCCCGCCCGCGGGCGGTGAAGATGACCAGCAGCCCCGCGACCGACCCCGAGATCGAGGCCACGATCAGGATGGCCGGAATGGCCTGCCAGCCGAGGAACGCGCCGATCATGGCGAGCAGCTTCACGTCGCCGAAGCCCATGCCCTCGGTACCGGTGGTGCGCTCGTAGCTCCAGGCGACGGCCCAGAGGATGCCGCCGCCGAGCACGGCCCCGGCGACCGCGTTGGCCAGCCCGAGCCCGCCGGGCAGCATCGAGATGCCGAGCCCGATCAGGATGCCGGGCAGGCTCACCTCGTCGGGAATGAAGAGGTGGTCGAGGTCGATGAAGGTGATCAGCAGGAGCGCCGCCGTGAACGCGAAGGCGATCAGCGCCATGGGCGTCAGGCCGAAGCGCACCAGCGCCAGCACCGCGAGCCCGCCGGTGACGGCCTCCACCAGCGGATAGCGCGCGGCGATCGGTGCCGCGCAGCTGCGGCAGCGCGCGCGCAGCAGCAGCCAGGACAGCATCGGGATGTTGTCGTACCAGGCGATCTCGGTGCCGCAGCCAGGGCACCGCGAGCGCGGCGTCACCACCGACTCGTCCTCGGGGATGCGGTAGATGCAGACGTTCAGGAAGCTGCCGACGCACGCGCCGACGAAGAAGGCGAGGGCGATCACCGGCCAGTCGCCGAGCGGGATGCCGGCGGGAAGTGGCAGCATGCTTTGCAGGATGGGCGTCACGGCTATCGGGTGTCCATCGGCTGGTCAATCCGATCTCATGAACGCAGCGCGGGGGATGGACTCGCGTCCATCCCCCGCCTGGGTGGTCAGGGCATCACGCCCGGATCAGGACGTGGTGCAGGTCAGGTTCGGCGTGCCGTCGCTGTCCCAGGTGCAGGTGTAACCCGGGGCCTTGTCGGAGCTCGCCTCGCACGAGAAGTCGCTGTCGCCGCCGGTGCAGTCGATGTTGACGTCATCCGACAGCGTGAAGCCGGGGAGGGTTCCCTCGCAGGCGGCGCCGCTGCAGTCCTGGTAGGCGTTCGTGTCGACGAACGCGGCTTCCTGGGCGGTCGCAGCGCTACGCACGTCCGACGAGACGCGGGCGCGGAAACCACGCTCGCGATACGCGGCGAACTGCGGAATCGCGATGGCGGCCAGGATGCCGATGATGGCAACCACGACCAGCAGTTCGATCAGCGTGAAACCCTTGGACTTCTTCCGCTTCACCTTGTTCCCCTTGCGCATTTCACTGTCCTCCGTTCGATTGTTGTTCTGTCCCGATCTCTCGTTCGGAACCGCCGTCCCGGCGCTGTTGAACTCAAAGCAAGCGTGGTGCCACCAGCGACCGCGGAACGGTGTGCTCGCGACCCCTTGCGTACCAATGCTTTCGGCGCGGTCGCCCCGCACTCGCCGTGCGGGGCGACGCGCATCGCTCGTCAGGAAAATAACGGCCGTCGCCATTGTGTTGCTGTCGCGCTTCATCCGACCGCCGCACCCAGCTTGAAGATGGGCAGGTACATCGACACGACGAGGCCGCCGATGACCACGCCGAGGAAGAGGATGACGGCGGGTTCGAGCAACGACATGAGGTTCGCTACGGTGTTGTCGACCTCGTCGTCGTAGAAATCGGCGATCTTGTTCAGCATGGCGTCCAGCGCGCCCGTCGTCTCGCCGACGGCGATCATCTGGCAGACCATCGGCGGGAAGACCTTGCTCTCCGTCAGCGGCTCGGCGATCGTGCGGCCGCTCGCGATGCTCGAGCGCGCTTCGACGAGCGCCTTCTCGAGCACCTTGTTGCCTGCCGTGCGGGCCGTGATGCTGAGTGCGTCCAGGATGGGCACGCCCGACGACACCAGCGTCGACAGGGTGCGCGTGAAGCGCGCCACCGCCGACTTGCGGATGAGATCACCGAAGACGGGGATCACGAGCGACGCCCGGTCGATCTGGAAGCGACCGTTGTCCGTCTTCGCGTACGCCTTGAAGGCCACGACGCCGATGATGGGAACCGCGGCCAGATACCAGGCCCAGGCGATGACGGCGTTCGACAGGTTGATCACGAACTGCGTCGGACCCGGCAGCTCCGCGCCGAAGCTCGAGAACACCTCGGCGAAGACCGGGATGACCCAGATGAGCAGGACCGCGGTGACCAGGATCGCGGCGCCGACGATGCACGCCGGGTAGATCATCGCGCCCTTGATCTTGCTCTTCAGCTGCGCGGCCTTCTCGAGATAGGTCGCGAGGCGCACGAGGATGGTGTCGAGAATACCGCCGATCTCGCCGGCCTGGACGAGGCTGGTGTAGAGCTCGTTGAAGACGCCGGGATGCTTGCGGGTGGCGTCGGCGAGCGTGCTGCCGCTCTCGACGTCGTCCTTCATGTCGGTGATGACTTTGCGGAACGCCTTGTTGTCGCTCTGCGAGCCGAGGATCTGCAGGCACTGCATGATGGGCAGACCGGCGTTGATCATGGTCGCGAACTGACGCGTGAAGATGACGATGTCGCGTCCCTTCACCGCGGCGCCGAACGTGGGCAGGCGCAGCTCGTAGTCGAGCCCTTTGCCCTTCTCCTTGATCTGCGCCGGGATCGGCTGGATGCGCTGCGTGCGGAGACGGATGATCACCGCTTCGCGGCTCGTCGCCTCCATCTCGCCCTTCAGCGTCTCGCCTTTCGGCGACACGCCCGCCCACTTGTAGACCGCCATGAATCGTCCTTTCAGCGCGCGCCGGTGCCGGCGGCGCGGAGCGCCTGCGGCTGCCCGAGCATGTTGCGAACCTCGTCGGGCTCGGTCGCGCGCGAGATGGCGTCCTCGATCGAGATGAGATTCCGCTGCACCAGGGCCACCAGCGCCTGGCTCATCGTCTGCATGCCGAACTTCGTCTGACCGACCTGCATCTGCGAGTAGATCTGGTGGACCTTCTCCTCGCGGATGAGGTTGCGGATGGCGGGATTCGGAATCATCACCTCGGCGGCGAGCGAGCGGCCCTTGCCGTCGCGTCGCACGAGGAGCTGCTGCGAGATGACGCCCTGGAGCACCAGCGACAGCTGCGCGCGTACCTGCGCCTGCTGATGGGGCGGGAAGACGTCGATGATACGGTTGATGGTCTGCACCGCCGAGTTGGTGTGCAGCGTCGAGAAGACGAGGTGACCGGTCTCGGCGACGACCAGCGCCGACTCGATGGTCTCGAGGTCGCGCATTTCACCGACGAGCACGATGTCCGGGTCCTGGCGCAGGACGTGCTTCAGCGCCTGCGCGAAGCTCGTCGTGTCGGAGAACACTTCGCGTTGGTTCACGAGGCAGCCCTTGTGCTCGTGGACGAACTCGATCGGGTCCTCGACCGAGACGATGTGGTCGTGGCGCTCGCGGTTCACCTTGTCGACCATGGCGGCGAGCGTCGTGCTCTTGCCGCTGCCGGTGGGGCCGGTGACGAGGACCAGGCCGCGCGGCAGCTTCGTGAGCTCCGACACGGCAGGTGGCAACCCCAGCTGGTGCAGCTGCGGCGTCTCGTGCGGAATCATACGGAAGGCGCCGCCGATGGCGCCCTTCTGCAGATAGAGATTGCCGCGGAAGCGGCTCACCCCCTTGATGCCGAACGAGAAGTCGAGCTCGTTGTCCTCCTCGAACTTCTTCTTCTGGGCCTCGGTGAGGAGGCTGTAGCAGAGGTTCTTGGTGTCCGTACCGCTGAGCGGCGGATGCGCGAGCCCCGTGAGGTGCCCGTGCAGCCGGATCATCGGCGGACTCGTCGTGGTGAGATGGAGGTCGGAGGCGCCGCGCTCCACCATCTCGCGCAGGAATGCTTCGATCGTCGGCATCGCACCGACAAAAGCAGTCCGCGTGCCACGCCCACAGGCGCGTGCGTCCACGCACTTTCGCTCTCGCCCCCGTCACCAAAGCGACGCCCCCATCGCAGATGAAACGCTTCCCGAACATTTCGGTTCAGGCCACCGGCACGCACCCGCCATGCCGACCCTCACAGCAACGGAACGTTGCACGCCGGAAGACGTCGCGAAGGAATGGTGAGTCTCGGGACTGACCATGGTCACGCGAGCCGGGGTGCGTGGGCGCGGTCGGGGGTGCCGTCGAGCGAGCGCGTCGCGAGCACGCGGGTGGGGAAAGGGGCGGTGTGGTGCCGTGCGAACGCCGCGCGCAGCCGGCGGCACCCCCCACCACGCCCGCGCACCCCGCGCAAAGCCCCTCAGTCCGCGAGCGTGACGCGGAGGACTTCCTCGAGCGTCGTATTCCCACGCGCGACGTGCTCGAGGCCCGACTGGCGGAGCGTCTTCATCCCGCTCTGCACCGCCGCCCGCTTGAGGTCGAGCGCCGTCGCCCCCGACAGCACCTGCTCGCGCAGGTCGTCCAGCATCGGCATGACCTCGTACAGCGCGACGCGGCCCCGGTAGCCGGTGCCACCACAGTTCGGGCACCCGACGCCGTGCTGCGGGACGAAGTGCTCGCCGGGCCAGCCCACTTCGGTGAGCATCTCCGGGGTGACCGGCGCGTCTTCCTTGCACTGCGGGCAGATGACGCGAGCCAGGCGCTGCGCGAGGATCAGGTTCACCGAGCTGGCGACCAGGAACGGCTCGATGCCCATGTTGAGCAGGCGGTTGATCGTCGACGGCGCGTCGTTGGTGTGCAGCGTCGACAGCACGAGATGGCCGGTGAGCGCGGCCTTCACGCCGATCTCCGCGGTTTCGAAGTCGCGGATCTCACCGACCATGATGATGTCGGGGTCCTGGCGCAGGAAGGCGCGCAGCGCGGCAGCGAAGTTGAGCCCGATGTCGTCGTGCATCTGCACCTGGTTGATGCCGACCAGGTTGAACTCGATCGGGTCCTCGGCGGTGGAGATGTTGTTCGCGACCTTGTTGAGGTCGGCGAGCGCCGAGTAGAGCGTGGTGGTCTTGCCGGACCCGGTGGGTCCCGTCACCAGCACCATGCCGTAGGGCTTGTAGATGGCGTCCTTGAAGTGTTTGAGCGCCTGCTCCTCGAACCCGAGCTTCGTCATGTCGAGCTGCAGGTTCGACTTGTCGAGGAGGCGGAGCACGACCTTCTCGCCGAACATCGTCGGCAGCACGGAGACGCGGAAGTCCATCTCCTTGTTGCCCGACAGCTTCATCTTGATGCGACCGTCCTGCGGCAGGCGCCGCTCGGCGATGTCGAGCTGCGCCATGACCTTCAAGCGCGACGTGATCGCGTTCTTGAGGCGCAGCGGCGGCTGCATGATCTCGTAGAGGACGCCGTCGATGCGGAAGCGCACCCGCAGCATCTTCTCGTAGGGCTCGATGTGGATGTCGGACGCGCGCTTGCGGATGGCGTCGGTGAGGAACGCGTTCACCAGTCGCACGACGGGCGCCTCTTCGGTGGCGCGCTCGAGCTCCTGGAGGTCGATCTCGTCGGAGTCGTGGACGACTTCGACGCTCTCGTTGCCGAGCTGCGACAGCACCTCGTCGAAGTTCGACTGCTCCGCGTAGTGGCGCTCGATGGCCGACTGGATGGCCGCGGGGGCCGCCACCGCGATCTTGATGTCGTAGCCCGTCAGGAACTTGATCTCGTTGATCGCGATCAGGTTCGACGGATCGGCCATGGCGATCGTCAGCGTGGAGCGCACCAGATTCGTCGGAATCAGGTGATGCTTCATGACGAGGGCCTGCGGGATGATGCCGAGCACCTCGCGCGGGATGTCGAGCGACAGCGGGTCGACGATGGGCAGCCGGTACTCGCGCTCGAGGTACGAGAGCAGCTGCTCCTCGCTGACGAACCCCATCTTGACGAGGTGCGACGCCAGCGCGCCGCCGTGCTCGCGCTGCGCCTCGAGGGCTTTCGCGAGCTGGTCGGCGGACAGATCGCCGCGCCGCTGCAGGAGATCGCCGAGTCGTGACGTCATCACGTGCGAGCGCTATGGGGTTGGGCGTGATGGGACAACGCTAGTCCGGCAGTACCGAGGGCCCGCGCCATGGCCGCCAGCGGCGCGGGACGCTGCGTCCACGCTTCGAAGGCGAGCGCGCCCTGGTGCAGCAGCATGCCGCTGCCGTCGAGGGTCGGGCGTCCTGCGCGTGCGGCGGCGCGACGCCATGGCGTCGGCGTGGGACCGTACAGCAGATCGACGAACAGACAGTCGCGCGGCGCGGCGGCGAAGCGCGTGGCGAGCGTCGCGCCGGTCAGGCCTGTGGAGGTGGTGTTCACGACCAGTCGAGCATCCTCCAGGACCTCGCCAGTCTCCAGCATCCGCAGCGGAAAAACCGTCGCGGCGGGTGCGCCGCCGAGCCGATCGGCGAGCAGCTCCGCCCGCGCGCGCGTGCGGTTCAGAATCTTGACACCCGCACAGCCGGCGTCGAGCAACGCACTCGCGACGGCGCGCGCGCTGCCGCCGGCGCCGACGACGACGACGCGGGCGCCGCGGAGGCGCACATGGCCGCGCAGCGAGCGCACGAAGCCGCGGCCGTCGGTGTTGTCGCCGACGATCCGGCGTCCGCGGAAGACCAGCGTGTTGGCGGCGCCGATACGGCGTGCCGCAGGCGTGACGTCGTCGAGGAGCGGGAGGACGGTCTCCTTGAGCGGCACCGTGAGGTTGAGGCCGCCCATGCCGAGCCGTCGCGCGTCGGCGAGCGCCGACGGCAGCTCGGCCGGCGTCACGCGGTGCCGCAGGTAGAGATGCGGCAGGTCGCAGGCGGCGAAGGCCGCGTTGTGCATGGCGGGCGAGAGCGAATGCTCGATCGGATCGCCGAGCACCCCGAAGAGTCGCGCCTGTTCGCTCGTTCCCACACCGTCCCCCGGTCGCCACCGGCGCGGTTCGCACCGCGCCGGCTCCCTGCATACGTCGGCCGAGGACGGCGCGTGCTTTAGCGCGTCTTGGCCAGCGCCGCCTGCGCCGCCGCGAGCCGGGCGATCGGCACCCGGTACGGCGAGCAGGACACGTAGTTCAGGCCAATTTCCTGACACAGGGCGATCGACGCCGGGTCGCCGCCGTGCTCGCCGCAGATGCCGAGCTTGATCTTCGGGTTCGTCGAGCGGCCCCGCTCGGTGGCGATGCGCATGAGCGCGCCGACGCCGTCGCGGTCGATCGTCTCGAAGGGGTCGCGTGCGTAGATCTCGTAGTCGTCGACGTACGGCGTCAGGAAGCGGGCCGCGTCGTCGCGCGACACGCCGAGCGTGGTCTGCGTGAGATCGGTGGTGCCGAAGGAGAAGAACTGTGCCACCTCGGCGATGGCGTCGGCGGTGAGGGCGCCGCGCGGGATCTCGATCATGGTGCCGAGCAGGTAGGGGAACTTGACGCCCCGCTCGCGCATGACGTCGGCGGCCGCGCGGTGCACGACCTCGGCCTGGAGCTTCAGCTCCTTCACGTGCCCGACGAGCGGGATCATCACCTCGGGCGCGACGGCGATGCCTTCGCGCTTCACGTTGGCCGCCGCCTCGAAGATGGCGCGCGCCTGCATCTCGGTGATCTCCGGGAACACGACGCCGAGACGGCAGCCGCGGAACCCGAGCATCGGGTTGAACTCGTGCAGCGCCTCGACGCGGGCGTGCACGCGCTCGTACGGGACGCCCATCTCCGCCGCCAGCTCGCGCTGGCCGTCCTCGTCGTGCGGGAGGAACTCGTGCAGCGGCGGGTCGATGGTGCGGATGGTGAGCGGCTTGCCGCGCAGGACGCGGAAGATGCCCTCGAAGTCGGCGCGCTGCAGCGGCAGGAGCTTCGCGAGCGCGGCCTTCCGCTCCTCGACCGTCTCGGCGAGGATCATCTGGCGCATGGGCCCGATCTTCTCCTCGCCGAAGAACATGTGCTCGGTGCGGCAGAGGCCGACGCCCTCGGCGCCGAAGGCGACCGACTGCGTGCACTGCTCGGGCAGGTCGGCGTTGGCCCGCACGCCGAGCGTGCGGGTCTGGTCGGCCCACTTCATGAGCTGCGCGTACATCTGGTAGGTCGGCGACTGCGACGGCTGCAGCGTGCCGTCGATCAGCACCTCGACGACCTCGCTCGGGCGCGTCGGGATGTCGCCGGCGAACACCTGACCGGTGAAGCCGTCGATCGAGATCGCGTCGCCCTGGCGCAGCACGTCGTCGCGGCCGGCGATCCGCATCTCGCCCTTCTCGTAGCTGATCTGCAGGGCGTCGCAGCCGACGACGCACACCTTGCCCATCTGCCGGCCGACGAGCGCCGCGTGGCTCGTCATGCCGCCGCGCGCGGTGAGGATGCCCTCGGACGCCGCCATGCCGCGGATGTCCTCGGGCGACGTCTCGTTGCGCACCAGGATGACGCGCTTGCCGTCGCGCACCATCGCCTCGGCGTCCTCGGCGTGGAAGGCGATGACGCCGCTGGCGGCGCCCGGCCCGGCGTTGAGGCCCTTCGCGAGGAGTCGGCCGGCGCGCTCGGCCGTCGTCTTGGCGGCGGTGTCGAACACCGGGCGCAGCAGCTCGTTCAGCCGCTCCGGGTCGACGCGCAGCAGCGCCTCCTTCGGCGTGATGAGCCGCTCCTTCACCATCTCGACGGCGGTGCGGACGGCGGCGGTGGCGGTGCGCTTCCCGACGCGGCACTGCAGCATGTACAGCACGCCCTGCTGGATGGTGAACTCGATGTCCATCATCTCGCGGTAGTGCTTCTCGAGCGTCTTGCGCACCTTCAGCAGCTGGCCGTAGACCTTCGCGTTCTCGCGCTCGAGCTCGACGATGGGGAGCGGCGTGCGCGTCCCGGCGACGACGTCCTCGCCCTGCGCGTTCATCAGGAACTCGCCGTAGAAGAGGTTGGCGCCGTTCGACGGGTCGCGCGTGAAGGCGACGCCGGTGCCGGAGTCGGCACCCATGTTGCCGAACACCATCGACTGCACGTTGACGGCGGTGCCCCAGCTCTCGGGGATGTCGTTCAGCTTGCGGTAGACGATGGCCCGGTCGTTCATCCACGAGCCGAACACCGCGCCGACCGCGCCCCAGAGCTGCTCCCACGGGTCTTCCGGGAAGTTGACGCCCTTGCGCATCTTGATGAGCGCCTTGAACTCGCCGACCAGCTCGCGCAGCGCGTCGGCGTCGAGCTCGGTGTCGAGCGTCACGCCGCGCTCGCGCTTCTTCTCCGCCAGCGCCACCTCGAAGGGGTCTTCCTCCTCCTTGGTGCGCGGCTTCAGGTCGAGCACGACGTCGCCGTACATCTGCACGAAGCGACGGTACGAGTCGTAGGCAAAGCGCTCGTTGCCGGTCTCGCGGATCAGCCCCTGCACCGTGCGGTCGTTGAGACCCAGGTTCAGGATGGTGTCCATCATACCCGGCATCGAGGCGCGGGCGCCGGAGCGCACCGACACGAGGAGCGGCCGCTCGGGATCGCCGAAGCGCTTGCCGAGCGACTTCTCGACCTTGGCGAGGGCGTCCTGGACCTGTGCCTTCAAGACCGGCGGGTAGGTGCGCTTGTGGTCGTAGTAATAGGTGCAGACCTCGGTGGAGATCGTGTACCCGGGAGGCACGGGCAGGCCCATGCGAGCCATCTCGGCGAGGTTCGCACCCTTGCCGCCGAGGAGGTTCTTCATCTCGGCCTTGCCGTCGGCGCGACCTCCGCCGAACGCATAGACGTAGCGGGTGGCCTTGGCGGTCTTCGCCGGGGCCGACTTCTTGGGTGCGGGACGGCGGGCGGGCTTGCGGGTGCTCGCCCGGTGCTGCGATCGTGCCATCGATCCTCCCTGAGAAAAGTCGCGAACCTAGCGGAGGGCTTCTGGGGAATCAACGCGCGCGAGGCCGAGGAACGCCCGCGACCGCACCGGGCCGGACGTCACGCCGTCGAGAAGCTGCTCGGCGATGACCGTCGCCTCGTCCAGACAGTCGCTTCCCGCGCCGGCTTCGGCGAGCGGGACGCTGGCGAGGCGGGCGAGCTCGAGCGCGGTCGTCCCGCCGACGGGACGGATGGGCTCGCCGGACGGGACGCAGCGACGGCAGAGCAGCCCGCCGCGGTTCACGACCAGGTACACCATGGTCCCCGCCGTGGCGGCGACGCCGCATTCGCGGCAGCTGTCGAGCGCCGGTGCGTAGCCGCTCATCGCCAGCAGGTGGAGCTCGAAGGCCCGCAGCACCGGTGCGACGCGGGCACCGCGCGCGAGGAGACCCAGGGCGTCGTGCACGAGACGGTAGACCTCGCTCCCCGACTCGCGCCCGAAGACCATGCGGTCGGTGAGGTCGAGGACGTAGCTTCCGGCCGTGAAGCGGTCGAGATCGCTGGTGAAACTGCGGAGCGCCTCGAGCAGGTCACAGCGCAGCATGAACACCAGATCGGACGCCGGTCGCTGCTGGAAGACGGCGCGGATGTGGACGAACGGCTCGAGCGTGCCGGCGAAGCGACGGCGGGAGTTCTTGGCCCCCTTGGCGATCCCGGTGACCTTGCCGTGCTGCTCGGTGATCAGCGTAACGATGCGATCCGACTCGCCGTACGAACGAGTACGGAGCACGAACGCGGGAG